>CAVXYL010000021.1:0-61831 GCA_963765975.1 uncultured Actinomycetota bacterium | reverse complement strand
GCGGCGTCTGCGGTGGTCTCGCCGACTACCTCAACATGGATCCGACACTGGTGCGGATCCTGACCGTCGTCATCGCGCTGTTCACCGGCATTCCGGTCGTCCTGTACATCGTCGCCCTCTTCGTGGTGCCCGAGGAGCCCACTGGTTTTCCACCGCAGGCCTACCCTCCGGTCAATGCACCCCAGGGCTACGACACCCCGTACGCCGCACCGGCTCCGGGAGCCCCCTTCGGCGGCGCGTACGGGCAGCCTCCGGCGCAGCGCGAGGCCGAGGTCTGGGGCACGGCGGGCGCACCGTGGGAGCAGCCCGCGGCCAACATGTCGCCGGGGCCGGCACCGTCACCAGCACCCGCACCGTGGCCCGAACCGGCCCCGACCCCACCCGCGGAGCCCACCCAGCCCGCCGAGCCCGAAGCTCCCGCCCAAGCCGCCGCGCCGGCGGAGCCGGAGCCATCGCCGCAGCCCGACCCGGTGACGCCGGCCCACGAAGCCGACGCGGAGGAGTCGTTCGACGAACCCGATCACCCAGTGGCGTCCGGCGAGGATCAACCCAAGAGCTGACGCTGACGGGCGCCGACGAGCTTCAGGAAGTAGCGGTGGATCCGCAGGTCCTGGGTGACCTCCGGATGGAATGAGGTGGCCAGCAGGTTGCCCTGACGCACCGCGATGATCCTCGATTCGTCGGTGCCGGGTGGGGTCACAGCTCCGAGAATCTCGACGTGATCATGGACTGTCTCCACCCACGGGGCTCGGATGAAGACCGTGTGCACCGGGCCACCCTCGATCCCTTCGAGATCGACGTCCGCCTCGAAGGACTCGACCTGTCGGCCGAAAGCGTTGCGCCGCACGGTGATCGAGAGTCCGCCGAAGGTCTGTTGATCACGGGTGCCGTCGAGAACCTGGTCGGCGAGCAGGATCATTCCCGCACACGACCCGTATGCCGGTAGGCCGGCCCGGAGCGCGGCGATCAGCGGGTCGCGCAGTTCGAAGATCCTCGACAACTTGTCGATGGTGGTGGACTCGCCGCCGGGCAGCACGATGCCGTCAAGATCATCCAGCTCGCCGGGGCGTCGGATCGGGCGGGCTTGCGCGCCACAAGCGGTCAGCGCCGCGAGATGCTCCCGGACATCACCCTGGAGGGCCAGGACTCCGATCAGGGGCGAGCCCTTGGACAGGCTCAGCAGAACCTCACCAGCCGCGTTCGGCGAGCCGGTGCGGCTGCGGCATGTCCGCAGACCACGATGTCGCCGCCTCCGGTGGCGGCACGTTGATGCCGACCATCGCCTCGCCGAGCCCCCGGGACACCTTGGCGATCACATCGGGATCGTCGAAGAAGGTGGTGGCCTTGACGATGGCCGCGGCCCGCTCGGCCGGATTGCCGGACTTGAAGATGCCCGATCCGACGAAGACGCCCTCCGCGCCCAGTTGCATCATCATGGCCGCGTCGGCCGGGGTGGCGATGCCGCCGGCGGTGAACAGCACCACAGGAAGCCTGCCGAGGTCGGCGATCTCGCAGACCAGGTCGTACGGCGCCTGGAGTTCCTTGGCCGCCACATAGAGCTCATCGGGTGCCATGGTGGTCAACCGACGGATCTCGGCACGGATCTTCCGCATGTGGGTGGTCGCATTGGAGACGTCGCCGGTACCGGCCTCGCCCTTCGAGCGGATCATCGCCGCGCCCTCGGTGATCCGGCGCAGAGCCTCGCCGAGGCTGGTCGCACCGCAGACGAACGGCACGGTGAACGGCCACTTGTCGATGTGGTTCGCGTAGTCGGCCGGGGTCAGCACCTCGGACTCGTCGATGTAGTCGACGCCGAGCGACTGCAGCACCTGAGCCTCGACGAAGTGCCCGATCCGAGCCTTCGCCATCACCGGGATGGACACCGCGGCGATGATGCCGTCGATCATGTCCGGGTCGCTCATCCGCGACACCCCGCCCTGGGCCCGGATGTCGGCCGGCACCCGCTCCAGAGCCATCACCGCGACCGCACCGGCGTCCTCGGCGATCTTGGCCTGGTCGGGCGTGACGACGTCCATGATCACCCCGCCCTTGAGCATCTCGGCCATGCCGCGCTTGACGCGGCTGGTGCCGGTGGAGGTGGGTGAAGCCTGGTCGGACACGGTGAATCCTTCGCGATGGGGTGGACTGGTCGACGCAAGTCTAAGTCCTCTCCCGCACCCGTCCGGTCGCCGAATCGACCCGCTGGGCCGCGAGCGGATATAGCCGCGAGCATCGGGCCCGCGCGAGCGCGAGCGGGATACCCGGACCTACTCCCACTCGATGGTGCCCGGCGGTTTGCTGGTGATGTCGACGACCACCCGGTTGACCTCGCGGACCTCGTTGGTGATCCGGGTGGAGATCTTCTCCAGCACCTCGTACGGGAGCCGGCCCCAGTCGGCGGTCATCGCGTCCTCGCTGGTCACCGGCCGCAGCACGATCGGGTGACCGTAGGTACGGCCGTCACCCTGGACACCGACCGAGCGGACGTCGGCGAGCAGAACCACCGGGAACTGCCAGATGTCGCGGTCGAGACCGGCCAGGGACAGCTCGGCGCGGGCGATGGCATCGGCCTCCTGCAGGATCTGCAGCCGATCGCGGGTGACCTCACCGATGATCCGGATGGCCAACCCGGGTCCGGGGAAGGGGTGCCGCCAGACGATCTCGGCCGGCAGCCCGAGTTGCTCACCGACCGCGCGCACCTCGTCCTTGAACAGCGTCCGCAACGGCTCGACCAGCCGGAACTGGAGGTCGTCCGGTAGGCCACCCACATTGTGATGGCTCTTGATGTTCGCCGCGCCCTCGCCGCCGCCGGATTCCACGACGTCGGGATAGAGGGTGCCCTGGACCAGGAACTCGACGTCACCGGCCTCGCCCACCACCTCCCGAGCCGCGGCCTCGAAGGTGCGGATGAACTCCCGGCCGATGATCTTGCGCTTGGTCTCCGGGTCGGTCACTCCGGCCAGCGCGTCGAGGAACTGACCCGACACGTCGACCACCTTCAGGTCGACCCCGGTCGCGGCGACGAAGTCCCGTTCCACCTGCTCGGCCTCGCCCTTGCGCAACAGTCCGTGGTCGACGAAGACGCAGGTGAGCTGCGATCCGACGGCTCGCTGAACCAGCGCCGCCGCCACCGCGGAGTCGACGCCACCGGACAGACCACAGATGATGTGCTTGTCGCCGACCTGGGCCTGGATGTCGCGGACGGAGTCCTCGACGATGTTCGCCGCGGTCCAGTCCGGCGAACAGCCGGCGATCTCGTAGAGGAACTGCTCCAGCACTCGCTGTCCGGCCTGGGAATGCAGCACCTCGGGGTGCCACTGCACGCCGGCGAAGCCGCGACCCGCGTCCTCGAACGCGGCGATCGGCGCTCCCGCGCTGCTGGCCAGGGCGGTGAAGCCGGCCGGAGCCGCGGCCACCGAGTCCCCGTGACTCATCCAGACCCGCAGGCTGTCCGGCAGTCCGGCGAGCAGCGTGCCCGGGATCGCGACCCTGGCTTCGGTACGCCCGAACTCGCTCAGACCGGTCCGAGCGACGTCGCCGCCGAGAGCACGGGCCATCGCCTGGAATCCGTAGCAGATGCCGAACGCCGGGACGCCGGCGGCGAACAGGGCCGGGTCGACCTGGGGGGCGCCGGGCGCGTACACCGACTGCGGCCCGCCGGACAGGATGACCGCCTTCGGCCGCCGGGCCATGATCTCGGCCACCGACGCGGTGTGCGGCATGATCTCGGAGTAGACCTTCGCCTCCCGGACCCGGCGCGCGATCAACTGCGCGTACTGGGCGCCGAAGTCGATCACCACCACGAGGTCGTGGCCTCGCGTCGTCTCCTGGTCGGCTTCGGTCATCTGGCTTCCTTCTCCACAGGGATGGGAAGCGAAATTCTAGTGCGTGTCAGGTGGGCCGCTCAGCCGCGCGACAGCCGCGCCGCTTCGACCCGGGCCCGGCGGACGACCTCGTTCGGCGAACCGGGCCGAGCCGATGGCGGCGTCGGCGGCCAGCGAGTAGGACTTGCCGTCGAGCGGGCCCTTGAGGGCGTAGACCTTCTTGTCCCGGGGCAGCGGAGTCGTGCCGCAGACCTTGTCCGCGGCGGGCAGCACGCCGCTGAACAGGAAGGCGTCACCGATCCGTTCCGCACACGGCGACGGTCCGGCGAGGTAGACGCCGTGCTGACCTTCGTTGTTCACCGACACCAGCCGGGTGTGGTCGGCGGTGTTCTGGTGGGCCGCCAGCGCGCCCTCGTACGCGGTTGCCGGGTCACCCTCGGACTGGAACATCAAGATCCGCGGGGCGCCTGCCAGGTCGACGGTGCGGGTCATGGGGGCGAACTTCCAGTACGAGCACATGGACACCGTGTTGCTGTACCCGATGAAGCGATACCGGGCGGCGTCGGCGTCGGCACGCTTGAGGATCTTGGTGATGTCACGGGGGTACGCGGAGTCGTTGCAGCGAACCACGGTCGAGTTGCCGTCGACCTCGATCTGCTCGTCGTCCTCGGCCACGGCGGCGGCCTTGCGCGCTTGCCGGAGGTCGGCGGCCGAGCCGGCACCGAGCCGGGCGGTTCGCTTGGCGGTCGCCTTGAGCCTGCGCAGCGCGGCCGGGTTCGACGTCGAACTCGAGCTCACCGCCTTGAGGTCGAGCAACGTGCTGGCGGCCTCCGGGAACTGCCAGTCGGCGAACACCTGTCCGGCGATCAGGTCGTCGGCCTCGACCACGGAGTAGATGTAGTCTCCGCGGCGGTAGGTCTTGAGCACATTCGCCCGGATCTTCTCGTAGCTGCGGCGGACCTTCGCCGCGGTGTTGCCGAGACGGTAGACCTTGTTGCGCCGCGCGACCCAGGGATAGAACATCAGGTCCCGGCGGCGCTGGAAGGAGAAGGGGTCAGTCAGCTGGTTGGCATACATCGACGCCGTCCAGTTCATGTTGGAGTCGAGGATGAAGCGACCGGTGTGGTCCGGGTAGGTATCGGCGTACCACGCACCCAGCCAGGTGCCGTAGGAGTAGCCGAGATAGTTGAGCTTGTCGTAGGCCGGCTTGTCCCGACCGAGGTACCGGCGGAGGAACTCCATGTCGTACACGGTCTGCTGGGTGTTGACGAACCGGCTGAACTCCGTGCTCGAGCATGCCTCGCCATAGAGCTTCGCACTGGCCAACTCGGCGGCATGGGTCTTCCTGTTGCGGGTCCGCGGGTCGTCGACGTCCACGATTTTGTCGAGTTTCTTCTCGGTGGTGAAGCAGTGGACGTTCGTGCTGCTGCCGAAGCCGCGCGGGTCGAAGCCGAGCAGGTCGTAGTCGGAGAACAGCCGCGGCTTGTCGACCGCCGCGAAGCTGGTGAAGTCGACCGCGTCCGACCCGGGACCACCCGGGTTGGCGGTGAACAGTCCCTTCGAGGTCCCGGTGGCCTTGGAGTACGCGATCGCCAGCGTGATGTCGGCGTGCGCGTCGGGGTGCCGCCAGTCCATCGGCACCGCGACGCTGGCGCAGTTGGTGACCGGCGCCTCGGGTGCGAAGAACCGCAGGAACTCGTCGAAATCGCACGGCTGCCAGTCGACCTGCTGGTCGAGGTAGCGCTGCGGGATGGCCGCCGCAGGGGCGTCGGTGAGGGCCGATGCCGGCAGCGGCGCCAGCACGACGCCGAAAGCCGCACTGACCAGCGCGAGCGCGATGATCCCGATTCTGCCGGCCAGTTTCGGGCCGAGACGGTTTCGCCCGGGAATGGGTCGACGGACGGCCTTCAGCGATGGAGGGTGGGCTGCGCGCATGGTTTTCGCTCCTACAAACGGCGCCTGACGCAGACGCATCCCCCGCATGACCCTAGGCATCTCGTCTCGCAATATGCAAAGTCGATCCGGCCCGGCTGAGGCCGCGGCCGCAGAATCGATGCGCACTTGCAACCCGCCAGCGGGGCCGCACCCGGTGCGCCGCGACACTCAGGCGCGACCGACCTTCTTGAGCACCCGCATCACACCGGTCATCGCGCCGGTGAACGTCCTGCCGGTGAGCCCGTGACTCGGGGCGATCGGCAGCACCGACTGGGTCCCCACGGACTGGACTTCGACGAATCGGCGGATGCCTTCGCGGCCCTGGCGGCGGCCGAGACCTGAGTGCTTCATCCCCCCCATCGGCGCGTCGATGCTGCCGAACGTGGCCGCGAACCCTTCGTTGACGTTGACCGTGCCGCAGTCGATCTGGCTCGCGACCCGCCGTCCCCGTTCGGGGTCGGAGGTCCAGACGCTGGCGTTCAGTCCGTACTCGGAGTCGTTGGCCCGGGCGATCGCCTCCGTCTCGTCGGCGACCGGATAGACGCTGACCAGCGGACCGAAGGTCTCCCCCGCGTAGCAGTCCATCTCGGGGGTGACGCCGGTGAGCACGGTCGGCTCGTAGAACAGCTCGCCGAGGTCGGTACGCGGCCGCCCGCCGGTCAGCACGGTGGCTCCCTTGGCCCTCGCATCCTCGACGTGCCGGCTGATCCGTTCCAGCTGGCCGGCGTTGATCAAGGCGCCCATGTCGTGCTCGTAGTCCATCGCCGCACCGAGCCGCAGCGCCTGCGTGCGGGCCACCAGAGCCTTGGTGAAGTCGGCCAGCAGCGGCTCGGCGACGTAGATCCGTTCGGTGGAGACGCAGAGCTGACCGGCGTTGGAGAAGCAGGCCCGCACCGCCCCCTCGGCCGCCTTCTCGACGTCGGCGTCGTCCAGGATCAGCAGGGGGTTCTTCCCACCGAGCTCCAGCGAGCAGCCGATCAGCCGATCGGCGCATCGGGTCGCGACCTTCCGGCCGGTCGCGGTCGAGCCGGTGAAGCAGACGTAGTCGCTGACGTCGATCAGTTGCGGGCCGACCACGTCCCCCGGCCCGTTGACCACCGGCCAGAGATCGGGGTCCATGCCGGTCTGCCGGAGCAGGTCGACGGCGGCCAGCGAGATCAGCGGGGTCTGGTGATCCGGTTTGAGCAGCAGGGCATTGCCGGCGACCAGCGCGGCGAGACCGTCGGAGATGGCCATGGTGAGCGGATAGTTCCAGGGCGCGATGATGCCCACCAGGCCCTTGGGCACGTAGTGCCGGTCGATCCGGGTGAGCAGCGGAAAGACGCCCTCGCCGCGTTCGGAGTGCAGATAGCGCCGGGCCGTACGCCCGTAGTAGCGGGCCGTCAGGCGCGACGTGCAGCACCTCCTCGGTGGCGCTCAGCCGCGCCTTGCCGGACTCGATCTGCAGCAGGTCGACGAAGTCGTCCCGGCGGTCCAGAAGATGATCATGGAAATCCAGCAACAGCTTGGATCGCTCGGCGATGGACGTGGCCGCCCAGGCCCGCTGCGCCCGGCGGGCGGTCGATGCGGCCTGGGCGATGTCGTCGGCGGTCGAGGTGGGCACCGTCGCGATGATCTTGCCGGAGAGCGGCGAGCGCACCTCGGTCGTCGGCCCGGTGGCGCTGAGCAGGCCGCTCAGCCGTTCGAGGTCCGGCGCGGTCATGGCAGTCAGGCTAGTCGCCACGGCCTCACGTGCCTGAGCTTGTCGAAGGGTGGATCCGGCCCTTGTCAGCTCAGGGCGCGAGCCGAATGGGACCCGTGGCAGCATCGACGCCATGGACGCGGACGTGATCGTGGTCGGTGCGGGCTTGTCGGGGCTGGTGGCCGCGTACGAGGTGGCCGAGGCCGGGCACTCGGTGATCATCGTCGACACCGAGTCCCTGGGTTCGCTCGGCGGGCAGGCGCACTGGTCCTTCGGCGGGCTGTTCCTGGTCAACTCCCCCGAGCAGCGCACGGCTGCGGATCCACGACTCCGAGGAGCTGGCCCTGGCCGACTGGCTGGGCAGTGCCGGCTACGACCGGCCGGAGGATCACTGGCCGCGCCGCTGGGCCGAGGCCTACGTGCACTTCGCGTCCGGGGAGAAGCGCCGCTGGCTGCACGACCTGGGCATCCGGTGGTTTCCGCTCGTCCAGTGGGCCGAACGTGGCGGCTACACCGCACCGGGTCACGGCAATTCGGTGCCACGCTTCCACGTCACCTGGGGCACCGGTCCAGCCGTTGTCGAGCCGTTCGCGCAGGCCCTGCTGCACTCCCGTCGGGTGCGGATCCGGGCCCGGCACAAGGTGACCTCACTGGAGATCGACGCGGCGGGCGTACGGGTGTCGGGAACGATCCTGGAACCCAGTGAGCTGCCGCGCGGCGTGCCGACCTCGCGGACCGCGATCGGGGAGTTCAGCTTCTCCGCTCAGGCCGTGGTGGTGGCCGGTGGCGGCATCGGCGGCAATCTCGACCTGGTCCGGAGCAGTTGGCCACGGGGCTGGGGCGAGCCTCCGGCGGACCTGATCGCCGGAGTCCCGGACTATGTCGACGGGTCGATGCTGCCGATCACCGAAGCCGTCGGCGGCCGGGTGATCAATGCCGACCGGATGTGGCACTACCCCGAAGGGATCATGAACCACGCTCCGATCTGGAGCCATCACGGCATCCGGATCCTGCCCGGCCCGTCCTCGCTCTGGCTGGACGCGCACGGCCGGCGCTTCCCGGCTCCGCTGTTTCCGGGCTTCGACGCCCTCGGCGCGCTCCGGCACGTGACGTCGACCGGCTTCTCGTACTCCTGGTTCGTCCTCGACCAGGCGACGCTGGCCGCGGAGTTCGCCCTGTCCGGCTCGGAGCAGAACGCCGACTTCACCGGCAAGGATCTGCGGCTGCTGGCCGGGCGGATCAAGCCGGGGCCGACGCCGGAGGTCCGCGCGTTCAGCGAACGCGGCGTCGACTTCCTGGCCGCGGGGTCGGTGGCCGAGCTCGCCGCCCAGATGAATCAGCTGGCCGGGGTGCACCTGATCGAGCCGGACGAACTGCTCGCCACGATCGAGGCCCGCGACCAGCAGGTCCGGACGGGGCTGGGCAAGGACCCTCAGGTGGTGGCGACCGCGGCCGCCCGGAAGTTCATCGGCGACCGGCTGATCCGGGTCGTCGCCCCGCACGAGTTGCTCGACACCAAGGCCGGCGACGGCCGGGCCGGGCCGGGCGGGCCGTTGGTCGCCGTCCGGTTGCACGTGCTGACCCGCAAGACCCTCGGCGGCCTGGAGACCGACCTCGAGAGCCGCGTGCTGAGCGTCGACGGGAATCCGGTCCCCGGCGTGTACGCGGTCGGCGAGGCAGCCGGGTTCGGCGGCGGCGGCGTCCACGGCTATCGCTCCCTCGAAGGCACCTTCCTCGGTGGCTGTCTGTTCAGCGGCCGCAGCGCGGGGCGCGCCATCGCCGCCGCGCTGGCCCGAGACCGCCCCTGACCCTCCACTTGTCCGGTCGTCCCCCACCTATAGGCGGGGCGACCGGACAAGTGGGGGGTGAGGCCGAGCTACCCGGCCGGAGATCCGTCGGCCGTGCACCGTGCTGCGATAGGCGGCCTCGTGATGTCGCACCACCTCGGCCACGACGAAGTTCAGGAACTTCTCCGCGAACTCCGGATCCAGCCGGGCGTCCTCGGCGAGCGCCCGGAGCCGGGCGATCTGCTGCGCCTCGCGGGCCGGATCGGCGGGCGGCATCCCGTGGGCCGCCTTGAGCAGACCGACCTGCTGGGTGATCTTGAACCGCTCGGCCAACAGGTGGACGAGGGCGGCGTCCATGTTGTCGATGCTGTTGCGAAGCCGGAGCAGCTCCTCGGTCACCGGGTCGCTCATGGCGAACAGCGTAGTCAGCCCGACTCGCTGAGTGCATCCGCCAGTTCGAGCAGCCAGTACGCCACGGCATCGCCGAAGTCGTGCTCGACCGCGACCGCGGGGTCGCCGAGCGCGCGCTGCCAGCCCGCCGCGCGACCGAGCGGCGCGGTCCGGAGCGCCAGGTCGAGCTGTCGCTCGAGTTCGACCGCCGACTCGCCGCCGGTACGCCACACCTCGAGATAGGCGTCGGTCACCCGGCGCAGCTGTGGGTCGTCGCGGTCCACCTCGAGCTGGGCGGCCAGCACCCCCAGCGTCACCAGCAGCGTGCCGAACGGATGGGCGAACACCGCGTCGCCCCAGTCGATGAGCATGGTCCGGCCGTCGCGGGTGAACACGTTGCCGTCGTGCAGGTCATCGTGCTGCACGGTCGGCGGCAGACCGTCCGCGAGCCGCCGCGCGGCGTCGGCGAGCAGCGGCCGGCAGGCCTGGATACGTTCGGTATGGCCCTCGCCCGGCGGCGCCAGCTCAGGGGCCAGCCAGCCGGGTTCGGCGAGCGCCTCGTCGAAGCGTTCCAGCAGCTGCGCGGCGGAGAAGTCGGGCACTCCGACGGCCCTCAGGTCCAGCTGGCGCCGGCTCGCTGCAGTTCCGCGTACTCGGCCAGCACCCCACACCAGAAGTCGATCCGGGCGGCCGGCTCGACGTCGGCGAGCGCCTCCCGAGCCGACTGCCCGGCGTCGCGGATCAGCGCCCAGGGACGCGAGCCGTGCGCGATGCAGGGTGGCAGCAGATCGGCACCGGTCCGTTGCAGCAGCTCGAGCAGCCGCGGCTCGTAGACCGTCCGCCGGAAGTTGATCTTGAGCCAGTAGCGGTCGTCCGCGGTGTCCAGCCGCCACACCTCGGCCCAGGGTCTGGTCCTGATCCAGGTGACCCGATCCGGCGTGAGCACCTCGCGTGCCCACGCGACTGCTGCTGCCTCCATCGCGCCCTCCCGAATCGCTGATCGTGATCAGCGTGCCGCGTTCGCCGGCGATCGATGGGTAGGCTCGACGGCAACAGCGCTCGATGAGGGAGCAAATCGATGGTCAGCAGGTTCCCACGAGCGGCGACGGCTCCCCTGGGGCTGGTTCTCGCCCTGGTCTGCGCGTGGGCGATGGCGGCCTGCGGGACACCGGCCGAGCCCGGCGAGTCGACGTCGGAGCTGACGATCGTCGTCGACGACGGTTCGGGCACCAAGACCACCTGGCAGCTGAGTTGCGATCCGGCCGGCGGCACCCACCCCGATCCCGAAGCCGCGTGCCGGGCGTTGGCCGAGCACGGTGAGACCGCGCTGCCCGCGGTCCCGAAGGATCAGATGTGCACCCAGCAGTACGGCGGCCCGGAGACGGCGACGATCACCGGGACCTGGCAGGGCGAGCCGGTGAACAGCACCCTGTCCCGGAAGAACGGCTGTGAGATCGCCCGCTGGGACGCGCTGAAGGACGTCTGCTGACGGCAGGCTGAGCCTCGCCCGCTCGCGCTTGACCTCCGCGAGCGTCGGGTAGCGCGGGATCGATCGTGTGGCGCGACCGAGTCGAGCACGGCAACGCTTTCCGCCGTGCGAGTCGAGGAAGCGGCTCGCGATCTTCAGGCCCGCGCGGGCGCGAGCGGCGAATCTAACCGACGATGATCTCCACCCGCTGGAACTCCTTGAGCTCGGTGTAGCCCGTCGTCGACATCGACTTGCGCAGCGCACCGACCAGGTTCATCGTGCCGTCCGGCACCGTCGACGGGCCGAGCAGGATCTGCTCGAGCGTGCCGACGATGTCGAACTTGGCCCGCTCGCCGCGCGGCAGGTTGGCGTGCCACGCCTCCGGACCCCAGTGGAAGCCGCCGCCGGGCGCCTCGGCGGCCTTGGCCAGCGGCGATCCGACCATCACCGCGTCCGCGCCGCAGGCGATCGCCTTGGCGATGTCACCGGACCGGCCGACCGATCCGTCGGCGATCACGTGCACGTAGCGGCCGCCGGACTCGTCCAGATAGTCGCGGCGGGCCGCGGCGACGTCGGAGACCGCGGACGCCATCGGCACGGCGACGCCGAGCACGGACTGGGTGGTCGAGCTCGCCCCGCCGCCGAAGCCGACGAGGACGCCGGCCGCGCCGGTCCGCATCAGGTGCAGAGCCGCCTGGTACGTGGCACAGCCGCCGACGATCACCGGCACGTCGAGGTCGTAGATGAACTGCTTGAGGTTGAGCGGCGCGAGTTCGGAGGAGACGTGCTCCGCCGACACCGTCGTGCCGCGGATGACGAAGAAGTCGACGCCGGAGTCGACGACGGCCTGCGCGTACGCCTGGGTGTTCTGCGGGGACAAGGCGCCGGCGGCCGGCACTCCGGCGGCCCGGATCTCGGCGATCCGCCGGCCGATCAGCTCCGGTTTGATCGGCTCGGCGTAGATCTCCTGCATCCGGCGGGTCGCCGCGACCGGATCACCGACCCCGATGATCTCGTCCAGCAGGACCTGCGGGTCCTCGTACCGGGTCCACAGCCCTTCGAGGTTGAGCACCCCGAGCCCGCCGAGCTGGCCGACCCGGATCGCCGTCGCCGGCGACATCACCGAGTCCATCGGCGCCGCCAGCAACGGGAACGCGAAGGTGTACGCGTCGATCCGCCACTGCAGCGACACCTCCTCGTCGCCCCGGGTCCGCCGTGACGGGACGATCGTCACGTCATCGAAGGCGAAAGCCTGCTGGGCACGCTTGCTGCGACCGACCTCGAACAATGGACTACCCCTTAGGTTGGCGAGTTCAGCCGGCGTAGTTCGGCGCCTCGACGGTCATCTGGATGTCGTGCGGGTGAGACTCGCGCAGCCCGGCCGAGGTGATCCGGACGAATGATCCGCGCTCCTGCAACTCGGGAATCGTCGAAGCGCCGGTGTAGAACATCGACTGCCGCAGTCCGCCGACCAACTGGTAGGCGACCGCGGCGAGCGGACCGCGATACGGCACCTGGCCCTCGATGCCCTCGGCGATCAGCATCGAGTCGGACGTGACGTCGCCTTGGAAATAGCGGTCCCGGGAGTACGAGGCGCTGCGACCGCGGGAGGCCATCGCGCCCAGCGAACCCATCCCCCGATACGCCTTGAACTGCTTGCCGTTGACGAAGATCAACTGACCGGGACTCTCCTCGCAGCCCGCGAGCAGCGAGCCCAGCATGACGGTGTCCGCCCCGGCCACCAGCGCCTTCGCGATGTCGCCGGAGTACTGCAGGCCGCCGTCGCCGATCAGCGGGACACCGGCCGGACGGCAGGCGCGGGATGCGTTGTGGATCGCCGTCACCTGCGGGACGCCGACGCCGGCCACCACCCGCGTGGTGCAGATCGAGCCGGGCCCGACGCCGACCTTCACCCCGTCGGCACCGGCGTCGACGAGGGCCTGGGCGCCCGCGTACGTGGCCACGTTGCCGCCCACGATGTCGACCGCGTCCGCGGCGGACTCGGCCTTCAACCGGCGCACCATCTCCAGCACGCCCTGGGAGTGACCGTGCGCGGTGTCGACGATCAGCAGGTCGACACCTTCCTCGATCAGCGCCATCGCCCGCTTCCACGCGTCGCCGAAGAAGCCCACCGCAGCTCCCACCCGGAGCCGACCTTGATCATCTTTGGACGCGTCCGGGTACTGGTCGGACTTGACGAAGTCCTTCAGCGTGATCAGGCCCTTGAGCCGGCCGCGCTCATCGACGAGCGGCAACTTCTCGATCTTGTTCTGGGCGAGCAACTTCATCGCGTCGTCGGTGCTGATGCCGACATGGCCGGTGACCAGCGGCATCGGCGTCATCACCTCGCCGACCAGCCGGGACGGGTCGGATTCGAAGCGCATGTCGCGATTCGTCACGATGCCGAGCAGGTTCATGTCCCGGTCCACCACCGGCACCCCGGAGATCCGGTAGCGGCCGCACATCGCGTCCGCCTCGCCGATCGTCGCATCGGCGGCGATGGTGATCGGCTCGTCGATCATCCCGGCCTCGGAGCGCTTGACGATGTCGACCTGGTGGGCCTGGTCCTCGATCGACAGGTTGCGATGGATGATGCCGAGCCCACCCTGGCGGGCGATCGCCACGGCCATCCGGGCCTCGGTCACGGTGTCCATCGGCGAGGAGACCAACGGAACCTTCACGCTGATCCGCTTGGACACCCGCGACTCGGTCTGCACCGCGGAGGGGATGACGTCGCTCTCAGCCGGCTGGAGCAGCACGTCGTCAAAGGTCAGCCCGAGGGTCTCGAAGGGCTGGGGCACACCGGTGGCGCTGAGTTCACCAGAGTTGGGCAACACGAGGACGGCCTTTCACGCGCTGGGTGAGAAGGTCACATCCTAATCGGCGTCGGTCGGCGCTCGCGGTCAGGCGACGATCCGCCGGAACGAGTCGAACATCTCCCGGTGCTCCTCGGACTCGGCGATCAGCTCGCGCAGCCTGGCCGAGGCCCGATGCTGCGAGACGCGCACCGCGTTGGCGCTCATCCCGAGCCGTTCGCCGATCCCCGCGGCGGACAGCGCCGGCGGCCCGGAGCACGAGCACCTCACGCATCCGATGCGGCAGCAGGGCGAGCAACTGGTTGGCCGCCCGCACGTCGAAGGTGGCGATCGCCTGATCCTCCGGCGTCGGCGACGGCTCGGTCTGGTCCGGGAACTCCTCGACCAGCAGCGCCGACCGGCTGAACCGACGCTGCATGTCGGCCACCTTGTGGGACGCGATGGCATAGACGAAAGCCGCGAACGGCGCGCCTTGGCGCGGTAGCTGGGCAGGACCTGGACCACCGCGATGCACGTCTCCTGGGCGACGTCGTCGGCCGCGTCCACGCCACCGGCGTAGGTCGCGAGCCGCGAACGGCAGTACCGGAAGACCGCGGGGCGTACCGCGGCGATCAACGTGTCGAGTGCCTGCGCATCGCCGGCCTGTGCATCGGCCACGAGTTCGTGGTCGGACCACTGGCGGGACATTTCTGCCATCACCTGAAAACCCCCAATCGGTCCCCGAGTGAAGGTGTGCAAGAAAGTCGAAAATCGTGCGTCAGAGAAATTCGTCAGACACAAACCGCGGATTTGCCCAATTGTGCGACCAAATGGATAACCCAGTTATCGTCGCTACGCGGTTCTTGGGACGGCTTACGTCCGAGTATTGCAGACGATCACTGATTCGCAGCACCGTGGTGTCGAAGATCACCACCGAAGCGTGGCGATCGGCTCAGGTTTTCGCCGGCGACGGGCTCTGGCCGGTATTGCGCAGCGAGCCGACCCGGTCCAGCAACTTGTACCAGAACGGGGCACCGAGGGACGCGGCGCCGACGGTGATCAGCAGCCCGAGAAACTTCAGCGGCCAACCCCATTTGCCGTCCTGCGGGTTGGGCTTCGACCAGCCGAGCGGCAGGGCGCTCTTCTCCAGGAAATTCCGGGCCTGCTCGCCGCAGGTCAGTTCGGTGCTGGTCGTGTCGCAGAACTCCTCATCGTTGACCTGCTGCACCACGGTGGCACGGATGGCCTCGTCGGCGTAGAGGGCGCGGGCGATGGCGATACTGTCCACGCCCCCGACGCCCACCACCACGACCGCGATGACCATCACCCAGCGCTTGGCCCAGCGCTTGTAGGACCCGGTGACCCGTTCCATCTTGGCGTCGAACCAGGCCTCGGTGGCATCCAGGAACTTCTTCACGTCCCCGTTGGCCGCCTTCAGCAGTCCGGTCAACGCCTGTTGCAGCTTCGGCGACCGTGCAGGGCCGCGATGCCGGCACTGATCTGCTCGGCGGTCATCTCGGCCCCTCCGGCCTGCGGGGTGAGCAGGTCGGCGACGGCCCGGGCGAAGACGTCGGAGGGCAGGTACGCCGGATTCCGCCTGGGCTTGCCGAGGGAGTCGGCATACCGGAGGGGCTGAACGAGCGGGTGCCCCATCACGGCATTCACATCGACGGTGATCGCCGGTCATGGTCGGCGGCAGGCTGCCACCGCCAGGCGCGGCCGAGACTGCGGGTGTTCGCCCGCAGCGCCGAGTCGTACTGGGTGAGCTCGGCCGCCGTGGTCACCGATGCCTCGCTGACCTTCTTCGCCACCCAGCCCTGCGTGTGCTGGTCGGGCGGTGCCGCCTCCTCGAGCAGGTCGCGAAGGCCGCGGAGCAGATACTTGGCCCGCTTCTTGACCCAATTCGCGATCATCTCGACGACGCCGCTGCACAGCAGCGCCAGCGCATAGAAGACGGCGATCAAGCCGAGGATCGTGTCGAGCACGGCGCTGTCGGTCATGGGCACCCCTCAGATATCGGGACGGCTGGCCCCACCGTAGTGAGCGCGGCGCCGCGCGGCTAGATACCTGCTGGATGGACCGGTGGGACTCTGCGCGGCCCGGTCGGTTTGGCACGGACCGTGTTAAACCGTCGCCTACCGCAGCAAATTTGATGCGGTAGGCGACAACTTGGTGCGGTAAGCCGCCGCGCCCAGCCCCGGGCAGCGGAGACCTGCGGGTGCCGGCACCGATCAGCCGCAAAACACCAGGGCCCCCCTCGTACGAGGGAGGCCCTGGGTTTGAGCGGGTTCGAGAAGCGTCAGTGCGAGTGACCGTGGCTGTGACCAGCCGCGGATTCCTCTTCCTCGGGCTTCTCGACGATCAGCGTCTCGGTGGTGAGCAGCAACGACGCGATCGAGGCGGCGTTGGCGAGCGCGGAACGCGTCACCTTCACCGGGTCGATCACGCCGGCGGCGATCAGGTCACCGTACTCACCGGTCGCCGCGTTGAAGCCGCTGCCCGGCTCCAGCTCGGCCACCTTGGCGGTCACGACGTAGCCCTGGTCGCCACCGTTCTCGGCGATCCAGCGCAGCGGTTCGACGGCCGCCTTGCGGACGATGGCGACGCCGGTCCGTTCGTCGCCGGTCAGTCCGAGGTCTCCGTCGAGCGCCCGGGCGGCATGGATGAGCGCAGAGCCGCCACCGGCGACGATGCCCTCCTCGATGGCCGCACGCGTCGCCGAGACGGCGTCCTCGATGCGGTGCTTCTTCTCCTTGAGCTCGACCTCGGTGGCCGCGCCGACCTTGATCACGCAGACGCCGCCGGCGAGCTTGGCGACCCGCTCCTGCAGCTTCTCGCGGTCCCAGTCGGAGTCGGTCCGGGCGATCTCGGCCTGCAGTTGCGCGACCCGGCCCTTGACCTCGCTGCTCTCACCGGCACCGTCGACGATCGTGGTGTTGTCCTTGGTGACCACGATGCGGCGGGCCTTGCCCAGCACGTCGAGGCCGACCTGGTCGAGCTTGAGCCCGACCTCTGGAGCGACCACCTTGCCGCCGGTGAGGATCGCGATGTCCTCCAGCATGGCCTTGCGACGGTCGCCGAAGGCCGGAGCCTTGACCGCGACCGAGGTGAAGGTGCCCCGGATCTTGTTGACCACGAGCGTGGAGAGCGCCTCGCCGTCGACGTCCTCGGCCACGATGAACAGCGTGCCCGACGCCGCGATGACCTTCTCCAGCAACGGAAGCAGGTCGGTCATCGAGGAGATCTTGCCGGAGTTGATCAAGATGTACGGATCCTCGAGGACGGCCTCCATCCGCTCCGGATCGGTCACGAAGTACGGCGAGAGGTAACCCTTGTCGAACTGCATGCCCTCGGTGAACTCGAGCTCGGTGCCCATCGTGTTGGACTCGTCGACGGTGATCACACCGTCCTTGCCCACCTTGTCGAACGCCTCGGCGATCAGCCGGCCGATCTCCTCGTCGCGGGCCGAGATGGTGGCGACGTGCGCCATGTCGTCGGTGGTCTCCACATCGCGGGCGTTCTCCCGCAGACGCGCCTCGACGGCGGCCACGGCCGCGTCGATACCCCGCTTGAGGCTGATCGGGTTGGCACCGGAGGCGACGGCCCTGAGGCCCTCGTGCACCAGGGCCTGCGCCAGCACGGTTGCGGTGGTGGTCCCGTCGCCGGCCACGTCGTTGGTCTTGGTGGCCACCTCCTTGGCCAGCTGTGCGCCGAGGTTCTCGTACGGGTCATCGAGCTCGACGTCGCGGGCGACGGTGACGCCGTCATTGGTGATGGTCGGCGCACCCCACTTCTTGTCGAGGACGACGTAACGGCCCTTGGGGCCGAGGGTGACCTTCACGGTATTGGCGAGAATGTCGACGCCACGCTCGAGAGCTTGGCGCGCCTCCTCGCTGAATTGCAGAATCTTTGCCATCGAAGCGATGCCCCTTACTTGTTGACGACAGCGAGAATGTCGCGGGCATTGAGGAGCAGGAGCTCCTTGCCGTCGTACTTCACCTCTGTGCCGCCGTACTTGCTGTAGATGACGATGTCGCCCTCGGAGACATCGAGCGGAATCCGCTTGCCGTTGTCGTCGACCCGACCTGGGCCGGTGGCGAGGACGGTGCCCTCCTGCGGCTTCTCCTTGGCGGTGTCGGGAATAACCAGGCCGGAGGCCGTGGTCTGCTCTGCTTCGAGAGGCTGAACGAGGATGCGGTCCTCGAGCGGCTTGATCGTTGCCACGTCAAACCCCTTTCACGGGTGTCGATCTTGTGAGTTTGTCTGCTGGATGGTCGAGATGTCGTCGCGGTGCCACCTCGGCCGCCAGCTAGGAACTGGCACACTCATGGTGAGAGTGCTAATCCGACATTAGCACTCGACCATGGTGAGTGCCAGCACCGCATCCGAGGGTCGGTCGGGGTCCGATGCGCAGGATCATCCAACCCGCTCGACGACCGCGACCAGCGCGCCGCGCGGAGTGCGGGAGATCACCAGCGTGGCGCTCGCGGATCCGTTCGGCCGGAGACGCTTGCGCAGCTCGGCCGGGTCGACGTCGATGCCCCGCTTCTTGATCTCGAGCCGACCGACGTCGTGGGCCTTGACCCAGGCCCGCAGGTCCTTGACCCCGTACGGCAGCCGGTCGAGGACCCGGAACGCCGTGGCGAAGGGGGTCAGGACGAGCTGGTCCCCGGTGAGGTAGGCGAGGTGCGGGTCGAGGAGGTGCGCCTCCAGGTCCGCGCCGAGCTGGGCGACGCCGCCGGCCCGGATCACCGCGCCGTCCGGCTCGTAGAGATAGGCGCCGAGTGGGCCGACGTCCAGCGGCTCGGTGGGGCGGGCGATCAACCTCGCGTCCGGCAGGACCAGGGCCGAGCGCCGCCCGGGCTCGGCGCCGGGGCCGGCCCACAGGCCGACCTCGACGGTGTCCCCGCGGTGGGTGAGCCATTCCGCCTCGGCGGTGGCCGGGATGAACGCCGGCGGCAGCGCCGGGTCCGAGCTTCACCCCGGCGATCCGGCTGCCGTCGAGCAGGCCGGTGATCAGCGACCAGCGCGGCGTGAAGTCCTCGACCCGCCACACCCGGCCGCGCTCGTTGCGCCGTGCCGGGTCGGCGAAGACCGCGTCGCCCGGCCGCACCAGGTCGGCGGCCACCGCTTCGGCATCGGCGCAGATCACCGTCGCGCTCGGCCCCAGGTTGGCCCGGGCGACGGCGGCGGTGTCCGGGTCGATGTCGACCGCGACCACCTCAAGTCCGGCCCGACCGAAGGCCAGCGCGTCGGAGCCGATGCCGCAGCCGAGGTCGATCACCCGGCGGGCGCCCGCGCCGACCAGCCGGGCGGCGTGGTGATCGGCGACCTCGGGTCGGGTCGCCTGCTCCAGCCCGGCCCGGGTGAAGAACATCGCGTCCGCGTACGCCCCGAACTTGGCTCTGGCCCGGCGGCGCAGCGCGGCCTGATGGAGCGCGGCCGTGGCGAGGTCGGTGCCGAAGCGGTCCCGGAGCCGGGTCGCCGCCGCCAGCGAATCGGGATCGCTCTCGCGCCATCGCCGCCGCGAGCGCGTCGGCGGTGAGGCCGAACGGCAACGCGGGCATGACGACAGTCTGGCGGCTCGAGGTCCGCGTTTCCCGTCACGTGCGGGCAAACCTGGGTGCGGATCGCGGAATCGGGCCAGGTTTGCCGTCACTCGACGGGAAACGCGGAATCGAGCGGGCTCAGAGCAGGATGCGGCTGACCGGCAACGAGGAGTCGGCGCCGATGTCCAGGCTCGAGGGCCGGCCGCCGGCGGAGACGATCTCGGCGCCGAGGACCGCGATCATGGCGCCGTTGTCGGTACACAGGCCGGGGCTCGGCGTCCGCAGGGCGATCCCGTGTTCCGCCGCCCGCTCGGCCAGCAGGGTACGCAGCCGGCCATTGGCCGCCACCCCGCCGCCGATCAGCAGGTCGGTGGCTCCGGTCGCGGCGCAGGCATCCATCGCCTTGGCGCTCAGCACGTCGCAGACCGCCTCCTGGAAGCTGGCGGCGACGTCGGCCAGCGGCACGTCGAGGCCGTCCCGCTCGCGCGCCTCGACCCAGCGGGCCACCGCCGTCTTCAGGCCGGAGAAGGAGAAGTTGAAGCGGTGCTTGTCCTGGTCCTTGCGCGCGGTCAGACCGCGCGGGAAGGCCACGTACGCCGGATCTCCGGTCGCCGCCCGATCGATGTAGGGACCGCCCGGATAGGGCAGTCCGAGGACCCGGGCCACCTTGTCGTACGCCTCGCCGGCGGCGTCGTCGATGGTCGAGCCGAGTTCGGTGATCGTGGAGGTGACGTCGTCCACCTGCAACAGCGAGGTGTGGCCGCCCGACACCAGCAGCGCGACGCAGGGGGTCGGCAGCGGGCCGTGCTCGAGCAGGTCGACGGCGACGTGCCCGACCAGGTGGTTGACGCCGTAGAGCGGCTTGTCCAGCGCGTACGCGAGCGCCTTGGCGCTGGCCAGACCGACGACGAGCGCCCCCATCAGTCCCGGACCGGCCGTCACGGCGATGCCGTCGACCTCGGACAGGTCGATGTCGGCGGTCGCGCAGGCCCGCTGCAGCGTGGGGACCATGGCCTCCAGGTGCGCCCGGCTGGCCACTTCGGGCACCACCCCGCCGAAGCGCACGTGCAGTTCGACGCTGGAGGCCACCTCGTTGGCCAGCAACTCGTGCCCGCGGACGATGCCGACACCCGTCTCGTCGCAGGACGACTCGATGCCGAGGATCAACGGGCCAGCCATCGGTCCTCCTGCAGGTCGTAGAGCTTCATGATCAACGCGTGCCGGCCCGGCCCGTAGTAGTTCTGCCGGGCCGCCAACTGCTCGAAGCCGATGCCCTGGTAGAGCGCGATCGCCGGCTCGTTGCCGTAGTCGACCTCCAAGATCGCGGCCTTGGCGCCGAGGTGACGCACGGCCAGCAGGCCGGCCCGGACAAGATCAACGCCGATCCCGCGGCGCCGATACTGCGGCGCGACCACCAGCCGGTGCAGGTCCGCGAGCTCACCGATCGTCTGGAAGCAGATCACGCCGACCGGATGGTGGGCCCGGGCGATCAGGATCGTCCGGCCCTCCCCCAGCAGCTCGCCCTGCCAGCTGCGTTCACTCCACTGCTCGCCGGCGGCGAAGCCGGCGCGTTCCAAGATCATGATCGCCTCGAGATCACCGCGGCGCGCGGCGAGGATGCTGACCTCGGGATTGTGGGCCGACTGGGTCATCGCCGTCCGCCGCCGTAGTGCAGCACGCTCTTGCGGCGCACGGATTCGGTCGCGTCGGGCCGGCGCAGGTAGAGCGGCTCGTGCCCGGCATCGGGCAGCCGCGGACCGACCAGGGCCAGGATTCCGGGATCGAGCACCCGCGGTCCGCGGTACCGCCCGCACCCGGTCGGCGTACAGGTCGGCGGCGGGTCCGACGACGGGCAGGTCGGGCAGCGCGTCCGGCGCCGACACCTGGGGTTCGCCGATCCTGACCCCGTCGGGTCCGTATCGGGCCCAGTAGACCTCGTGCCGCCGGGCATCGGTCGCCACCACGAAGTCCGTGGCCTGCCGCTCGTGCTGGGCCGCCAGCACGTCCAGGCTGCACACCCCGTGCAGTGGGCGACCCAGCACCGAGGCCAGCACCTGCGCGCTGACGATGCCGACGCGCAGGCCGGTGAACGGCCCCGGCCCCAGACCGACGACGATCTGCTCGAGATCGGCGAGCCGGACCCCGGCCGACTCGACGCACGCGGCGATCAGCGGGGTCAGTTTCTCGACGTGGGCCATCCGGTCGGCGACGAACTCGCGTGCCAGGATCTCGCCGTCCCGGGCGATGCCGACGGCGACCACGGTCGAGGTGTCCAGCCCGAGAGTCCAGGCGCTACCCATGATCAACATCCCGACCGGCAAGATCAACCATCGAGCAAGATCAACATCGCGCCACCGCGAACCGACCGGCCGGATGGTCACCATCCGTTCGCTGTCGTCGGCCTCGGCGTGATCATCGACCGGCGAGGTCCAGATGTCGATCTCGAGGCGATCATCGGAGAGGCCCTCGGCGATCCCCTGGCCCCACTCCACCACCGTCACCGCATCGGCCAGCGTCTCGTCCAGATCAAGATCATCCAGCTCGTACGGGGTGCTCAGCCGATAGGCGTCGACGTGGACCAGCGTCGGCCGGCCGGCACTGGACGGATGGATCCGGGACAGCACGAAGGTCGGTGAGATGATCGGGCCGTCCGACACCAGGCCGCGGCCGATCCCCTGGGTCAGCGTGGTCTTGCCGGCACCAAGATCACCAGCGGCGATGATCACGTCGCCGGCCCGGAGCACGCCGGCCAGCCGCTCGCCGAGTCGCTGCATCGCTGCTGCGGTAGGGATCCTGCACCGCGAGCGGCAGTGGCTTGGCCAAGATCACCCCGTACGGCGCGTCCCGGTCGATGACGAAACCGCGATGCTGCCAGAACGCGATCAGCTCGGCGAACTCGCCGCGGCTGAACAGCTCGACCCGCCGAAATCCCATCGTCGCGGCGAGTTCCTCGGCCGCGGTCACCATGGCCGAGGCGATGCCGTGCCGCTGGAAGTCCGGGTGCACCGAGACCCGGTGCAGGCTGGCCAGTCCGGACGGGTCCGGCAGCACCAAGATCACCCCGGCGGGCCGCCCGCCGACCTCGGCGTAGATGCCGCCGCCTTGCCGAAGGCTCGCCGTCACGGAGTCCGGCGTCTCCTCGATCGCCGTCGAAGGCGGGTCGAGCGGAGGCCGGGCGCCGAACGCGGCGTGGATGACCTCGACCATCGCGGTGGCATCGTCGGCCGATGCCACCGAGACGACCAGATCAGAAACCGAGACGCTCACCAGCGGAGATCCTAGTGGTCAGTCGGTCAGCGGTCGCGATCCCGACGCGGCGAGCGCTGGAAGGACCGTCCGTCCTCCCGGTGCCGGCTGCGTCCGTACCCGCCGCTCTTTCCGTGCGGCCGATCCGCCGCGTGGCGGCGCCGGGCCGGTGGCGGCGCGATCAGGCGCTCGTAGTCGCCCTCGCTCACCGCGCGCGGTGTCGGTGACGCGGGCGCCGGTGGCCTCGGCCAGTGTCCGGTCGCCGGGCAACGCCGGGAGCTCGATCGGGCGTACGCCGGCCTGTCCGGCCAACCGGCTCAGCTCGCGACGCTGATGCGGCAGGACCAGGGTGACGACGGTACCGGTGCCGCCGGCCCGGGCCGTCCGACCGGCGCGGTGCAGGTATTCCTTCGGACCGCCCGGCGGGTCGACCTGCAGCACCAGGCCGACCTCGTCGACGTGGATGCCGCGCGCGGCGACGTCGGTGGCCACCAGCACCGGCAGGGTCCCGTCCTTGAAGACGGCCAGGATCCGGGTACGGGCACCCTGGGCGAGGCCGCCGTGCAGGGCACCGGCCAGCACGCCGGCCGCTCGCAACTGCTCGGCCACTCGATCCGCGCCACGCTGGGTGCGGACGAAGATCAGGGTCCGGCCGGGACGTCCGGCGATCTCGGCGGTCACCTGGGCCTTGTCCCGGGGCGCGATGTGCAACAGGTGATGAGCCATGGTGCTGACGCTGGCCTGGGCGGAATCGACCTCGTGGGTGACCGGATGGTCGAGGTAGGTGCGGACCAGCCGGTCCACCGCCCCGTCGAGCGTCGCGGAGAACAGCAACCGCTGCCCGCCCGGCGGCACGCTGTCGAGGATGGTGGTGACGTCGGGCATGAAGCCGAGATCGGCCATGTGGTCGGCCTCGTCCAGCACGGCGATCTCGACCCGGCTGAGGTCGACGGCACCTTGATCCATCAGGTCGATCAGCCGGCCCGGGGTGGCGACGACGATGTCGACGCCGCGCTGGAACGCCCGAAGTTGCGGGGTGTAGGACATCCCGCCGGCGATCAGGACCACCGACAGGTCGGCGGTCTTGGCGAGCGGGCTCAACACGTCGTGGACCTGCATGGCCAGTTCGCGGGTCGGCACCAGCACGATGGCCCGGGGCAGCGAGGAGGCAGCGCCGGCCAGGGTGGTGATCATCGGCAGGCCGAAGGCGAGCGTCTTGCCGGAGCCGGTCTGGCCGCGGCCGAGCACGTCGCGCCCGGCGAGTGCGTCGGGGATGGTGGCGGCCTGGATCGGGAAGGGGTTGGTGATCCCCCCGGCCCGGAGCGCCGCGACCAGCGACGGCGGGACGCCGAGACCGGCGAAGTCACCGGTCTGCTCCCGGACGACGGGCGGTCGGGCTCACCCGCTCGATGCGCTCGGGACGATCCCGCTGGATCCGTCTCCGGGCCGGTCCTGACGCTCGAAGCGCTCCGGGCGATCCGCGACGCTCGAAGCGCTGGGGCTGATCCCGCGCTCGAGCGCTCGGTATCCACGCTCGAGCGGTTGGTCCCGCCGCTCGAAACGCTGCGGTTGATCCCGTCGCTCGAAACGCTTGGGCAGATCCCGGCGCTCGAAGCGCAACTGCTGATCCCGCTCGGGTCGCTCGAACCGGGGGGCGCGCTGGGGACGTTCTCCGCGATCCGGACGGTCGTCGCGGACCCGGGGCTCGCGGGTCGACCCGGCTGTCGCCGGTGTCCGGCGCACTCCTGGTGTACGCCGCGCTTGCTGTTGTCGCGGGCGGACCGGCTCGGCCACTCGGCCCGATCGGGGCGGGTGTGCGGCTTCCGGGCCGGACGGACGTCGCGCTGGTCATAGGCGGCCTTCGGGGCGCGGGCGACCGGCTGTTCGGCCCGACGCTCACGCGCGGGCCGGTCTTCGGTTCGACTGCGGGGTCGACCGCCGCGGCGGCGTGGGTTGTGGCCACGGGCTGGCGCGCTCGGCCGATGACCAGCGCTTCTTGGCCGTACCGTCACCACGGACGGATTTGGGAGGCATGTCTTCTCACTTCTTGTCCGCGCGACGGCGGACTCTCGTTCAGGCACGCCAGCGCCCGAACCTGAACGGTGGTGGGAAGACGAACCTAGCTGCGCCCGCGTCATGGAGGGCGCTGATCAGCCCGACTACGAACGGCAACCGGGAAGGATCAACTGTATCAGCGCGGACCGGCCGCCCGAAATGACGAGCTTCTCGGTCAGCGAGACGCGGCTCACAGCCCCCGGCGCACCCGCTCGAGCAGCCGATCGAGCACGGCGTTGAAGATGTCGTGATGTTCGATCATCCCCAGGTGGCCGCAGTCGGGCACCCGCAAGGTCTCGGCGTTCGGCAGCAGTTCGATGATCCGCGCCGTGTGCTGGATCGGGGTGATCGCGTCCGTCTCGCCGCCGACCACGGCCGTCTCGATCCCGGCCAGACACTCCAGCGCGGCGTACTCGTCCACCTCGGCGAAGGCCGGATAGAAGTCGGCCACGACTTCGAGGGGGATCTCGGCGAGCATCTCGCTGGCGAACTCGACGTAGCTCACCGGGACCTGCGAGCCGAAGGCCATCCGCCGCGTCACCACGTAACCCAGGTCGCTGCCCGCCCGCCGGCCTCCCTCGACCAGTTCGGGGATCCGGTTCAGGGTCGCCATCAACGGCTCCGCGACCCGGGAGAACGTCCGCCCGGGCAGTCCGCGGATCGGAGAGTAGTCCGCCATCTCGCCGGCCGAGGTGGAGAACAGCGCGACCCCCTTGATCCGCGTCCCGAACAGCTCCGGATGGGTCTGGGCCAGCCGCATGATCGTCATGCCGCCCATCGAATGACCGACCAGGACCAGCGGACCGTCGCCGGCCACCTCGTCCAGCACCTGGAGCAGGTCGGACGCCAGTTGCGGGATCCGGCACAGCTCCGGAGCCGATCGGGTGGACCGGCCGTGCGAGCGCTGGTCGTAGAAGATCTGCCGGACCGCCCCACGGAAGTGCGCGCGCTGAAAGTGCCAGCAGTCCAGACTGAGCGCGTAGCCGTGGACGAAGACCAGGGTCAGGTCCTCGGCCTCCCCGTCGTCGGTCTCGGTGTGCAGCACGACACCGTCCGGGGTGGTGATTCCGACACCGGGTGAGCGGAGCGCGAAGAAGTCCTGCACCTCGGTCGACCGAGCTGCGGAGGATGCGCTTGGCGACGATCCGGCGTTCGAGTTCCAGCCCCAGCGGCGATGCCGCCGGCGGCCACCGCCGCGAAGCCCGCCACCAGGCCGAGACCCTCGCTCAACCGGGGCGCCATCAGGTGCTCCCGGGGCCTTGCCGATAGCGCCGCGGCACCCGGGTCCCGACGCGGGTGACGATCTCGTAGCCGATCGTGTCGCACCAGCCCGCCCAGTCCTCGGCGGTCGGCTCTCCGTGCTCCCCCGGGCCGAACAGCAGCACCTCGTCACCGGGCTCGGCCGACGCCCCGGCACCGAGGTCGACGACGAACTGGTCCATGCAGATCCGGCCCCGGACCGGCGCCCGGCCCCCGTGCCAGCCGACCTGCGCCCGGTTCGAGGCGTGCCGCGGCACCCCGTCGCCGTAGCCGATCGGCACCAGGCCCACCGTTGTCGGCTGGTCCGCGGTCCAGGTCCAGCCGTAGGAGACCGACGATCCGGCGGCGAGCTGCTTGACGTTGACGAGTTGCGCGCGGAGCGTCATCGCCGGGTGCAGCGTGATGCCGGCCCGGGCGGCGATGCCCGGCGCGGGATCGATGCCGTACGCCGCGATACCGACCCGAACCAGATCGAGGTGCGCCTCGGGCAGCAGCAGCGCGGCCGCGGAGTTGGCCACGTGGCGGACCGACGGCTCGAGTCCGGACGACCGGGCCTCCTCGTACGCGCGCTGGAAGGCCTCGAGCTGGATCGCGATCGACGCGTGTCCGGGCTCGTCGGACGCGGCGAGATGGGACCAGATGCCGACCACCTCGAGCGCCCCGGACTGCTCGGCCTCGGCGGCCGCCGCGCAGACCTGGCCCCAGTCGGCCGCCGCCGCCCCGTTGCGGGACAGTCCGGTGTCGATCTTGAGGTGGACCCGGGCCCGCTGTTCGACGGTGCCGGCCGCGGCGGCCAGCCGGGAGATCTGGTCGATCGACTGGGCGGAGATGTCGACGTCGGCGGCGACCAGCGGAGCGAGATCGTCGTCGGGCCCGTAGAGCCAGGCGAGCAGCCGGCCGATGTCGCCGGATTCGCGAACCGCCAGCGCCTCGCTCGGCGTGGCGACGCCGAGCCAGCTCGCTCCGGCGATCCGCGCCGCCTGGGCGCAGGGCAGCATCCCGTGGCCGTAGCCGTCGGCCTTGACCACCACCATCAACGCCGCCGGCTCGACGTGGGCCTTGATCGTCGAGACATTGGCCCCGAACGCCGCCAGGTCGATCTCGGCGCTTGCCGTACCGGGGTCGATGAAGGGTCCGAGCGGTCACCGCGCGTTCCGCTTCCGCTGCAAGCGCGCGATCTCGGCCGGCAGCAGTTGGGCCAGGTCCGCGGGCGGGATCGGTCCCGGGTGGCGGCGGGCGGTGATGGCCTGCAGCGAAGCGCCGAACAGTGCGGCGGAGGCGGCGCCGAAGCCGGCGGCCAGGACGGTCGCACAGATGCCGCCGAGTACGTCGCCGGACCCGGCCTGCGCCGTCCACGCCGGGCCGGGAACGGCGACGTGCACCCGCTGGGACCCCGGCTCGGCGACGAGTTGGGTCGCCCCTTTCAACAGCACGGTCGCGCCGGTCCGGTCGGCCGCGCCGCAGACGGCGCGGACCGGATCGGCCGTGACCCAGGACGCGGTCCTGGTCCAGCAGCTTGGCCAGCTCGCCCGGCATGCGGGGTGAGCAGCCAGCTCGGGGGAGCTCGTCGGGCAGATACTTCAGGCCGTCCGCATCGACGACGGCGGGCAGGCCGGAGTCGAGTGCGTCCGCGACGACCTCGGTGGCCGTCGGCCCGCTCACCCCAGCCCGAGCCGAGCAGGTGAGCCTGGACCCGGCCGGGCGAGAACACCACATTGGGCAGCCGGCTGCGGATCAGGTCCGCCGGCGCCGGGCGCCGAGAAAGCGGACCATGCCCGCCCCCGCGTACACGGCACCGCAGACCGACATCACCCCGGCTCCGGGATAGTCGTCCGATCCGGTGTCGATGCCGACGACGCCGCGGGAGTACTTGTCGCTGGCGGCATCGGGGTAGGGCCAGCCGACCACCAGGTCGAGGGTGTCGAACTGGTCCAGCCAGCGACCGGGAGCGTGCTCGTCACGGTCCGGGAGCCCGATGTCGACCAGTTCGACCTCCCCGCAGCGGCTCCGGGCCGGCTCGAGGAGATGGCAGGGCTTCAGCTCGCCGAAGGTGACGGTGCGGGTCGCCTTGAAGGACTGTCCGGGATCCGCGCCGGTGTCGGCGTCCACGCCGGAGGGCAGGTCCACCGCGACCGTCGGGATGCCGCGCACCTCGCAGATCCCGGCCAGCTCGCCGACGTCGTCGGGCAGCCCGGGCCGGCCTCCGATGCCCAGAACGCCGTCCAGCACCAGGTCGGCGGCAGCGACGACTCCCGGCGGCTCGTCGTCGTCCAGCCCAAGATCATCGAGCTCGAGGAGGCGACCGCCGGCCGCCTGCAGGGCCGCGAGACCGCGCTGGTGCGGCGTACCCAGGCAGCGGACGGCCGTGACCGATGCGCCCCGGCGCGGCGATCCGGGCGGCGGCGAACAGCGCGTCTCCCCCGTTGTTGCCGGGGCCGACCAGGACGAGGACCCGCCGGCCGTAGACACCGCCGCTCACCTTGATCAACTCGCGGATCGCGATCGCGGCCAGCCCTTCGGCCGCCCGCTGCATCAAGGCGTCGGCGCCGACCTCCTCGATGGCCTGTGCTTCGAGCGCGCGGATGGTGGCGACGTCGTACGCCTTGATCATCAGGCCTCGCAGACCACCACGGCCGAGGCGATCCCGGCGTCGTGGGACAGGCTGAGGTGGATCGTCGCGACCCCCAGCTCACGGGCCCGCTCGGCCACCGTGCCGGTGATCTTGAACGCCGGCCGGCCATGGTCATCGGTGATCACTTCAGCATCCAACCAGGACATCCCGGCGGGTGCACCCAGGGCCTTGGCCAAGGCCTCCTTGGCGGCGAAGCGGGCCGCCTTGGACGCGATCGGCCGTTCGGCCTCGGCCGGGGTGAACAGCCGCTGGACGAGTCCGGGACGGCGCTCCACCGACTCGGCGAACCGGGCCACGTCGCAGACGTCGATGCCGACACCGATGATCATGACTGTGGCCCAGATTGTCGTCCGTTGAGCCTGTCGAAGGACCGGAGAATCGCCGTTCGCATGATGATCATCTGGTCGATGGTGGCAGGCTGGCCCTTCGACAGGCTCAGGGCGCGTTGCCGACCGCTCAGGGCACGTCAACCGGGCACGTGCCGATCACTCGACGGTGACCGACTTGGCCAGGTTGCGCGGCTGGTCCACGTCGTGGCCCTTCCGGGTGGCGAGCTCGCAGGCGAAGACCTGCAGCGGCACGATGGCGACCAACGGCTGCAGCAGGGTGGACACCTTGGGCAACCTGATCATGACGTCGGCGAACGCCTCGACCTCATGATCATCTTCCTCGGCCAGCACCACGGTCTTGGCGCCGCGGGCGCGGACCTCCTGCAGATTGGACAGGACCTTGTCGTGCAACTGGTCCCGGCCCTGCGGCGGGATCACCACGAACACCGGCAGTTGATCTTCGATCAAGGCGATCGGGCCGTGCTTCAGCTCGCCGGCGGCGAAGCCCTCGGCATGGATGTACGCGAGCTCCTTCAGCTTCAACGCGCCCTCGAGCGCCACCGGATAGCCGACGTGCCGGCCCAGGAACAACACCGACGGCTCGTCGGCGAAGTCCGCGGCCAGCTTCATCACCGGCTCGATCTCGTCCAGCACCTTGGCGATCGCCGCCGGCATCGTCTCCAGCTCGCGCATCGTGGCCCTGATCTCGTCGCCGAACTTGGTCCCCCGGACCTGCGCGAGATACAGACCGAGCAGGTAGCAGGCCACCAGCTGGGTCATGAACCCCTTGGTCGAGGCCACGCCGATCTCCGGCCCGGCATGGGTGTAGATCACCGCGTCGGACTCCCGGGGAATCGTGGATCCGTTCGTGTTGCAGATCGCCAGGACCCGGGCTCGCTGCTCGCGCGCGTGCCGGATCGCCATCAAGGTGTCGGCGGTCTCCCCCGACTGGCTGATGGCGACGACCAGGGTCGTCGGGCCGACGATCGGGTCGCGATACCGGAACTCGCTGGCCAGTTCGACCTCGCAGGGGATCCGCGTCCAGTGCTCGATCGCGTACTTGGCCACCAGCCCGGCGTAGTTCGCCGTCCCGCAGGCGACGATGACGATCTTGTCGATCGTCCGCAGCTCGGCCTCGGAGATCCGGATCTCGTCCAGGGTCAGCCGGCCGTTGGCGTCGTGCCGGCCGAGCAGCGTGTCGGCCACCGCCTTGGGCTGCTCGAAGATCTCCTTGCGCATGAACCAGTCGTAACCGCCCTTCTCGGCGGCCGACAGGTCCCAGTCGACGTGATAGGGCTTGACCTCCGCCGGCCGGCCGTCGAAGGTCGTCACCGTCACGTCGTCCCGGGTGATCATCACGACCTGATCCTGGCCGAGCTCGATGGCGTCACGGGTGTGCTGGATGAACGCCGCGACGTCGGAGGCGACGAAGTTCTCGCCCTGGCCGACACCGACCACCAACGGCGAGTTGCGGCGGGCGGCGACCACGGCGTCCGGATTGTGGCTGTCGACGGCGACCAGGGTGAAGGCGCCGTTCAGCCGGCCGCAGACCGTACGCATGGCGTCGTCCAGCCGCGCCCCGGCACTCACCTCGCGGCCGAGCAGGTGGGCGACGATCTCGGTGTCGGTCTCGGAGACCGGGGTGATCCCGACGCGCGGCCAGCTCGTCCCGCAGGGTGACGTAGTTCTCGACGATCCCGTTGTGCACCAGCGCGATCCGCCCGTCGGCGGAGACGTGCGGATGGGCGTTCACGTCGTTGGGCGCGCCGTGGGTCGCCCAGCGGGTGTGACCGAGGCCGAGCCCGGTGCGCGGCAGTGGCTGCTCGCTCAGCTCCTTCTCCAGCTTGGCGAGCTTGCCGGCCTTCTTGGCCACCTGGAGCACCCCGTCGGTCACGATCGCCACCCCGGCCGAGTCGTACCCGCGGTACTCCAGCCGGCGCAAACCCTCGACCACCACGTCCAGGGCAGCCTGGGGACCGACATACCCGACGATTCCACACATGGGCTGAACTTTACCGGCGGAGCCCCGGTTTGCCGGGGTTGCCGGCCATCCCCACTAGATTGCTCTCCATGCCGCACGATGCGCAGGTCTTCGGACCGTACGTGGAGCGCAGCCGGGCGGACTGGGCCGAGCTGGCTGAGCAGACGCCCATCGGGCTGGATCCGGCGACCCTGGAGAAGCTCCGCGGCCTCGACGATCCGACCAGCATGCAGGACGTGGCCGAGGTCTATCTGCCGCTGACCCGGTTGCTCAGCCGCTACGTGCTGCACACCGGAGAGCTGCATCGCTCGACGAACGAGTTCCTCCAGCTCAGCATGGTGCGGACCCCGTTCGTGATCGGCATCGCCGGCTCGGTGGCCGTGGGAAAGTCGACGACCGCGCGCCTGCTGCGCGAACTGCTCGCCTCCTGGCCGGAACACCCACGGGTCAGCCTGGTGACCACCGACGGTTTCCTGCTGCCGAATGCCGAGCTCGAGCGGCGCGAACTGATGCATCGCAAGGGCTTCCCGGAGTCGTACGACCGCCGGGCGTTGCTGCGGTTCGTGATGGACGTGAAGTCGGGCATCGAGGAGGTGACGGCGCCGGTCTACAGCCACCTGGTCTACGACATCGTGCCGGATGCGAGCGTGACGATCCGGCGACCGGACATCTTGATCCTCGAAGGGTTGAACGTGCTCCAGCCGGCGCGGCCGCGACCCGACGGCACCCCGCGACTGGCGGTGAGTGACTTCTTCGACTTCTCGGTCTACGTCGATGCCGACGCCGACGACGTCCGGGACTGGTACGTGACCCGGTTCCTGTCCCTCCGGGACACCGCGTTCCGCGATCCGCGTTCCTACTTCACCCGGTACGCCGAGCTCACCGAAGGACAGGCGGTCCGGCAGGCCCAGCAGCTGTGGGACACCATCAACGGGCCCAACCTGTTGCAGAACATCCTCCCGACCCGAGGTCGCGCGACCGCGATCCTGCGGAAGGACGCCAACCACCGGGTCGAGTGGGTGCGAATCCGAAAGGTGTAGTGCCGCGCCATGTATCACCGAGGCGGCCACCCGCTCTTTGTGTTCGAGTCCGCTCACCCGCGGTAGGGCAAATGTTGCGCACCCTGCCAGTCGATGCGGGGCGGTCTCGCGCAACGCCTTTCGATCGGGTGCGCACTGTTTGGGGGAACGCGCCACTCGGGGTCTCATGGGAACGTGTGGGGGGACGCGCTCGGGGTCCCATGGGAACATCAGCAGCAGGCCGGCCACTTCACTGTGGTCGGCCTGCACTGCTCCGCGTCGCTTCCCTGACCAGTCCCTCGGCGCCGGTACGGTCGGACCATGAGCAGCAACCAGTACCCGACCTCGACCGCTCCGCCGAAGGTCGCTTTGACGGCCGGCAGCGCCTTCAAGTTCGGATTCTTCGGCGCGCTCGGCGTCTTCGTGTTCTACCTGATCGTGTCGATCATCTTGGGAGTGGCTCGCCCTGGTGCTCCTCGCAGCGGGCTCGTTCACCTTCCTCGAGCCGTACCTGCGTCGCTAGTGGTCACGTCCGATCCGAGATACCCGGCCGGCCGGGAGTCAGAGAGCCAGCGAGGACTTGACCACCTCGGCGAGCCGATGCGCGACCTCGTTGGCCGCCTCGTAGGTCTCCGCCTCGACCATCACCCGGACCAGCGATTCGGTGCCGGACGGCCGCAGCAGGACCCGGCCGGAATCGCCCAACTCGCTCTCGGCGGTCTCGATCGCGACGGTCAGTTCGGCGTCGCTGTCGGCGCGGGACTTGTCGACGTCCGGCACATTGATCAGCACCTGAGGGAGCCGGACCATGACGGCGGCCAGTTCGGCGAGGCTCTGGCCCGTGGTGGCCATCCGGCTCATCAGGTGCAGCGCGGTGAGGACGCCGTCACCGGTCGTCGCGTGTTCCAGCATCACCACGTGACCCGACTGCTCACCACCGAACGTGTACCCGCCGGCCTTCATCGCCTCCAGCACGTAGCGGTCACCGACCCGAGTCTGCTCGACGGTGATCCCGGCTCGTCGCATCGCGTTGACGAAGCCGAGATTGCTCATCACCGTCGCCACGACGGTGTCGTTCTTGAGCCGCCCGGCGGCCTGCAGCGACACCGCCAGGATGGCGAGGATCTGGTCGCCGTCGACGATCTTTCCTTGAGCATCCACGGCCAGGCAGCGGTCGGCGTCGCCGTCGAGCGCGATCCCGATGTCGGCTCGGTGTTCGAGCACGGCGGAACGCAGGGAGTCCATGTGGGTGGACCCGCAGTTGTGGTTGATGTTGATGCCGTCCGGCGATGCGTGGATCCGGATCACCTCGGCACCCTGAGCCTCGAAGGCGGCCGGCCCGGCCTGGTAGGCCGCGCCGTTGGCGCAGTCGATGACGACCTTGAGGCCATGCAGGCTGACCGGCCGGCCCACGCTGTTCACGATGTGCGCGACATAGGTCTCGATCAGCGATTCGTCGACCCTGACCCGGCCGACGCCGGCGCCGGTCGGGCGAGCCCAGGCTTCGCCCATCCGCCGCTCGATGGCATCCTCCAGCGTGTCGTCGAGCTTGTTGCCGCCGCGGGCGAAGAACTTGATGCCGTTGTCCGGCATCGGGTTGTGACTGGCTGAGAGCATCACGCCCAGATCGGCGTCACAGGAGTCGGTCAGATAGGCGACGCCGGGCGTCGGCACGATGCCGAGGCGGATGACGTTGACGCCGGCGCTGGCCAGGCCGGCGACGACCGCCGCCTCCAGGAACTCACCGGACGCCCGCGGATCACGGCCCACCACGGCGACCGGCGTGTGGCCGGTGAACTCTCCGGTCTCGGCCAGCACGTGCGCGGCCGCCACCGAGAGGTTCAACGCCAGTTCGGCGGTGAGTGCCTCGTTGGCCTTGCCGCGTACGCCGTCAGTTCCGAACAGCCGACCCATCAGGTGATGCCGCGCCGACGATCAGCGCTTGCTGTACTGCGGAGCCTTGCGCGCCTTCTTCAGGCCGGCCTTCTTGCGCTCCTTGATCCGTGAGTCGCGGGTCAGCATGCCGGCCTTCTTCAGGGCGGGGCGGCTGGCCTCGGCGTCGACGGCGTTGAGGGCGCGGGCCACACCGAGCCGCAGCGCACCGGCCTGGCCGGTGACACCGCCGCCGTGGATCCGGGCGATCACGTCGTACGAGCCGGCGACCGCGGCCGTGGAGAACGGCTCGGCGACGACCTGCTGGTGCACCTTGTTCGGGAAGTAGTCCTCGAGGCTACGGCCGTTGATCTTCCACTGACCGCTGCCCGGGGTGATCCGGACCCGCGCGACAGCCTCCTTGCGGCGGCCGGTGGCGCCCGACGGCGCTACGACGGCCGGGCGACCCGACGGTCCGAGCGAGACCTGCGGGGTCGCTTCGGAGCGGTAGGCGATCTCCCGATCTTCCTCGACGAAAGGGGTGACCTCGTCGGGGGCTTCGGTCTCAGTCGCGGCTTCAGACACTAGTTTTCCTTGCTTGGAGTTTCGATCGTGGCTTGGTGGGCTTGCCGGTACTACTGGGCGATCTGAGTGATCTCGTACGCCTTCGGCTGCTGAGCGCTGTGCGGGTGCTCGGGGCCGGAGTAGACCTTGAGCTTCCGGATCAGCTTCCGGCTCAGCTTGTTCTTCGGCAGCATGCCCCAGACGGCGAGCTCGACCGCCTTGCGCGGATCGCGGTCGAGCAGTTCGCCGTACGGCACCGACTTCAGGCCACCCGGGCGGCCGGAGTGGCGGTGGGCCATCTTGTCGGCCCGCTTGTTGCCGGTCAGCGCGATCTTGGACGCGTTGACCACGACGACGAAGTCACCGCCGTCGACATGCGGTGCGAAGGTCGGCTTGTGCTTGCCCCGCAAGAGGGTGGCAGCCGTGACCGCCAGCCGTCCGAGGACGACGTCGTCGGCGTCGATGACGTGCCAGGACCTGGTGATCTCGCCAGGCTTGGGGCTGTACGTAGACACGGTCGTTGACCAGCTTCCGTTGTTGCGAGCGAACTCGATGTTGATGAACTGCGCAGTGGATAAATCTACGTTGCATCCGACCCAGTGGCTGGGCGCGCGGTGAGGACACGCGCCTGGACGCAACAGCCGATCAGATTACCTGTGACACCGGCCATGGGTCAAAAGCTGGCCGGGCGGGACGCTCGGCGGCGCCGGTGAGCGTCGCCGGACTCCCAGAATGTGCACAGAATCACTCGGTACCCCTACTAGTCGGCGATCCCTGCTCACACGTAGGTTGTCGGCATGACCGATACGCTCAGCATTCGCGACAACCGGACGGGTCGCGAGTACGAGGTCGCGATCACCGACGGAACCATCCGTGCGGCCGATCTCAGCCAAATCGCCGTCGAAGGCGAGCCGGGCCTTGCGACCTATGACCCCGGATTCGTCAACACCAGTTCCTGCCGGAGCTCGATCACCTATATCGACGGCGACGTGGGCATCCTCGAGTACCGCGGCTACCCCATCGAGCAGTTGGCTGAGCATTCGACCTTCCTCGAGGTCTCGTACCTGCTGCTGAACGGCGAGCTGCCGACCCAGACCCAGCTGGACACCTGGGTGCACAGCATCACCTACCACACGTTCATCCACGAGAACCTCAAGCAGTTCATCCAGGGCTTCCGCTACGACGCCCACCCGATGGGGATGCTGATGGCGTCGGTCAGCGCGCTGTCGACCTTCTACCCCAACGCCACCAAGATCGGCGATCCGGCGAACCGCCAGCTGCAGATCACCCGGCTGATCGCCAAGATGCCGACCCTGGGCGCGTTCGCGTACCGGCATCAGCAGGGCAAGCCCTATGTCTATCCGGACAACTCGCTGTCCTACACGGCCAACTTCTTGGCCATGCTGTTCAAGATGAGCGAGCCGAGCTATGCCGCGGACGAGCGGCTGGTCAAGGCCCTCGAGGTGCTGTTCATCCTGCACGCCGATCACGAGCAGAACTGCTCGACCAACGCGGTCCGTTCGGTGGGCTCCTCCCAGGTCGATCCGTACTCCGCGGTCGCGGCCGGCATCGGCGCGCTCTACGGGCCGCTGCACGGCGGCGCCAACGAGGCGGTGCTCGCGATGCTCAAGCGGATCAAGACCACCGACAACATCCCCGACTTCATCGCCGGCGTGAAGGAGGGCAAGGAAAAGCTGATGGGCTTCGGCCACCGGGTCTACAAGAACTACGACCCCCGGGCCAAGATCATCAAGAAGGCCTGCGACGACGTCTTCGAGGTGACCGGCGTCAATCCGCTGCTCAAGATCGCCATGGAGCTGGAGAAGATCGCGCTCGAGGACGAGTACTTCGTCAAGCGGCGGCTCTACCCCAACGTCGACTTCTACTCCGGGCTGATCTACGAGGCGCTGCAGTTCCCGCCGGAGATGTTCACCGTGCTGTTCGCCATCGGCCGGACCCCCGGCTGGCTCGCCCAGTGGTCGGAACTGGTGCAGGACAAGGAGCAGAAGATCGCCCGGCCCAAGCAGATCTACACCGGCTTCCGCACCCGCGACTTCGTCCCCATGGACCAGAGGTAGGCGCAACCCGATGGCAACCCGGTGAATTTGACCGCATAGTCGCGGCCAGATCCACCGGGTTGTTGCCGGTTTGGCGTGTGCTGAACGCTTCCCGAATGTGCGTATCAGGCACCGGGCGGTGCGCTCTAACCCTCGGACGTGGCCATCCGGTCGCGCCACGAAGGTGGGGCCTCGATGTCGATCATGCTCGCGCTGCTGTCGTCCATGCTGCTGGGGTCGGCCGATTTCGCCGGCGGGGTCGCGGCCCGGCGCGCCCCGGCCGTGGCGATCACGGTCTGGGCCAACGCCGTCGGGCTGGTGACCGCGCTCGTCGTGGTGCTGGTGCTCCCCGGCCGGCTGAGCCTGACCGATGCCGGATGGGGGCTGCTCGCCGGGACCTTCGGCAGCCTGGGTGCCGTGCTGCTCTACCGGGCGCTGGCGCTCGGCGTGATGTCGCTCGTGGCTCCGGTCACCGCGGCGTCGGCTGCGGTCATCCCGGTCGCGGCCGGGGCCGGCCTCGGTGAACAGCTCAGCCCGCCCGCCCTGGTCGGCGTGGGTGGCGTGGTCGTGTCGATGGTGCTGCTCTGCCGACGCCGCCAGCCCGCCGCGGTGAGCCCGCACGCCACTCCAGCCCTGATTCTGGCCGTGCTGGCCGGGGTGTCGTTCGGTGCCTTCCTGGCCCTGCTCGCCCAGACCTCGCCGCAGGCGGGCCTCTGGCCGCTGGCGATGGCGCGGTGCGCGTCGCTGGCCATCCTGCTCAGCTACGCCTACGCTCGCGGCCAATCGCTGCGGCTGAGCCCGGACACCGGGCGACTCGCGATCGGCGTCGGCATCCTCGACATGGCGGCCAACACCGCCTTCCTGGTCGCCGTCGCCGACGGTCAGCTCGCGGTGATCGGCCTGCTCGCCTCCTTGTCACCACTCGGCACCGTGCTGCTGGCCCGGGTCATGCTCCGCGAGCGGCTACGGGGCCTGCAGCGCCTCGGCACTGCGATGGCGATGGGCAGCGTGCTGCTGCTGGCGATTCGCTGACCGACGCACCGGCCGCCGGTGCAGCCACCACTCGACCGCCAGCAGATTGACGACCCAACTCATCCAGGCGGACAGACCGACCGCCTGGTCGAGCTGAGCCGGGCTGATCTCCGCTCCCTGGAAGATCTCGGGAATGAACACCACGAAGATGGCGACCAGCCAGAAGCGGTTGGCCACGATCGAGAAGGCCAGGGCCACGCTGCGCAGCATCCACGCGCGGTGATCGGCGAATCGACGCTGGCGGACCGCCCGGTAGCCGGCCAGCGTCGTGATCAGCCAGAGCAGGCCCAGCATGGTGTTGGCGACCCGCTGATTCGGCCCGTACAGGGTCATCGGGGCGATCACGATCACGCACAACGCCGCCGGCACGGTCACCGCCACATAGATCCGGCCGCTCCAGCGGTGGACCTGCGGCCGGCGACGGCGGAGCCACGGCCACACCTGCAGGCACGCGGTGAGCAGGGCGACCGAGCCGAGGAAGATGTGGGTGACCAGCAGCGGGTAGAACACCGGAGAGTCCGGCATCGGCTGCAGTCGCGCCCGCGCCGGATCGAGTCCGAGGTACGGCGGGACGGCGTAGATCACGAACCCGACCGCGACGAGGGCCAGCGGGACCACCCAGGGTCGGCGGATCAGCGACGTCCGCCGCCGCTGGTGATCAACTTCGGCCGAAGCCGGTGGCGCGGTTCGCTCGTCGATGGACATGGCTCCAGCCTGTCGAGACGACGCGGCCTCCACATTGATGCTGACCGGCCAACCCGTACGGGGGATATCCCTACCTCGGCAGCGGTCAGGGCACCAACGGCGCGTCGAGGACGGCTCGGCCGGCCGCCTCGTCCCCGGTCAGCCGGAGGCGGGGGTCGTCGAGCCCGACTCGGCCCCACAACAGCAGCAGCAGGGTCGACGCCGGCCCGCCGAGCACGGCATCCGGCGGCTCGTCCGGGTGCGTAGCCCGTCACCGGCCAGCGTCCAGCGCGCGGTGGAACCGTCCGGCCGGATGTCCAGGCTGGCCGCCAGCGGCGGCATCCGACCCAACCGGACCTGGCGCGGGAAGAACATCGTGACCACCTCGTCGATGCCGTCGAGAGCCAGTTCCTCGTCGTAGCCGATGTCCCGCCCGACCGCCGCCCCCAGGTCCCAGGCGTGCATCGAGGCCTCATGGGCCTGGCGCCGCGACCAGAACGCCGCGGTACGCGGCCGCAGACCGAAGGTCCAGGCGGGCGCGGCCGGATCCACCGACCGCAGGGTGCCGAGCAGCGCGTCGGCCGCGCCTGCGGTACCAGCCGGGCAGCGCTGGCGATCGCTCGGAGTCCCCGGGTCCGGCGCCTCGGGATTGCCGGCGACGATCGCGTGCCGCGCCCACAGGTGGGTCTCCCCGACATGGACGATCAGGTCGGCCACGGTCCAGCCGGGGCAGGACGGGACCGGCGCCGCGAAGTCGGCGGTCGCCAGCATCTCGGTGATCGTCGTGACCGCCCGAGCCAGGTGCTGCTGGCCCTGCTCGGGCGTGATCATCGCGCCCGGTCGACCCGGGCCTCGTCCCAGACGGGTTCGTCGGACTCGTACACGCTCCCGTCGGCGCCGAAGACGAGAAACCGGTCGAAGCCGCGGGCGAACCAGCGGTCATGGGTCACCGCGACCACGGTGCCCTCGAACGCGTCCAGTCCCTGCTCCAGCGCCTCGGCCGACTCCAGGTCGAGATTGTCCGTCGGCTCATCGAGCAGCAGCAGGGTCGCGCCGCTGAGCTCGAGCAGCAGGATCTGGAACCGGGCCTGCTGACCGCCCGACAGCGACTCGAACTTCTGCTCCGCCGCTTTGGCGAGCTCGTAGCGATCGAGCTTGCGCGACGCCTCCTCCCGGCCCATCCCGGCCCGATGATCATCGCCGCGATGCAGGATCTGCAGCAGCGTACGGCTCAGCAGCTCAGGATGGTGATGGGTCTGGGCGAACCATCCGGGCCGGACCCGGGCCCCGAGCTTCGCCTTGCCCGTATGGAAAACCGGAGCGATCTGAAGATCATCGACCGGCTGATGCTCAAGATCGGGATCGGATCCGCCACGAGCCAGCAGGCGCAGGAAGTGCGACTTGCCGGACCCGTTCGAGCCGAGCACCGCCACCCGGTCGCCGAACCAGATCTCGCTGCTGAACGGCTTCATCAGTCCGGTCAGTTCGAGGTCGGTGACCACGATGGCCCGCTTGCCGGTCCGCCCACCACTCAGCCGCATCGACAGTCGCTGCTCCAGCGGCACGGCCTGGGGCGGACCGGCCTCCTCGAACTTCGCCAGCCTGGTCACCGCGGCCTGGTATCGCGAGGCCATGCCGGAGTTGTAGGCCGCCTTGTTCTTGTACATCAGCATCAGTTCGCGAAGCTTCTCGTGCTCCTCGTCCCAGCGCCGGCGCAGCTCCTCGAACCGGGCGAACCGTTCCCGGCGGGCGTCGGCCAGCGTCGCGAATCCCGAGCCGTGGATCCAGACCGAGTTGCCGGCCGCGCCGAGCTCCAGCACGGCAACGGTCCTGGCGGTCTGGGCCAGGAGTTCCCGGTCGTGACTGACCAGCAGCACCGACTTCGGGCTGCTCGCCAACTGCGCCTCCAGCCAGCGCTTGGCGGGCACGTCGAGATAGTTGTCCGGCTCGTCGAGCAGCAGCACCTGATCAGGTCCGCGAAGCAGGGCCTCCAACGCGAGCCGCTTCTGCTCACCGCCCGACAGCGTGCTCAGCTCGCGCCATTTCGCCCGCTCGTAAGGGATTCCGAGCGCCTCGGTGCAGCACGCGTCGAAGATCACTTCCGCGTCGTAGCCGCCGGCATCGGCATAGTCGGCGAGCGCCTGCGCGTAGCTGAGCTGGGTCTTCTCCGACTCGTCGGTCATCAAGATCAACTCGAGCCGGTCCACGTCGGCCACCGCGGCGCGGAGCGCGGGCCGGCCGAGGGAGAACAACAGGTCGCGCACCGTCGACTGATCGCGGATGCTGCCGATGAACTGGCGCATCACGCCGAGTCCACCGCTGCGCGACACCGAGCCGCTGGTCGGAGTCAGGTCACCGGCGATGATCCGCAGCAGGGTCGTCTTCCCCGAACCGTTCGGCCCGACCAGGGCCACCTTGGCCCCTTCGCCGACCCGGAACGACACGTCGTCCAGCAGCACTCGACCGTCGGGCAGGTGGTAGCCGACGGCGGACAGATCGACGTGGCCCATAGTGGCTCATCGTATTCGCGGCCGGCGACGCGGAGCGACTGCTTATCGCGCCGCCCGCGAACTGGGCCGAGCGGGTCAGGCGGCCAGCAGCATGGCCAGCGCGGCGGTATCGGCGTCGCCCAGCGGGTCGATCCCCACCTTGCTCACCAGGTGCGTGACGGTGCCCTCGACGTCGGCCTCCACCCAGGCGGCGCGATGATCAAGACCGAGGTGCGGCAGGCCGGGCAGGAACACGCAACCGGAGGCGACGTCGTAGTCCGGTACCGAGCCGAGCGTGCTCGACGGCGGATGCAGCACGACCAGGCCGGGCGGCTGGAGGTTCGCGAACTGCCCCGGACGCAGCGGATGATCACCGAGCAACTGGCCTTCCAGGGCCACCAGGCCGACGGCGTTGAGTTGCGCCGGCTCGGGCAGATCCTCGCGGACCCGGAAGACGGTGCTGCCGTGGAGCATCCCCGGCACCGCGGCCATCTGTACGGCGAGCACCAGGAACTTCGCCCACTCGACGGTGTCGTGCGGCCAGCGCCCGATCAGCATGAAGCCGTAGAGCGATCCCTCGGACTGGAGGGGTGCAACCTCTATCGATGACCGAAAGCCATCCATGATGAGCTCCCAACTCAGCGCAACACGTGCCCCCAGGTGATCATCACCCGGCTGCGTGGCTCCATCGTGAACGCCACGCTGTTAGCAGACAAGAGGGTGGGAGTGCCAGCCACGTACACGTTCGGCAAATGTCATCAATCTGCAACGCGTTCGGCATGATCATGATCACGATTCAACAAGGGCAACCGGATCTCCGCGCGCAGGCTCCACGGCGGCGTGACCCGAGGTCAGCGCGATGGTGCCACCGGCCCGGGTCACCAGTTCCCGGACGATCGCCAGCCCGAGTCCCGAACCACCCGAGTCCCGCGAACGCGCCCCGTCCAGCCGGGTGAACCGCTCGAACACCCGCTCCCGATCTTCCTCGGGGATGCCCGGGCCGTCATCGCTCACCGTGAGCAGCGCGGATCCATGATCGACAGCGGCGCCGAGCTCGACCCGGGACGCCGCATAGCGGACGGCGTTGGCCACCAGGTTGGCGATCGCGCGCCGCAGCTCACCGGCATCGGCCATGATCATCACCGGCTCGCCGGCCTGCACGGTGACCGGAACGACCCCGCCGCCGAAGCCCGCGGCGACCTCGATCATCAGTTGCCGGCCGTCGATCACGGTCGGGTTGGCCGGCACCTTCGCATCGGCATCGGACCGCGCCAGCAACAACAGGTCCTCGACCAGTCCGATCAGCCGGCGCAGGTCGACCAGCAGATCGGCCGGCAGGGTGCCCGCCTCGCCGAGATGCTGGGCGACCTCGAGCTGCGCCTGCATGCTGGCCAGCGGACTGCGGAGCTCGTGGGCGGCGTCGGCCACGAAGGACCGTTGCCGCTCCCGACCGGCGGCCAGCCGGTCGAGCATGTCGTTCAGGGTGATCGCCAGGGCGCGGATCTCGTCGGCGGCTTGCGGTACGGGCAGCCGATCGGCGCGGTCGGGGCCGGCCAGGGCCGAGTGGCTGATCTTCTCCGCCCCGGCCCGCAACTGCTCGACCGGTCGCAAGGTCCAGCCGATCACCCGCCACGCGATCGCCGCCAGACCGCCGACCAGCACGCGGGAACGTGATCAGCAGCGCGTTGCGGAGCGCCCTCCGGGTCGCCAGCACGTCGCCGTAGGGCAGCGCGGCGATCACGCTCACCGGCTCGGCGGCCGGGCCGGCCGCGACGGCCCGCACCCGCAGCGGACCGGACACGCCGAGGCGTACGCCGTCGATCACCACCGGCTCCCCGGTGAGCGCGTGGCTCAGTTCGGCCGGGCGCAGCAGTGGGGTGATCCGGTCCGCGGTCGCCGAGCCGCTGACCACCCGTTGCTGGGCGTCGACGACCTGGACGACCTGGGCGCCGGAGGTGGGAATGAGGCTGGGCAGCCGGTCCTCGTTCACCATGGCCGCGACGTCGTTGGCGCTGGCCAGCGCCGCGTTGTCCAGGGTCCGGTTGACCGCCAGGGTCAGCGCGCCGTAGAACGCCAGCCCGCCGACGATCAGGGCCACGCTGACCCCGGCGATCCCGATGATCATCAACCGGGCCCGCAGGCTCAGCGCCCCAGAGCCGCCTCACGTCACCAGCCGGTAGCCGGCACCGCGTACGGTCACCAACGGCAGGTCGGTGATCTTGCGGCGCAGGTAACCGACATAGACCTCGACGGCGTTCGGCGCGACGTCCGCGGCGTTGTCCCAGACATGATCGAGAAGCTCGGTCTTGCTCACCGCCCGCCCGGCATGGCGGATCAGGTACTCCAGCAGGGCGAACTCCCGCTGGGTCAGCTCCACCGGTCGGCCGGCCACCTTGACCTCGCGGCTCGCCGGATCCAGGGTCACCTGGCCCGCTTCGAGGATCGCGGGGCGGGCTGACGCGCCCCGCCTGAGCAACGCCCGGATCCGGGCCAGCAGCACCACGAACGAGAACGGCTTGGTGAGGTAGTCGTCCGCGCCGTCGTCCAGTGCATCCGCTTGATCGTGCTCGCCGTCCTTGGCCGACAGCATCAAGACCGGCACCCAGTTGCTCTCGGCCCGCAGTCGCCGGACGATCTCGTAGCCGGACAGTCCGGGCAGCATCACGTCCAGCACGACGACGTCGAAATCCCCGTCCCGGGCCAGTTGCAGGCCTTCGGGCCCGGTCGCGGCGGTCTCCACCACGAAGCCCTCGGCCGCCAGTCCCCGGCGCAGCGCGCCGAGCAGCCGCTCCTCGTCGTCGACCAGCAACACCCGCACGCGCCCAGTATGGGCGTTGCGGCACCAGTGCTTGCGCCTGGAAGTTCGTCGAGGGTCCGCATCGTCCAGGTGCGTGCATGTCGTCGCAGCGCGACGCTTCGCGTCGACAGGCAAGGCCGACGAAGGAGGGATAGCGGTGTTCTATCTCGACTGAGGAGAACGTGTTGGCGCGGAGCGCCGCCTCCGGCGGACAGGCGAGGTACGTGCCCGGGCGGGCGGACCCCGACGAGCTTCCAGGCGTGAGCACTAGCCTCGGGTGATGCCGCCGCCGAGTCTCCGAGAGATCGGATTCACCCCGATCGAGACCGAGCGACTGCTGATCCGGCTTGCCGACGCGGGTGATGTGGCAGTGCTGCACGACATCTTGTCGAGGCCGGACGTCTGCCGATATCTGCTGCATCCGCCACTCTCGGTCGACGAGGTCGTCGAACGGGTGGCCCGCTTTGCCGGTCGCACCGTACTCAGCGCGGACGGCGACGTGATCCGGCTGGCGGTCATCCGTCGCGATAGCGGCCGGATGGTCGGCGAACTCGTGCTCATCGTCGCCTCCGCCGCCAACGCGTGCCTGGAGATCGGCTGGATTCTGCATCCGGACCACCAGGGACACGGTTTCGCCGCCGAAGGGGCCCGCGCGCTGCTCGGGTACGCGATGGCGAGGCTGGGCGCCCATCGCGTGGTCGCTCAACTGCACCCGGACAACACCGGCTCGGCCACGTTGTGTACCCGGCTCGGCATGCGGCAGGAGGCCCATCACCGATCCGACATCTGGGTGAAGGAGGTCTGGGAGGACACCGCGATCTTTGCGATCCTCGACCACGAGTGGCGGCCGTAGCCGGCGGATGCGCCGCTCCACTCAGGGTTCTCACAGTAGGTGCGAGCAACAATGGCCGCATGCGGATCCTGAGTTCTAAGCCGGCCCTGCGCTGGGTGGCACCCCTGGCCTTCGTGCTGGTGGTCGGTGGCACCGGCCTGGTCGCGGCCACGGCCAGCTGCGGACAAGAAGTTGCCCACCTTGTCGGCCGAGGAGTTGCTCGTCGCCGTGCAACAGGCCGAGGTCGACGGCCTGTCCGGCACCGTCGTGCAACGAGCCGATCTGGGCATCCCCGAGATCCCGGGAATCGGCGGCGAGGACAGCTCCGAGCTCACCTCGCTGATCTCGGGCACCCACACCCTGCGCGTTCGGTACGCGGGACCGGACAAGGCCCGGCTCGCGGTGCACGGCACCTACGGCGAGACCGACGTCTTCGTGAACTGCCGTGACGTCTGGGTCTGGTCGAGCCGGGATCAGAAGGCGACGCACCGCACCCTGCCCGCCGAGCGGGGCAAAGACCGCGCCGACACCAGCGACCAACCGGTCGACGTGCCGAAGACTCCGGAGGAAGCGGCCAAGAAGGTGCTCGACGCTCTCACTCCGACCACCACGGTGAGCACCGACAGCGCGGTCGAGGTCGCCGGCCATGACGCGTACGAGCTCGTGCTGGAACCCAACGACGAGTCGTTGATCAAGCAGGTCCGGATCGCCGTCGACGCGGGACACCAAGCTGCCGCTGCGCGTCCAGGTCTATGCCGAGAGCAAGAAACTCGTCTTCGAGGTCGGCTACACCGACGTGAACTTCACCCGCCCCGAGGACCGGGAGTTCGAGTTCAAGCCGCCGCCCGGCACCGAGGTGATCGAGGCGACCACCCCGGAGCACAAGGCGCCGACCGCCGAGCAACGCAAGCAGGCCAAGGAGAAGGCCGCTCAGTCGAAGGAGCAGACCAAGATCGTCGGGACCGGCTGGTCCGCGGTCGTGGTGACCAAGCTCGACGCCGACTCCGGCCAGGGATCCGATCAGCTGCAGGGCTTCCTGAGCCAGCTCCCGCGCGGTCAACGGCGACTGGGGCTCGGGACGGCTGCTCGCCGGGACGGCGTTCTCGGCGGTGCTCACCGACGACGGACGGCTGGCCGTCGGTGCGGTCGAACCCGACCTGCTCTATCGGGCCCTCGGCTAGGTGGGGGACATATCCGCGGTCGTCAGTACCGGGCTGACCAAGCGGTTCCGGCACCAGGTGGTGGTCGATCACATCGATCTCGACGTCCCGAGCGGCGCGGTCTACGGCTTCCTCGGACCCAACGGCTCCGGCAAGACGACCACCATCCGGATGCTGCTGGGGCTGATCTCGGCGACCGAGGGACGCATCGAACTGCTCGGCGAGTCGATGCCGGCGGCGGTGGGCAGCGTGCTGCGACGGGTCGGCGCGCTGGTCGAAGGTCCGGCCTTCCATCCCTACCTCTCGGGCCGCGCCAATCTCGCCCGGCTGGATGCGGCTGATCGGTTCAGCGACCCACGGACGGCCGCGGCCCGGATCGACCGGGCGCTCGACCGCGTCGGCCTGCTCGCCGCGGCCACCAAGCGTTACCGCGCGTACTCCCTCGGAATGCGCCAGCGTCTCGCCATCGCCAACGCCCTGCTGATGCCGCGCGATCTGCTGGTGCTCGACGAGCCGACCAACGGTCTCGACCCGCAAGGCACCCGCGAGGTCCGGCATCTGATCGGCGATCTCGCCGCCGACGGGTCGACGGTGCTGGTCTCCAGTCACCTGCTCGCCGAGGTCGACCAGATGTGCAGCCACATCGGGGTGATGTTCGAAGGCAAGCTCGTCGCGCAGGGCCCGATCGGCGAGCTGGACGCGACGAACGAGCGGACCGTCCGGGTCGACACCGACCGGACCGCCGACGCCGCCCTCGTGCTGACCGAACTCGGCCTGGCCGGCGTGACCATCGAAGCCGATCATGTGACGGCACTGCTCGGCGAGGTCGCCGTGGAGAAGATCGTGCCGAACCTGGTGAACGCCTCCGTGCCGGTGCTCGGCTTCGCGGTGTTGCACCCCAGCCTGGAGGACGTGTTCGTGCGGCTCACCGGGGAGGGTTTCGATGTCAGCGGCTGAGGTCCTGGTCACCCGCGGCGGAGCGGCCCCGGCCCATGCCCGGGTCTCGCCGCGCTTCCTGGCCTCGGAACTCAAGATCATCTTCGGTCGGCGGCGCAACCTGGCCGGGTTGGCCGTGCTCGCCGTGGTGCCGATCATCCTGGCCATCGCCGTACGCGTCTCGTCGCCGGACAGCGAGGGCGGCGGACCCGGCTTCATCATCGGGATCACCGGGAACGGGTTGTTCGTCGCGTTCGCCGCGCTGATTCTGGAACTCCCGATCTTCCTCCCCCTCGCGATCAGTGCCATCGCCGGCGACTCCGTGGCCGGCGAGGCCAATCTCGGGACTTTGCGTTACCTGTTGACGATTCCGGCCGGCCGCACCCGGCTGCTGTTGATCAAGTACGGCGCCATCGTGATCTTCGCTTTCGTCGCGACCCTGCTCGTCGCGCTGGTCGGCACGATCATGGGGCTGGCGCTGTTCGGCGGCGGCGACATGACGCTGCTGTCGGGGACTCAGACCTCGCTGGCCGACGGTCTGTGGCGGTTGCTGCTCGCGTCCGCGTACCTGACCGTGCAGTTGTCCGCGCTCGGCGCGATCGGGCTGTTCATCTCGACCCTCACCGAGCAGCCGATCGCTGCCACGATCGCCGTCTTGTTGATCAACGTGATGATGTTCGTCCTCGATCAGATCTCCCAGCTCGCCTGGCTGCATCCCTGGCTGCTCACCCACTGGTGGACCGCCATGGGAGATCTGTTGCGCGATCCGATCGCCACGGACGGGATCGAGCGCGGATTGATCACCGCATTGGTCTACGGCGTCACGTTCTGGCTGGCCGCGTGGGCGCGATTCTCCAGCAAGGACATCACCAGCTGATCCTCCGGCGCTGGACACATCGTGATGTCCGGGCGTGGCGATGACTAGATTCTGGAGATCATGACCACCAGCACTGACCGCGATGGGCGGGTACGCAGCGAGGTGGTCTCGTTCGTGCGGCGCAGCACCCGGATGCGGTCGAATCAGCGACGGGCCTGGGATCGCTATCACTCGCAGTTCGTCATCGAGGTGCCGCGGCTGGAGACCTCGACGTCGATCCATCCGAGCGCGCGGGTGGACCTGACGGCGGTGTTCGGCCGCGAGGCGCCACTGATCGTCGAGATCGGGCCCGGCACCGGCGAATCGCTGATCCCGATGGCCCAGGCCCGGGCGGGCGACAACGTGCTGGCCTTCGAGGTCTACCAGCCGGCCATCGCCCGGATCCTCGGCGCGCTGGGCCGGGAGCAGATCGACAACGTTCGGCTGATCGAGGCCGATGCGGTCGCCGGTCTGCGCCACGTGGTGGGCGCCGATTCCGTCGACGAGCTGTGGACCTTCTTTCCCGATCCCTGGCCGAAGGCACGGCACCAGAAGCGGAGGCTGCTGTCGCCGGACCTCGTCGATCTCGCGGTGTCCCGGCTGAAGCCGGGTGGGCGCTGGCGGCTGGCCACCGACTGGGCGGACTACGCCGGTCGGATGCGCGACCTGCTCGATGATCATCCGCGGCTGGTCAACGATCATGATCAAGGGTGGGCACCGCGCTGGAGCGCCCGGCCGGTGTCCCGGTTCGAGGCCCGGGGCATCGAGGCCGGCCGACAGATCTTCGACCTGAGCTATTCCCGTGCCCGTTGACCGGACCCGGTGGCGGCTGGACATCGGCTATGACGGGACGAACTTCGCCGGATGGGCGGCGCAGACCGGGCAGCGGACGGTGCAGGGCGAACTGGAGCTGTGGATCACCCGGCTGCTGCGGCTGGACGAACCGGTCCGGCTGGTGTGCGCCGGGCGTACCGACGCCGGCGTGCACGCCCGCGGACAGGTGGCCCATGGTGATCTCGACCCGTCGGTGATCACCGACGGCGGGACCGAACTGGCCCGCCGGCTGGGCCGGGTGCTGGCTGATGATCTTGTGGTGCGACGCATCGCGCCGGCCCCGGTCGGCTTCGACGCGCGGTATTCGGCCATCTGGCGGCGCTACGTCTACCGGATCGGTGACGCCTCGACGCCACCGGATCCCTTGCTCCGCAATCAGGTGACGGCGCTGCGGGCCGAAGTCGATCTTGACGCCTTCAACGCCGCCGCGGCCGGCCTGCTCGGGTTGCGGGACTTCGGGACCTTCTGCCGCCGGCGGCCGGGGGCGACCACCATCCGTACCCTGCTGGAACTGCACGCCGAGCGGGTGCCCTCCGGACCGACTGGCCGGGGTGATCGAGTGCACCGTGCGCGCGGACGCCTTCTGCCATTCCATGGTGCGCGCCCTGATCGGCGCGTTGCTGGAGGTCGCGACGGGACATCGTGATCACGATTGGCTGGTCGCGGTCACCCGGGCGGCCGTCCGCGAGTCGACGGTGCGGGTGATGCCGCCCGGTGGCCTGACGCTGGAGGAGGTCGGCTATCCCGATGATCATGAACTGGCGGCCCGGGCGACCGAGGCGCGCGCCGTACGCGAGCTGAGATCATGACCGAGGCGCACTACTTCAGTTCCCAGCCTTCCGGGCCCGAGCACCGGCGGACGATCACCGCATCGGTGTGGGGACGGGAGCTGACCATGATCACGGCCAACGGGGTGTTCGCCGCCGACGGGCTCGATCGCGGCACGGCGGTGCTGCTGCGTGAATCCGCCGTACCCCAGGGGCAGCCGCGGATTCTTGATCTTGGTTGCGGCTACGGCACCATCGCCCTGGCGATCGCCCTCGGCTGCCCGGGCGCGGTCATCGACGCGGTGGACGTCAACGAACGGGCGCTCGACCTGTGCCGCGACAACGCCGCGTCGCTCGGCGTCGCGGATCGGGTCCGGGTGCTGCGTCCGGATCAGGCCGATCCGGACGCGCGCTACGACGAGATCTGGTCCAACCCGCCCATCCGGATCGGCAAGCAAGCCCTGCACGACCTGCTGTCGACCTGGTTGCCCCGGCTGGCCCCCGACGGCGTCGCCCGACTGGTGGTCGGCAAGAACCTCGGCGCCGACACCCTGCAACGCTGGCTGATCGACCAGGGCTACGACTGCGTACGCGCCGCCTCCGCCAAAGGCTTCCGCGTCCTCCTCGTCCGCCACCCACCTGACGCGCGCCCAGCCCCACCCCCCCAGCGCCACACCGCCCGTCGCTCACGCCCCACTTTCCCGCTCACGCCCCCTCTGCTGAGGGTGCGGGAGCAGATAGGTGGGGCGTGAGCATCGGGGACGAAAATCAGTTGGCGGAGTTGTCCACAGATTTCGCCGACCCGTAGCGGCGGAGCCACTCGAACGGGTTGGCTTCCGGCCCATGGACGACATTCGACTGACCCGAGACTTTGCCGCCGCCGGCTTCGACTTCACCGAGGTCGACCGGATGCGCAGGCGGGGCGAGCTGCGCCGGATCCGCCGCGGCGCGTACGAGGACGGCAACCGCGACGCTGGCCGAACCGGCTGAGCAACATCGGCGGCTCATCGAGGCGACGCTGCGCCAGTCGTCGGTCGGTGCCGTCGTCAGTCACATGTCGGCCGCAGCCCTGCACGGGCTCCCGATCTGGAACGACCAACTGAGCCGGGTGCATCTCACCCGGAGCCGCGCGAGCGGCGGAAAGGTCCGGCGGTGGACCCATCTGCACGTCGCTCCACTCGCCGACGATGACATCTGCGTCGTCGACGGAATCGCCGTCACGACCTTGGCGCGCACGATCCTCGATCTCGGCCGAACCCTGTCGATGGAGCGATCCGTGCCGATCGGCGACGCCGCCCTGGCCTTGGGACTGAGCCGCGAGGAGCTGGTCGAGGCGGCTCTACGAGCTGTCGGCTGGCCGGGGATCGCCGCCGCGCGGCGCGCGATCGAATTTCTCGATGCCCGGAGCGAGAGCGTCGGCGAGTCGTACAGCCGGGTCGTCTTCCACCGCCTGCTGCTGCCGGCGCCGGACTTGCAGTTCGAGGTCTTCTCGGACGGGCGGCTGGTGGCCCGGTCCGACTTCGTCTGGAAGGAGTCGAGGACCCTCGGTGAGTTCGACGGGAGGGTGAAATACGGCCGACTGCTCAAGCCGGGTCAGACCACCGGCGACGTGATCTTCGACGAGAAGGTGCGCGAGGACGCACTCCGTGACCTGGGTTGGCAGATCGTGCGCTGGCTCTGGGAAGACCTGCGGAATCCGACGCGGCTGCGCGAGCGACTCGAGCGGGCGTTCCTGCGGGGCTCGCGGGTCGCCTGACCCGCTCCCGCCCCACTTGTCCTGGTCACGCCCCATTTGCTGAGGGTGCGGGAGCAGAAAGGTGGGGCGTCAGGGGTCAGGCGGATTTCTCGGAGACGGCGCGCATCACCTCGGGCCAGCGGCGGTCGAGGATCCTGCCGCCTTGGTTGACCCCGATCCTGATGGCGACCAGACCGCAGGCCAGACCGACGGGGAGGGTCAGGTAGCCGACCCAGTGGGTGAAGAACGACCAGATCGTCAGCGCGATGGTCGGCAGCGTCAGGATCAAGGTGCCGAACATCGTCACGCTGAAGGAGAGGAACGAGGGCAGGCCGCCGCTGTTGCCCTTCTGGAACGGGTTCGTGCCCGGCGGCGGTGCCGGCCACTGCCACAGTGCGCCCACCGTCGACCCGACGCCCAAGTCCGGTCAGCATCAGGGCCACCGTCAGACCCAGCGTGACGGGCAGCAGCCGGACCACTCCCCCGTGACGATCACCGTCGCGGCGAGCAGGACCAGCATCAGCGGGACGTAGACCGTCATGATCGACATCAGCCGCCCGGCCCGGTCGTCGGCGCCGCGAAGTCCGGTCGAGATGTGCAGCCAGAGCGCCGTTCCGTCGTACGACAGATCCTGCGCCGCGCTGACGCCCACCAGCAGCCCGATCAGTGTCGGTGCCATCATCGCCACCACGGCGCTGCCGTCCGGGTTCACCAGTTGGGTCACGATGATCACGATCGGGGCGATCAGGAAACCGGCGATGCCGGCCAGATAACGCGGATCGCGCCGCCAGTAGCGCAGGGTACGCGCCGCGACGCCGCCCGCCGGGGTCGCCGGATAGAGGCGCTCGATGAAATCCGAGGCCCGGACCTTGATGCTCTCCGCGCCGCCTTCGATCGGCGACACCAACCGCGCGGCCAGGAAGTGTCCCCAGGCGACCCAGAGCAGGCCGATGAAGGCCACCGCGAGCACCAGATGGAGCCCGGCGACCAGCCATTGCCCGCGAGCCAGATCCGCGGGCAGCGACCAGGCCCAGCCGAACGGTGACCAGCCGGCGACCCGGGCAAGATCACCGAGGCTGGCGCGCAGCTGATCGACGTCGGTGCTGACCAGGGATCCGATGAGGTTGCCCCCGATACCCAACGACGCGCCGAACAGGGCCAGCGCGACGAAGGCAAGATCACGAAAGCGGCGGGAGGACAGGAAGGAGGCGAACGCCGCGGTCGCCGCACGGGAGAGCAGGAAGCAGGTCGCCAGGCCGAGCGGGACCGCGACGACCGCCGCCAGGGTGAGGGGTAGCGTCCGCGCCCAGGTGATGATCAAGCCGAGAGCGACCAGGGCTGAGGCGATCCCCGGTACGCCGACCAGGCCGGCCACCAGAAGTCCGGGCAACAGCTCCCGGGCCCGCACCGGCAGCAGCGCGAACTTGGCGGGATCCACCGTCTCGTCGATGCCGAAGACCAACAGCGACATCAGCAGCCAGCCGAGCGTCAGCGTGGAGAACGCCAGCACCGTGACATCGGCGGTCAGCTCGAGCGAGGTGAACCGCAGCCCCACCATCCCGATCAGCACGGCGACCACGATGCCGAGCGCGTACACCATCCCGATGATCAAGCCGACCGTCCGCCAGACGCTGCGGCGCAGGCTGTTGCGGAGCAGGGTCAGTTTGAGTCGGACGAGGACCGCAACCACGCCAGTGACTCCTCTCCCGCCGCCTGAAACCCGACCAGCTCCAGGAACCGCTGCTGCAGACTCGAGCCGGCGCGTACCTCGTCGAGCGTGCCCCCGGCCAGCACCCGGCCCTGCGCGACCACGGCGAGCTCGTCGCACAGGCTCTCCACCAGTTCCATCACGTGGCTGGACATCACGACCGTGCCGCCACTGCGGGCGTAGTTGCGCAGGATGGATCGGATGCCCTCGCCCGAGACCGGATCGACCGCCTCGAACGGCTCGTCCAAGATCAACAACCGCGGGGCGTGGATCAGTGCGCACGCCAGGCCGATCTTCTTGGTCATGCCGGCGGAGTACTCGACCACGAGAGTGTCGCGATCGGCCTGGAGTCCGAGAGCCTCCAGAAGATCACCCGAACGGCTCTCGATCTCGGCCGGGAGCACCTTGCGGAGCAGGCCGACGTAGCGCAGCAGCTCCCGACCGCTCAGCCGGTCGAAGAGTCGCAGCCCGTCGGGCAGCACGCCCATCAGGGCCTTCGCCGCGGCCGGATCGGACCACACATCGTGATCAAGAACTCGCGCCGCGCCGGCATCGGGGCGGAGCAGTCCGGTCGCCATCGACAACGTGGTCGTCTTGCCGGCTCCGTTCGGCCCGACGAGGGCGAACATGCATCCGCGCCGTACCTCGAGATCGAGATGATCAACGGCCAACTTGGCGCCGAACGATTTGCATAGCCCAGCTAGGGACAGGGCAGAACTCATGACCACCAGTGAACACCCCGGGCCCGAAGGCAGGCTTCCGACCGGGCTCGTGAGCGGCTCCTCAAGGCCCCCGACAAGCCCCCCGATGAGCGCCGTAGGATGAAATCCGAGTTCGATTTTCGTGATCATTCATCCACCTCGAGAGGACTCCCATGGCGGCCTACGACCTCCCCGATCTGCCCTACGACTACGGCGCACTCGCACCGCACATCTCCCCGGAAATCATGGAGCTGCATCACTCCAAGCACCATGCGACCTACGTCAAGGGCCTCAACACCGCGCTGGAGAAGCTGGCGGAAGCCCGCGACAACGACTCCTTCGACAGCGTGGGCGGGTTGGAGAAGAATCTGGCCTTCAACCTGGGCGGGCACATCAACCACTCGGTCTTCTGGCCGAACATGTCCCCCAACGGCGGCGACAAGCCCGACGGCGAGCTCGGCTCGGCGATCGACGAGTTCTTCGGCAGCTTCGACAAGTTCCGGGCGCACTTCGAGGCCAACGCCACCGCGATCCAGGGTTCCGGCTGGTCGATGCTGGTCTGGGACACCCTCGGCCAGCGGCTCAACATCGTCCAGTTGTACGACCAGCAGTCCAACCTGCCCCTGGCGCAGATCCCGATCGTGCTGCTCGACATGTGGGAGCACGCGTTCTACCTGCAGTACAAGAACGTCAAGGCCGACTACGCCAAGGCGTGGTGGAACGTCGTGAACTGGGCCGACGCGCAGGCTCGCTTCAGCGCCGCCAAGGCGCAGACCGCGGGGCTCATCGCCCCGTTCTGAGGCTGATCGCTGCTCACGCCCCACCTTTCCGCGTCGACGCCCCACCTACTGAGGGGGCGGGACCGGAAAGGTGGGGCGTGACTGCGTTCGCGGGAGAGTTCGGCCGGGTGCGGCCGGGATCAGGGGGCCAGCCGGGTCAGCGACCAGCCGGAATCGCTGCGCCGGTAGACCAGGCGATCGTGCATCCGGCTGGGCTGGCCCTGCCAGAACTCGATCATGCTCGGCGTCACCCGATAGCCGCCCCAGTGCTCGGGGCAGGGCACGTCGGCCCCGGCGAACCGCTCCTCGGCGGCCGCGTACGACGCGGTCAGCTCCTCCAGCGTGGCGACCTCGGACGATTGGGCCGACGCCCAGGCGCCGAGCTGGGACCCGCGCGGGCGGGTCGCGAAGTAGGCCACCGACTCGCTGCGGCTGACCCGTTCGGCCGTGCCTTCGACCCGCACCTGGCGATGCAGCGGATACCAGCCGAAGTGCAGCGCGACCGCCGAGCTCGCGGCGATCTCGCGCGCCCTTGCGCGAGTCGTAGTTGGTGAAGAAGACGAATCCGTCCGGGCCGGCGCTCTTCAGCAGCACCGTACGCGCGCTCGGGTGGTCGTTCGTGCTCGTGGCGAGCACCATCGCCGTGGGTTCGGGCAGGACGCCCTCCTCCTTCGCCGCGAACGCGTCGGCGAGCCAGGCGTCGAAGAGTTCGATCGGGTCGGCGGGCACGGCCGACTCGAGCAGGTGTTCGTTGAGATAGTCCATCCGCTCACCGAAGAGATCTCTCACAGCGGCCAGTCTGTCAGCCCTCGATCAGATCGAGGATGGAAGAATCGGGCAGCATGACCACGCCGGAGATTCCCGCCGACCTGCTGCCCAGCGACGGCCGGTTCGGCTCGGGACCGGCCAAGATCCGGGCCGAGGCCGTGCAGGCCCTGGTGGCCGACGGTGCCGGCCTGCTCGGCACCTCGCACCGCCAGCCGCCGGTCAAGAATCTGGTCCGCGACGTCCGGGACGGACTCGCCGAGCTCTTCGCGATCCCGGACGGATATGAGGTCATTCTGGGCAACGGCGGCTCGACCTTCTTCTGGGACGTCGCGACGTTCTCGCTGATCGAGCACCGCAGTGCCCACGCCAGCTTCGGGGAGTTCTCGGCCAAGTTCGCCGCGGCGGCGGCCGCCGCACCCCACCTCGACGAGCCCAGCGTGGTCACGGCCGAGGTCGGCTCGGTCGTGCTGCCCAGCGCCGTCGCCGGAGCCGACGTCTACGCCTGGGCGCACAACGAGACCTCGACCGGCGCGATCGCCCCGGTGCAGCGGATCGAGGGCGCGGACCCGGACGCGCTGGTCGTCGTCGACGGCACCTCGGCGGCGGGTGGCACGATGGTCGACGTCTCGGCCACCGACGTCTACTACTTCGCACCGCAGAAGAATCTCGGCTCGGACGGCGGCCTCTGGCTGGCGATCATGTCGCCCGCCGCGCTCGATCGGGTGGCCAGGATCGCCGCATCCGGGCGCTGGATCCCCGACAGCCTCAGCCTGCAGATCGCGATCGACAACTCGCGCCTGAACCAGACCCTCAACACCCCGGCGATCGCCACGCTGTTCCTGCTCCGCCACCAGATCCGGTGGCTGAACTCCCAGGGCGGACTGAGGTTCGCGGCCTCGCGTACGGCTGATTCGGCGAGCCGGATCTACGCCTGGGCCGAGGCTTCGGCGTACGCGACACCGTTCGTCCGCGAGCCGGCTCAGCGCTCGCCGGTCGTCGCGACCATCGACTTCGACGGGCGTCGACGCCGCGACGCTCGCGGCGGCCCTGCGGGCCAACGGCGTGGTCGACACCGAGCCCTATCGCAAGCTCGGCCGCAACCAGTTGCGGGTCGGCATGTACCCGGCGGTCGAACCCGACGACGTCAGCCGGCTCACCCGCTGCATCGACTGGCTCATCGCCGACTTGTCAGACTCTCCGCTCGCTCCGGCGCGCTGAGCGTCTGACAGGACGGTCGGCCAGGGCGTCAGGGCTTGCGGACGAGGGCGACGACGACACCCGCGACGACGGCGACGAAGCCGGCGAGACCGACGGCGAGGAAGGTGCCCGCGTTGCTCTGGCCGGCACCGGGGTCGGTGTCCTCGTCGGGGTCGTCACCCGGGTCGGTCTGATCGGGGTTGTCCGACGGAGTGGGCGTCGGGGTCGGCGTTTCGGTGCCGGGCACCGGCATCTCGTAGACCTTGGACTTCTTGCCCTCGCTGCCCACCAGCAGCGATTCCTCGTCGAGGCTGACCGCCATCGACTCGGCCTGCGGCTGCCTCGGGATCCTCGCCGTGGCCACGGTCTTGTACGTGTCGGCGTCGATCACCCGCACCGCGTCGTAGCTGAGCAGGGCGATCCGCTCGTCGCCGGGCAGGAAGGTGCCGTCGGTGATCAGGGCCGGCGCACGGCCGACCCGCTTCAGGTCATTCACGCCGTTGCGGCTCGGCTTCTTGGGCGCGACGTAGATCCCGCCCTTGGCGGCCTTGGTCACGATGAACAGCCGACCCTTGCCGTTGACCAGCAGCGCCTCCGCGTCGTGCGGACCCATCCGGATAGCGGAAGTCGTACGCCCGGTAGTCCACGGTCAGGCCGTTGGCGCGGGGATGGTCGAAGTAGTAGACCCGGACGAAATCGCGCTGCTCGTCGTTGTCGCCGATGTCGCCGAGATAGAGCCGGTCGTCATGGACCGCGATCGCTTCGACGTCTTGCGGCTGGGCGCGATAGTTCAGGCTGCCGCGGATCTTGCCGTTGGGCTGCACCCCGTACGCCGCGCCGCTGGCACCGGAGTCGTTGACCGTCCAGTAGAGGCCGGCGGCGGTGTCCCGGGCCAGCCCGGAGGACTCGACGACCCGCGGATCCTTGATCGTGAAGGCGACCGTGGCCTTGGCCGCCGCCATCGACGGGAACAGACTGCACAGCGCCAGCGCCACCACGATCGAGCCGGCGCCCTGCAGTGCCCGCCTGACGCTCATGCCCTGATGTCCCTTTCGCTAGCTCGCCGCATCAGGGAGCGTAACGGGTTTTGCGGCCGGAAACGCGCTGATCCGCGCGTCGGGCGCGGTCAGCGCAACCAGTTCCAGGCCGCGGCCAGCACGACGATCAACACCAGCACGCCCAGTACGCCGGAGACGATCAGCCGTCGCACCCTGGGATTCATCCGCCCAGAATATGGCCGACCGAACACGGGGGTTCAAACCTGCGTGTCACCCGGACTGCTCTACTACCGTGTCTGTCATGGGTGAGCTTCGCTTGTATGCCATCGGCATCGAGGAGGTTCGTGGCATTTTCGGAGCGTCGCCGCAGATCGCCGACCAGCTCCGCGAGCTGGCCCGGAACGCGTTCGCCCCACCGCGGGAGGCCAGCCGCGGCGGGCTGCTCGGCAAGCTGGGACCGATCTTCCGGCGGGTTCCGGCCGCCCCGGTGCTCTCGGCGACCCAGCCGGACCCGCACGACGTGGAGGTGCTGCTCGCCGGGGCGTACGTGCCGCCGGAGCGCGTCGGCGCCACCTGGCGGGTCGTGGAGGCGCTGGTGCAGGGCACCGCCTGGGGATCGACCCGGATGGAGCTGACCCAGCAGTCCCTGGCTGATCTCGACTTCGCCCTGGCCCGCGGCGGCGTTTCCGCCGCCGTCGGCCTCCGGCACCTGCTGAACAGCAAGCCCAGCTTGAATCTCGTCAGTGTCCAGGGCCTCACCGTCGGCTGGCACCCGTTCGAGACCGCGCTCGCGATGGCCGGCGCCTATCGATCAGCGCTGCCGCAGATCGCCGACCGAGGAACAGCGGGACATGATCAACTCGCTGGCGACCTGGCTCGACGGCTTCGTGCCCTGGGCGCGGGTCGCCGCGTCCCTGCAGCGGCCGGTCCCCGACCTGATCGCCTTCTACGCGCAGTAACGATCTCCCCACGCGCGCAACGCGCCCTGAGCTTGTCGAAGGGCAAGAGTCGATCCTTCGACAGGCTCAGGACACGATTGTCGCAACGCGCCCGAGCGTGTCGAAGGGCAAGAGATCGGTCCTTCGACAGGCTCAGGACACGATTGCGACCCTGAGCGTCGAAGGGCACGATCGATTCGACAAGCTCAGGACACGAACTACCCGAGGGCTTTCTCGATGCTGGTGAGGAGGGCCACCGGGGTCTCCCACATGGGGTAGTGGCCCGCGTTGGGCAGTTCGTCCACGGTGGCGTCGGGATAGGTCTGCAGCCAGCTGGAGCGGACGAAGTCGGCGCTCAGGGCCGGGTCGTGGGCGCCGACGATCACGTGCACCGGCGGCTGGTTGTCGCGCGGGATGTCGGCTTCGAAGTCGTCCTTGCCCCACGGCACCAGGTACGCGCCGAAGGCTTCGCGGGTCGAGGCCTCGACCGAGTAGTCGACCATCTTGCGCACCCAGGTCGCGCTGTTCCGGTTGCCGGTGGTGTAGTCGATGATCGCGAACCGGTTGTCGTCGGATTCGGCCGCACCGTCGAAGAGCGCCCAGCCCTCATCGTCGAACGGGAAGGCCGAGGCGTGGATCGGCGCGATCCCGATCATCACCTTCACCCGGTCCGGAGCATCGGCGTACACCCGCTGGATCGCCTTGCCGCCCATCGAGTGTCCGACCAGCGCGAAATCCTTCCACTGCAGGGAATCCGCGAGTTCCAGCACGTCGGCGGAGATCTCCGCCATCGTGTACTCCCCCGGCTCGTCGCGCCGCTCCCCGTAGCCCCGGTAGTTCACGAAGGCCCAGGTGGCGGCCTCGCCGTCGATCAGCGCCGGGAAGTTGCCCCAGCCCTGCGCGTCGCCGAACCAGCCGTGCAGCGCGATGACGTGCACGGCTCCGTTGCCGATGATCACCGCTGAGTTCGTCATGAGCCCAGTCTGTCAGGAGGGCTTGATCACCAACACCAGGTCGCCGCCTTCGACCTGCTGGATCGAGCCGAGGGCGAGTCGCTGCACGATCCCGCCGATCGGCGCGGTGATCGCCGCCTCCATCTTCATCGCCTCGATCGTGGCCACCGTCGCCCCGGCCTCGACCTCGTCGCCCTCGGCCACGGTCACCGTGACCACGCCGGCGAACGGTGCGGCGACGTGCCCCGGGATTGGTGCTGTCGGCCCGTTCCGCGACCTTCACGTCGACCTTGATCGACTTGTCCCGCACCCGGATCGGCCGGAGTTGGCCGTTGATCGTGCACATCACCGTGCGCATGCCGCGCTCGTCGGGATCGCCGATCGCCGACAACCCGAGGATCAGGTTGACGCCCTTGCCGATCCGCGCCACGTGCTCCTCGCCCGGGCGCAGGCCGTAGAGGAAGTCCAGCGTGTCGAGCCGGCCGACGTTGCCGTAGGTCTCGCGGGTGTCCAGGAAGTCCTTGGTGGGTCCGGGGAACAGCAGCCGGTTGAGCGTCGCCTGGCGGACCGGCCCCTTGTCGTCCAGGTCGGCGGAGTCGGCGTCGGAGATCTCGACGTCCCGGAACCGCACCGTACGACCCTGCAGCGCCTTGGTCCGGAAGGGCTCCGGCCACCCACCGGGCGGGTCGCCCAGTTCGCCGCCGAGGAAGCCGATCACCGAGTCCGGGATGTCGTAGTTCTGCGGATTCGCCGCGAACTCGTCGGGATCGGCACCCACCGCGACCAGGTGCAGAGCAAGATCACCGACGACCTTGGAGGACGGGGTCACCTTGGTCGGCCGGCCGAGGATCCGGCTGGCCGCGGCGTACATCGCCTCGATCTGCTCGAACCGCTCGCCCAGGCCCAGGGCGATCGCCTGCTGGCGCAGGTTGGACAGCTGACCGCCGGGAATCTCATGATCATAAACGCGGCCGGTCGGCGCCGGCAGGCCCGACTCGAACGGCTTGTAGACCTTGCGGACCGCTTCCCAGTACGGCTCGAGATCCATCACCGCACGAAGATCAAGATTTGTCGCCCGCTCGGTGTTCTCCAACGCAGCAACCAAAGCCGACGCCGGCACCTGGCTGGTGGTGCCCGCCATCGGCGCGCTCGCCACGTCGACTGCGTCGACCCCGGCATCGATCGCGGCGATCAGGGTCGCCAGCTGACCGCCGGCCGTGTCGTGGGTGTGCAGGTGCACCGGAAGATCGAAATTCTGCCGCAGCGCGGTGACCAGTTTCTTGGCCGCCGGCGGCCGCAGCAGCCCGGCCATGTCCTTGATCGCCAGGATGTGCGCGCCGGCGTCGACGACCTTCTCGGCCATCTTGAGGTAGTAGTCGAGGGTGTAGATGTCCTCGGCCGGTGAGTTCAGGTCGCCGGTGTAGCACAGCGCCACCTCGGCGATCGTGCTGCCGGTCTCGCGTACCGACTCGATCGCCGGGCGCATCTGTTCGACGTCGTTCAGCGCGTCGAAGATCCGGAAGATGTCGATGCCGACCTCGGCCGCCTCGGCGACGAACGAGGTGGTCACCTTGGTCGGGTACGGGGTGTAGCCGACGGTGTTCCGCCCCCGCAGCAGCATCTGCAGGCAGAGCCCGGGCATGTTGTAGCGCAGCGTGGCCAGTCGCTCCCACGGATCCTCGGCGATGAACCGGAGCGCCACGTCGTACGTCGCGCCGCCCCAGCACTCCACCGAGAACAGCTCGGGGGTCATCCGGCCCACGTAGGGCGCGATCCGCAGCAGGTCCTTGGTCCGGACCCGGGTGGCGAGCAGCGACTGGTGCGCGTCGCGGAAGGTGGTGTCGGTGACCTCGACGCCCACCCGCTGCCGCAGGTCGGCGGCGAATGCTTCTGGCCCGAGGTCCAGCAGCCGCTGCCGCGAGCCCTTCGGCGACGGCACGGCAAGATCGACACCGGCCGGCCGCTTGACGCCGGGATCGAGGTGGGTCGGCGCCTCGCCCCACGGCTTGTTGACCGTGACCTCGGCCAGCCAGCGCAGCAGCTTGGTGCCGCGGTCGGCCGGCGCGTGGGTGGTCAGCAGCTCGGGGCGCTCCTCGATGAACGCCGTCGACACATCGCCGGCGATGAAGTCCGGATCCTCCAGAACCGCTTGCAGGAAAGGAATGTTGGTGCTGACCCCGCGGATCCGGAACTCGGCGAGCGCGCGCCGGGCCCGGGCCACGGCGGCCGGGAAGGTGCGGCCCCGGCAGGTGAGCTTGACCAGCATCGAGTCGAAGTGCGCGCTGATCTCCACGCCGGTGTCCACGGTGCCGCCGTCGAGCCGGACACCCGCACCGCCGGCCGAGCGGTACGCGGTGATGGTGCCGGTGTCGGGCCGGAAGCCGTTCGCCGGGTCCTCGGTGGTGATCCGGCACTGCAGCGCGGCGCCGTTGATCCGAAGGATGTCCTGGCTCAGACCGAGATCGGCAAGGCTCTCCCCGGCCGCGATCCGCATCTGCGCCTGGACGAGATCGACATCGGTGATCTCCTCGGTGACCGTGTGCTCGACCTGGATCCTCGGGTTCATCTCGATGAAGACGTGCTGGCCGGCCCGCGGTCCCTCGGTCTCGACCAGGAACTCCACGGTGCCGGCGCAGGAGTAGTTGATCGACTCGGCGAACTTCACCGCATCGGCGCACAGGGCCGCCCGCAGCTCCTCGGAGATGTTCGGTGCCGGCGCGATCTCCACGACCTTCTGGTGCCGCCGCTGGATCGAGCAGTCGCGCTCGAACAGGTGCAGCGTCGTCCCTTGGGTGTCGGCGAGGATCTGCACCTCGATGTGTCGGGGTCGGCCCACCGCCATCTCGATGAAGGCCGTCGGATCGCCGAACGCCCCCTCGGCCTCGCGCATCGCCGCCTCGACCGACTCCCGGAGCTTGGCCGGGTCGTCGACCCGGCGCATGCCCCGCCCGCCGCCACCGGCGACCGCCTTGACGAAGACCGGGAAGCCGATCTCCTCGGCGCCGGCGACGAGTTCGTCGAGATCGGCCGACGGCGGGGTGGACCTCAGCGTCGGGATGCCCGCCGCCCTGGCCGCCTGCAGGGCCCGGACCTTGTTGCCGGCCAGTTCCAGCACCTCGGCCGGCGGGCCGATGAAGGTGATGCCGGCTTCGACGCAGGCGCGGGCCAGGTCGGGATTCTCGCTCAGGAAGCCGTAGCCGGGATAGATCGCGTCGGCGCCGGA
>CAVXYL010000020.1:0-24971 GCA_963765975.1 uncultured Actinomycetota bacterium | reverse complement strand
ACGGCTGCAGTCGTCGACCTGAGCATCACCATTCCCACGGGCAAGATCACCGTCATCGTCGGACCGTCGGGCTGTGGAAAGACGACCACCCTGCGGATGGTCAACCGGATGCTCGAGCCCACGAGCGGCCGGATCACCTGGGACGGCAACCCGCTGAAGTCCAAGCGCAAGACCGCCCTGCGCCGCCAGATGGGTTACGTCATCCAGAGCGGTGGCCTCTTCCCGCACCGCACCGTGCTGGACAACATCGGGACGGTGCCCGGCCTGCTGGGCTGGTCCAAGGACAAGACCCAGAAGCGATCGCTCGAACTGCTCGGCAGTGTCGGACTGGACCGAAAGCTCGCTCATCGCTACCCGGTGCAACTCTCCGGCGGTCAGCAGCAGCGCGTCGGTGTCGCCCGAGCGCTGGCCGCCGACCCGCTCGTGTTGTTGATGGACGAGCCGTTCTCCGCCGTCGACCCGGTCGTCCGCAGCGAACTGCACGACTTCTTCCTGGGCCTGCAACAGCAGATCAGCAAGACGATCATCTTGATCACCCACGACATCGACGAAGCCATCAAGCTCGGCGACCAGGTCGTGATCCTGCGCGTCGGTGGCCGACTAGCGCAAGCCGGTACGCCGCAGCAGGTGCTGAACGAGCCCGCCGACGCGTTTGTCGAAGGCTTCGTCGGGCGCGACCGCGGGTATCGCTCACTGTCGTTCCTGCCGGCCAGCGGACTCGACCTGGGCAGCGTGAAGGTCGTACGCGACGTGAACACCCCCGCCGGCGACGAACCCACCCTGGTCGTGGACGGCGACGCCCGCCCGGTCGGATGGTTGGATCGTCAGCGGCCCGGGCCGGGTCCTCGGTCTCGGTGCCACCTTCATCCCGGAATCCGACACCTTGCGGAACGCGCTCGACTCGGCGCTGACTTCTCCGTTCGGGCTGGCGGTGGCGGTCGAGAAGGACACGCGCCGGTTCGCCGGAGTGGTGACCGCTCGGGACATCCTCGAGCAGGTGAAGGGCTCACGGGCCGCGGTGGCCGAGTCGATCTCGATCCGCGATGCCGAGGCCGAACGCGGTGAGCAACCCGCCGCGGCATCGCCGCATGCGTCCGAGACGACCGCGGCCGAGACGACCGCGTCCGACGAGACCGCGAGGCCGAGAACGGTCGAGCGACGGTCGACGGGGCCGAGATGCCGCGGCTGAGACGACTCGGCCGACGAGCCCGAGACGACGTCGATGGGGCCGAGAAGCCGCGAAGTCGATAGGCCGCGGAGACCGCCGCAGGCGATTCGAGCCGCGAGACCGATCAGTCCGCGGAGACCGCTCAGCCGGAGCCGGAGCCGGTCCCCGATGACTCCGAGCCGACCGAGCCGCCCCAGCCGGCCGGGAAGCCAGCGAGGACGATGACGATGACGTCACCGCGGTGATCGACAAGGTCGAGCTGACGAGAAAGCGCCCAGACGGCGCCGGCGCCGCGGAGGTCGACCGGGAGAATGACGTCACCGTGGTCTCCGGTGAGCCGGTGGACCTGACCTCCCCGCGTACCGATGACGAGAAGGACCCGGTCCGGTGAATCTCGACTGGCGCTGGATCAACCGCAATCTCGACGAAATTGCCCGGCTGCTGGGTGAGCATGCTGTCCTGGCGGTCGTCCCGGTGGTGCTGGCCCTCATCGTGTCCGTGCCGCTGGGTTACCTCGTGTTCAAGACCGATCGCGCCGCCAATTCCATCCTGGCCGTGTTCGGCGTCATCTACTCGATTCCGTCGCTCGCGTTGTTCGTCTTCTTGCCGTTGGTGCTCGGTACCTCGATCCTGAGCCCGCTGAACGTGGCCGTGGCGCTGGCCATCTACTCGGTCGCCCTGCTCGTGCGCAGCGTGGTTGACGGTCTCCGGTCGGTGCCGGCCAGCGTGAAGCAGTCGGCGACCGCCGTCGGCTTCGGCTGGTTCCGCCGGCTCGCTCGGGTCGAACTGCCGCTCGCTATGCCGGTGATCTTCGCCGGACTCCGGGTGGCTACGGTGTCGAATATCGCCCTGGTCAGTGTGGCGGCCATGATCGGCGGTGGGGCGCTGGGCAAGCTGTTCGACCGCGGTCTGAGCAGCCGGTTCTACACCCCGCTGGTCGTCGGGCTGGTGCTCAGTGTGGCGCTGGCCCTGGTGGCCGATGCGCTGATCCTGCTGATCCAGCGAGGAACCTTGCCGTGGGCGAGAAAGCGGCGGCTGGCATGAACATCTTCTCGTACCTGCAGGACCCGGCCAACTGGCTCGGCCCGGACAACATCCTCGACCTGCTGCTCCAGCACCTGGCGTACACGGCCGCCTCGGTGGCGATCGGGGCGGCGATCGCCATTCCGCTGGGCATCCTGATCGGACACACGGGCCGCGGCTCGTTCCTGGTCATCGGGCTGAGCAACGGCGCCCGGGCCATCCCGTCGCTGGGCTTGCTGGTGCTGGTGGTGCTGCTGCTCGGGACCGGCTTCTTCAAGACGGTCTTCGTCCTCACGCTGCTCGCCCTGCCCGCCATCCTCACCGCGACCGCGGCCGGCATCCACGGCGCTGATCGGGAGGCTGTGCACGCCGCCCGGGCGCTCGGCATGTCCGAGGGTCAAGTCGTCCGCAAGGTCGAATGGCCACTCGCGGTGCCACTGGTCATCTCCGGCTTGCGCAGTGCCACCCTGCAGGTCGTGGCGACGGCAACGGTGGCGGCGTTCGTCGGCGGCGGCGGTCTCGGCCGGCTACTGATCTCCGGTCAGCGGACCAGCGACTACCCTCAGATGTTCGCCGGGGCCTTTCTGATCGCCCTCCTGGCGATCGTGCTCGATCTGCTCCTCGGCGCCATCGCCTGGTTCGCGGCTCGACGGGCGCGTCCACGCAGCAAGACGACACCCAGCTATGTCCTCGCATCTACATAACCTAGTCCAACGGTCGGGAATAGAACGGCAGAGACGGAGTCAGAACATGTTGATCAAGAAGTCCATCGCCACGGCCGGTCTGGTCGTCGCTGCGCTGGTTCTCGCTGCCTGTGGTGGTGGCGGTGATCCGCTCGGTCAGGCATCCGGCGCGCCATCGGCGTCGGGTTCCGGTGCGGCCGGTGCGCCGATCGTCGTCGGCTCGGCCAACTTCACTGAGTCCAGCATCATCGCCGAGATCTACTCCCAGGCGTTGAAGGCGAAGGGCATTGAGTCCTCGACCAAGCTGGGCATCGGGTCGCGCGAGGTCTACATCAAGGCACTGCAGGAGGAGAATTCGATCTCCGTCGTGCCGGAATACACCGGCAACCTGCTGATCAACTTCGACAAGGACGCCACGGCCAAGACCGCCGAAGATGTCGAGGCGGCCCTGCCCGCGGCACTCCCGTCTGGCCTGAAGGTGCTGAAGGCGTCACCGGCCAGCGATCAGGACGTCTACGTGGTCACCAAGGAGTTCTCCGAGCAGAAGGGCGTGACCTCCCTCGCCGATCTTGCCAAGATCACCGAGGGGGTGGCGATCGGCGGTTTCAGCGAGCTGGAGAAGCGGGCCTACGGCCCGGACGGCCTCGAGAAGATCTACAAGGTGAAGGTGTTGAAGTTCTCGCCGCTCGATTCCCCCGAGGTGATGGCGTCCGAGCTGAAGGAGGGCAACATCCAGGCCGCCGACATGTTCACCACGGCCAGCGCGATCCGCCGCAATGGCCTGGTCGAACTGGAGGATCCCGAAGCGATGATCCTGCCGCAGAACGTGATCCCGCTGGTCCGCTCGGAGGTCGCCGACAACCCCACTGCTACCGCTGCACTTGAAGCGGTCCAAGCGGCACTCACCACTGAGGACCTGTCGGCGCTCAACGACAAGGTGGACATCGACCACATGGATCCCGACGAGGTCGCCGGCGAGTGGTTGAAGGGCAAGGGTCTGGCCTGAGTCCACTCGACCCTCCACGCTCTCCCGTCACCCGCACAGGGTGGCGGGAGTGCTGCCGTACAGGGCGCGTTTGGTTGCCCTTCGACAGGCTCAGGGCGCGTTTGGTTGCCCTTCGACAGGCTCAGGGCACGTTTGGTTGCCTTCGACCTCGGGGCGGGTTCTAGTCCCCGGCGGGAGCCGCCTTGTTGTCTCGCTCGTCACGATCGGCCCATTCCAGGAGCTGATCGAGCCGATAGGGATGAGCATCGATGTCGCCGTGCAGATCGCCGATCTCGGCGAATCGCGCCGGCATGGTGGCGATGCTGAAGTCCTTCGGGTCGGCCTCGGCGATCTCGTCCCAGCGAACCGGTGCGGAGACGATGCCCTCCGGCGTGCCGCGGACGGAATAGGCGCTGGCGATCGTGTGATCGCGGGCGTTCTGGTTGTAGTCGACGAAGATCGACCCCGGATCCCGGTCCTTGCGCCACCAGGTCAGGTCGACCAGGCCGTCACTGCGGCGTTCCACCTCCCGGGCGAACGCCCACGCGGCGCGGCGTACGTCCGGGTGTCCATGATCAGGAATGATCCGCACGTAGATGTGCAGTCCCTTGCCGCCGGAGGTCTTCGGATAGCCGACCGCACCGAGTTCGTCCAGCAGTTCCTGCACGATCACCGAGACCCGGCGGACATCGTCGTAGCCGGCCACCGGCATCGGATCCAGATCGATCCGCCATTCGTCGGGCGACTCGACATCGTCGCGCCGGGAGTTCCACGGATGAAACTCGACGGTCGACATCTGCACCGCCCAGATCACGTCGGCCGGATGGGTCACGCAGAGTTCGTCGGCGTCCCGGTTGTAGCGCGGGAAGTGCACCCGTACGGTCTCCACCCACGACGGCGCCCCGTGCGGCAGCCGTTTCTGGTGGACCTTCTCGCCGTCGACCCCGTCGGGGAATCGGTGCAGCATGCACGGCCGGTGATAGAGCGCGTTGACGATGCCGTCGGCGACGCTCAGGTAGTACCGAGCAAGATCAAGTTTGGTCTCGCCCCGGGCCGAGAAGTAGATCCGATCCGGGTTGCTGATCTTGACGACGCGGTCGCCCACCTCGAATTCGATCCGCTCCGCGGCCATGCGATCACCCTAGCGCCGGCCGACGCGCCATCAGCTGTCGCAGCGACAGGAAGCGGACCAGCGTCGAGATGGCGTTGGCAAGCACCAGGACGGCCACCTCGACGCCGCGTCCCGGTTCGGCCGACCACCTGATGCAGGACCCACAACGATCCACTGGTCAGCGCCAGCCCGACCACGAAGGCGATCAACCCGCCGGCGTGGTGCCGCAGCGCCCCACCGTGCCCGCGGACACCGAAGGTGAGCCGGCGGTTCGCGGCCGTGTTGGCCACGGCAGTCACCACCAGCGCGATCAGGTTGGCCGCCTGAGCCCCGCTGACCTCCCGCAGTCCCAGATAGAGCACGAAGTACGCGAGAGTGCTGAGCACGCCGACGCCGCCGAAGCGGATCAGCTGGCCGAACAGACCTCTCGGCACGCCGGGAACGGCGGAGGGAACGGGGGAATCGCAGTCCAGCTCGGCCCGCAGCCGGGCCACCGGGATGCCGCCCGTGGCGAAGCCCCTGATCAATCGCGCCACTCCGGCCAGGTCCTCCTTCGCGGTGGCGACGATGTCGACCCTGCTGTCCGGGTCGTCGGTCCAGTCCACCGGCACTTCGTGGATCCGCAGGCCCGCGCGCTGGGCGATCACCAGGAGTTCGGTGTCGAAGAACCAGTTGTTGTCCTGCACCAGCGGCAGCAGGTCGTCGGCCACCGAGGCGCGGATGGCCTTGAATCCGCACTGGGCATCGGAGAACGATGCCGCGAGCGCGCCCTTCAAGATCAAGTTGTAGCTGCGTGAGATGAACTCCCGCTTGGATCCGCGCACCACCCGGCTGGACCTGGCCAGCCGGCTGCCGATCGCGATGTCGGAGTGCCCGGAGATCAGCGGCGCCACCAGCGGCAGCAGGGCGCGCAGATCGGTGGAGAGATCGACGTCCATGTAGGCCAGGATCGGCGCCGACGACTCGGACCACACCGCCCTGAGCGCCCGGCCGCGGCCCTTCTGATCAAGGTGCACTGGCCTGGACCTGGGGCAACTCGGCCGCGAGGCCCTGAGCCACCGACCAGGTGCCGTCGGTGCTCGCGTTGTCGGCAATCGTGATGCAGTAGGAGTACGGGAAAGTCGTCGCCAGGAAGCTGTCCAGCCGCCGTACCGACGGCGCAAGATCAACTTCTTCGTTGTGGACCGGAACCACGATGTCGACGACCGGGTCGACCTCAGTGGAGGTGCCGCGGGGCAGTTGATCATGGGCGTCAGCTGCCGGCGGATCGATCGCGGTGATCATCTCGGGAGCTCGCTTTCGGGCCAGATCGGTCATCGAGCGGCTCAGCGGCCGGAGGTGAGGTCGTAGACCTCGGCGTTTCCGACGGTGACGGCGGTGAAGTTCTCGCTGACCCAGGTCGCGATCTGCGAGGCAGAACCGGATCCGCCGCCGCGGCCGCCACGGTTCGCCGCCGCTCAGGTAGAAGTGGATCTCGCCCTGAGCCACGTACGCCTGGAACTGCTCGAGCGTCGGGCTGGGATCACCACCGTTGAAACCGCCGATGGCCATCACCGGAAGCCCGGTGGCCAGTTGGTAGCCGGCGGCGCTCTGCGAGCCGGTCGTCGCGGCCGCCCAGCGGTAGCTCGAGGCGTCGCTGACCAGGAGTGCCGCGAGCTCGGTGCTGACGCCGGCACGATCGCCGCCCGGCTGACCACCTTGAGCCCCGCCCTGCGGCGCCTGAGAACCCTGCTGCGGCTGGCCACCCCGGAAGGTCCCCCCGCCTGCCGCTCCGGCACCGATCCGGGCGCGTCCCGGCCCGCCCTGCCCGCCCGGACCCGAGTTGCCGCTCACCGGGCCGGCGGTGACGATCGAGCCCTGATGCGGGGTCGCGGCGGTCTGCACCGCGTACGCCGCCGGCCCGGTCCCGGCGCCCAGCAGAGCAAGCCCGAGCACGACACCGGCCAGTGCCTTGGGCAGCCGATGGGCCAGCAGCAGGCCGACGGCCGCAAGCACTCCGATGATCAGCACCGGCCAGCGCAGCGTGCTGTACGGCTCGGTTGCCCGGCCCAGCAACACGAACGCCCAGGCGGCGGTGATGATCATGGTTCCGGACAGTCCGCTCGGGCCAGCCGGCTCATCCGCCGCCGCCACAGCACCTCGCCCGCGACCACGACCAGCCCGGCGATCGCCGGAGCCAGCGCGACCGTGTAGTAGTCGTGGTAGACGCCGGCCATGAACGAGAACACCAGACCGGTGACGATCAGCCAACCGCCCCACAGCATGATCGCGGCCCGAACCGGGTGGCTGCGGTGTGCGCGGCGGATGATCACCAGCGCGAGCGTGCCGAGCAGCAGCGCGGCCGGGATCAACCAGGCGATCATGCCGCCGGAGACTCCGGCGAACAGCCGGGTCGCACCCGCCTCACCCCACATGCCGCCCGGCCCGCCGCCGGCCCGCCGCCCTGGCCGAAGATCCGGCCGAGGCCGTTGTAACCGAAGATCAGATCCAGAACCGAGTTGTTCTCCGAACCGCCCACGTACGGACGCCAGGAGGCGGGGACGAGTTCGACGATGGCGACCCACCAGCCGAGCGAGACGATCGTGGCGCCGAAGGCGGCGAGCAGGTGCAGCAGTCGCTTGCGTACCGTCGTCGGCGCGGCGATCAGGTACACCAGTGCGAAGGCCGGCAGCACCAGGAAGGCCTGCAGCATCTTCGTCAGGAACGCGAAACCGATCAGCACACCGGCACCGACCAGCAGTCGCCCGCTCGCCTTCTCCGCCGCCCGCAGGGTGAGGTAGCCCGCTGCCGTCAACAGGAAGACCAGCAAGGCATCAGGATTGTTGAAGCGGAACATCAACGCCGCCGCCGGGGTCAGGGCCAGGATCGCGCCGGCCACCAGACCCGCCGCGTGCCCGGAGGTTCGCCGCACCGAGGCGTACAACACGCCCACGGTGGCGACACCGAGCAGCGCCTGCGGCACCAGGATGCTCCACGAACTGAGCCCGAAGATCCGCACCGACAGGGCCATCAGCCACAGCGAGGCCGGCGGCTTGTCGACGGTGATGGCATTGCCGGCATCGAGGGAGCCGAAGAGAAACGCCTTCCAGCTCTGGGATCCGGCCTGCACCGCCGCCGAGTAGAACGAGTTGGCGTACCCGGACGCCGAGAGTCCCCACAGATAGAGGGCGGCGGTGCCGATCAGCAACGCCGCCACTCCGGCGATCCGCAACCGGCGCCCCGGATCTGACGATGCGGGCGGGATCGGAGGGCGAGTTCAGGTCAGCGGGAGCGGTCGACGGCTCGAGCGTGGAGGTCGCCATGGCGACACTGTTGTCGGCCGATCTGTGGTCTCGGTGGGCCGTACCTGTGCCTCAGGTGTGAACTCGGCTGATACACGGCAAGGGGGACGACCCCCTTGAACCCCCGCAGGGCGTGGCAGCCGGTAGAAGGATTACAGACACGCCCTAATGCGGGACGGTGCGAATCACCGGAGTCTTCGTTGCGGCCAGTTGTTCCAGCAGCTCGGCGGCTTCGGTCGGAGCGTCGTGGCCGGCCAAGTCCTGTTGGATCCGCGCCGCCTTCTCGCGGTAGGACGGGTCGCGCAGCACCTGGAAGATCGCGACCCGCAGCGCATCCTCGGTCGGCCGATTGGTCTTGAGGTTGATCCCGACACCGGCGTACGCGACCCGACCACCGACCTCGGCCTTGTCCTCGGTCGTGCCGGCCGAAACCACCGGTACGCCGTTGGCCAGAGCGATCACCACACCGCCGAAACCACCGTTGGTCACGTAGGCGTCGACGAACGGCATCAGCGGGACGAAGGGGACGAACGGGACCACCCGGGCATTCGTCGGAATCGACGTCATCGCCGCGGGATCCGCGCCCGCTGCGATCACCAACACGTCCTCCTCCGCCAGGGCCCGGAGCGTGGGTTCGATCAGTTCATCGGACTCGGTGGCGATCGTGCCCTGGGTGACCAGGACGACCGGCGTACCGGCTGCCCGTGCGGCCTCCAGATCCGGCCACCATCCGGGCCGTTCCTGATCATCAGCCGGTGTCGGCAACAGCGGGCCGACGAAGTGCAGCTGCGGGGGGAGGGCGACCTGGGGGTACTCCAGTGCCGGCACCGATGGCTGCAGGTACAACCAGCGCGTGGCGTGCGGCCTGAAGGGGAACACCGGCCAGCCGTGTTTTCGGGCCAGTCGCCGGTAGGCGCGATTCACCTTGCCGAAGATCACCCGGTCCACCAGCGCGTAGAGCACCTTGTTGCGCACCCGGCCGATCAGCGAACTGTTCGGTGGCAGGCCGAGCCCGAACGGTGCGACGCCGGGGTCTTCCAAGGACAGCACGGTGACGTTGATGGTGGCCGTCGGCAGGCCGTCGGTCTCGGTGATCACCCATCCCCGCTGCGACCGCCGGGTCGACGACCAGTGCGTCCGGATGGTTCGACTCGATCAGCGCCCGCAGGTCGGTGACATACCCCTCGATCGAGCCGACGAAGACGTGTTCGAAGTCGAAGATCAACTTCTGCAGACCCTCGTACTTGACCCGCTCCGGGTAGTGGCGGTCGTAGTCGGCGTCGCCGAAGTCGAGCGTTGAACGGATCGGGGAGAACTCCGCGCCGGAGGCCGCGACCTTCTCGGCGAAGAACGCGGAGGTGTACCAGATGACCTGATGGCCTCGGTCGACCAACGCTCGGACCACCGGTGCGATCGGGGCCACGTGGCCAGGGACGGGCATGGTGGCGAACAGAAAGCGAGCCATGCTTCAGCCTTCCGCAGATGTCCGGTCGCGGGCTAGGGGCGACAGGCTACTGATCAGCGGGATCTCAGCCAGGCCAGCACGGCGAGCACCCGCCGATTGTCCGAACCCAGCTCGGGCAAGTTGATCTTGGCGAAGATGTTCGACACGTGCTTCTCCACCGCACCGGCGCTGACCACCAGTTGGCTGGCGATCGCGGCGTTGCTCCGGCCCTCGGCCATCAACCCCAGGACGTCCTTCTCGCGCGGACTCAAGGCGTCGAGCGGATCGGCGCGCCGCGCGACCAGCAACTGGGCGACGACTTCGGGATCCAGCACCGTGCCACCGGCCACGATCGTCTTCAACGACTCCACCAGCACCTCCAGCGAGGTGACCCGGTCCTTCAGCAGGTAGCCGACCCGGCCCCGGCCGTCGGACAGCAGGACGTCGGCGTAGGAGAGCTCGATGTAGGCCGACAGCATCAGGACCCCGAGGTCGGGTTGTGCCGCCCGGGCCGCCACGGCGGCTCGGAGGCCGTCATCGGTCATCGTCGGCGGCATCCGGACATCCACCACCGCCACATCGGGCCGGTGTTCGGCCACCGCGGCCAGGAAGCTCGGCGCGTCGTCGACGGCGGCGACCACCTCGCAGTCGACCTCGGTGAGCAGCCGGACCAGACCTTCCCGCAGCAGGACGGAGTCGTCGGCCACCACAACACGCATGGTGGCCAGACTAGAAGACGCGCCTCGCTATCCGAGATGCTGCGGGATGGTGGCGGTCAGTCGGGTCGGACCGCCGACCGGCGAGGAGACGGTGAGCGTGCCGTCCACCCCGGCCAGCCGGTCGGCCAGCCCGGCCAGTCCGTGCCCCTTGGCCATCGACGCTCCGCCGACGCCGTCGTCGGTCACGTTGATCACCGCGAGCGCCCCGACGTCGCGTAGCTCGATCCGGGCGTGCCGGGCACCGCTGTGCTTCTCCAGGTTGGCGAGTGCCTCCGCGACCACGAAGTACGCCGCATTCTGGCCCAGCTCCGACAGCGCGACATCCTCCACGTCGACCGAGGTGTCGATCGATCCGCGGGCGGCCAGCGCGGTGACGGCGGCCCGCAGGCCCTGCTCGGCCAGGATCGGCGGGGCGATGCCGCGAGACAGCGTACGGATCTCGGCCAGCGCATCCTGCGACTGCTGCAGGGCTTCGTCGAGCAGCGCCCTGGCCCGTACCGGGTCGTCGTCGAGGCGCCGCTGAGCCGCGGTGATGTCCATGCCCAGCCGGACCAGGCGCTGTTGCGGGCCGTCGTGCAGGTCCCGCTCCAGCCGGCGCAGCGTATGCACCTCGGCCTCGCCGGCGGCGGTCCGGCTCTGGGTCAGCTCGCTCACCTGCTGGCGCAGGGCGGAGGTCTCGTCCACGATCAGCCCGTAGGCGATGGCCGCATTGAGCCGGACCAGCGCCTTGAGGATGAACGGTGTGGTCAACAGGAAGAACACCCCGAGGGCGGTGTTGAACGCGACGTCGATGAACTCCCCGGGGAAACCGAGCAGTGCCGGCAGCCCGTTCGTGTCGGCATCGGGCAGGTAGCGACTCCAGAACCAGTAGGTGATGCCGGCCGGGCCCGAGACCACCCAACTGACCGCGACCGAGAACGAGAACGTCGTCACGATGAAGCTGACCAGGACGTGCAGCAGGTCGCGCCACGACTGAGCGCTCCCCAGCCGCCGGAGCCGCTTCCGGAGCCCCGGCCCGCTGGCCGGGTAGTACGTCGGCGGCAGTTCGATCCCGGCGTAGCCCAGCAACGCCTTGGTCATCCGGGCCGACCAGCCGGCCACGTGGAGGCACGCGACGAGGATGAACAGGCCGACCACCAACACCGCGAGCCCGGCGCCGAGGCTGAACAGGGTGGTGCACACGATGAATGCCGGCAGGGCGACGAAGAACAGCCCGATCAGCGCGGCCAGGCGCCGGCCGGAGTCGCGGATGATTGCCGTCACGGGATCATCTTCCCTTTTCGGTTGCGTCGGAGCCGGCAGCACGTCGTACAGATCGAGCATCTCCGTCGGAGCGGCGCTGGTGCGATAGTCAGGACTGGTCATACCCGCTACACTCGCCGATCCGCAGCCTGCGCCACCATCCGGCTATCCGGCCAAGTCGAGGTCGGGATAACCCCACCCTCGGCGCCGCTCTCGTCCTTGACCTCATGTCTGCGTGAGGTTCTACGCTCACGGCATGAGCATGGATGTGGCCGCCTGGATGTCGCTGCGCGGGATCATGACCGCCCAGCAGGAGAAGCGTCCGTTGTCCCGGGTGACCGTGCGCCGGATCCTGGCTTTCGCCCGCCCACACCGGGCGCTGCTGGCCGGCTTCCTGGTGCTGAGTGTGGTCGGAGCGTTTCTCGCCGTGGCGACGCCGCTGCTGGCCGGCCGGGTGGTCGACGCACTGGTCAACCAGCAGCCCTACAGCACGGTGTTCACCCTGGCGATCATCATCGCCGGGATCGCGATCGCCGAGGCCGGGCTCGGACTGCTGTCCCGCTGGCTGTCGGCGCGGATCGGTGAAGGACTGATCCTGGACCTGCGCCGAGCCGTTTTCGATCATGTCCTGCAGATGCCGATCGCGTTCTTCACCCGGACGCGGACCGGGGCCCTGGTCAGCCGGCTGAACAACGATGTGATCGGGGCGCAGCGGGCCTTCTCCGACACGCTGTCCGGCGTCGTCGGGAATGTCGTCTCGTTGATCTTGGCGCTGATCGCCATGCTGACCATCTCCTGGCAGATCACCTTGCTCGCGCTCGTCCTGCTGCCGATCTTCGTCATCCCGGCCCGGCGGATGGGCGGGCGGCTGGCCCGGCTCGAACTGGAGGCGGCCAATCACAACTCCGCCATGGGCACCCAGATGACCGAACGGTTCTCGGCACCCGGTGCGACGCTGGTCAAGATGTTCGCCCGGCCGGCTCGAGAGTCGGCCGAGTTCGGCGCCCGCGCCTCCCGGGTGCGCGACATCGGCGTGCGGACCGCCATGGTCCAGACCGTGTTCATGACCGCGTTGACGCTGGTCTCCGCCCTGGCGCTCTCCCTGGTCTACGGGCTGGGCGGGTTCTACGCCCTGCAGGGCACCCTGGAACCGGGTTCGGTGGTGGCGTTGGCGCTGTTGATCACCAGGCTCTACGCTCCGCTGACCGGTCTGGCCAGCGCCCGGGTCGAGGTGATGAGCGCGTTGGTCAGCTTCGAGCGGGTCTTCGAGATCTTGGATCTGAAGCCGTTGATCACCGAGAAGCCGGACGCGGTCGAGGTGCCTCCCGGTGCCGTCGCGGTCGAGTTCGACCAGGTGCGATTCGCGTATCCGTCGGCCGACAAGGTTTCGCTCGCGTCCCTGGAGGAAGTGGCCGTGCTGGACTCCCGCGGCGGGGTCGAGGTGATCCATGGGGTCAGTTTCCGCGCGGAGCCCGGGCAGATGATCGCCCTCGTCGGCTCCTCCGGGGCGGGCAAGTCGACGATCGCCCAATTGCTGGCCCGGCTGTACGACGTCGACTCGGGTGCGGTCCGGATCGGTGGGATCGACGTACGCGACCTGAGCTTCGCCTCGATCCGGGCCACGCTCGGCCTGGTCACCCAGGACGGCCATCTCTTCCACGAGTCGATCCGGGACAATCTCCTGCTGGCCAACGAATCGGCATCCGAGGACGACCTGTGGATCGCTCTGGATCGGGCCCGGCTGGCTGATCTGGTCGCATCGCTGCCCGACGGTCTGGACACCGTGGTGGGGGAGCGCGGCTATCGGCTGTCCGGCGGCGAGCGGCAACGACTGACCATTGCCCGGCTGCTGCTCGGCCACCCGCGCGTGGTGATCTTGGACGAGGCGACGGCCCATCTGGACTCCACCTCCGAAGCCGCAGTTCAGGAGGCGCTGTCCGAGGCGCTCGGTGGGCGTACGGCGATCGTCATCGCGCACCGGCTGTCCACCATCCGCGCGGCGGACCTGATCTTGGTGATCGAGGACGGCCGGATCGTCGAGCAGGGTCGTCATGATCAACTTCTGGTCGCCGGCGGACGCTACGCCGAGCTCTACGAGACCCAGTTCGCGCAGAGTGGACATGAGTGATCACGCCGGAGTGATCATGCCGACGCGACCATGTCCGGTCCCGGCCCGCCGTGCGATGGTCGGGTCTCGACGGCGAGCGGCAGCCGGACGGTGAACTCGGTGTGTCCCGGCTGGCTGCTGACCTGCACGGTGCCGCGATGCGCCTCGACGACCGCCGACACGATGGCCAGGCCCAGCCCGGTGCTCTTGCCCTGGGCGGCCCCGGCGGCGCGGACCCGGCTGGTGTCGGCGCGGGTGAAGCGCTCGAACACCTGATCCTGGATCTCCTGCGGGATCCCCGGACCGTTGTCGGTGATCGTGATCACCGCTTGGCCGTCGGCGATCGAGACCGAGCTCTGGACCCGAGTGCCGGCCGGGGTGTGGGTACGCGCGTTGGCCAGCAGGTTGGCCACCACCTGGTGGAGCCGATGCTGATCACCGAGGGCCAGCACCGGCTCCTCCGGCAGCGCGAGCTGCCAGACATGATCGGGACCCGCGGCCCGGGCATCGTTCACCGCATTGATCACGATCTCGGTCAGGTCGGTCGGGGCGAGGTCGAGATCAGGACCCGAGTCCAGGCGGGCCAGCAGCAGCAGATCCTCGACCAGATGCGACATCCGCTCGGCCTCGGACTCCACCCGCGCCATCGCGTACGCCGCCTCCTCCGGCAGCGCGGCGCGATCCCGGCGGGTGAGCTCGGCGTAGCCGCGGATGGCGGCGAGTGGATTGCGGAGCTCGTGCGAGGCATCGGCCACGAACTGCCGGACCTTGACCTCGCTGGCCTGCCGGGCGGCAAGGGCGCCGTCGACATTGACCAGCATGTGGTTGATCGCCTGACCGACCCGGCCGACCTCGGAGGACGGGTCGGCGTCTTCGGGCGAGACCCGCACGTTCACGGCGACATCGCCACGGTCGAGCTCGAGCTGAGATACCTGTTGAGCGGTCGCGGCGACGCGATTGAGGGGCCGCAGGCTTCGAACCACCACGGCGCGAGCGCCCAGCGCCGCTCCGACCATGGCCAGCAGCGTCAGAATCAGTTCCAGTCCCAGCAGGTTGACCAGAGCGCGGTCGACCTGCGCCAAGGAGAGTCCCCAGTAGGCGCTGCCCGGCTGAACCTGACCAGCGGCGATGACCGTGACGTCCGATCCGACGATGCGGTAGTGACCGATGCCCGGCAGCTGGACGCTGTGCCGTTTGCCGCCGGTGGGCAACGCACCCAACACATCGAGCACGTCGGCCGGCAACGGACTCGGTCCGTGGTCCTCGATGAGGATCACGCCGTTGCGGGCCGACCCATCACCGGCGAAGACGGCGGCGATGCTGTCGATCGGCTGTCCGGAGAGCGACAGCTGGCGACCTGGGCCCTGCTGACCGCGCGGGTCGGCTCGCTGCGATCGGCTGGCCACGGCGTCGAGTTGTTGGTCGATCTGGCCGAGCAGGATCGTGCGGGTGGCCAGCGCCGTTGCCGCGCTGAGCAGGATCGCGGCCAACGCGACCAGCGCGGTGACGCGGATGACCAGCTGGCGGCCCAGAGTGCCGCGGGCCAGTGGGGACGACTCGCGGGGAGGGGTGGCGAGAACCTCGGCCATCAGCCGGCCGGGCGCAACACGTAACCCGCTCCGCGCATCGTGTGGATCATCGGCGGACGATTGCGCGTCGATCTTCTTGCGCAGATAGGAGATGTAGAGCTCCACGACGTTGGCCTGGCCGCCGAAATCGTAGTTCCAGACCCGATCCAGGATCTGTGCCTTGCTGAGCACCCGGCGCGGGTTGCGCATCAGATACCGCAGCAGTTCGAACTCGGTGGCCGTGAGCTGGATGTCGACCCCGCCGCGGGTGACCTCGTGGCTGTCCTCGTCCAGGGTCAGGTCACCGACGACGAGGGTCGAGTCGCTCTTGGCCAGGGCCGCACCGCTGCGCCGCAGCAGCGCACGGAGCCGCGCGATGACCTCTTCGAGGCTGAACGGCTTGGTCACGTAGTCGTCGCCGCCCGCGGTCAGCCCGCCGATCCGGTCCTCCACGGAGTCCTTCGCGGTCAGGAAGATCACCGGGACGTCGGGTGACTCGGCGCGGATCCGCCGCATCACCTCGAGGCCGTCGAAATCAGGCAACATCATGTCCAGCACGATGGCGTCCGGGCGGGTCTCCCGGGCCGCTTTCACGGCCTCGTTGCCCGAGGCGGCGGTGGTGACCTGCCAGCCCTCGTAGCGCATGGCCATCGACAGCAACTCGGTCAAGCTCGTCTCGTCGTCGACGGCCAGCACCCGGATGGGCATGCCGTCGGGCCTGGTCAGGGGCGATGTGCTGCTGTCAGTGCGAACCATGCGCCTAGCGTGGCACCGAAGTCCGGCACAGCTCTGTGGGATTCCTGTGGCTTACCTGTGAATTCGCCGATCCGGCCTGCTGTCCTGCGCCTGCTTCCGTGTCCTGAGCCTGTCGAAGGACACTGCTCGGGCGTGGCCTCAGGCGTGCGCAGAAGCGGGTGCGGTCTGGGTCTCCTCGTCGACGTCGGTCTTCTTCCGGCGGAACAGCCGGTCGACCGCGAAGGCGCCGCCACCCATGACGAAGAACAGCAGGCCGAGCAGGCCGAGCGCGACGTTGTACTCGTAGCCGCCGTTGTAGCTGCCGTCGGGGTTGAGCAGGTTCCAGTTCTTGTACCAACTCGTGTAGGCGATGATCAGCGCCTGCTCGATCAGCAGACCCAGTCCGACGATCGGGGTCAGCGCGCCGACGATCAGGAACAGGCCGCCGACCAGTTCGAAGATGGTCGCGCCCCAGGCGGCGATCTCCGGGTAGGGCGTACCGAACTGCGTCAGGTAGTCGATCTGTTTCTGGATGCCCTGCCCCTGGCCCCGCCAGCGGGTCAGGCCGTGCGTGATCATGATGCCGCCGACCCCGAGCCGGGCGATGAGCAGGCCGAAGCTGCGGAGGAACTGCAGGAACTTCGACATGACGCTGGTCTCCTAGGCGTTGGGCGGGCTGGCTCCACGCTACGCAGAAGGTGCCGACCACCCTCGGCACCACGCCGCAACGGCCGGCTGGTCGGGGATCACCCCTCGGACGAGACTTGAGCGGATAGGGCTCAAGCCGGGGTTGAAGACCGGCGCCGCGTGGTGCATAGTTGAGCCCAGCACGCTCAAGGTCTAAACTTGAGCGCAGCACACTCAAGGACACAATACTTCCATACGGAGGATCAGAACATGGCTCGTGCAGTCGGCATCGACCTCGGCACCACCAACTCAGTGGTCGCTGTTCTCGAAGGTGGAGAGCCCACCGTCATCCCCAACGCCGAGGGTTCGCGTACGACCCCCTCGGTCGTCGCGTTCGCCAAGAGCGGCGAGGTGCTGGTCGGCGAGGTCGCCAAGCGCCAGGCCGTCACCAACGTCGATCGCACCATCCGCTCGGTCAAGCGCCACATGGGCACCGGCTGGAAGACCAAGATCGACGACAAGGACTACCGCCCCCAGCAGATCAGCGCCTTCGTGCTGCAGAAGCTCAAGCGCGACGCCGAGGCCTATCTCGGTGAGCAGGTCACCCACGCGGTGATCACCGTTCCCGCGTACTTCTCCGACGCCGAGCGTCAGGCCACCAAGGAGGCCGGCGAGATCGCGGGCCTGACGGTGGATCGGATCATCAACGAGCCGACCGCGGCCGCGCTCGCGTACGGTCTGGACAAGGGCGGCGTCGGACCAGACGATCCTGGTCTTCGACCTCGGTGGCGGCACGTTCGACGTGTCGTTGCTGGAGATCGGCGACGGCGTCTTCGAGGTGAAGGCGACCAAGGGCGACAACCGGCTCGGTGGCGACGACTGGGACTCCCGGATCGTCGACTGGCTGGTCAAGCAGTTCAAGAACAAGAACGGGACCGACCTCAGCGCGGACAAGATCGCCCGCCAGCGCCTCCAGGAGGCGGCCGAGAAGGCCAAGATCGAGCTCAGCTCCGCCAGCGAGACCCAGATCAACCTGCCGTACATCACCCTCGGTGAGTCCGGTCCGTTGCACCTGGAGGAGAAGCTGACCCGCTCGGAGTTCCAGCGGCTCACCTCCGACCTGCTGGACCGCTGCCGGTCGCCGTTCAACGCGGTGATCGAGGACGGCAAGATCAGCCTCAGTGCCATCGATCACGTGATCTTGGTCGGTGGTTCGACCCGGATGCCCGCCGTGGTCGATCTCGTCAAGGAGATGACCGGCGGCAAGGAGCCCAACAAGGGCGTCAACCCCGACGAGGTCGTCGCGCTCGGCGCCAGCCTGCAGGCCGGTGTGCTGAAGGGTGAGGTCAAGGACGTGCTGCTGCTCGACGTGACCCCGTTGAGCCTGGGCATCGAGACCAAGGGTGGCGTGATGACCAAGATCATCGAACGCAACACCACGATCCCGACCAAGCGCTCCGAGGTCTTCACCACCGCTGACGACAACCAGCCGTCGGTGATGATCCAGGTCTACCAGGGCGAGCGGGACTTCGCGAAGGACAACAAGTCGCTCGGCAACTTCGAGCTGACCGGCCTGCCGCCGGCACCTCGTGGCGTGCCGCAGATCGAGGTCGCCTTCGACATCGACGCCAACGGCATCGTGCACGTGCACGCCAAGGACCTGGCCACCAGCAAGGAACAGTCGATGCAGATCACCGGTGGCTCGGCGCTCGGCAAGGACGACATCAACCGGATGGTGCAGGAGGCCGAGGCGCATGCCGAGGAGGACCGGAAGCGTCGCGAGGGTGTCGAACTGCGCAACGAGGCCGACAACCTGGTGTTCCGCACCGAGAAGTTGATCAGCGAGAACGCCGACAAGATCACCGACGATGTGAAGGTGCCGGTCGAGGAGGCGCTCGCCGAGGTCAAGACCGCACTCGAGGGCACCGACGACGACGCGGTCAAGGCGGCGGTGGAGAAGCTGAACACCACCAGCGCCGCACTGGGTCAGGCCATGTACGCCGCGGCTCAGGCTGCGCAGCAGGCGTCCGAGGCTCCGTCCGAGGCCGGCCAGCCGAGCGACAACGCCGACTCCAACGGCAGCAGCCAGTCCGCTGACGAGGACGTGGTCGACGCCGAGATCGTCGACGACGACCAGAACGCGAGCGAGGCCAATAAGTGACCGATCGCATTGATGATCATGAGGGCGAGGAGCCGCACGGGCCCACCGTGCGGGACCGTCGCCGGATCGATCCGGAGACCTACCAGGTCAGGGAGCCGCAGGAGACTGCGGCTCCCGCCGCGGAGGCACCCGGCAACCCGACAGCAAGCACCGTGGAGGTGGAGGAACTGAAGCTCGCGCTGGCCGAACGAACGGCCGATCTGCAGCGGCTGCAGGCCGAATACGTCAACTACAAGCGCCGGGTGGACCGTGATCGTGATCTTGCCCGCAAGGTGACGGTCGAGACCATGGTCAAGGACCTCTTGCCGGTGCTCGACGACATCCGATCGGCTCGTGATCATGACGAGTTGACCGGTGGCTTCAAAGCCGTCGCGGACGAGATCGATCGGATCACGGCCAAGCACGGATTGGAGTCGTTCGGCGAGAAGGGCGATCCCTTCGACCCGCACATCCACGAGGCGTTGCTGCACGCGCACGCCGAGGGCATCGACGGCCCGACCTGTGTGGAGATCCTGCAGCCCGGCTACCGGATCGGTGATCGGATCCTGCGTCCGGCCCGGGTCGCCGTGGCCGAGCCGGACCCCGACGCCGAGAAGGTCACGCCTGAGCCAGTCGCTCAGGAGGCGGGAACGGATCAGCCCGCCGACGATCAAGATCAGTAGTGTTCCATGATCAACTGTGAGGGGAGGCGTTCGTGAGCACCAAGGACTGGATCGAGAAGGACTTCTACAAGACCCTTGGCGTCAGCAAGGACGCCAAACCCGAGGACATCAAGAAGGCCTACCGGAAGCTGGCCCGGGCCAACCACCCGGACCAGAATCCCGGGAATGCCGAAGCGGAGAGGCGATTCAAGGAGATCTCCGAGGCCAACGACGTGCTGTCGAGCGACACCAAACGCAAGGAGTACGACGAGGCTCGCCGGCTCTTCGGCGCCGGCGGCTTCCGATTCCCCGGCAGCGGGGGTCAGCGGCCGGGTGCCCCGTCGATGGACGATCTGTTCCGCAATGCCGGCGACGGTGGTCTGGGTGACATCTTCGGTGGCCTGTTCAACGGGGGCGCGGCGACGCGTACCCAGCGCTTCTCCACCGCGCGAGGACCGCGGCGGGGCAGCGACGTCGAGGGTGAGGTGACCGTCGACTTCATCCAGTCGATCGAGGGCGTCACGGTCGGCATGCAGATGGTGTCCGACTCCGCCTGCGAGGCGTGCCACGGCACCGGTGCGAAAGCCGGCACCATCCCGCACGTCTGCCCGACCTGTGAGGGCAGCGGGATGCAGACCTCCACCTCCGGCGGCGTCTTCGCCGTCACCGAACCCTGCCGCGACTGCCGCGGCCGGGGCATGGTGGTCGATGACCCGTGCCCGGTCTGCCACGGCTCCGGTCGAGGGAAGTCGACCAAGACGATGCAGGTCCGGATTCCCGCCGGCGTGACCGACGGGCAGCGGATCCGACTCAAGGGCAAGGGCGGTGCCGGCGAGAACGGCGGCGCCGCCGGCGACCTCTACGTCATCGTGCACGTCCGGCCACACCCGATCTTCGGGCGGAAGGGCGACAACCTGACCCTCACCGCGCCGGTCACCTTCAACGAGGCGGCGCTCGGTGCCGAGATCGAGGTGCCCACCCTGAGTGGCGTTCCGGTGAAGCTCCGCGTCCCGCCGGGCACACCGAACGGCCGGACCTTCCGGGTCCGTGGCAAGGGCGTCGCCAAACGGGACGCCAGCAGGGGCGATCTCCTGGTCACCGTCGAGGTGATCGTGCCGGAATCGCTCAACGAGCAGGCTCGCCAGGCGTTGACTTCGTACGCGGAAGCGATCGGTTCGGTCAACCCGCGCGCGAAGCTCTTCGTCACCCGATAGGAAACCGTCGTGTCATCCGCCGCACCACTGCCGCAGCGAATCGATCATGACGCGCCGGTGTTCGTGATCTCGGTGGCCGCCCAGTTGGCCGGCATGCATCCGCAGACCCTGCGCACCTACGACCGGATGGGGCTGGTCTCGCCGCGGCGTACGCCGAAGCGAGGCCGGCGCTATTCGGCGCGCAACATCGCCCAGCTCCGGCTGATCCAGCGGCTCTCCCAGGATGAGGGCATCAACCTGGAGGGCATCCGCCGGATCCTGCGGATGCAGGAAGAGATCGACGAACTCCGCAGCCACGTACGCGACCTCAGCGCCCTGCTGTCCGCCGCCCGCGCGGCGCCGCCCGGCAGCGCGGGTCTTCACCGCTGACCCGACCGGCGGTGTCCACCTCGGCGGTGCCGCTCGCCGCACACCCCCTCGGGCCATCACCCGCTGACCTCCGCAGTCCCAGCGGGCCAGGCGTTGACCGGTCGGGGAATACTCGACTGATGAGGCTTCCCTCAGCGTTCGTGGTCGTACTCGCTCTCGGGCTCTGTGGCTGCACCGACCCGGCACCGGCGCCGCAATCAACGAATCCCGTCGCCACCTCGAGCAGCCCGACGCCCGCGGCGGCGACCGCTTCCACCCCCTCGACATCGCCGACACCGAGCACGCCGACGCCGACAGCGAACCCAGCCGACCAAGAAGCCGAAGCCGCCGCACCCGATCTCGATGGAAGCGCTGATCCAGAAGAAGTACGACGGGCGCAACCTCCGGCTGGGCCGGCAGATCGGCGACTTCGGCGCGTACAAGCGGTATCTGGTGAGCTTTCGCGGTGATCGTCTCAAGATCTCCGGCGTGATGAACGTGCCGGATGGCAAAGGGCCGTTCCCGGTGCTTGTGCTCAACCACGGCTACATCAATCCCGACACCTACTTCCCGGGACAGGGCATGCCCCGGGAGCACGACTACCTGGCCCGGCAGGGCTACGTCGTGCTGCACGTCGACTACCGCGGTCACGCCTCCTCGAGCAACGATCCGAATGTCGACTACGAGCTGCGACTGCCCTACGCGGTGGACACCATCAACGCGGTGACGGCGGTCAAGGCCTCGAAGCTGAAGTTCCTGGACCGGGATCGGGTGGGCTGGCTGGGCCGGTCGATGGGCGGTGAGGTCACGCTGCGAGCGCTGGCGGCGCGGCCCGGCCTCGTCGATGCGGCCGTCATCTACGCCTCCACCAGTTCCCTGACCGCGGACAACTGGAAGCAGTTCAATCGCGGCTCCAGCGACCGCCGATCGGTGAACCGGCGGATCGAGCGCGGGTACGGCCTGCCGAACGACAACCCCAAGTTCTGGCGCGCGGCCTCGGCCCGTCCCTATCTGGATCGGGTCACCGAGCCGGTGCTGGTGCACCACGGCGTACAGGACGACACCTGCCCGATCGCCTGGTCGAGGGCGACGGTGAAGGCCCTCGAGAAGGGCGGTGCGAAGGTCACGTTCCGGACCTACCGGAGCGAGGGCCACACCTTCGAAGGACAGTGGACGACCTCGATCCGGCGGACCGTGGCGTTCTTCGACAAGCACCTCGATTGACTCTCGGCAAAGTTGAGCGGATCTCGCTCAATGTGGAATCATCCAGTTGAAACGAAAGTTGAGTGGAGTAGGCTCAACTACGGATCTCAACTGACAAAGGACGTCGATGGACACCAATAAGCTCACCATCAAGAGTCGCGACGCCGTCTCTGCGGCGTTGCGCAATGCCCTCACCGTGGGCAACCCGTACGCCGAACCGTCGCACCTGTTGCATGCGCTGCTGATGGTCCCCGGCAACACCGTCGCCCCGCTGATCGCGGCGGCCGGCGCCGACCCGGCTGTCGTCGATGCCGCGGCTCAGGGTGCGATCGCCAAGCTGCCGTCGGCGAAGGGGTCCTCGGTCAGTCAACCGCAGCTGTCCGGCTCGTTCGCCCGGGTGCTCGCCGACGCCGAGAACCGCGCCGAGCAACTCGGGGACGCGTACGTCGCCACGGAGCACCTGCTGATCTCGCTGGCCACGGTCGACTCCGATGCGCGCAAGATCCTCACCGACCTCAGGATCAAGCCCAATGTGCTGACCCGGGCCTTCAACGACGCCCGCGGCAGCAAGCGGGTGACCAGCGCCGAAGCCGAGGCCACGTCGTCGGCTCTCGATCAGTACGGAGTCGATCTCACCGCCCAGGCCCGCGAAGGCAAGCTCGACCCGGTCATCGGCCGGGACACCGAGATCCGCCGGGTCGTCCAGGTGCTCGCCCGCCGGACCAAGAACAACCCGGTGCTGATCGGTGAGCCGGGGGTGGGCAAGACCGCCGTCGTCGAAGGCCTCGCCCAGCGGCTGGTGGCCGGCGACGTGCCGGACTCGTTGAAAGGCCGTCGGCTGATCTCGCTCGACCTCAGCTCGATGGTCGCCGGCGCGAAGTTCCGCGGGGAGTTCGAGGAGCGGCTCAAGGCTGTGCTCAACGAGATCCGCGACGCCGAAGGCCAGGTGATCACCTTCATCGACGAGTTGCACACCGTGGTCGGTGCGGGCGCCTCAGGCGACTCCTCGATGGACGCCGGCAACATGCTCAAGCCGATGCTGGCTCGCGGCGAGCTCCGGATGATCGGCGCCACCACGCTGGACGAGTACCGCCAACGAGTCGAGAAGGATCCGGCCCTGGAGCGGCGCTTCCAGCAGGTCTTCGTCGGAGAGCCGAGTGTCGAGGACACGATCGCGATCCTGCGCGGTCTGCGGGAGCGGTACGAGGCGCATCACAAGGTCGCGATCACCGACTCGGCCCTGGTCGCGGCCGCCAGCCTGTCCAATCGCTACATCACCTCCCGGCAACTTCCCGACAAGGCGATCGACCTGGTCGACGAGGCGGCCTCCCGGCTCCGGATGGAGATCGACTCCTCCCCGGAGGAGATCGACGTGCTGCGTCGCACGGTCGAGCGGATGCAGATGCAGAAGTTCGCCCTGGAGAAGGAGTCCGACGCCGGCAGCATCGAGCGGTTGCGCAAGCTGACCGAGGATCTGGCCAACGTCGAAGAAGAACTGCGGTCGCTGGAGGCCCGCTGGGAGGCCGAGAAGCATGGCCTCAACCGGGTCGGTGACCTGAAGAAGCAGATCGACGAATTGCGGACCGCCGCCGACCGGGCCCTGCGTGAGGGTGATCTCGGCCGCGCCAGCGAGCTCAGCTACGGGGAGATCCCCGCCCTGGAGCGCGAGATGGCCGAAGCCGCGCAGGCCGAGAGCCAACTGCCGTCGATGGTCTCGGAGGAGGTCGGACCGATCGACATCGCCGAGGTCGTGGCCAACTGGACCGGCATCCCGACCGGGCGGCTGCTGCAGGGTGAGACCGAGAAGCTGCTGAGCATGGAGGACCGGATCGGCCAGCGGCTGATCGGCCAGCAACCGGCGGTGCGCGCGGTGTCGGATGCTGTCCGCCGTTCCCGGGCGGGCATCTCCGATCCGAACCGGCCGACCGGCTCCTTCCTGTTCCTCGGCCCGACCGGCGTCGGCAAGACCGAACTGGCCAAGTCGCTCGCGGAGTTCCTGTTCGACGACGAGCACGCCATGGTCAGGATCGACATGAGCGAGTACTCCGAGAAGCACTCGGTGGCCCGCCTCGTCGGCGCCCCTCCGGGGTACGTCGGCTACGAGGAAGGCGGCCAGCTCACCGAAGCGGTCCGGCGCCGCCCGTACGCGGTGATCCTGCTGGACGAGGTGGAGAAGGCCCACAGCGAGGTCTTCGACATCTTGCTGCAGGTGCTCGACGACGGCCGGCTGACCGACGGCCAGGGGCGTACGGTCGATTTCCGCAACACGATCTTGATCTTGACCTCCAATCTCGGCTCGCAGTTCCTGGCCGACCAGAAGCTCGACGAGAAGCTCAAGCGGGACGCCGTGATGGGCGTGGTGCGCAGCTCCTTCAAGCCGGAGTTTCTCAACCGGCTGGACGAGATCGTGCTGTTCGACGCCCTCGGCACCGAGGAGCTCGCGCGCATCGTGGAGATCAACTTGTCCCGGCTCAACGCGCGGCTCGCCGATCGGCGGATCGCGGTCGACGTCACGTCGGCGGCCAAGGAGTGGCTCGCGCTGACCGGCTTCGATCCGGTCTTCGGCGCTCGGCCGCTGCGCCGACTGATCCAGACCACGATCGAAGATCAACTGGCCCGCCGGGTGCTGTCCGGCGAGGTCCGCGAAGGCGACACGGTGGTCTTCGACGCCGACGAAGGCACCGACGGTCTGGTGATCCGCGAGCCGGTCG
>CAVXYL010000019.1:0-42267 GCA_963765975.1 uncultured Actinomycetota bacterium | reverse complement strand
CAGCCGAGACGCTCGTCGACGTAGCACCAGCGCCAGGATTCGCCGGGCTCGAAGCTCCGCATCACCGGGTGGTGGGTGGTGGTGAAGTGTCGTTCGGAGTGCCGGCCGACCGAGGAGTCGCAGCATCCGACGTTTCCGCAGCTCAGGCAGATCCGCAGATGGACCGTCCGGGTGCCCTCCCGGATGCAGTCCTGGCAGACCTCGGAACCGGCCGGGTCGATCTCGGGCGGCGCCTCATCGAGATGGTCGCACGCACCGGTCGGGTCAGCCGGGGTGAGCACAGGCTGTTCGGCGGTGAGCCGGTCGGAACGTTCGGTGGCGATCGTCAGCATCGACTCCTCGATGTCGAAGGAGGCGAGCACCTGCTCGATCACGTCGTGGTCGACGGTCCCGCTGCTGCGGATCCGCAGCACCTCGTCCCGCTCGACGCCGAGCGTGCTGAGCCGGAGCCGCCGATACTGCTCGGCGGGCGTCTCGTCGCTGCCGCTGCCCGAGCTTCTCCCACAAGGCGTCGGGTCGGGCGGCGATCCGCTGGCGTACCACCTCGACCGTCTCCGGCGCGTCGTCGGCGGTCACGATCTTGTCCAGTGCGGCGAGGGCGGCGTTGCTCGAGGTCTGCAGCACGGTGGCCGCCTGCAACGCGTCCGAGCGCGGATCGGGTCCGCGGAGCTTGAGGCGACGCACCAGGAGCGGCAGGGTCAGCCCCTGCAGCAGCAAGGTTCCGGTGGTCACCACCATCGCGGCGAACACCAGCAACTCATACTGCGGTACGTCCGTCGGGATGACCAGCGCGGCGGCGAGGGTGACCACTCCGCGCATACCGGCCCAACCGATGATCAGTGAGTGCGACCACGGCGGCGGTTCGTCGTCGGGATCGCGGTCGCGACGGAAGAGGAACGCCCGGGACGCAGTCACCCAGAGCAGCCGGATGACGATCACCCCGACGAAGACGGCGGTGCAGAAAGCGGCGATCCGCAGGCCGGAGAGCTCGGAGACCGAGATCGCGCGGACGATGCGCAGCACCTCCAGCCCGATCAGGAAGAACACGGTGTTCTCCAGGAGCAGTTGGATCGTCGCCCAGTTGACCCGCTCACTGAGCCGCGACTGGCCGGTCTGGATCACCGGCGACTTGTGGCCGAGAGCGAGGCCCGCGACCACCACGGCAATGACGCCCGATCCGCGGTAGTCGCCCAGATGGATCTCCTCGGCCGGCAGGTACGCGGCGAACGGGACGATCATCGAGATCGCGGTGTCGAAGGCCGGCTGGGTGATCCGTCGGCGGATCGGGACGACGATGAAGGTGAGCGCCAGGCCGACCGCAGCCCCACCCACCAGGGCGATGAGGAAGCCCAGCGTCGCACCTCCGGCCGACACCGTGCCACCGATGGCGACGAGGCCGACCCGCAGGCAGGTGATGGCCGTCGCGTCGTTGACCAGCGACTCGCCCTCCAAGATGGTGACCAGCCGCCGCGGCAGTCCGACCCGCCGCGCGATCGTGGTCGCAGCGACGGCATCCGGCGGCGCGACCACCGCGCCCAGCGTGAATGCCACCGCGAAGTTCACCGGCAGGATCAGCCAGGTGATCAGGCCGATCCCGAGAGCCGTGACCACCACCAGCAGCACCGAGAGGCTGGCGATGGATCGACGATTCGCGCGGAAGTCGATCACCGAGGTGCGGATCGCGGCCGCGTAGAGCAGCGGCGGCAGGAAGCCCAGCAGGATGATTTCCGGCGACAGCCGAGGCAGGTGGAGGGTCGGGATGAACGATGCGGCTACTCCGGCCACGATCAGCAGCAACGGCGCCGAGAACCTGAGCCGGTTGGCGAGCGCCGTGACGGCGAGCACGACGATGGCGATGGCCACGATGCTGAGAGCGATGTGCACGCTGCCATGCTTTCATTTCCGTGTGAGTGTGCCAGCCGAAGCCGATGCCGACGGGTCGGCGCTGCTGTCCTCCCCCGACGTGAACGACCTGCTGGTGGCCGCGGTGGAGCATGCCGGCGGACAACTGGTGTCGTGGCGGTTGGAGCACATCGATGCCAGCCCGCGACGATCGACGACGGCCACCTATCTGGCCAGCGTGGACTGGCCGTCCGGGCGCCGTTCGGAGCTCCTCGGCGCGAGCGCCCGGGCCGGCGGGCGCAGCGGCAACGACGAGCGCGCGGTGATCTTCGGCGACGGCGACCGCGAAGTCGCCGTCTGGCTGTACCCGGACGATCCGGACCTGCCCGGGCTGCGGCGGGCCGCGGTGCCCACCGAGCTCGCGGAGGTGCTCACCTCCTACGGGGTGGTCGACGGCCCGCTCGACGTCGAGGACCTCACGGTGGAGATGATCAGCTACCGGCCCCGGCGCCGCGCCGTTCTCAAGGCGGTGATCAACTCCGGCGCGCAGCCGACGAGCTACTTCGTGAAGGTGTTGCGCGAGCCGGTGTTCGGACCGACCCTGGAGCGCCATGAGTTGCTGGTCCGGGCCGGTCTGCCGGCCCCGGTGGTCGCTGCCGCGACCCCGGATTTCCTTGTGGTGTTGCGAGAGCTGCCGGGCCGCCCGCTGGCCCGGGCGATCTTCGACGAGCCCATTCCGTGCACGGCCGAGAATCTGATCATGCTGCTGGACTCGATGCCGGCAGCGGTTGCTGCGCTTCCGCGGCGCCCGGCGTGGGCGGCCGCGGTCGCCTCGTACGCGGAGATGATCGGGGCGGCGCTGCCGGCGGTGGAACCCCGACTGCGCTGGTTGGTCTCCGAGATCAGCGGCGGTCTCGCCGGGCAGGATCTGGGCGCCGAGCCCACCCACGGAGACTTTCATGAGGGTCAGCTCTTCGTCGCTCGTGGCGTGATCACCGGAATCGCCGACATCGACACCATCGGTCCCGGCCGTCGCGCAGATGATCTTGCTTGCCTGATCGCCCATCTCTCAACGGTGCAACGGATGTCGACCGAGCAGGCAGCCGGGCTGACGAGATTGATCAACATCTGGATGCAGGTCTTCGACACCCGGGTCGATCCACGAGAGCTTCGGCTCCGGGCGGCCGGAGTGATCATCTCGCTGGCGACGGGGCCCTATCGCGCGCAGGAACCGCACTGGGAGCGGGAGACCGTACGGATGCTCGATTCGGCGGCGGCGCTGGTGCAGAGCGCGGCTCGCTGATCGACCGGTCGTCGCCACCGGGGCGATCACGGGCCGATGTGCCACGATGCGCAGATGAGTGGTCACACCGAATCGGGCACTCCCTTCGCCTCGATCTACGGACCGGAAGCCCTGGCCGGCTTCGACGCCGACCAGAAGCTGGGCACGCCGGGACAGTTCCCCTACACCCGCGGGGTCTACTCCTCGATGTACACCGAACGTCCGTGGACCATGCGGCAGTACGCCGGTTTCGGCACCGCGGCGGAATCCAATGCGCGCTATCTGGAGCTGATCGCGCACGGAACGACCGGGTTGTCGGTGGCGTTCGATCTGCCCACGCAGATGGGGATGGACTCCGATGCCACGCTGGCCTCCGGTGAGGTGGGCAAGGTCGGGGTGGCCATCGACTCGATCGACGACATGCGCATCCTGTTCGGCGGCATCCCGCTGGGCGAGGTGTCCACGTCGATGACGATCAACGCCCCGGCCGCGGTGCTGCTGTTGCTGTACCAGTTGGTGGCCGAGGAACAGGGGGTGGATCCGGCCACCCTGACCGGCACGATTCAGAACGATGTGCTGAAGGAGTACATCGCGCGGGGGACCTACATCTATCCGCCCCAGGCGTCCCTGCGGTTGATCAGCGACACGTTCGCGTACTGCCAGGAGCACCTGCCGCGGTGGAACACGATCTCCATCTCCGGCTATCACATGGCCGAAGCGGGCGCGACGCCGGCGCAGGAGATCGCGTTCACGCTGGCCGATGGCATCGCGTACGTGGAGGCGGCGTTGGCCGCCGGGCTGGCGGTCGACGACTTCGCGCCCCGGCTGTCGTTCTTCTTCGTGTCGCGGACCACCTTGTTGGAGGAGGTGGCGAAGTTCCGGGCGGCCCGGCGGATCTGGGCCAACCTGATGCGGGACCGGTTCGGCGCGCGGAATCCGAAGTCGTTGATGTTGCGCTTCCACACCCAGACCGCCGGAGTCCAGTTGACCGCGCAGCAGCCGGAGGTGAACCTGGTCCGGGTCGCGGTGCAGGCGCTGGCGGCGGTGCTGGGCGGCACCCAGTCGCTGCACACGAACTCCTTCGACGAGGCGATCGCGTTGCCGACGCAGAAGTCGGCCCGGCTGGCCCTGCGCACCCAGCAGGTGCTCGCGTACGAGACGGATGTGACCAAGACCGTCGACCCGTTCGCGGGGTCGTACGCGGTGGAGTCGCTGACCGATGACGTCGAGGCCGAGGCGCTGCGGCTGATGGATCAGGTCGCCGAGCTCGGCGGTGCGGTCGCGGCGATCGAGCAGGGCTTCCAGAAGAGCGAGATCGAGCGGTCCGCCTACCAGGTGACCCGGGAGATCGACAGCGGCGAGCGGGTGATCGTCGGCGTGAACCGCTTCGCCCTGGACGTCGAGGAGCCGTACGAGCCGCTGCGGGTCGACCCCGCCATCGAAGCCGCGCAGGCGCAACGGCTGGCCACGCTGCGGGCCGAGCGTGACTCGACCGCGGTGACCGCGGCCCTCGACGAGCTCCGGGCGGCCGCGCGCGGCACCGACAACGTGCTCGTGCCGCTCAAGAAGGCGCTCGCGCTCCGGGCCACGGTCGGCGAAGTCTGCGACGCCCTGCGCGAGGTCTGGGGGACCTACCAGCCCACCGACAGCTTCTGACCGGACCGCGCGGCGTTCGGCTCAGAGGCCGACCTTCTCCAGCGCTTCTTCGTAGAGCTCGAGTGCGACGTGCTTCGATCGGCCCTCGGCCACCGCCTTGGTGTAGACCTGCTCGAGATCGCCGCCGAACTGGTCGTAGCGCGCCATCCACTCCTCCTTGCGGACCCGCCAGTAGCCCAGCACCTCGAATCGTTCGACGGGCCAACCGAGCTCACGGCGGAGGTACTTGCGCACCACGCGGGACTCCGCGGCCTCGGCGGCGAACCAGACGTAGCCGCGACCGGCCGGAAAATCGAACCGGCGCACCGCTGCCGCCAGCATGCTCGGCCCGTGGCCGTGACCGGTACCGGAGAGCCACTCGTACGAGACCTCGGCCGCCGAGTCCAACTGCTGCCAGTCGGCGGCATCGATGGTCTCGGCGATCACATGGGCGCGGCTGCCCGCGGGAAGGTTCTCCACGATCCGGCCCAGCGCCGGCAGACCGGTCATGTCGGCCACCAGCAGCTGCCACTCGGAGTCCTCGGGCGGGTCGTACCAGCCGAGCGCGTCGCTGACCTTGACGACGTCGCCGGGCGTGGCCCGCAGGGCCCATTGAGCGGCGATCCCGCCGGCGTGGACGACGAAGTCGATCGTCAGGTCGCCGGTCGACCTCGTCCCAGGCGCGCACCGTGTAGCTGCGCAGCTCCGACGACCCATCCGGCTCTCCGCTCCGGCCGGGCGTGGGGAAGGCCACGGCAAGCCGCTCGTCGGCGAAGCCGCTGCTGGCGAAGGCATCCCGCTCGGTCAACACCGAAGACGATCCGGATCATGTTCGGCGTCAGGTTGGCTGACGCTGCGGACCTCAGCCCGGTAATAGTTGATGTCGTCCTCCATCTGAACCTCCTCGTCAGGATAGGCTATCCTAATCTGTAGCAGGTGGGTGACCGTCTGGTTACGACTCCAAGGCCATCCCGGCCAGCCCGATCGGTCATGACACACTGGCGCAAATGCCTGATGCCGTCCTCGACGAGTCCCGTCGCGCTGCGATCTCCCGCGAGGTCGAGAGGCTCAACGACAGGTTGATCGGGATCCGCCGCGACCTGCACGCCAATCCCGAGATCGGTCACGCCGAGTACCGGACCACCGGCGTCATCGTCGACGAGCTCGAACGGGCCGGTCTGATCGCCAAGGTGCTGCCGGTCGGAACCGGAGCGTACTGTGACGTGCTGCCGAACGGCTTCGACTTCGGCTCCGGCATGGTCGGACTCCGCGCCGACATCGATGCGCTGCCCATCGCCGACGGGAAGGACGTCAGCTACCGCTCGCGAAATCCAGGCGTCTGCCACGCGTGCGGGCACGACGTGCACACCGCGATCCTGATCGGCACAGCCTTGGTCCTGGCCCGGCTCCGCGACCTGGATCTGCTGACCCGCGGCGTCCGGCTGATCTTCCAGCCGGCGGAGGAGACCAGTCCCGGCGGCGCGCTCGACGCGATCGACGGGGGAGTGCTGCAGGATCTGACCGAGATCTACGCACTGCACTGCGATCCGCGGACCGACGTCGGCCGACTTGCCCTCAAGGTCGGGCCGATCACCTCGGCGGTCGACCAGGTGACCATCAACCTGAGCGGCCGGGGCGGACACACCTCGCGTCCGCACCTGACCCAGGACATCGTCGGCGCGCTCGGTGCGCTGGCCACCACCGCCCAGCTCGTGTTGTCGAGACGGGTCGATCCGCGCAGCGGCGTCTCCCTGATGTGGGGATCGATCCATGCCGGCTCGGTCGCCAATGCCATCCCCGGTGACGGGCAGATCGTGGGCACGCTGCGGGCGCTCGACGTCTCCGGTTGGCAGCGGGCCAAACAGCTGATCCCGCGGCTCGCCGCCGACATCGTGCGGCCGTTCGGCGTCGAGCTCGAGATCTCGGTGACCGACGGCGTACCACCGGCGGTGAACCACCCCGACGGCGTTCGCCGGCTCACCCGGGCCACCGAGGAGATGCTCGGGCCGGAGGCGGTCGCGGTGACCGAGCAGTCGCTGGGCGGCGAGGACTTCTCCTGGATGCTGCAGCAGGTGCCGGGAGCGCTGGCCCGGCTCGGGGTCCGTACCCCCGGACGGCCGTGCCCAGACATCCACCAACCGACCTTCGTGGTGGACGAGGCCTGCATCCCCGTCGGCCTGAAGGTGCTCGCGAACATCGCAACCTCCATCTGAGGAGGTCACGTTTTCCAAACCGGTACCGAGTCCGTGCCCGTCGCAGACCCGCGGACGGATTGATCCGGTTAGAGTTCGGAACAAGCCCTAGCAGCGCGAAAAGCCGCGTCAACGGCGGGTGGGGCGACAAATATTGTGAGTTCTTGCCAAGGAGGCAGTTCGTGAAGAGATCGATGACTCTGGCCGGTGCACTGATCGGTGCCGTGGCCCTGACCCTGTCGGCCTGCGCCCAGGCGCCGGGTACCGACACCCCGTCAGCCGCGCCGAGCGGAAGCGCCAGCGCGAGCGCGCCGGGCGGCGATTTCAAGGCCTGCATGGTCTCCGACTCCGGTGGCTTCGACGACAAGTCCTTCAACCAGACCTCGTACAAGGGCATGACCGACGCCAAGGCCGAGTTGGGCATCGAGACCGGCCAGGTCGAGTCCCAGACGCGCGGCGGACTTCGCCAAGAACATCCAGTCGATGGTCGACGCGAACTGCAACATCATCGTCACCGTCGGCTTCCTCCTCAGCGACGACACCTTGGCCGCGGCCAAGAAGAACACCGACATCAAGTTCGCCATCGTGGACAACAACGACCCGAAGACCTACCCGGCGGCCAAGAACCTGAAGCCGCTGGTCTTCAACACCGCGCAGTCCAGTTTCATGGCCGGCTACCTGGCCGCGGGTATGACGCAGACCAAGAAGGTCGGCACCTTCGGCGGGGCCAAGATCCCCACCGTGACGATCTTCATGGACGGCTTCTCCCAGGGCGTCGACCACTACAACAAGACAAAGGGCGGCTCGGTGCAGGTCCTGGGCTGGGACGCGGCCAAGCAGGACGGACAGTTCGTGCCGGGCGACGACCCGTTCCAGGACCAGAAGGGCGGGGAGCGTACGGCCCAGGGCCTGATCAGCCAGGGCGTGGACATCATCCTCCCGGTCGCCGGACCCTCCGGTCTCGGCGCGCTCCAGGCGGCCAAGACCAGCGGCGGCAAGGTCAACGCCATCTGGGTGGACACCGACGGCTGCGAGAGTGCGGCCAACTACTGCCCCAACATCATCACGAGCGTCAACAAGGCCATGGACGTCGCGGTGTTCGATGCCATCAAGGCAGCCAAGGACGAATCCTTCTCCAACGAACCCTTCATCGGCACGCTGGAGAACGAAGGCACCGGCCTGACACCGTTCCACGAGTTCGAGTCCAAGGTCCCGGCCGAGCTCAAGACCGAGGTCGACGCACTGAAGGCCGACATCATCAGCGGCAAGATCAAGATCGAGTCCGAGTCCCAACCGAGCTCATGAAGATAGCCAAGGGGGCGACCCCTTGGATCCGCGAAGCGTCTCCCACACCCAGGAGCACGTCTGGTGAGCACTGATGCGCAGCCCACGACCCCCGCGGCCGAGACCGATTCCGGTCTCCGGCTGCGGGGGATCACCAAGCGGTTCGGCTCGCTGGTGGCGAACGATTCGATCGACCTCGACATCGTGCCGGGCGAGATCCACTGCCTGCTCGGGGAGAACGGTGCCGGCAAGTCGACGCTGATGAACGTCCTGTACGGGCTGCTCCAGCCCGACGAGGGTGAGATCGTCATCGACGGTCGCCGGCACGTGTCGCGCAACCCCAAGGAAGCGATCAACGCCGGCATCGGCATGGTGCACCAGCACTTCATGCTGGTCGAGGTGTTCACCGTGGCCGAGAACCTGATCCTGGGGCGGGAGGACAGTGCCGCCGGCGTGCTGAACATGCGGCAGGCCCGGAAGACCGTCCGCGAGCTCTCCGAGCGCTACCGGTTCGACGTCGACCCCGACGCACTGATCGAGGACCTGCCGGTCGGGGTCCAGCAGCGGGTCGAGATCTTGAAGGCGCTGGCCAACGACGCCAAGTATCTGATCTTCGACGAGCCGACGGCGGTGCTGACGCCGCAGGAGATCGACGAGCTGATGGAGGTGATGCGATCGCTGCGCAACGACGGCAAAGCCATCGTCTTCATCACCCACAAGCTTCGCGAGGTCCGGGCGATCGCGGACAAGATCACCGTGATCCGCCGGGGCAAGGTGGTCGGCACGGCCAAGCCGACCGACAGCGAGTCCCAGCTCGCCGAGCTGATGGTGGGCCGAGCGGTGAGCCTGCTCGTCGACAAGGATCCGCCCGAGGAGGGCGGCAAGCCGCGGCTGGTGCTGGAGCACGTCTCGGTGGCCGGTCCGACCGGCGCGATCGTCGTCGACGATCTCGACCTGGAGGTGGCCGGCGGTGAGATCGTCTGCATCGCCGGCGTCCAGGGAAACGGGCAGACCGAGTTGGCCGAGGCGCTGCTGGGGGTGCTGCCGGTGACCAAGGGATCGGTGCTGCTCGACGGGCAGCCGATCCAGGGCCGGTCCCCCAGGCAGATCATCGACGCCGGGCTGGGTTTCGTGCCGGAGGACCGCAAACACGACGGCTTCGTCGGATCCTTCACCGTCGCCGAGAACCTGATCTTGAACCACTTCGACGAGCCGCCGTACGCGCGCGGCATCGCCCTCGATCTGACCAAGATCAAGTCCAACGCCGAGTCCCGGGTGGGCGAGTTCGACATCCGGACCCAGTCGATCGAGACGCCGGTGTCCTCCCTGTCGGGCGGCAATCAGCAGAAGGTGGTGCTCGCCCGCGAGCTGTCGCGGCCGCTGTCGGTGCTGATCGCCAGCCAGCCGACCCGCGGCGTCGACGTCGGCGCCATCGAGTTCCTGCACCGGCGACTGGTCGTCGAACGCGATCGCGGAACCGCAGTGATGATCATCTCCACCGAGCTCGACGAGGTCGCCGCGCTGGCCGATCGGGTTGCGGTGATGTATCGCGGCAAGATCGTCGGCGTCGTGCCCCCGGACACCTCGCGCGAAGTGCTCGGGCTGATGATGGCGGGCGTCCCGACCGATGAGGCGCTGGCCAACGCCTCGGTCACCACCCAGGCCGAGGAGGATGCGGCTCTCGACGCGGCCGTCGAAAGGGATCAGTCATGACCGGATCGAGTCCCGCGCCGCCGGCTGCTCGTCCCGAGCCGCAGGCCACGCGCAAGCGCAGCTTCCCCTGGTCCGACGTCGCGACCACGGCGGCGGCGTTCCTGCTGGCTTTCATCGTCGGCGCGCTGTTGATGATCTTTTCCGACACCGAGGTGCGCAGCAAGTTCGCCTACTTCTTCGCTCAGCCCTCTGATGCGCTCAGCGCTTCGTGGGAGAAGGTCAGCAGCGCGTACGGCGCCCTGATCAGGGGCGCACTCGGCGGAATCGGCCCGATCACCGAGACCACGGCTCAGGCGGCGCCGCTGATCTGCGCCGGTCTCGGTGTCGGCATCGCCTTCCGCGCCGGGCTGTTCAACATCGGCGCCCAGGGGCAAGCGGTGCTCGGGGCCATCTTCGCCGCGTACATCGGCTTCACCTGGCATCTCCCGCCGGGGATCCACCTGCTCGTCGCGATTCTGGGCGGCCTGATCGGTGGTGGCATCTGGGGCGGCATCGTCGGCTGGCTCAAAGCCAGAACCGGCGCGCACGAGGTCATCGTGACCATCATGATGAACTACATCGCCGCTGGGCTGCTGGCCTATCTGCTGACCAGCGCGGCGTTCCAGCGGCCCGGCCGTACCGACCCGATCTCCCCGATCGTCGACTGGAACGCCACCTTCCCCCGCCTGGAAGGCACCCAGTTGCACGTCGGGTTCGTCGTGTCGCTGCTGGCGGCGGTCGCCGTCTGGTGGCTGCTGGACCGGTCGACCACCGGCTTCGCCATCCGCGCGGTCGGCGCCAACCCCCATGCGGCGGCCACGGCGGGCATGAGTGTCGCGCGGACGACGGTGATCACCATGGTGTTCGCCGGCGCGCTGGCCGGCCTGGCCGGAGTCCAGGCGGCGCTCGGCCCGACCGCGTCCGGGGTTCCGGTGCCCCTCTCCGCCGGCATCGTCGGCTCGATCGGCTTCGACGCGATCACGGTCGCGCTGCTCGGCCGCTCCAAGCCGTTCGGGATCGTGCTGGCCGGACTGCTGTTCGGCGCGCTGCACGCCGGCGGCCTGGCCATGCAGAGCGTCGCCCAGACCCCGCTGACCCTGACCACCGTGCTGCAGGCGCTGATCGTGCTGTTCGTCGCGGCACCCGGCCTGGTGCACCGGATCCTGCCCTTCGTCAAAGTGAGACCGGCCCACGTCGGCCCGGTGCCTGAGGGAGGTCTGGCGTGACCACCACCACCAAGCCTCCCGCGGCACCGACCGCGACGCGCGTCGAGTCGGCCGAGAAGCGCCGCCAGCGCATCTCCACCGGCGTCTTGATCGGTGTCGTCGGCGTCTTGTTGATCATCGGGCTCGCCTCGACCTCGGGCACGGCTCGTTTCGCGCTGTCCGACGCCTTCGACGAGGTTCAGCTCGGCACGATCGGCGTGCCCGGCTTCGGCACCGTGGCGATCTGCGCCGTGCTCTGCCTGGTGGCTGCCGGGGCCTATCTGTCTGGTCGGCTGCGAGGCCGAATGCCCGCCCTGGTCGGCACCATCGCCGGTCTGGCCGTGGTGGCGGGATTCCTGACCTGGGCGGCGTCCGGCCGCGACCTGCCCTTCCCGGTCAGCAACCAACTGGCCGGCACCCTCTCCCTGGCCACCCCGCTGGTCTTCGGTGCGCTCTGCGGGGTCCTCTGCGAACGGTCCGGCGTGGTCAACGTGTCGATCGAGGGCCAGTTCCTGGCCGCGGCGTTCGCCGCCGCGGTGGTGGGCAGCCTGACCCAGTCGATTCCCGCGGCGATGCTCGCGGCGGCCCTGGCCGGCCTGGCGATGGCGGCCCTGCTGGCGCTGTTCTCGATCAACTACCTGGTCAATCAGGTGGTGCTCGGCGTGGTGTTGAACCTGCTGGCCGTGGGCGTCACCGGCTTCCTCTTCGATCAGTTGGTGCAGCCCGCATCCGAGCAGTACAACTCCGCACCCGTGCTCGAGCCGCTGGCCATTCCCGGCCTGTCGCAGATCCCGTTCTTCGGCCGGGTGCTGTTCCAGCAGAACATCCTGGCCTACCTGGCCGGGCTGTCGGTGGTCGTGGTCTGGGTGCTGCTGTTCCGGACGACCTGGGGCCTGCGGATCAGGGCCACCGGTGAGCATCCCGAGGCGGCGGACACCGTCGGCATCAGCGTTCGCGGCCATCCGCTGGTCGGCCGTGCTGGCCGGCGGACTCTTCGCCGGTGTCGGTGGCTCGTTCTTCACCCTGGCCTCGACCGGTTCGTTCTCCAAGGAGTTCACCGTCGGCAACGGGTTCATCGCCCTGGCCGCGTTGATCATGGGCCGGTGGCATCCGGTGTACGCCACGGTGATGTGCCTGTTCTTCGGCTTCGTCACCCAGATGGCGTCTCAGCTGCAGACGCTCAGCACTCCGATGCCGAGCCAGTTCCTGTTGATCTTGCCGTACGTGGCGACGATCATCGCCGTCGCCGGATTGATGGGACGCGTCCGACCACCGGCCGCCGACGGCATTCCCTACGAAAAGTGATCGAGGTCGACTGGGACGCCCTGCGGGGCGCGGCCCGGGAGATCTGCGCCCGCGCGTACGCCCCGTACTCCGACTACCAGGTCGGTGCGGCGGCGCTGGTCGACGACGGCCGGATCGTCACCGGCTGCAATGTCGAGAACGCCTCGTACGGGGTGACGCTATGCGCCGAGTGTGGACTGGTCTCGTCGTTGATCAGCGGGGGCGGCGGCCGGCTGGTCGCCTTCGCGTGCGTGGACAAGCACGGTGCCGTGCTGATGCCGTGCGGCCGCTGCCGTCAACTGCTCTTCGAACACGGTGGTGCCGAGTGTCTGGTCGACACCCCACTCGGTATCCTCCCGATGACCGAGGTGCTGCCCCAGGCCTTCGGTCCCGATCATCTACGCAACGGAAAGCCCGACTCGTGACTGTTGATCTTGACCTGCTGCGCACCCTGCCGAAGGTGTCGCTGCATGATCATCTCGATGGCGGCCTGCGACCGCAGACGATCATCGAACTGGCGGCCGATGTCGATCATCACCTGCCGGCGGACACGGCTGATGATCTTGGCGCGTGGTTCCGCGACTCGGCCGATTCCGGTTCGCTGGTGCGCTATCTGGAGACGTTCGACCACACCATCGCCGTGATGCAGACGAAAGATCAACTGCGGCGGGTGGCGGCGGAGTTCGTCGAGGATCTGGCCGCGGACGGTGTGGTGTACGGCGAGACCCGCTGGGCGCCGGAGCAGCACACCCAGCGCGGGCTGACCAAGGCCGAGGCGGTCGAGGCGGTCCGCGACGGACTGCGGGCCGGGACGGAGAACTGCCGGTCGCGCGGTCAGGAGATCGTCGTCCGGCAGCTGCTCACCTCGATGCGGCACGTCGAGCCGACCACCGAGATCGCCGAACTCGCGTTGACCTACCGCGACGACAGCGTGGCCGGCTTCGACATCGCCGGAGCCGAGGACGGCTTTCCGCCGGAGCGCTTCCTGCCGGCGTTCGACCTGCTCAAGCGCAACAACGCCGTCTACACGATCCACGCCGGCGAGGCCGCGGGTCCGGACTCGATCTGGGCCGCGGTGCAGTTGTGCGCGGCGACCCGGATCGGCCACGGCGTGCGGATCATCGACGACGTCAGCATCGATGCCGACGGAGTCGCGACGCTCGGCCGGCTCGCCGGCTATCTGCGCGACTGGCAGATCCCGTTCGAGTTCTGCCCGTCCTCGAATGTCCAGACCGGCGCGGTCGCCTCGATCGCCGAGCATCCCATCCGCCGCCTCGATGACCTCGGTTTCCGCGGTGACGGTGAACAGCGACAACCAGCTGATGAGCGGCACGACGCTGTCGCGGGAGTTCTCGCTGATCTGCGACGCGTTCGGCTATGGCCTCGACGACGTACGGCGGCTGACGGTGAACGCCGCCAACGTGGCCTTCGTCGGCTGGGATGAGAGACGGCGACTGATCGACGACGTGATCAACCCGGCGTTCGACCGGGCGGCGGCGAAGGACGCCTGATCAACCAGCCGCCAGCTGATCGGCCTGCAGCACCGCCCGAGTGAGCACCTCAGCGGCGGTGACCAGCTGGTCGATCGGCACCGACTCGTTGGGTGCATGGGCCTGGCGCACGTCGCCGGGACCGTAGTGCAGCGTCGGGATGCCGGCCTGCGCGTAGAGCCGAAGGTCGCTGCCGTACGGCGCGCCGTGCGGCGGCGGCGCCGGCGAGCCGGTGACCTGTTCGTGCAGCGCGGCCACGCTGATCGGCGAGCCGGTGCCCGGCCGGCAGTCGTCCGCCGGCGAACTGGCCGCCGGGCCAGCTGACCACCGGCGGATGGTCGCGGAGGAACGGCACCGCTGGCGGCCGCGGTCTGCACGGCCTCCTCCAGTTCGCGCCGAGCGCTGGCCGGGTCCTCCTCGATCCGGAGCCCGAAGCGGCCCTCGACGACCGCCAGATCCGGGACGGTGCTCGCCCACTCACCGGCGTGGATCCGGCCGACCGACAGCGGGTAGGGGATCGGGAAGTCGGCCATACTCGGCTCGACGATCGCGTTGCGGCGCGTCTCGAGCTCGGCCAGCGCCCGATGGATCGGCAGGTACGAGTCGATGGCCGATGCGCCGGCGTAACGGGCGCTGCCGTGGGCGGCGAGGCCCGGCACCTCGATCCGGAACGTGAGCGCGCCGGCGTTCGCGGTGATCACGTGGAGGTTCGTCGGCTCGGGGATGATGCAGCAGCGACCGGTGTGACCGCGGTCCAAGGTGGCGAAGGCGCCCAGTCCGCCGTCCTCCTCGCCGATGACGAAGTGCACCGCGAAGGTGGGCACGTGCTGGCCGGCGGCCTGCGCCGCGGCGACCGCAGCCAGGATCGCGGCCACTCCGGCCTTCATGTCACAGGCGCCGCGACCGACCACCGAGTTGCCGGACTGCGTCGCGACGAAGGGATCTGAGGTCCAGGCGCTCAGGTCGCCGACCGGCACCACATCGACGTGTCCCTGCAGGATGAGCGCCGGCTCGTCGTCGGGCCGATTGGAGGCCGCCAGGCCCCAGGCCGCCTCCCGGGCGACCTCCTCTCCGGGATAGCCGGCCGCGGCGCGGACGGCGTCGAGGTCGATCGGCCAGAGGTCGACGTGCAGTCCGAGGTCGCTGAGCCGTTGCGCGAGGTGATGCTGGATCGCCTCCTCGCCGGCGCTGCCGCCCACGCTCGGGATGGCGATGAGTTCGGCAAGCTCGGTGGTCAGCACCTGCTCAGCCTATGGAGCGCCCGCGGCTATTGAGCGGTGCCTTCCGTTTCACGCATTAGGGTTTGGCGCATGAGTTCACGCGTGCTGACCGCAGTCGCCTGGCCGTACGCCAACGGCCCGCGGCACATCGGTCACGTCTCCGGTTTCGGGGTCCCGTCCGACGTCTTCTCCCGGTTCATGCGGATGAGCGGGAACGACGTACTGATGGTGTCCGGCACCGACGAGCACGGCACGCCGATCCTGGTCCAGGCCGAGCGCGAGGGGCTGACCACCCGCGAGACGGCCGACAAGTACAACCGGGTGATCGTCGAGGACCTGCAAGGCCTCGGCCTCTCCTACGACCTGTTCACCCGCACCGTGACCCGCAACCACTACCAGGTGGTGCAGGACCTCTTCCTCGGCCTGCACAAGAACGGGTACGTCGTCCCCAAGACCCAGCTCGGTGCGGTGTCGCCGTCGACCGGCCGCACGCTGCCGGACCGCTACATCGAAGGCACCTGCCCGATCTGCGGCTACGACAGCGCGCGCGGCGATCAGTGCGACAACTGCGGCAACCAGCTCGACCCCGCCGATCTGATCAACCCGAAGTCGCGGATCAACGGCGAGACGCCGAAGTTCATCGAGACCGAGCACTACTTCCTCGACCTGCCGGCGCTGGCCGGGTCGCTGGGCAAGTGGCTGAGCGATCGGACCGACTGGCGGCCGAACGTGCTCAAGTTCAGCCAGAACCTGCTCGCCGACCTCAAGCCCCGGGCGATCACCCGCGATCTCGACTGGGGGGTGCCGGTGCCGCTGGACGGCTGGCGCGACCAGCCGATGAAGCGGCTCTACGTCTGGTTCGATGCGGTGATCGGCTACCTCTCCGCGTCGGTGGAGTGGGCCAAGCGCATCGGCGACCCGGACGCCTGGCAGCAGTGGTGGATCAATCCCGACGCCCGCGGCTACTACTTCATGGGCAAGGACAACATCGTCTTCCACTCCGTCATCTGGCCCGGCATCCTGCTCGGCCACAACGGTGAGGGTGATCATGGCGGCACCGTCGGCCCGCGCGGGCATCTGCGGCTGCCCGACGAACTGGTGTCGAGTGAGTTCTTGACCATGAGCGGGTCGAAGTTCTCCACCAGCCGGGGCAAGGTGATCTACGTCGGCGACTTCCTGCGCGACTTCGGGCCGGATGCGCTGCGCTACTTCATCGCGGTGGCCGGACCGGAGACCACCGACGCCGACTTCACCTGGGACGAGTTCGTCCGGCGGACCAACTTCGAGCTGGCCAACGAGTGGGGCAACCTGGTGAACCGCTCGGTGTCGATGGCGCACAAGAACAACGGCTCGATCCCCACGCCGGGCACGCTGCTGGACATCGATCACGACCTGCTGACCGCCTCGCGCACGGCTTTCGACACCGCCGGCGCGCTGCTCGGTCGCAACCGGTTCAAGCAGGCGATCGGCGAGGCGATGCGGGTCGTCGGCGCGGCCAACAAGTACATCTCCGACACCGAACCGTGGAAGCTGAAGGACGATCCCGACCGGCGTGACACGGTGCTGCACACCGCGCTGCAGGTGGTCTCGGACGCCAACACGTTGCTCACGCCGTTCCTGCCGCACGCGGCCCAGCAGGTGCACGAGGCCCTGGGCGGCACCGGCATCTGGGCGGCGCAGCCCGAGATCCGCGAGGTGAGTGAGGACGGCGGCCCGGACTATCCGGTCATCATGGGCGACTACGCCGCCGAGCAGGCGACCTGGGCGTCCCGGCCGATCGCTCCCGGCACGCCGCTGGTCAAGCCGACCCCGCTGTTCACCAAGCTCGACGAGAAGCTGGGTAAGACCGGACCTGACTGGGCACCGATCGAGACCTGACAGCCGCACCTCGGTGAATTCGGCCGGGTAGTCGCGGTCAAATTCACCGGGTTGTCCACAGCCGGCGAGGATCGACGTGAGCACCATCCACAGATTCTGGTGTCGGGCGGCCGATTCGGGCTCGACGTGCGGAGACTCCCGGCGTGCATCCACGCCAGCCGCTCCCCGACGCCCTCGTCCGCCTCGCGCTGCACCAGGCGGGCGTCGTCACCCGGGAACAAGCCGCTCGGCCTGGGACTCAGCCGCCACGTCATCGCGCGACTCGTCAGACTCCGCCGCCTGGACGCGGGTCAGCCCCGGGGTCTTCTACACCGCGCCGGGCGAGCCGCCCTGGGACGCGCTCGCCTGGGGCGGCATCCTCGTCGGTGGCCAGCGTGCTCGCCTCGGGCCCGAGGCGTCCGGTCACGTCTCCGGTCTTCGGTCCGATCCGCCGCTGCCGGTCGACATCTACGTGCCGACCGACACGCATCTCAAGCGCTCAGGCCCGTGGCACTTCCTGCGCGAGACGCCTGAGGTGCGTTCGGCGCAGACGTGGGCTCACCGCCGCGGCTGACCGTCGAGGACACGGTTCTCGATCTCGCCAGCGACGGGGAGCGACGGAGATGTGGTCACTCTCGTCACCGACGCGCTCCGGCTCCGGCTGACCACGCCCAGCCGGCTCCGCGCCGCACTCGAGCGCCGAGCCCGGCATCCCCGGCGCCGGCTCCTCACCGAGTTGCTCGCCGACGCCGACGGCATCGAGTCCGGCCTGGAACTGGCCTATCTGCGCGATGTCGAACGGGCTCACGACCTTCCGCGAGCCACCCGCCAGGGCGGGCACTCGGACCTGCCCTACCGAACCGATGTCGACTACGAGGAGTACGGGCTCCTGGTGGAGTTGGATGGCCGCCGGGGCCACGAAGGCGCCGGCCGGTTCCGGGACATGAACCGCGACAACCGCCACGTGCTCAGGGGCAAGCCGACGCTGCGATATGGCTGGTGGGACGTGATGGAGCGGCCCTGCGGAGTCGCCTTTCAGGTGTTCTGGCCTTGGCGCAGCGCGGATACCAGCGGACTCTTCGGCCGATGCCATCGCTGCGCTGCCGTTCCCGACTCCAACTTGGTGAATTTGGCCGGGTAGTCGCGGCCAAATTCACCGGGTTCCTGCGGCTCGGCGAACGCGGCACGCTCGCCGGCCGTCGAGCCGTGCAGGTAGAGCCGGTCGTCGACCCGTCCGTAGAGCATCGGCACGCTGAGCGGTCGGCCGTCCACCACGGTGGAGAACGTGCCGACCAGTCCGGCGTCGAGGATGGCGTCGAGGTCGGCCGCTCCGTCTTGCCCGGTCGCCTCGCGTCGGATCCGTTCCTTCGCCACAGGCTCCATCGCCTCAGTATGGCCGAGCCCTACGATCGCTGCCGTGACGACGAATCCGCGCATCCGGGACGCCAGCGCCGCCGATGCGGCCGCCTGCGCGGCGATCTATGCGCCGTATGTGCTGGACACCGCCGTCTCCTTCGAGACCGAACCGCCCGGACCCGCCGAGATGGCCGAACGGATCGCCGCCGCGGTCCGGACCCACGCCTGGCTGGTGCTGGAAGCGGACGACCGGATCGCCGGCTACGCCTACGGCGGCCCGTTCAAGGCCCGGGATGCGTACCGCTGGTCGTGTGAGGTCAGCGTGTATCTGGAACGCGGCCGGGTCCGCACCGGCGGTGGTCGGGCGCTGTACGCCGCGCTGCTGACCCGGCTGGCCGATCGTGGCTACCGGACGGCCGTCGCGGGCATGACCTTGCCCAACGACGCGAGCGTCGGGCTGCATCGGGCGATGGGCTTCGAACTGGTGGGCATCAACACCAGGATCGGCTGGAAGCATGACCGCTGGCACGACGTCGCCTGGATGCAGCGCAGTCTCGGCAGCACCGACGGACCGCCGCGCGATCTCCGGTGACCGCTTTGCTGTCCTCAGTACGAGGTTCCGCCGGACAGTGAGAGGGCGCCGACGGGATGCCAGACGGTCTTGATCTCCAGGAAGGCCCGCAGTCGTGCCGTGCCGGCGCGCCGGTGAAGTCGGGAACGCCCTTCGGCGCGTAGACCCGCTTCACGGTCTCGCTCGCCGCCTGCTCGAGGCCGAGCCGGAGCTCGGCATCGGCGCCGGTGAGATCCAGCGCATTGACGTCGGCGTGCGCGGCCAGGTGCGGCGCGAGCTCGGTGACCCGGCCGGTCACGATGTTGATCACCCCGCCGGGCAGGTCGGACGTGGCCACCACCTCCGCGAAAGCCACCGCCACACAGGGATCGGCCTCGGCGGCGATCACCACGCGTGCTGTTCCCGCTGGTGATCACCGGGGCGATCACCGACACCAGGCCGAGCAGCGGCGATCCGGTCGGCGCCAGGATTCCGACCACCCCGGTCGGCTCGGGCGCGGAGTAGGAGAAGTAGGGGCTGGAGACCGGATTGGCGCTGCCGAACACCGCGGCCAGTTTGTCGGTCCAGCCCGCGTAGTGCACCAGCCGGTCGATGGCGGCCTCGACCTCGGCCGTGGCCTCGGTCTTGGACGCGCCGCCACTGATCATGATCAACTCCACGAACTGCGCACTCCGGCCCTCCAGCATCTCCGCGATCCGGTAGATCACCTGGCCGCGGTTGTACGGCGTGGCCTTGGACCAGGCGCCGAAACCCTTGCGGGCGGCGACCACGGCGTCGCGGACGTCCTTGCGGGAGCCCAGCGCCGCATTGGCCAGGAAGCCGCCCTTCGCGTCCAGCGCCTGATAGGTCCGGCCCGATTCCGAGCGCGGGAAGGAACCGCCGATGAACAGCTTGTAGGTCTTCGCGACCGCGAGATGGCTCATCGCGTCACCGCCTCGTCGTCGGTCTCCAGATACGCGGCGAGCCCGGACGGACCACCTTCGCGGCCGAAGCCTGACTCTTTGTAGCCGCCGAAGCTGGCGGCCGGGTCGAACCGGTTGAAGGTGTTGTCCCAGATGACGCCGGCCCGCAGTGCGGAGGCCATTCCCATGGCCCGCGAACCCTTCTCGGTCCACACCCCGGCCGACAGTCCGTACGGGCTGTTGTTGGCCTTGAGCACCGCCTCGTCCGGGGTCCGGAAGGTCATCGTGGTCAGCACCGGACCGAAGATCTCCTCGCGGGCGATCCGCATCGACGGCGTCGCGTCGGTGAAGATCGTCGGCGCGACGAAGAAGCCGTTCTTGGGCAGCGGGCAGGAGGACGTCCAGACCTCGGCGCCCTCGGCCACTCCGGCGTCCATCAGCGCGGTGATCCGCTTCAGCTGAGCGGCGGAGTTGATGGCGCCGACGTCGGTGTTCTTGTCCATCGGGTCACCGACCCGGAGCGTTTCCACCCGCTGCTTGAGCCGCTCGACGAACTCCTCGGCGATCGATTCCTGGACCAGCAGCCGGGAGCCGGCGCAGCACACCTGGCCCTGGTTGAAGAAGATGCCGTTGACGATGCCCTCGATCGCCTGATCCTGGGCGGCGTCGTCGAAGACGATGTTGGCTCCCTTGCCGCCGAGTTCCAGGGTGATCTTGCGCCCGGTGCCGGCCAGCTCGCGCTGGATCCGCCGGCCGACCGCGGTCGACCCGGTGAACGCCACCTTGTCGATCTTGGGATGGGTGACCAGGGCCGAGCCGACGTCACCGGCCCCGGTGATGATGTTGACCACGCCCGGCGGGAGATCGGCGTCGGCGATGATCTCGGCCAGCACCAGGACCGACAACGGCGTGGTCTCCGCGGGCTTGATCACCACCGTGTTGCCGGCGGCCAGGGCCGGCGCGATCTTCCAGGCCGCCATCAGCAGCGGAAAGTTCCAGGGGATCACCTGGCCGGCGACCCCGAGGGCCTGCGGGCTCGAACCGAACCCGAGATGCTGCAACTTGTCGGCCCAACCGGCGTGGTAGAAGAAGTGCTGCGCGGCGTTCGGCACGTCGAAGTCGCGGGTTTCCTTGATCGGCTTGCCGTTGTCCAGGGTTTCGACCACGGCCAGCTCGCGGGCCCGTTCGGCGATCCCGCGGGCGATCCGGAACAGGTACTTGCCGCGTTCTGCGCCCGACATCGGCGACCAGACCTTCTCGTACGCCCGCCGCGCGGCGGCGACCGCGGTGTCGATGTCGGCCGTGGTCACGGTCGAGACGGTGGACAGGCGCTCGCCGGTCCCGGGATTCAGGGTGTCGAGATCATCGCCGGAGCCCTCGACGAACGTCCCGTCGATGAACGGCAGATAGCGATCCTTGATCGCCGCGATGCTGCCCGATTCGGGAGCCGGCGCGTATTCCCAATCCATGATCAATATCTCTCAGTCGACGGTGACGTAGTCGGCGCCGGAGTAGTGTCCCTCGAGCTGCGCCCGGCGTTGCATGATCAGATCGTTCAGCACCGACGAGGCGCCGAACCGGAAGTAGTACGGATCGAGCCATTCGGGTCCGGCCACTTCGTGCACGGCCACCAGATAGCGGATCGCGTCCTTGGCGGTGCGGATGCCGCCGGCCGGCTTGACCGCGCGCTGCTCCCCGGTCTCGGCCTTCCAGTCCTTGACGGCCTGCAACATGACGTGGGTGACCGGCAGCGTCGCCGCGGGCGAGATCTTGCCGGTCGAGGTCTTGATGAAGTCGCCGCCGGCCAGCAACGCCAGCCAGGAGGCGCGGCGGACGTTGTCGTAGGTGCCGAGTTCGCCGGTCTCCAGGATCACCTTCAGCCGGGCCGACCCGCAGGCCTGTTTGATCGCCTTGATCTGCTCGAAGACCAGGCCGTACCGACCGGCGAGAAAGGCGCCGCGGTCGATCACCATGTCGATCTCGTCAGCGCCGGCGTCGACCGCGTTCTTCGTGTCCGCGAGCTTGACCTGCAGGCTCGCCCGGCCCGACGGGAAGGCCGTGGCCACGGCGGCGACCAGGACCCCCGACCCGCGCAACTCCTCGGCGGCGGTCGGCACCATGTCGCCGTAGACACAGACCGCAGCCGTACGCGGGGTGTCCGGGTTGTCGGGATCCGGCAGCATCGCCTTGCGGGCCAGGTTGCGGACCTTGCCGGGGGTGTCGGCACCCTCCAGTGTGGTGAGGTCGACCATCGAGATCGCGAGATCGATCGCCGCGAGCTTGGACGCCTTCTTGATCGATCGCGTGGCCAGTCCGGCCGCCCGCTGCTCGACCCCCACCGGATCGACGCCCGGCAGCCCGAAGAGAAAGCGGCGGAGCGCGGCCTCGTCGGCGCTGGCGTCGGCCAGATGCGGTGGCAGCGTCATGGTCGCGGCAGCGGATCTCGGCGCGAGATTCTTCGTCGAAGCGGGACCCATGCAACTGATCCTATGCCGCGGCGCCCGACGCGGGCCGTCGACCACTAACGTTCGACGCAGCGGGCGGCGTCGGGGTATCTGACGGCGCGCCGCGTACCTCTCAGTGGTAACAGCGATCTGTTGGGAGAGCGATGAAGGCATCTGGCCCGGCATCGACGATGAACGTCGCCGATCAGCTCACCGTGCTCTCCCGGACCCAGATCGAGCGGCGCGGCCGCTGGCGCTCGTTCCGGCGCTCCGCTGAGCGCGGTCCTCGGGCTGATCGTGATCTTGACCCCGCTCTATCTCACCTGCGCCGCCGTGCTCCCGACCGTCGCCGACATGCCGTCCTCGGTGCCGGCCCGGATCGTGCTGCTGCTGGAGGTCGCGCTGATCCGCTACTACTTCCAGTTCGCCTGGCGGTGCCTGGAACTGGTGAATTCCGCGCGGGCGCTTCCGGTCTTCCGCAGACTGATCCTGATCATGATCGGCGTGGTGGCTCTCGGCGGGGTGCTCGACCTGATCGAGAACGCGATCGCCTGGATGCGGGTCGGCGACGCCCGGACCTATCCGGTCTCCGCTCATCGCCACTGAGTGGCTGTTCTGGCTGCACATCGTCATCGCAGCCGTGGGCCTGCTGGGTTGCGTCGTGCTGGCTCTGGCCAGCAGCGCCGGTCTGTGGTGGCGGCGGAGCGGCACGATGTTCGAGCGGCGGTGGGCCCTGAACAAGGTGCCGCAACGCTGGGTCGACCAGACGCGCGCGTCGTCGCAACAGGCGTGGATCCAACGCTGGCGGGCCACCCTCGACGGCGGCTCCGACCAGGTGCCCGAACCCGAACGCGGCGGCACGGTGATCTGCTGCTCGGGTGGCGGCATCCGCTCGGCGTCGTTCTGCCTCGGCGGTCTCCAGGAGTTGGGTCAGCGCGGCGTCTATCGCGACGCCAAGGCCGTTGTCGGGGTCAGCGGTGGCGGCTACATCGCCGCCGCGCTGCATGTCCTGCGCTGGCGCTCCAAGGACAACCTGGGCGACGACTGGGCGCCGCTGAGTCCGGAGGCGTTCGCACCGACGAGCGAGGAGACACGCTGGCTGCGGCGCCATACCCGGTATCTGTTCGACTCAGTGAAGCAGGCCACGCTCGCCGCCCTGGCCATCGTGTTCGGCATGACGGTCAACCTCTTCTGGTGCGCCCTGGCCCTGGGTGTGCTGGCGTGGTGGCTCGGCTGGTTGCTCAATGCCTCAGGCGGCCTGGTCGGCTGGAACAGCGTCGAGGCGGTCGGAGGGGATTACGAGGGCGCCTGGGCGTGGCTCGGGTACTTCTGGGTGTTCCCGTTCGTCGGGGTCGCGCCTGTTCGTGCTCGAGCGCTTCACGATGCGGCTCGTCACGCTGCCGGTCAAGATCCGCGAGGGCCTGCGGACGCTCGCGGTCGCGATGCTCTGGGTCGGCGTCGCCCTGTGGGCGCTGGTCGTCGGCCTGCCGAAGCTGATGGCGGCGATTCACAACTACGCGGCCACCAGCGATTCGGTCTGGGCCGGCCTGATCCATGCGGTCGGCCTCGTCCCGGACCGAGGTCTGTGGTCTGTCGGAGATCTCCTGCGGCACGCAGAACTTCGTCGACCTCTCGGTTCCCCAGACCACCTGGGGATCCTTCGTGGCGGTCGCCGCGTCGATCCTCGCCGTGGTCCGGTTCGGGCTGGCCAGGACGTCCGGCGAGGGGACGGCCGGAGACGGGGGGCGGATGGCGAAACTGTTCAGCATCCTCACGCGCGTCCTGCTGCCCTGGGCGGCGCTGATCGTGATCATCGTGGCGGCGCTGACGGTGCTGATGAGCTGGGTCGCCGCCTTCGTCGGGCAGCCGGTCGATCTGGCCAACTGGCCGTTGATCTACGGCTTCGTGATCGTCCTGGTGGTACTCACGGTGTTCACCGATGCCAACTGGACCTCGCTGCACCACTTCTACCGGGAACGGATCTCCTACGCGTTCCTCCAGCAGCGGGTCGGCGGCACGACGCAACCGCTGTCGTACCGGGAGCCGTTGCGATTCTCCGAAGTCCGCACCCGAGCCTGGGCGCCGGGCCCGAACTGATCGCCTGTGCGGTCGCGAACGTCAGTGACGTCGAGTATGTGCCGGCCGATCGACGGGCGACGCCGTTCGTCTTCGACCACCGCAGCATCGGGCTGACCGACCGGGCGATCTGTCGGCAGATGCCGGCCGCCACGTACGAGTTCGCGGCCGACTTCCGGCTGCGCGATGCCACCATTCCGGCCGCCATGGCGATGAGCGGTGCGGCCTTCTCGCCGCTGGTCGGGCGGGAACATCGCCGGGTCGCGCCGTACCGGTTGATCATGGCCCTGGCCAACGCCCGGCTCGGCGTGTGGCTGCCGAATCCCTTGTGGACCGACGATGCGTTCCAGGTCCGGCGGATGATTCGGCTGCGCCGCGAGGATGCCAAGATCGCCTGGCACGCGCTGCCCGAGAACGAGCGGATCTACCTCACCCAGTGGATGATCAGCACCAAGGACCGCCAGTGGCTCGCGTCGGCGCTGACCACCGACGAGGCCTGGTTCTACGAGGTGCTCGGCGGGCAGATCCCGGACTGTGTCCAGTCGACCACGGCATCCCGCAAGCAGTACAACCAAGATCAACTCGATCGGGTGCCGGTCCGGGACCTGATCTTCGAGGCGGTCCGCTCGGTGCTGAACCAGCCGGGCTCGTGGAGGCTGTTCAAGGAGGGCATCGGCAAGACGTCGCTGACCGAACGCCGGCTCTACATCACCGACGGCGGGCACTACGACAACCTCGGGCTGGTGGAGGCGCTGCGCCGCCGGCCCGACGAGGTCTACGTGCTGGATGCATCCAACGACGCCGAGAACTCCTTCCGGGCGCTGGGCGAGGCGATAGCCACCGCGCGCATCGATCTCGACTGCGAGCTGACCATCGACCCGACGCCGATGATCACCGGTGCAGGATCACCTGGCCGGTTCGGCGTGGCAGACCGGCACCGCCCGGTACGCCGACGGCACGACGGCCGAGGTGCATTTCGTGAAGGCCATCCGGACCCGGGACATGTCGCTGGACAACAAGGTCTACGCGCTGCTGCACCCCGAGTTCCCGCGCACCAGCACCGGCGACCAGTTCTACGGCGAGCTGGACTTCGAGGCCTACCGCCAGCTGGGCGTGCAGGCGACCCGGGCGCTGCTGGACGACATCGCGAAGCGGCCGGCCGCACCGATCCCGGCCGGCGGGCCGTTTGCGCGCACAACGGACCAGACGGCCGCGATCTGAGCGAAAATCGGGCCGTTTGCGCGCACAACGGACCAAACGGCCCAGCCGTAGCCCGCCGCGATCAGCTGAACGCGCTGTACCCGGTGAGGGCCTGGCCGATGACCAGTTGGTGCACCTCGGAGGTGCCCTCGTAGGTGAGCACCGACTCCAGATTGTTGGCGTGGCGCATCACCGGATACTCCAGGGTGATCCCGTTCGCGCCCAGAATCGTCCGGCATTCCCGAGCGATCGCCAGCGCCTCACGGACGTTGTTGAGCTTGCCGAGGCTGACCTGGCGAGGCTCCAGTCGATGATCATCTTTGAGCCGGCCGAGGTGCAGCGCGAGCAGGAATCCCTTCTGCAGCTCGAGTGCCATGTCGGCGAGCTTGGCCTGGGTCAGCTGGAACGACGCCAGTGGCCGGTTGAAGACCTCGCGCGACTTCGCGTAGTCGATCGCTGACTCCAGGCAGTCGCGGGCCGCACCGAGCGCGCCGAAGATGATTCCGAAGCGGGCTTCGTTCAAGCAGGACAGCGGTCCGCCCAGCCCGGTGGCTTCCGGCAGCACCGCGTCGCCGGGCAGCCGGACGTCTTCCAGGACGAGCTCGGAGGTGATCGAGGCGCGCAACGACAGCTTCTTGGTGATCTTGGGCGCCGAGAAGCCGGACGTCTCGGCCGGCACCACGAAGCCGCGGATGCCTTTGCCGTCGCCCTCTTCGTCGGTCTGCGCCCAGACCACCGCCACGTCGGCCACCGAACCGTTGGTGATCCACATCTTGGTGCCGTTCAGCACCCACTCGTCGCCGTCCCGCTTCGCCCGGGTCCGCATCCCCGCCGGATTGGAGCCGAAATCGGGCTCGGTCAACCCGAAGCAGCCGATCGCGTCGCCGGTGGCCATCCGCGGCAGCCAGTGCGTCTTCTGCTCCTCGCTGCCGAACTTCCAGATCGCGAACATGGCCAGCGATCCCTGGACCGACACCATGCTGCGAACGCCCGAGTCCCCGGCTTCCAGCTCCAGGCAGGCCAGCCCGTAGGAGACCGCGTTGGTGCCGGCGCAGCCGTAGCCCTGCAGATGCATGCCGAGCAGGCCGAGCGAGCCGGCCTCGCGCATCAGGTCGAGATCGAGATCTCCATGTTCGAACCAGTGGGCGATGTGCGGCTTGACCCGGCGGGTGACGAAGTCCCGCACGGCGGCCTGGATGTCGCGCTCGTCGTTGCTGAGCAGTCGACTGACGTCGAGCAGCTCCAACGGCCCGGTGCCGGTCATCGGTCTCCCATCCCAGCCAGGGTGATGGCTGCTTTTTCGATCTCATCCTCGCCCAGCAGCACGTGCTGCGCGGCGGCGCCCAAGGGCACGAAGCTGTCCTGGCTGGAGACCCGGGCGATCCGCCCGCCGAATCCACCTTCGACCAGGGCGGTGATCACGCCCTCGCCGACGCCGCCGGAATGCCTGGTCTCGTCCACGATCAACACCCGCCCGGTACGCCGGGCCGCGTCCAGCACATCCTCGATCGGGCAACGGGGCCAGCCAGCGAAGGTCGATCACCTCGGCCCGGATGCTCTGGTGAGCGAGTCGGCGCATCACCCGCAGGCACATCGGCACCCCGTTGCCGAAGGTGATCATGGTCAGATCGGACCCGCGCCCTGAGCCTGTCGAAGGGCGCGAGTACGTGCCGCGCGGCCCCGATGGGCACGTGCTCACCATGATCAACTGCGAGCCAGCCGCCGTCGCCCGGCTGATCAAGATCGCGTCGGTGATACAGCGCGATCGGCTCCAGGAAGACCGACAGGGTCGCATCGGTGATCGCGGCCGCGACGCAGGTCCGGAGCATCGCCGCGGCGTCGTCGGCGCGGGCACGGGCAGGCGACGACCAGCCCCGGGATGTCCCGCAGCACACCCACCGCGTTGTCGTTGTGGAAGTGGCCGCCGAATCCCTTCTGGTACGCGAGTCCGGCCACCCGGACCACCATCGGGTTGCTGAACCGGCCCTGGGAGAAGAACGGCAGCGTGGCCCCCTCGCCGCGGAGTTGATCTTCGGCGTTGTGCAGGTAGGCCAGGTACTGGATCTCCGGGATGGGGATCAGACCGGCCAGACCGGCACCGAGACCCAGCCCGAGGATCGACTGCTCGTCGAGGACGGTGTCGAAGACCCGGGCCGAGCCGTGCCTGCGGGCGAGGCCGCCGGTCACGCCGTAGACACCGCCCTTCACCCCGACGTCCTCACCGAAGACGACCACCCGGCGCTCGTGGACCAGCAGGTCGCTGAGGGTGGCGTTGATCGACTCCGCGAGCGTCCGCGGTTGATCATGAACGTCGCCGCGCAGGGCTGCCGCCGTCACGGCGACTCGATCCGGACGACGCGGCGCGAGCGGCGCCATCACCTCCGCGGCCGAGCCCAGGCGTCGCTGATCACGCAGCGCGTCGACCTCGCCGTCGATCTCGGCACGGATCTGGTCGTACCGGGCGCGGATCTGCTCCGGTTCCGCTCCGGTGGCATACAACTCCAGAGCCGTGGCCAGTAGGGGATCCCGGGCGTAGTCGGCCTCGACCTCGCGCGGCGTTCGGTAGCTGATCTCGGCATCGCTGCCGGCGTGGCCGAGAAACCGTACCGTCCGCAGGTGCAGGAAGATCGGTCGGCGCTCCTCGCGTACCCGGTGCACGGCCTCCGGTGATCGCCGATCGGGTCGCGGCCGGATCGGCGCCGTCCGCGAACAGATACTCCAGCCCAGCGCGGGATCCGTACGCGGACTCGATCCAGCCCGACGGCGTCGGCACCGAGATGCCCAGACCGTTGTCCTCGCAGACGAACAGGATCGGCACCGGCAGGCCGCGGAAGCTGGCGTTGATCGCGGTGTTGATCGCACCGGCCGCCGTCGAGTGATTGGCCGACGCGTCGCCGAACGAGCAGACGACGACGGCATCCGCCGGCCACTCGCAGTCGACTCCCAGCCGGTGGGCGCGGTGCAGCGCGACGGCCAGCCCGACCGCGCGCGGCAGGTGCGAGGCGATCGTCGACGTCTGCGGGATGATCCCCAGGTCGGGATGCCCGAACACCTTGTGCCGGCCGCCGGCGATCGGTTCGTCGGCCAGCGCCATCAGGCCCTGCAGCACGTCGCGGACCGGCGTCGAGCCCGGCACCTGCTGGGCCCGCGCCACGTAGAACGCCCCCGACCGGTAGTGCAGCAGCGCCGGATCGCTCGGCCGCAAGGCCGTCGCGACCAGCGCGTTGCTCTCATGCCCGGCGGAGCCGATCGTGTAGAACCCCTGCCCCTGCTGCTGCAACTCCCGGGCCACGAAGTCCAGGTGCCGGCTGGTGGCCTGCGCCTCGAACACCCTCCACCAGTCTTCCGTCCGCCGACTTGTCAGCTTCGCTGCGCGCCGCAGCGCGTGCAGAGTCTGACAACTCGGCCAGGGCGCCGCGGAAATGCGCTGTCGAGGGGATGCATGGGCCGCGTACTCAGAGGCGGAAGGTGGTGTCCGGGGTCAGTTCGACCGTGTCCATCTGCGCCTTCTGCAGCCGGCCCGAGTAGTCCCAGTTGACCGACTGCCAGCGGGTGAACTGATCGAGCACCCAGATCCCGGACTGCCGGGATCCGTTGCCGGACTTGCCGTTGCCGCCGAACGGCAGGTGGGCCTCCGCGCCGGACGTCGAGTTGTTGATCGACACCATGCCGGCGCCGATCCTGTCGCGGAAGGTGTAGGCGTCCTTCGGGTCGGTGGTGTAGATCGAGGAGGACAGCCCGTAGCCGGGCGCGTTGGCCAGGTCGATCGCCTCGTCGAGCGTGCGGTAGCTGGTGATGCCGATGATCGGTCCGAAGGTCTCCTCCATGAACAGCCGATCGCCCAGCCGGACACCGTCGACGACCACCGGATGGTAGAACAGTCCCGCTCCGGGATCGCCGACGAAGCCATCCCGAGCGTTGTCCGCGGTGATCCGGCCGATGGCCGCCTGTGGCTTGTGGTGCGGCTCGATCCAGTCGAGGAACTCCTCGTACCGCTCGGCGAACTTGGCGTCGAGCATCGGCCCCATCAACACGTCCTGGGTGGGGTCGCCGACCTTCGCGGCCGCTACCGCGGCGTTCAGCTTGGCCAGGAACTCGTCGTGGACGCTCTCGTGGACGATCACCGTGCCGAGCGAGGTGCAGCGCTGACCGCCGGTGCCGAAACCGGAGAACAATGCGCCTTCCACCGCGAGATCGAGTTCGGCGCTGGGCGTGACGACCAGCGGGTTCTTGCCGCCCAGCTCGAGACAGGCGGTCTGCAGATGTCGCCCGGTGAGCGCGCCGATCTCCTGCCCGACGGCCGAGGAGCCGGTGAAGCCGACCTTGTCGATCAGTCCGGCGTCCAGCGATTGCTCGAGCCCGGCGAAGGTGGCCGGACCGTCGGCGTGCACGATGTTGAACACCCCGTCGGGCAGCCCGCCGCCGCGGACGAAGATCTCGTGGAAGGCAGCGGAGCTGCACCGCCGAGTACTCGGCCGGCTTCCACACGATCGTGTTGCCGGCGAGCAGCGCGGGCACGATGTACCAGGCCGGCACGGCGACCGGGAAGTTGCCCGCCGTGATCACCGCGACCGCGCCCACCGGCTTGCGAAACGTGAAGAGCTGCTTGTCTGGCATCTCGCTCGGCACGGTCTGGCCGTAGAGCCGGCGGCCCTCACCCAGGAAGAAGTCGCAGGTGTCGACGATCTCGCGGACCTCGCCGAGCGCCTCGCCGTACGGCTTGCCGATCTCGGCCGTGACCAGCCGGGCGAGCGCCTCGGCGTTGTCCTCGACCAGCCGGCCGATGTGGGCGATCGCCCGGCCCCGCATCGGCGCCGGCACCGCAGCCCATCCCGGTTGCGCGGCCTTGGCCGCCTCGGCCGCTCGGACGAAGGTGGCGGCGTCAGCGAACGCGACCTCGCCGACGACCTCGTCCAGCCGCGCGGGGTTGGTGCTCGGAACGGTGCGGACGCCAGCCGCCGGCGACCCGTCGACGATCGAGGTCACAGGGCTGCTCATCGAGCTTCTCCTTCGGGCCGTCAGCGGCAGATTCGGGCGACGGATCGGCTGACCGCACCGACCGCCTCGTCCAGTTCATCCTCGCTCACCGAGAGCGCGGGCCGGAACCGGACCGACCGTACGCCGCAGGGCAGCACGATCACGTGCTCGGTCCTGCGGAGGTCGGTGATCAGCGCATCCCGCTCCGGCGCCGTGGGCAGATCGCAGGCGACGAACAGGCCGCGTCCGCGGACGTTGCTGATCTTGCCGGTCTCGGCGCTGATGGCCTCGAGGCCGCTCACCAGACGCCGCCCCTTGGGCCCCGCGGCCTCGATCAGGTTGTCGGACTCGATGATCTCCAGGATTCGGCCGGCCCGGACCATGTCGACGAGATTGCCGCCCCAGGTGGAGTTGATCCGCCCGGACACCCGGAACACGTTGTCCGGCACCTCGTCGACCCGGCCACCGGCCATGATGCCGCCCACCTGGGCCTTCTTGGAGAAGGCCACGATGTCGGGCTGCACGCCCAACTGCTGGTAGGCCCAGGCCGTGCCCGTGGTGCCGACGCCGGTCTGCACCTCGTCGAAGATGAACAGCGCGTCGTGATCATGGACGATCTCCAGCAGCGCCTGGAAGAACTCCGGGCGGATGTGGTTGTCGCCGCCCTCACCCTGGATCGGTTCGGCGATGAAGGCGGCGATGTCGTCGCGGGTGCTCGCTGAACGCCCGCCGCGCCTGATCCAGCGCGTGCTGCTCGGCCGCGACCACCTCGTCGAGATGATCATGGAGCGGGAAGGTGATGGCCGGCACGTCGAGCCGCGGCCAGTCGAACTTGGGATACCGATCGGTCTTGTTCGGCTCGGTGTTGGTCAGCGAGAGGGTGTAGCCGCTCCGGCCGTGGAAGGCCTTGGTCAGGTGCATGATCTTGGTGCCGAGACGGCGGTCGCGGCCGGCGGCCTCGTTGTGCCGGCTCTTCCAGTCGAAGGCGACCTTCAGGGCGTTCTCGACCGCGAGCGCCCCGCCCTCGATGAAGAACAGGTGGGGCAGTGCCGGGTCGCCGAGCACGCGGACGAAGGTCTCCACGAACTCGGCGTACGCGGTGGTGTACATGTCCGGGTTGGCCGGCTTGTTGGCGGCGATCTCGGCGAGTTCGGCCATGAACGTCGGATCGTCGACGATGCCCGGCGGGTTGATGCCCAGCGGGGCCGAGGCGAAGAAGGTGTACAGGTCGAGGTAGCGCTTGCCGTTGCGGGCGTCGACGAGTCGAGAGCCGTGGCTGCGCTTCAGATCGACGACCAGTTTCATGCCGTCGGTCAGCACGTGCCGCCCCAGGATCTCGTGGACTTCGGACGGGAGAACGTCCACATGCTCGGCCATCGGCCCTCCTCGATTTTCTCGCGTGATCAACAGATGGCGACAATATATCCTGCCAAGCAGCGACTATGGCGAATAATCATAGCGATCAGGGCCGGAATCGGGTGAAGTTCTCTGCAGCGAACCAGCGGTGATCAGAACGTCGTTGTCATCGAACTCACGTTCGAATAGACTACCGACATGAACGCAGCCGGGGTGGAGTCGTTGCTCGATCAGGTCCGGATCGGGCTGACCACCTTGGTCGACCTGTTGCCGACCGACGAACTGCAGGCGGTCGACGCGTGCGAGCGATTGGACCTCTGGCAGGACGTGCAGGTCGTCCTGGCCCAGCTGGCGCTCGTCGAGCGGTCGCTGGCCGCCGCCGGTCAGCTCGCGGACAGGCCGAGCGCGACCGACATCTCCGCGCGGAGGCGGGACAGCGCGTCCCGGGTACGACGACGATCGCCACCCAGATCCTCGGCCGACGTGACCGGGCTTCTGGCTTCGAGATAGCACTTCAGCTTCGGTTCGGTGCCGGACGGGCGGACCACGACCTTGATCGACTCGCCGGTGATCAGGACCCCGTCGGTGGCCGGCAGTTCGGGGCTGCCGTCGGCCAGGTCGACGACGGTGACCGGCTGGCCGAGCAGTTCGACGGGCGGCCGGGCCCGAAGCCGGACCATGGCCTCGGCGATCAGGCTGAGATCGGCGACCCGCACCGCAAGCTGATCGGTCTCGTAGACGCCGTAGGTCCTGGTGATCTCGTCGAGCCGATCGGCGACGGTGAGACCGGCCGCCTTCAGTTCGGCGGCCAACGTGAGCACCCGGATCAGGGCCGAGACGCCGTCCTTGTCCGGCACCGCCTCCGGGTCGACGCAATAGCCGATGGCCTCCTCGTAGCCGTACGCCAGTCCGGGCACCCGGCCGATCCACTTGAAGCCGGTCAGGGTGTAGACGAACGGCTGCGCGTACGCCGCGGCCATCACCGACAGCAACGAACTCGAGACGATCGAACAGGCGTAGGTGCCGCGGACGCCGCGGCGCAGCGCGTCGTCGCCGAGGAGGCAGCCGAGTTCGTCGCCGCGGAGCATCCGCCAGCGGCCGTCGATCGGTGCGGCCACGGCACAGCGGTCGGCATCCGGATCGTTGGCGACGACGAGGTCGGCGCCCCGCTCCTCGGCCAGCGCCAGGGCCAGGTCGATGGCCCCCGGCTCCTCCGGATTCGGGAAGGCCACGGTGGGAAAGTCCGGGTCCGGAGCGGCCTGCTCGGACACGACGGCCGGAGCGTCGAACCCGCTGGTCGCAATGGCTCGGTCGACGATCGCGCCACCGACACCGTGCAGCGGGGTGTAGACCCAGGTGAGTTCACGCGGCGCATCGGCCGGGACCAGCGTAGCCGAGCCGGGCCAGGTACGCGGTGACGAGCTCGTCGCCCAGCACCCGGTAGGTCGCGGCCCGCGGCACGTCCGCCAGCCGGTGCTGCGCGACCTCGTCGATCCGGGCCGAGATCTCGGCGTCCGCCGGCGGCACGATCTGCGAGCCGTCGCCCAGGTAGACCTTGTAGCCGTTGTCCTGCGGTGGATTGTGCGACGCGGTCACCACGATCGCGGCGACGCAGGAGAAGTGTCCGATGCCGAAGGCGACGACCGGAGTCGGCAGCGGACCGGGACACGACCAGGGCCTCGAAGCCGGCGCCGGCCATGATCTCGGCGGTGTCGGAGGCGAAGATGTCGGAGTTGTGGCGGGCGTCGTAGCCGATGATCACCCGTCCGCCGCCCTGCCCGTGATCGATCAGGTAACGTCGCCAGTCCGGCCGCGGCTTGGCCGACCACCACGCGATTCATCCGGTTCGGACCGGGACCGAGCGCACCCCGCAGTCCCGCCGTGCCGAACTCCAGCCGGCCGGTGAAGGCATCCACGAGTTCGAGCACGGCCTGCTCGTCGCCGCCCTCGGCGGCGGTCAGCAGCTCTTCGGTCCGTTGCCGGGTCTGCGGATCGGGATCCTGCTCCAACCACGCCGCGATCTGCCGATGGAGCTCGGCCTTCACAGGGCGGCTGCGATCCCGGCCAGCAAGGTGCGCAGCCGCGGCGCCGCCTCACGCCCGGCTTCCAGCACCTCGGCGTGGTTCAGCGGTTCGGGCGAGATGCCCGCGGCCGGGTTCGTGACCAGCGAGATCCCGAGGACTTCCAGCCCCGCCTCCCGCGCGGCGATGGTCTCCAGCGTGGTCGACATGCCGACCAGATCGCCGCCCAGCACGCCGACCATCCGCACCTCGGCCGGGGTCTCGAACTGCGGCCCGTGGAACTGGACGTAGACGCCCTCGGGCAACGGCTGGATGCCCTGGACGAGATCACGCAGCCGCTTGGAGTAGGCCTCGGAGAGGTCGATGAAGGTCGCGCCCGACAGCGGCGTCGCGCCGGTGAGATTGATGTGGTCGCGGATCAGCACCGCGGTTCCCGGGGCCCAGTCCGGGTTGAGGCCGCCGCAGCCGTTCGTCAGCACGATGATCTTGGCGTCGGCGGCGGCCACGGTCCGTACGCCGTGCACGACCTGCTGCACCCCGAGGCCCTCGTAGTAATGGGTTCGCCCGGTGAAGATCGCGCTGATCTTGCCCGCGCTGGTCCGGACGATCCGCAGCGCACCGCCGTGACCGACCACCGTCGGCTTGGCGAAGCCGGGGAGTTCGGCCAGTTCGCAGCTGCCGATCAACTCACCAAGATCATCGGCCGCGGCCGACCAGCCCGAACCCAGCACGAAGGCCGAGTCGAGACCGGGGATGCCGAAACGCTCTCGGAGCGCGTCCGCGGCCCGGCTCGCCAGCGCGTACGGATCGGGCGACGGGGACGCAGCAACATCGGACATTTCCGCACTATAGAGCCATCCAGACGCGTCCGCAGTCACCAGCCGCTGGAGCACGGCCGCGCGCGCAGTTCCTCGACGTAGTCGCTGGGTGCGCCGGCGGCTTCGGCCGCGTCGGCCAGGATGCCGATGGTTCGGGCGCTCGGCGTGCCGCCTTCGAAGTCGTCGAGGACGTAGGTCCACGCCGGCTGCTCGCCGTCGAGCGTCGCCACCCGCACCCGGACCTTGCGGTACAGGCCGGAGTGCGCGCTCTCCCACTCGTCCAGGGTGGATTCATCGGTCGGCGTCACGTCGTAGAGGGCGACGAACACCTGGGCGTCGGCGTCCTCGGCCATGGTCGGCAGTGCGCCGTCCCAGCCCTCCCCGCCGAAGGTCATCCGCCAGCCGAGCAGCCAGCCGTTGCCTCGCTCGGGGGAGTGCGGACAGCGCTCCGCCATCTGGCGCGGGTCGAGGTTGCTCCCGTACGCGGCGTAAAGCACACCCCGGAGGCTATCGGTTCCGTCGCCGCGCAGGCGAGATGCAAGAATGCCCAAGGTGACCCGAGTGGTGATTGTCGGTGGCGGACCCGGCGGCTACGAGGCGGCGCTGGTGGGCAGCCAGCTCGGGGGGGAGATCACCCTCATCGACTCCGACGGGCTCGGCGGATCCGCGGTGCTCACCGACTGCGTGCCGTCCAAGACCTTGATCGCCACGGCCGAGGTGATGACCGAGGTCAGCGAGTCGGCGGAGCTGGGCCTGCGCTTCGGCGCCGAGGACCCCGGCGACGCCAAGGCGGTCGTCCATGTCGACCTCGCCGCGGTCAACCAGCGAGTTCTCGGACTGGCCAAGCGCCAGTCCGAGGACATCGTCGAGCGGGTGCTGCGGGAGAACGTCCGGCTGGTCAAGGGCCGGGGCCGGCTGGACGGACCGGACCGGGTGATCGCCGACACCGCCGACGGCGAGCAGACCTTCGACGCCGACGTGGTCCTGCTGGCCACCGGGGCCCATCCGCGCGAGCTGCCGGACGCCAAGCCCGACGGCGAACGGATCCTCACCTGGACCCAGGTCTACGAGCTCACCGAGCTGCCCGAACGGCTGATCGTCGTCGGCTCGGGGGTCACCGGCGCGGAGTTCGCCAGCGCGTACCACGCCCTCGGCTGCGATGTCGTCCTGGTCTCGTCCCGCGACCGGGTGCTGCCGGGCGAGGACGCCGACGCGGCGCAGGTGCTGGAGGATGTGTTCGCGCGACGGGGCCTGATGGTGCTGTCCAAGTCGCGCGCGCAGTCGGTCGCCCGCGACGGTGACGGAGTGATCGTCACCCTCAACGACGGTCGCACGGTCAGCGGCTCGCACTGCCTGATGGCGGTCGGCTCGATCCCCAACACCGCCGACCTCGGCCTCGAATCGGCCGGGGTCGAGACCGACGGCGGCGGCTTCATCACCGTCGACCGGGTGTCGCGGACGACGTCGCGCAGCATCTACGCCGCCGGCGACTGCACCGGCGTGCTGCCGTTGGCTTCGGTGGCGGCCATGCAGGGCCGGATCGCCATGTGGCACACCCTCGGAGACGCCGTCTCGCCGCTGGATCTGAAGACGGTGTCGTCGAACGTCTTCACCGCGCCGGAGATCGCCACCGTCGGGGTCACCCAGTCGCAGGTCGACTCCGGTGAGGTGCTGGCGCGGGTGGTCACCCTGCCCTTGCGTGGCAACGCCCGGGCGAAGATGCAGGGCAGCCGCGACGGCTTCGTCAAACTCATCTGCCGCAAGATCACCGGGATCGTGATCGGTGGTGTGGTGGTCGCGCCACGGGCCAGCGAGCTGATCTTCCCGATCGCCGTGGCCGTCGCGCAGCGGCTGACCGTGGACCAGGTCTCCGAGTCGTTCACGGTCTATCCGTCGATGACCGGCTCGATCGCCGAGGCGGCCCGGCGCCTGCACGGTTCCCGTTCGATCAGCTGACGCAGGTAGCCTCTGGGCGTGAGTGTGAGCGTGCAGGCCGCCGCGGAGACGGTGGCCGACGTGCTCCGCGGGCGCACCTGGGTCGCGCTGACCGGCGCCGGGATGTCGACCGACTCCGGGATTCCGGACTACCGCGGACCGACGTCGATACGCGCGACGCCGATGCAGTTCGGCGAGTTCGTCGGGTCGGCTGAGGCGCAACGACGTTACTGGGCCCGGTCCTACCTCGGCTGGCGGCGGATCGGCCGGGCCCAGCCCAATGCCGGGCACCGCGCGCTCGTCGGCCTCGAAGCCGCCGGCCTGTGCGGCGTGATCACCCAGAACGTCGACGGCCTGCACGCGGCGGCGGGCACCAGCAGTCTGATCAACCTGCACGGCGACATCGCGACGGTCATCTGCCTGGACTGTGGCGGCAGCGCACCGCGCCGGCAGGTGCAGAACCGGCTGGCCGAGCTCAATCCCGAGCTGGATGAGCCGCCCGTCCTGGAGCACGCCGAACTGCGGCCGGACGGCGACGCCGTGGTGCGCGACTGGCACGACTTCGTCGCTCGCGAGCTGCGAGGCGTGCGGTGGGCGGCTGAAACCCGATGTGGTGTTCTTCGGCGAATCCGTGCCCAAGCCGCGGGTCGAGGCCGCGTACGCCCTGGTCGACGAGGCGGAGGTGCTGGTGGTGCTCGGCTCGTCGCTGACCGTGATGTCCGGGCTGCGCTTCGTCCGGCACAACGCCAAGCGGTTGCGCCGCAACGTGATCATCAATCGCGGCCCGACCCGCGGCGACGACCTGGCCACGATCAAGCTGGACGCGGGCTGCTCGGAGACCCTGGCGCAACTCGAAGTCGCCCTGACGGCCGAGGCCTGAACCGTAGGCGCCGCTCGCCGCGCCGGTCAGTCGAACATGTCTCCGAACATGTCGCCGATCCCGCCCCCGATGTCGCCGATGCCCTCGCCGATCCCGCTACCGATCTCGCCGATGCCCTCGCCGATCCCGCCGAGACCCTCGCCGACGCCGCCGAACATGTTGCCCATGCCGCCGAAGAGCATGCCGCCGATCAGCATGCCCGAGAGCATGTCGCTGCCGTTCCACCGGCTGTAGTAGCCCTGCGCCCACGGCGCGTACGCCTGACCGCCCTCCCAGTAGGGCACCCGCTGAGCTCCGACCTGCACCGTCCGGATGTACGGATCGGCGCCCGCGAGCACCCGCTCGGCGTCGGCCGGGCAGGCCGGGACGGAGCGGGCGATGCCACCGGGGGGCGCCCAGTCGACGTCGCGCGAGGACGGCCCGTGCGCGGGATTGAAGAAGCACGGCGGTCGCTTGGCCGGCAACGGCTGCTTGGCGATCCGGGCCTTCACGCAGGCCACCGCGTACCGACCGTCCTCGAGGATCTCGGTGACGTGCCGGATCTCGTCGGGCTTGGTCACCGCGTCGAGCGACATCTTGGCGTCGTCGTACGCGTCCAGGGCCCGCTGGTAGTCCTGCTGCATCGGCTCGTCGAGCGCATGGCCCGCGACGTCGGAGTCCAGGCGCTGCAACTCCTCGCCGAACTTGGTGACGTCCTCGTCGGCGGCACGCTTGGACGTCGACAGTTGGGTCTCCAGCGCGGCCTGTTCCTCGGCCTTCCGCTGGTTGACGGCATGGCGCCGATACAGTCCCACTCCTCCGAGGACCACCGTGACGAGGACAAGCAGGACGACCAGTTCACCCATGGGCTTCAGTCTGCCCGCGGGTTCATCGGAATCCGGCTGTATGGGGTTGTTCTTACCGATGTTTTAGATCGCAACTAATCACAGCAAGGGGGACGACCCCCTTGAACCCCCGCCGGGCGTGGCAGCCGGTAGCAGGACTAACAGACACGCCCTAGTCGACGATTTCGCACAGGGTGGACCCGCTCGTCACGGTGGCCCCCACCTCGGCGGTCAGCTTGGTCACCGTGCCGGCTCGATGCGCGGTCAGCGGCTGCTCCATCTTCATCGCCTCCAGGACCACGATCAGGTCGCCGGCCGCCACGACATCGCCCTCGGCGACGGCGACCTTGACGATCGTGCCCTGCATCGGCGAGGTGAGCGCGTTGCCCGACGGCGCCTTCGCCGCCGAGGCCGCCGCCGCCCCGCTTCGACCGGCTTCTTCGCCTTGGCGAGACCGGTCGAGCCGCCGTTGATGGCGCCGAACCCGGCCGGGACCATGACCTCCAGCCGCTTGCCGTTGACCTCGACGACGACCTTCGAGCGCTCGGTCGCCTCGGCTGCCTCGCCGACCGGTCCGGCATAGGGCGCGATCTGGCCGGTGAACTCGGTCTCGATCCAGCGCGTGTGCACCCCGAAGTGCCCGTCCGCCGCGGTGTAGGCGGGATCCTCCAGCACGGCGCGGTGGAACGGGACGACCGTCGGCATGCCTTCGATCACCAGCTCCGCCAGCGCGCGCCGGGAGCGCGCCAGCGCCTGCTCGCGGTCGGCGCCGGTGACGATGATCTTGGCGACCAGGGAGTCGAAGCTGCCGGGCACGGTCATCCCGCCGAGGTAGCCCTCGTCGACCCGGACGCCGGGGCCGGACGGCGGCCGCCAGGCGGTCAGGGTGCCCGGTGCGGGCATGAAGTTGCGTCCGGCGTCCTCGGCGTTGATCCGGAACTCGATCGAGTGCCCGGTGACGACCGGGTCGCCGTAGCCGAGCGCCTCGCCGTCGGCGATCCGGAACATCTCGCGGACCAGGTCGAGGCCGGTGACCTCCTCCGAGACCGGGTGCTCGACCTGCAGCCGGGTGTTCACCTCGAGGAAGGAGATCGTGCCGTCCTGGCCGACCAGGAACTCGCAGGTGCCGGCGCCGACGTAGCCGGCCTCGGCCAGGATCGCCTTGGACGACGCGTAGAGCCGGTCGAGCTGGTCCTGGGACAGGAACGGCGCCGGCGCCTCCTCGACGAGCTTCTGGTGCCGGCGCTGCAGCGAGCAGTCGCGGGTCGACACCACGACCACGTTGCCGTGGGTGTCGGCCAGGCACTGGGTCTCGACGTGCCGCGGCTTGTCGAGGTAGCGCTCGACGAAGCACTCGCCGCGGCCGAAGGCGGTCACGGCCTCCCGGGTGGCCGACTCGAACAGCTCGGGGATCTCCTCCATCGTGCGGGCGACCTTGAGGCCGCGGCCGCCGCCGCCGAAGGCGGCCTTGATGGCGATCGGCAGCCCGTGCTCCGTCGGCGAAGGCCACCACCTCGTCGGCGTCGGCCACCGGGTCGGCGGTGCCGGGCACCAGCGGCGCGCCGACCTGCTGGGCGATGTGGCGGGCCTGGACCTTGTCGCCGAGGGCCTCGATGGCCGCCGGCGGCGGCCCGATCCAGACCAGCCCGGCGTCGATCACGGCCGCGGCGAAGTCGGCGTTCTCGGCCAGGAACCCGTAGCCCGGGTGGATCGCGTCCGCGCCGCTGCGGGCGGCGACGTCGAGGATCTTGGCCACGTCGAGGTAGGTCTCGGCCGGAGTCGCGCCGCCCAGCGCGTAGGCCTCGTCGGCCAGGGAGACGAAGAGGCTGTCGGCGTCGGCGTCGGCGTAGACCGCCACGCTCGCCAGCCCGGCGTCGTTCGCGGCCCGGATCACCCGGACGGCGATCTCGCCACGGTTGGCGACAAGTACCTTGCTGATTCCCACGTGGTCCTCCCCATCGCCGTCGGATATGCGGCTCACTCTAGTGGTCAGACTTCTGGCGACAGCCGGAAGCGAACCCGATCGCCGGGCCGGAGTTGCGCGGCATGATCGGCGGCCCGATCGGTGAGCACCGCGATCACCGGATAACCGCCGGTGACCGGGTGGTCGGCCAGGAAGATCAGCGGCTGGCCGGATGCCGGGACCTGTATGGCGCCGCGGAGCAGGCCCTCGGACGGCAGTTCGTCGGCGATCCGCCGATCCAGCTGCGGTCCTTCGAGCCGCACGGCGACCCGGTTGCCCTCGGCGGTCGCCGTCCATTCCTCGGCCAGCAACGCATCCCAGGCCTGATCGGTGAACCAGTCCCGGCGCGGGCCGGGAGTGAGGTCGACGAGCCGACGCGGCGGGTTGGGCGGCGCGAGATCGATGTCGGGAAGTGGCCGGCGGGGTCGGCAGAGCTTGAGTCGCTGGCCGGCCCGGAGCGGCTCCGGGCCGAGGCCGGACAGCATGTCGGTCGAGCGGCTGCCGAGAGTGCGGGTGATCTTGACGCCGCCGCGGACGGCGAGGTAGTTGCGCAGGCCCACCGGCGGCGGCTGAATGGTCAACCGATCACCGGCCCGCAGCGGAAACGAGCAGTGCGACGACGTCACCGAGGAGTTGATCAACAACTCGGTCGGCGCACCGGTGACCGCCACCCAGCTCAGCGTCTCCATCATGATCACCAGGCCGCCGAGGGTGGTCTCGATGGTCGCGGCATCCTCGCGGTTGCCGACCAGCCGGTTGGCGAGGTGGTGCGCGGAGCGATCGGCGGCGCCCGAAGGGGAGACGCCCAGATGGGCCAGCCCTGGCCGCCCGAGATCCTGCACGGTCGACAGCGGACCCGGCTGCTCGATGACGATCATGATCGACTCGACGATTCGAAGCGGATCCGCAGGCCCGGCTGCAGAAGTGCCGGCGGGTCGCGGTCGAGATCCCACAGCGCCGCATCGGTACGACCGATCAGCTGCCAGCCGCCGGGCCGGATCTCGGATAGATCCCGGACCAGTGATCGGCGAGCCCGACCGCGCCCGTGGGCACCTTGGTCCGGGCGTCGCCCGGCGCGGCACCCGAAGGCGTTCGTCCTCACCGTGCAGGTATCCGAATCCGGGCGCGAAGCCGCAGAAGGCGACCGTCCACAGCTGACCGGTGTGGGCGGCGACGACCTCCTCGGCGGTCAAGCCGGTGGCGGCACACCTCCTCCAGATCGGGGCCGGAGTAGTCCACTTCGATCACCAGCGATTCCTGATCATGAGCGCTCCGAGGTTGCCCCGGCAGGCTCAGCAGCGTCTTGTGGTCGGCCGGGGTCAGCGGCTCACTGAGCCGGAGCAACAAGGTCCGGGCACCGGGAACGATCTCGGTGACCTGCTCGATCTGCGCCTTGATCAACGGCTGCACGCTCAGCGCTTCGGCCAGGTCGGCGCACTCCAGCAGCACGGCGCGGTTGCCGTACTCGAGCAGCCTGCGGGTCATCCGCGGGACTCGACGAAGGAGCGGATGTCGACGCCGGCGGCCTCCAGCGCGGCGCGTACGGTGCGGGCCATCTCGACGGCGCCGGGGAAGTCACCGTGGGTGCACATCGACTCCGCTCGGCCCTGCTGCGCGGCGCGGACAGCGCGGGCGGCGGCCTCCTGCGGGTCGTCGAGCAACGCGTCCGGCTCCCGTCGGTCGACCAGGCGGCCGTCGGCGGTGTAGTTGCGGTCGATGAAGTACTCGGTCACCGGTCTCAAGCCCCGCTCGGCGGCGATCCGCAGCAGCGCCGACCCCGGCAGGCCGAGGATCGGCAGACCGGGGTCGTACGCGAGCACCGCCTCGACAACGGCGGTGGCCTGGATCTCTGATCGACGACGGTGTTGTAGAGAGCCCGTGCGGCTTGACGTAGCGGACCCGGCCGCCCTCGGCCCGAGCCAGGCCCTCGAGGGCACCGAGTTGGTAGATCACCGCGGCGG
>CAVXYL010000018.1:0-38301 GCA_963765975.1 uncultured Actinomycetota bacterium | reverse complement strand
CCGGGCCGGATCGTGGATCAGGGTGGTCACCACGATCGACTGCACCGCAGCCTGGATGATCATCAACTGCCCGGCCCCGACCAGCGTGGCCAGCGCCATCGAGAGCGCGACCACGACGATCACCTGCCAGGTCCCGGTCCCGAACCAGAGGACGAAGAGATCACCGACCGCGATGCCGACGGCCACGCCGATCGCCACGTCGACGCCCGCGCCGGAGCCGCTGGCCGTAGGTCACCCCGAGGCAGATCACCGCCGCGATCGGGCCGAAGGCCGGTGCTTCATGATCAAGGATTTCGGCCGACACGAACCAGGCCAAGCCGGCCGTCACCGCACACTGGACGATCAGGAACCATCGTGCGCGCAGCCGGTCCCAGCGTTCCTTGGCCGAGCGACGACCGAGCCGACCGGTGCGTTCGCTCAGGTCGAAGGCTCTGAGCTTCATCTGCTGGATCGAGCGGCCGGGCTCCATGAGGCCATGATCGCAACCCGGGGACAGACCGGCGAGACCGCATTGCGAGACTACGTGATCATGACCTCTCCGATCCGCGTCACCGTCTGGGGCGAAAACTTCCACGAGCACACCGATCGCGACCGGGCCGGCATGGCCGAGCGCTATCCCGACGGCATGCACGGTGCGATCGCCGCCGGCCTCACCGAACTCCTCGGCGACGCCGTCGAGGTCCGCACCGCCACCCAAGATCAGCCCGAGCACGGGCTCACCGAGGACGTGTTGGACAGCACCGATGTGCTCACCTGGTGGGGGCACGCGACCCATGCCGGCGTCGACGACGCGGTCGTCGAGCGCGTCCACCGCCGGGTGCTCGGCGGGATGGGCCTGCTGGTGCTGCATTCCGCCCACTTCTCCAAGATCTTCATCAGGTTGATGGGCACGACCTGCTCGCTGGCCTGGCGGAACGACGCCGAGACCGAGCTGGTCTGGAACGTCTCGCCGTCGCACCCGATCAGCCAGGGCGTACCGCAGCCGATCGTCATCGACCAGCAGGAGATGTACGGGGAGTACTTCGACATCCCGGCACCCGGACGAGCTGGTGTTCCTGTCCACGTTCAGCGGGGGAGAGGTGTTCCGCTCCGGCTGTTGCTGGCGGCGCGGCAAGGGCAAGGTCTTCTACTTCTCGCCCGGTGATCAGGAGTATCCGGTCTACCACCACCCGGACATCAAACGCGTGCTGGCCAATGCCGTGCAGTGGGCCAAGCCCGATCAGGTCGCCGACTTCGTGCCACCGGTCGTGGTCAGCCAGCCGGCCCCGTTCTTCGCGATCAGCTCACGAGCCGGTGATGCCCGATGAGCGGCCGGAAGCTCCGAGCCGGGGTGATCGGCCTCGGCTGGGCCGGACGGCAGCACATGGCCGCGTACGCCGCGGCGCCCGATGTTGATCTTGTCGCGCTGGCCGGGATGGAGGAGGCCGCGCTGGCCGAGCTGAGTGATCACTACGGGATCGCGGAGCAGCATCGCTACCACGACTGGCAGCACCTTGTTGATCATGGTGAGCTCGACGTGGTCAGCGTCGCCACCCCGACCACGCTGCACGCCCCGATCGCCGTCGCCGCCCTGGACGCCGGGCTGCACGTGTTGTCGGAGAAGCCGATCGCCGAGAACGCGCCCACGGCCGAGCGGATGGTCGATGCGGCCGAGCGGAACGACCGGGTGCTCGACGTCTCGTTCAACCACCGGCGTCGCGGCGAGGTCCAGACGCTGAAGAAGATCATCGACGACGGCGTGCTCGGACCCATCTACTACGCGAAGGCCGGTTGGCTGCGCCGGGAGGGCATCCCGGGTCTGGGCAGCTGGTTCACCCAGCGGTCGACGTCCGGCGGCGGGCCGCTGATGGACATCGGGGTGCACATGCTCGACATGGCGCTGCACGTGATCGGCGAGCCGAGGGTGACCGCGGCCACCGCGGCGACCTACGCGGAGTTCGGGCCGCGCGGTCGCGGCAGCTCGGTGGCCTCCACCATGCGCAAGACCGGGGTCCAGGAGGGGGCGTTCGACGTCGAGGACCTGTCGACGGCGTTCCTCCGGCTGGACGGCGGCGGCACGTTGTTGCTGGAGTCGAGCTGGGCCCAGTGGATCCCGAAGGACCGGTGCTACGTCACGGTCTACGGGGCCGACGGCGGCGCCAGCATCGAGTGGGGCGCTCCGGACGATCCGGACCGGACCCTGGAGATCTGGACCGAGTCGGCGGGGCTGCCGGCCACCCTGCACCCGGTGGTGCCGCCCGACGGCAATCACCAGGCCTGCGTCCTGGACTTCCTCGACGAAGGTGCGGTCCGGCGACTACACCAACCACCGCGGCCGTCAGGCGCTGGCCCGGGCCGCCGTGGTCGACGCGTGCTACGCCTCAGCGGAGAAGGGGTCAGAAGTCACCCTCTGATTCACTCATCCGTCACATTCGTCACAATATTCTCGGTACTTTACTGGCGTGTCGGGCTTGACATGAGGCACAGTGAGACTCCCCAACGAATGGATGGTCATGTCCTCCCCGACGCGCCCTTCCACCCTGGTCCGGAGCCGCGCGGGGCGGCTGTTCAGCGGCGGGGTGGCCCTTGCCACGATTCTCACTTTCGGTGTGCTCGCGATCCAGCCGGCCCAGGCCGATCCCTCGGTCAAACCCTCCGCCGGGCACTTCACCATCAAGGGCGCCGGCTACGGCCACGGCTACGGGATGTCCCAGTACGGCGCGTACGGCGCGGCGCGCGAGGGCCTCACCTGGAAACAGATCCTGGCCTTCTACTACCGCGGCACCAAGCTGAAGACGATGGCCGGCCGGCACCACGATCCGCGTCCGGATCAGCGCCGACAGCGACGGCAGCCTGCGGGTGCTGCCCGCCCGCGGCCTCACCGTGCGTGATGGCTGGCGGCCGCAGCTTCAAGGTGCCGACCGGCTCGCGGTACCGCTCGTGGCGGATCATCCGATCCGGATCGGGGTACAAACTCAGCTACCGCAATCGCAGCGGGAACAACGTCAACGTCGCGACCAAGCTGTCGACCAGCACCTGGAAGTTCTCCAGCACGGCCAAGATCGTCAAGCTGGTGCTGCCCAGCGGCTCCGTCCGGCCCTACCGCGGCTCGCTGCTGCTGGTGAAGAACGGGAGCAGCGGCCGGACGGTCAACCGGGTCAAGCTGGACGACTACGTCAAGGGCGTGGTCCCGTACGAGATGCCGACCTCGTGGGCCACCCACGCCGTCCGGGCCCAGGCCGTCGCCGCCCGCTCGTACGGGGAACGGCTCCGGGCCCACTCCAGCTACTCCGGCTACGACGTCTGCGACACCACGGCGTGCCAGGTCTACGGCGGAGTCAACGCGGAGACCGCCCGCGGGAACGCCGCCGTCCGGGCCACCGCGCGGGTGATCGTCACCTACCGCGGCAAGGTGGCCCTGACCCAGTTCGGCTCCTCCAACGGCGGGCACACCGCGCGGGGCGACTACGCCTACCTGCACGCGCACGCCGATCGCTACGACGGCATGGTCACCTCCCAGAAGTGGAAGCGGACCATCACCACCGCCAGCATCAAACGGGCCTGGCCGTCGGTCGGCACGGTGCGCAAGCTGAAGATCACGAAGCGGGACGGCGACGGCGCCTGGGGTGGGCGGGTGAAGCCGATCAAGATCATCGGCAGCAAGCGCACGGTCACCGTCAGCGGGTCCACCTTCCAGTGGCGCTTCGGGATGCGTTCGAGCCTGTACACCGTGACCCGCTGACCGCGTCGCGACCGTCCGTCGCGTCCACGGACAACCAGCACACAATGGGCTGGTGATCAACGGCTTCGAGATCGGGCACTGCACGGCTGACGGCGACGGCTGGCTGACCGGGACCACGGTGGTTCTCGCGCGGGGCGGCGCGGTCGGCGGGGTGGACGTCCGCGGCGGCGGGCCCGGCACCCGGGAGACCGATCTGCTCGACCCGACCGCGATGGTCGAGCGGGTGCACGCGGTGGTGCTCACCGGAGGCAGCGCCTACGGGCTGGCCGCCGCCGACGGGGTGATGGCCGGCCTGGAGGAGGCCGGCATCGGCTTTCCCGTCGGCCCCGAGCCCGGCCAGATCGTGCCGATCGTGCCCGCCGCGGTGATCTTCGATCTCGGCCGTGGCGGGGTCTTCGGCAACCGGCCGACGGCCGACTTCGGTCGGCGGGCGCTGGCGGCGGCGTCCACCGAACGCCCGTTGTCCGGCTGCGTCGGGGCGGGCACCGGCGCCAGGTGCGGCGGGATCAAGGGCGGGTTCGGGTACGCCGAACGCGTGACCCCCGCCGGGGCGGCGGTCGCCGCGGCCGTGGTGGTGAACGCCACCGGCTCACCGGTCGACCCGTCCACCGGCCGGCTCTGGGCCGACCGCGAGCATCGGCTCCGCACCCCGAGTCCGGCCGAGCGCGAAGTTCTGGCCGCGGCGTACGCCGAGGCTCAGCCGTCGCTGGCCACGACGATCGGCGTCGTGCTGACCGACGCCGCGCTGACGAAAGCCCAGGCCACCAAGGTGGCTGCGGTCGCCCACGACGGGATGGCGCGAGCCATCCGGCCGCTGCATTCGATGATGGACGGCGACACCGTGTTCTGCCTGGCCTCCGGGCCGCAGCCGACCACCGCCGAGCCGTACGCGGCCCTGCTCCAGTTCAACGCGCTGCTGACCGCGGCCGCCGAGGCGTTCAGCGACGCCTGTCTCGACGCCCTCCTCGCGGCCGACGGACGGGCGCCCTGGCGCAGCTATCGCCAGCTCGCGCCGTCCGCCTTCGCGGACTGAGATTTCCCGGGCCGGCGAAGGCCACCTTCCTACACTGAGGCTGAATCCGCTCACCACAGACGAGGACCCATGAAGGCGCTACTGCTGGAGAACATCCATCCCGAGGGTGTCCGGCTGCTCACCGAGCGCGGCATCGACGTCGAGCTGGTCAAGGGAGCACTCGACGAGGCGGAGCTGATCTCGGCGCTGGACGGCGTGCAGCTGCTGGGCATCCGCTCCAAGACGACCGTGACCGCCCCGGTGCTGGACGCCGCGCCCGACCTGATGGCCATCGGGGCCTTCTGCATCGGCACCAACCAGATCGACCTCGCCCGGGCGTCCGAGCTGGGCGTCGCGGCCTTCAACTCGCCGTTCTCCAACACCCGCAGCGTGGTCGAGCTGGCCATCGCGGAGATCATCGCGATGGCCCGGCACCTGACCGACAAGAACGCCCTGATGCACGCCGGCGTCTGGGACAAGTCGGCCAAGGGCGCCCACGAGGTACGCGGCCGCACCCTCGGCATCGTCGGCTACGGCAACATCGGCAGCCAGCTGTCGGTGATCGCCGAAGCACTCGGCATGCGCGTCTACTTCTACGACGTGGCGGACAAGCTCGCCCTGGGCAACGCCCGCCGCTGCGCAACGCTGGACGAGCTGCTCGAGGTGTCCGAGACGGTCAGCCTGCACGTCGACGGCCGGGCCGGGAACGCCGGGCTGTTCGGGGCCGAGCAGTTCGCCAAGATGCGGCCGCGCAGCCTGTTCCTCAATCTCTGCCGGGGCATCGTCGTTGATCATGACGCGCTGCGCGAGCACCTGCTCTCCGGCCACATCGCCGGCGCCGCCCTCGACGTCTTCGCCGCGGAACCGAAGACGGCCGGTGACCCCTTCGTGTCAAGCCTGCAAGGGATTCCGAACGTGATCTTGACCCCGCACGTCGGTGGCTCCACCGAGGAGGCCCAGCAGGACATCGGCCGCTTCGTGGCCGGCAAGCTGCGCGATTTCGCCTTCGGCGGGAACACCACGATGTCGGTGAACATGCCGCAGGTGCAGACCGAGGAGAGCGCCGGTCGGAGCCGGGTGCTGCACGTGCACCACAACGTGCCCGGGGTGCTGGCCACGGTCAACGGGGTGCTGGCCAACTTCGGGGTGAACATCGAAGGCCAGGTGCTGTCCACCCGCGGCGACGCTCGGGTACGTGATCACCGACATCGCCAGCCCGTTGACCCCCGAACTGGTCGACAAGCTGGCGAGCCTGCCCGAGACGGTACGCCTGCGCGTCCTCGACTGATCCGCGCGCTCGCTAATCCGGTGCTCACTGGCCGGCGCGCGCCGGATCAGTCCCGGCAGCCAGCTCGGGCAGCGGGGATCCGCCTCGACCTCGGCCAGCGTCCACCAGCCGACCTCGGCCAGTTCGTCGGAGCGCGCCGAGGGCTCGACGCCGGGCGGGGCGTCGGCGACGAAGGTGACCGTCACCTGAAGATCATCTTCGCCGGCGGAGAACCGTTCCGAAGCCACGTAGCGCAACGGCACCCCGGTCAGATCCACACCGGTCTCCTCGATCAACTCGCGCCGCGCCGTGGCCTCGAGGACGTCGGTCGCCGGGTCGTCGTCCTCGACATGACCGCCGATCAGCCCGAGGCGTCCCGGGGCATATCCGACGTCTGCCCCGCGGACACTGAGCAGCCACTGCGCGCCGCGCCGGACCAGCACGCAGGCGGTCACCGTGAACCGCGACCGCGGCGCCGCAGGCTCAGCGATTGCGCTTGATGATCTTGGAAGCGATGAAGATCAACACCGCGACCACGGCCAGGGCCGGCCCGAAACGCTTCAGCACCACGGATCCGATGGTGGCGAAGACTTCGATGTCGGGCTGCGACTTGTCGCTGGGCGGGGTGAACTTCGGCGGCCCGGGGACCGGCTTCGGCGGCGTCGGTGCGGCCGGCGGAGGCAAGGGGGTCGGTGCGGCCGGCGGACGCGACGGCGCCTGGGCCGCGGGACGCGCCGTCGCCGCAGCCGGTTCGGGCTCGGCCTTCCTCCGCGGCCGGGAGCCGTCCAGGGACCGGCCGTCGATCTCCTCGGGCACGGCACCGAGTTCCACGGTCTGCTCGGTCGCGCTCTCCTCGGATCCTTCCGCCTCGCGGCTCGTCGTCTCGACCGCACCCTCCGGCCAGCTCACGTCGCCGAGGCCGTCACCGAACCGCCCCGACACACAGTTGACGAACTGGTCGAGCAACTTGTCGCTGACGTCGGAGATCACGCCCTGCTCCGAACTGGGCGGGCTTGCCGGTGATCGCCAGGTCGGTGAGCACCTCGACATCGGTCTGGTCGCCGTTCCCGCTGAACGACGCGGTGACCGTGGCGGTGGCGGTGCCGTTCCCGCGCCGGTCCTCGCCGCGGGCTTCGATCACCACCCGGCGGGCCTCGCCGTCACGTTCGACGTAGCTGCCGGATCCGTTGTAGACCAGGGCCATCGGGCCGACTTTGATCTTCACCGAGCCGGTGAAGTCGTTGCCGTCGACGCTGGTGATCGTCGCGCCGGGGAAGCACGGCTCCAGTGCCTCGAGGTTGTTGAAGGCTCGCCAGGCCTCCTCGACCGGTGCCGGGACGCTGAAGCGGTGAGTCAGATCCATGGGCTCATTCTGGCCTGACGGTGATCAGCACTGCGTGCCACCCCAAGGTCGCACCCGGTCCGTCGGATGGTCAGCCGAGTGGTGCGAAGAGATCAACATGATTGCCGTCCGGGTCGGTGATCGTGGCGTACCGCTGCCCCCACGGAGCGTCGAACGGGTCGAGATAGCTCCCGTGGCCGGCCGCGGTCAGCTCGCCGTGCAGCCGGTCGACCTCGGCCGGATCATCGCAGGCGAAGGCCAGCGAGGTGCCGCCGAGATCCTCGTCCGGGTCGAACGACGGGTCGAAGCTGATCATGGTGCTGACCGGATCGAAGAGCAGCCGCAGGCCGCCGGGCAACGGCACCTCGACATGATCTTCGAGGTCCGCCTCGGGCGGAATGTCAAAACCGAGCTGTCGATAGAAGTTCAGCGTGGTGGGCAGGTCTCGGGCGACGAGACCGATGGCATCAAGACGTGCAGTCATGTCTCGAGCCTAGAGACGCTCTGCGCGAGACGGGAAGCGTGGCCCCTGATCCGCATTTCGTGTCCTGAGCTTGGTCGTTGGACCGCCATCCTGCCCTTCGACAGGCTCAGGGCGCGTCGCGCGGATCCGCGATTCGTGCCTGGCAGTCAGGGCCGCGATCGTGGCTTCGTCGATCTCAGCCGCGATCGTCCAGCGACGGCCAGCTGGGCGAGCACCGCGTCGTGCAGGCGGCCGTTGGTGGCGTAGCCGCCGGCGCCCAGCGGGCCGGGATTGCCGTCCAGGTCGGTGAACCGACCGCCGGCCTCGGTGACGATCACCGCGCAGGCGGCCATGTCGTGCAGCGCGAGTTCCGGCTCGCAGGCGATGTCCACGCCGCCTTCGGCCAGCAGCATGTAGGACCAGAAGTCCCCGTACGCCCGGGTCCGCCAGCAGCTCCGCAGCAGATCGACGAACTGCTGGCCCTGTCCGGCCTCGACCCACTCGGAGATCTCGGCGTAGCTCAGCGAGGCGTCCTCGATCGAGGCGACGTCGGAGACGTGAATCGCCGACGCCGACATCAGCGACTTGCCCGCGTACGCGCCGCCGCCGGCGCTGGCCCACCAGCGCCGGCCGAGCGCCGGTGCGCTGACGACGCCGACGACGACCTCGTCGTTGATCATCAACGCGATCAGCGTGGCCCAGACCGGAACGCCGCGGACGAAGTTCTTGGTGCCGTCGATCGGGTCGACCACCCAGCGGCGCGGCCCCCAGCCGGTGTCGGCCATCTCCTCGCCGTGCACCGCATCCCGCGGCCGCGCCCGGCCCAGGGTGCGCCGGATCGCCTCCTCGACCGCGGTGTCGGCGTCGGAGACCGGGGTCAGATCGGGCTTCGAGGTCACGTGCAGATCGAGCGCCTTGAACCGGCTCATGGTGATCGAGTCCGCGTCGTCGGCGAGCAGATGGGCGAGCCGCAGGTCGTCGGTCAGACCACGGTGCAGGGCATCGTTGCGCGCTGCGGATTCGGCATCAGACATGGGCCTTACGCTACTGGCCCGAGTCGAGCATCCGGCGAAACGACTCCAGGCGCGCGGGATTGAGTTCGCCGCGTTCGATGGCGGCGTCGAGCGCGCACTCCGGCGCATCGGTCTCGTGGCTGCAGCCGCGCGGGCAGTCCTCGGTGATCACCGCCAGGTCGTCGAAGGCGGCGATGATCCGGTCCCGGCTGACATGGCTGAGCCCGAACGACCGCACGCCCGGCGTGTCGATCACCCAGCCTGAGCCGCCCGGCGCTCGTCGCGCCCGCCGGCCGGATAGGGCGGAAGCCGCAGCGCGATCGCCGCCGACGACGTGTGCCGCCCCCGGCCGGTGACCTCGTTGACCTCGCCGATGGCCCGCAGCGCCCCGGGGATCAGGGCATTCACCAGGGTGGACTTGCCGACGCCGGAGTGGCCCACGAAGACGCTCCGCCGCCCGGACAGCCGGGCCCGCAGCGCGTCCAGATCGGAGTCGGGGGAGACCGCCTCGACCGGCACGCCGAGCGGCTCGTACTGCGCGATCAGGGCATCCGGCGAGGCGAGATCGGCTTTCGTCAGGCACAGCAGCGGGTCGATGTGGGCATCGAAGCCGGCGACCAGGATCCGGTCGATCATCCCGATCCGGGGCGGGGGATCGGCCAGCGCGGTGACGATCACCAGTTGGTCGGCGTTGGCCACGATCGGCCGCTCGTAGGGGTCGTCGTCGTCGGCCGTCCGCCGCAGCACGGTGCGCCGATCCTCGACGGCGACGATCCGCGCCAGCGTGCCCTCCTCGCCACTGGTGTCGCCGACGATCCGCACCTCGTCGCCGACGATCACGCCGGTGCGGCCGAGCTGGCGGGCCTTGGTGGCGGTCACCTCGCGATCCTTGATCAACGTCCGAAAGCGGCCGCGATCGACGGTGATGATCATGCCGAGCTCGGCGTCGGAGTAGTCGGGACGGTCCTTCGTCCGGGGCCGGCTGCTGCGTCGCGGCCGGTCGAAACCGTCCTGATCGTCCGTGCGCATGGCCCGAGAGGTCACCGATCAGTCGCCTCGTCGGGCGTTGCGGAGTCGGTGATCATCTTGGTCCACAGGTCCTCGAACTCGGGCATCGTCTTCGCGGTGCAGCCGATGTCGTCCAGTTCGACGTCGGGTACGTCGAGCCCGAGCAGCGCACCGGCCTGCGCCATCCGGTGATCGGCGTAGGTCCGCCACAGCGCACCGCCGAGCAGCCGCGGATGGATGACCAGGCCGTCGGAGGTCTGGTGGACATGGGCTCCGAGCCGCTTGAGCTCGGCTTCCAGCGCCGCCAACCGGTCGGTTTCGTGACCGCGGATATGGCCGACGCCGCGCAGGTGGGTGGGATGATCGGCCAGCGCCGCCACCGCCGCGACGACCGGGGTCAGCTCGCTGGCATGGCGCAGATCAAGATCGACACCGTGGATGCGGTTGGTTCCCTGGACCGTGAGATTTCCGTTCTGCAGCGCCACTCTGGCCCCGAATCGTCTGCAGCACGTCCCGGATCGCGTCACCCGGCTGATTGGTCCGGCTCGGCCAGTGCGGCACCGTCACGGTGCCTCCGGTGATCGCCGCGGCCGCCAGGAAGGGGGCGGCGTTGGAGAGGTCCGGCTCGATGGTCACATCGACGGCGGCGATCGGACCGGGAGCGACGACCCAGCGGTTGGGTCGGGTGTCGTCGACCGCCACACCCCGCTCGCGCAACATGGCGACCGTCATGTCGATGTGCGGCAGCGACGGGATCGGACCGCCCTGGTGGCGTACGTCGATCCCCTCGGCATAACGCGCACCGGCGAGCAACAGCCCGCTGACGAACTGGCTCGACGAGGAGGCGTCCACCGTCACCACCCCGCCACGGAGACGGGGATCGCCGCGCAGCGTGAACGGCAGCCTGCGATGCGTCGTCGTCGATCCCGGCCGCCGATCGCCGTCAGCGCCGCCAGGATCACCTCCATCGGCCGGGCGTAGGCCTGCTCGTCCCCGTCGAAGGAGACCGCGCCGTCCGGCCAGCGCCGCGATCGGCGGCACGAAGCGCATCACGGTGCCGGCCAGCCCGCAGTCGATCGTCCCGCCGGCGGTGAACTGCTTCGGCGGGTTCACCTGCCACTGGTCACCGCTCTCGATGATCTCCACGCCGAGGGTTCGCAGCGCCTCCCGCATCAGCGAGGTGTCGCGCGCCTCCAGGCCGCCGGTGATCACCGACGGTCCCTCCGCCAGGGCGGCGAGGATCAGGGCCCGGTTCGTCTCCGACTTCGACCCGGGGACGGCGACGACCGCGTTGATCGGTGCCGGGGCGATCGGAGCCGACCAGCGTCGCGGGGCCCCGCTCAAATTCGCGTGCTCAATTCTCGCCGAGGGAGATGTTCTTGCGGACCTTCTTGGCCCTGCTTGCCGGCCGACTTGGCCTGCTTGCGGCTTTCCTTCTGCGCCGCCTTGGCGGCCTCCCGGGCGAGTTCGGCCTGCTCGGCCGCGAACTTCTTGGCCGCCTTCAACTGCTTCGGCGCGTCCTTCTTGGCCTGCTTGGCGGCCTTGGCCGCCGCCTTCTGCGCTTCCTCGAGTTGCTTGGCGGCCTGCTTGCGGGCCTTGCGCGAGGAGGCGACGACCGCGCCCACCAGCGCGGCACCGCCGGCCACCGCGCTTTCGGCGAGGTCGCTGGCACTGTCACCGAGGTGGGACGAGCTCTTCGTGAGCTTCTTCGCCGCCTTACGGGTGTCCTTGGCCAGCGATTGGCCGCCCTTCTGCGCGCGCCAGGCGATGCTCGGCTGGCCTTCGGTATCCCGGGAGGCGAGCAGCACCCCGCCGAGCAGGCTGACGTTCTTCAGGAAGTGGGTCCGATTGGCGGCCTTCACCTCGGGATCGCTGTCCCGCCAGAACGGGTACTTGGCAATGGTGCTCGGCACCAACGACCCGGCCAGCAGCAGGGCGCCGAACCGGCGGCCCTTACCCGTGGCCAGCGCGAGTCCGCCGAGGACCTGGGCGCCGCCGTTCAGCCGCACCAGGGACTTGGCGTCCTCAGGGATGAAGTCGGCGACCTGATCGGGCGCGTACTGCTTCGCCAGCGGGACGAAGCGGTCGGCCAGCGGTTCGGCGAGTGGAACCAGTGGAGCCGGATTGCGGAGGGCTTTGATACCGGACGCGACAAAGTAAGAGGCCAGCATGGTCCGAGACACGGCACGCAACAAAGTCATGGGATATTCCTACCGCGCCGGGTACCCGTCGCCAACACCACCCACCGACTGAACCTCAGAAGATCAGCGTCCGGCCTTCGTCTCGCACCTGCTCGCGCGTGTAGGCGATGCCGTCGACCTTGAGCCCGTCCGGGTCGAGCAAGGTCAGCAGACCGCCGCTGTTGCCGAGCTGAACCGGCAGCCGCAGCGCCAGCCGGACCGCGTCGCCGGGCCCGATCACGCCCGGGTCGAGCGGCATCACGCGCTGCTGCCGATCGACCAGCGACCAGCCGGTGAGATCGATGGGGTCCGCACCGGGATTGATCAACGTGACGGTCTCCGACTCCGGTGCCGGACCGATCGGGTTGACCAGGGCGGCGACGATCCGCAGCCGGTGATCGGGCTCGCTCTCACTCGGCACGTTCCCCGGCCCGCCCTCCTCGACGATGGTGTGGCCGGTGACGTCGTCGGTGTGCCACTTCTGGCCCTGGAACGCCAGGAAGATCGCCACCCACTGATCGCCGCTCGGGAAGTGCAGCAGCAGACCGCCGTCCTGCCAGACGCCGTCGTCGCGGACGAACCGGCCGCTGTTGCCCTGATTCATGTGGATGTCGTGCACGCCGTTGCCGGGCCGGAAGCCGAAGATCTTGTCCGGCTTGTCCACCTCCGGTCCCCAGCGCTCGCCGAACGCATACACCCGGGCATCGGGGTCGGCGGCGGCCCGATCGACGTAGTGGGCCAGCTTGTCGGCCAGGTCGTTGTCCGGCCCGGGGGCGGTGGCGGGCATCACCTTCATCTCCGCCCGGTCGAACAGGTTGCCGCGGATGAAGTCCAGCGCGATCCCGGCGGGCGCGCTGGGCACGACGGTGACGCCGTCCGGCAGGGCCGGCAGTTGCGCCAGCAACGGATGGCTGAAGTGCTCGTCGGCGTGGTACAGCAGCTCTGACGGGCTTTCGCTGGACAAGACGTTGACCGCGATCCGGTAGTCGACCGCGGCGGCCCGGACGTGGACCTGGAAGTGCGGAGTGTCCGCACCACCCTCGGCCCTGCTGTCGACGACCCGGCCGACCAGCACTCCGTAGTTCTTCAGTGGCATGGCCTTCTCCGTTCGTCAGCGGTCCCTCTGCAGAGACAAGAGGAATCGTCGGAGCGCGCAGATACGCTCGGCTTCATGTGCGGACGCTATGCGACCTCGGCCCGCCACGAGGACCTCGCGGAGGATTTCCAGGTCGACGACCTCTTCGACGGGCTGCCCGGGCCGGACTACAACGTGGCCCCCACGGTCGCCGTGCCGGCGATCTTCGAGCGGAAGGTCAAGGACACCGGCGAGGTACGCCGCCGGCTCGCGCCGCTGGTCTGGGGCTTGGTGCCGTCGTGGGCGAAGGATGTGTCCATCGGCTCGCGGATGATCAACGCCCGGCTGGAGACCGTCGCCGAGAAGCCCGCCTTCCGCAAGGCGTTCGCGGCCCGCCGCTGCCTGCTCCCGGCCGACGGCTTCTACGAGTGGTACACCCCGGACCGAGCACCGCCGGACCGGACGCGGCAGCAAGCCGAAGAAGCAGCCGTTCTTCATCCACCGCGCCGACGGCGGGCTGCTGGTGATGGCCGGGATCTACGAGATCTGGCGCGATCCGACCAAGGACCGGGACGACGACTCGGCCTGGCTGCGCACCTGTTCGGTGATCACCACGGAGGCCACGGACGCAGCCGGCCACATCCACAACCGGATGCCGATGGTGATCCGCCGGGAAGCGATCGACGCCTGGCTCGATCCGACCCTGACCGACCCGGAGCAGGCCCTGCGGCTGCTGGCCGTCACCGAGGCCGACGCGCTTGGAGGCGTACGCGGTCTCCACCGACGTGAACAGCGTGCAGAACAACGAGCCGTCGCTCAAGGACCCGATCGCGTACGAGCCGGACGAGCCGGACCCCATCGGACCCGCAGGACACGCTGCTGTGAGCATCGGGTCCGAGATCGTCTCGGTCGAGACTCCGCAAGGCCCGGCGCGGTTCTATGTCGCCGGCAGCGAAGAGCAGCAGGCGGTGCTGATCCTCGGCCACGGCGCCGGCGGCGGCGTCAACGCCATGGATCTGGAGTTGCTTGCTCGTCGGCTGCCGGAGCGCGGCATCACGGTGCTGCGGTTCGAGCAGCCCTGGCGGACCGCCGGCCGCAAGGTCGGCGCGCCACCGCCCAAGCTCGACGAGGCCTGGCTGGCCGCGGTCGGCTGGCTCGTCGACCAGTCGTGGACGCCTCGGCCCGCTGTTCTTCGGCGGCCGGAGTGCCGGGGCTCGGGTGGCCTGCCGGACCGCGGACCGGTTCGATGTCGCCGGCATCGTCTGCCTGGCGTTCCCGCTGCACCTGCCCGGCCAGCCGGCGAAGTCCCGGGCCCACGAACTGCTCGCCCCCCGAGCGCCGCGGCTGGTGCTGCAGGGCACCAACGACAGCTTCGGCCGTCCGGAGGAGATTCGCGCGGCGATCGGCGACCACCCGGGAATCTCGCTGGTCGAACTGCCCGGTGCCGATCATGGGTACCGGATCGCGCGCCGCCGTGCTGAGGAGGAGCGAGCCGACAACGCTTCATCGTCGGCGAGCGACGACGAAGTAGGCGGCTTCGAGCGCGATCCGCAGCGAGCGGAGCGAGCAATCGAACACGGACGGCGAAGGCGGCGCCGTTCACGCCGGCCGACCTGCGGGCGACGTTGGTCAGCCAGGTCGATGCCTTCATCGACCGGCGGGTCGCCGAATCGGCGGGAATATCACCGGGGTGACCGCGTTGAGACAGACATGCCCATGTTCGTGGACTCGGTGGCCGAACGGACGTCGTTCGGCGGCTCGCCGGTACTCTCATACGTGATGAGCATCCCCACCAGTCCGGCCACGGCCGACGACGTCACCACCGCCGGTCATGCCGAGACCCCCGAGGAACGGGACGCCCGGTTCGAGGCCGACGCCCTGCAGTTCCTCGACCAGTTGTACGCGGCCGCCTTGCGGATGACCCGCAACCCGGCCGACGCCGAGGACGTGGTCCAGGAGACCTACGCGAAGGCGTACGCGTCCTTCCACCAGTTCACGCCCGGCACCAACCTCAAGGCGTGGCTCTACCGCATCCTGACCAACACCTACATCAACTCGTACCGCAAGAAGCAACGCGAGCCGCAGATCTCCGACGGTGAGAACATCGAGGACTGGCAGCTGGCCCGCGCGGAGTCCCACACCTCCAGCGGATTGAAGTCCGCGGAGATGGTCGCGCTGGAGAACCTGCCCGATTCGGACGTGAAGGAGGCGCTGCAGCAACTGGCGCCGGACTTCCGGCTTGCGGTGTACCTGGCCGACGTCGAAGGCTTCGCCTACAAGGAAATCGCTGAGATCATGGGTACGCCGATCGGAACGGTCATGTCGCGGTTGAATCGCGGCCGCACCCAGTTGCGGAGACTGCTGGCCGACTACGCGAGCGAGCGTGGCATCAAGCGGCCCGAGGGGAGCCGGGCATGAGCGCCGATTCGTCCCACGAGGGACCTCTCGACGACTGCGAGCATGTGCTCGAACGCGGTCTATGAGTTCCTCGACAACGAACTCGACGAGGCCAGCGGCGACGCCATCCGGCAGCATCTGTCCGACTGCGAGCCCTGCCTGGACGCCTTCGACGTCGAGCAGGCGGTCAAGTCGCTGGTGCATCGCAAGTGCGGGAACGAGACCGCCCCGACGCATCTGCGGGCCAAGATCATCACCCAGATGATCGGTGATCCGGCAGACCGGCTGACCGGTCCGCAGCAGACAAGACGAACCCCACGGAGCATCTCCGTGGGGTTCAGTCGTTTCGCGGGCTCGCAGCCGTCAGGCGTTGGGGCGCTTGCCGTGGTTCGCGCCCTTCTTCCTGCGGGCGCGGCGCTTGCGGCCGGTCTTACCCATCTCGAACTCCTCGGTCGTGGTGTATCGGTCGTGCCGTCAGGCACTGCGTCATTCCGTGTCGTGCCGTTGGCACGAGGAGTCATTCTGCCACAACTCAGTGGATGGGCTTGCTCTCGGAGACGACGGGGTCGACGTCGGGATCGCCGATGTCGGCGAAGTAGTCGGACTTGCGGGTGATGTCGGTGCCGTTGTTGACCTTCAGCGCCCGGAAGAGCGCGGTCAGCAGCACCACGACCACGATGTTGACGACCAGCGTGGTCAACCCGATGTAGCCGGCCCGGCCGAGGCCGGGAACCACGGCCAGCGAGTTGCCGAAGTGCTTGGCCGGCGTGCAGGCCGTGCAGCCGCCGTAGGCGGTGATCGTGCCGTAGATCATCCCGACCGCCCAACCGGCCAGCAACGCCCAGCGGTGGAACCATCGGGTGAACAGCCCGAAGACGATCGAGGGCAGGGTCTGCAGGATCCAGATGCCGCCGAGCAACTGGAAGTTCAGCGCGTTCTGCTTGTCCAGGGTCAGCACGAACAGCAGTGCACCGAGCTTGGTGATCAAGGAAACGATCTTGGAGACCTTGGCCTCCTGGGCGTCGTCCGCCTCGGGCTTCAGGTACGCCTTGTAGACGTTGCGGGTGAACAGGTTCGCGGCCGCGATCGACATGATCGCCGCCGGCACCAGCGCCCCGATGGCGATCGCCCCGAAGGCCACGCCGGTGAACCAGTCCGGGAAGTTGTCTTCGAAGAGCTGCGGGATCACCAGCTGCGGATTGGGTGTGCCGTCCAGCCCGATCGGCTTGGTGCCGGCCTTGATCGCGATGTAGCCGAGCAGGGCGAGCAACCCGAGAAGCAACGAGTAGGCCGGCAGGATGGCCGCGTTCCGGCGGCCGGTGCTGCGGTCCTTCGAGCTCAGGGTCGCGGTCACGCAGTGTGGGTACATGAACAAGGCCATGGCCGAGCCGAGGGCCAGCGACGCGTACGCCCAGTGCTGCAACGGACTCGGGATGAAGGCGCCCGTCGGCAGGTTCGGGTTGGCCGCCGACGGGGCGGCCATCTTGGCTTCGGCGGCGTCGAAGATGCCGAGCCAGCCACCGAACTTCAGCGGCAGGTAGATCACCGCCACCGCGATCACGATGTAGATCAAGATGTCCTTGACGAACGCGATCATGGCCGGCGCGCGCAGACCCGGAGGAGTAGGTGTACGCCGCAAGCACGGCGAAGGCGATCAGCAGCGGCAGGTCGCGGGCGATCAGGCTCGAACCGCCGATGTCCGACCACCTCGAGCACCGCCTGGATCCCCACCAGTTGCAGGGCGATGTAGGGCATGGTGGCGAGGATGCCGGTGACGGCGATGGCGAGGCTGAGGCTGCGCGTTCCGTAGCGGCCCTGGACGATGTCCGCTGTCGTCACATACCCGTGCCGGTGGGCCACCGACCACATCCGACCGAGGAAGTAGAAGATGATCGGGTAGAGCACGATCGTGTACGGCACGGCGAAGAAGCCCGAGACCGCTCCGGTCGCCCACATCGCCGCCGGTACGGCGATGAAGGTGTAGGCGGTGTAGAGATCACCGCCGAGCAGGAACCAGGTGGTGATGGTGCCGAAGCTCTTGCCACCGAGGCCCCACTCGTGCAGCGAAGCAAGATCATCGGGCCGGCGCCAGCGCGCGGCGTAGAACCCCATCACGGTGACGATCGCGAACAGCACGATCAAGATGATCAAGGCCACCCAGTTGATGTTCATGACGGATCCGCCCGATGCCGCGGCTCATAGCTGCTCGCGCCGGTAGGCCGCGCGCTCGCGCTGCAGCAGCACGAAGCTCAGCCAGCAGATGCCGGCGGCGATGAACACCCACGCCAGCTGATACCAATAGAAGAAGGGGAATCCGAACAGTCGCGGCTCGATCTGGTCGTAGGTGAAGACCAGCAGCGGGACGACGATCCCGATCAACAGCAGGACCGAGACGATGATCTTGGTCGGCGTCAGCTTCCAGCGCGGATCGGTGTCCTCGGGGTCCGGTTGGCTCACGTGTGGCAACCTTTCGGTCGTGGCGACCAAACGGGTGGCCGCTCCCATCAGCACCGTACCTCCGGTTTGCGGTGCAGGGTCAAGGGGACTCGCGGGTTGATTCCAGAGCGGAACTGATCCGAGTCGGACCTCGCCGGCCCCGAATAGGGTGGTGCCATGCCGTCCATGTCGGAGATCATCGCCGAGCAGACCGAGCTCTCCGACGACGATCATCACTGGCTCCGACTGCTCGTCGCCGAGTGGCAACTGCTGGCCGATCTGAGCTTTTCTGATCTTGTGCTCTGGGTGCCCGACCGTGATCCCAATGTCTTCTGGGCGGCGGCGCAGCTGCGCCCGACGACGGGACCGACCTCGCTGTTCGACGACGTGGTCGGGGATCTGATCGCGTACTCCCCGGAACATCTGGTCTCGGGCGCCTTCGTCAGCGGCGAGATGACGCAGACCAGCGACGGCAACCTGCAGGCGGGTCTTCCGGTCGACACCCATGCGATTCCGGTGAAGCTGGACGGCCGGGTGATCGCGGTCGTGGAGCAGCTCACCAGCATGCTCGGCGTACGCGCTCCCAGCTCGCTGGAGCAGGCCTATCTCGCCGCGGCCGCCCAGCTGGCCCGGATGATCACCGTCGGCGCCTTCCCGATGCCCGGCGACGTCGCCGACCTGGCGTTCAGCCCGCGGGTGGGTGACGGGTTCATCCGCATCGACGCGGCCGGCGAGGTGGAGTACGCGAGCCCGAACGCGCTGAGCGCGTACCGGCGGCTCGGACTGATCGGAGACCTGGTCGACGAGCACCTGGCCGGCGTCACGGCCCAGTTCTTCCCGACCGGTCCCGGGCCGGTCGACGACTCGGTGCAGTCGGTGCTGTCCGGCCGCATCGCCCGCCGCGCGGAACTGGTCTCCGGCGAGGCGCACCTGATGGTGCGGGTGCTGCCGCTGCTGGAAGGACGGGAGCGGCTGGGCGCCGTGGTGCTGTGCCGCGACGTCAGCGATCTGCGCAGCAAGGAGCGCCAGCTCGTCACCAAGGACGCCACCATCCGGGAGATCCACCATCGGGTGAAGAACAACCTGCAGACCGTCGCGGCGCTGCTGCGGATGCAGGCCCGGCGGATCGAGTCGCGCCGAGGCCCGGGTGGCGCTCACCGACGCGGTGTCCCGGGTCGCCTCGATCGCGATCGTGCACGAGACGCTGTCCCAGGCCTTCGACGAGATCGTCGAATTCGACAAGGTGGTCGACGGCCTGCTGCGGATGGTGGTCGACGTCGCCGCGTCCTGGGGCGGGGTCTCGGCCCGCCGGCAGGGCAGTTTCGGGCTGGTCTCGGCCGAGACCGCGACCGGCCTGGCGATGGTGATCACCGAGCTCTGCCAGAACGCCGTCGAGCACGGGCTCGCCGACGTGCCGGTCAGGTGCTCGTGGTGCCCACCCGACTGGACGGCCGGTTGCGGATCGAGATCAGCGACGACGGGCGCGGGCTGCCGCCGGATTTCGACTGGAGGCAGTCCCGCAGCCTCGGCCTGTCCATCGTGAACACCCTGGTGGCGGAGATGGAGGGCGTCTTCAGGGTCGGGTCCCAGCCCGACGGCCCGGGGACCCGGGCGGTGGTGGAAATCCCACTTGAGCGCCGGGATGCTTGACACCTCTCTGCTGGGCGGTATTCGCTAAGGCCCACATGATCGTGCGCCACTGATCGCCTCAACGAGGAGGAGTCGGATACATGTCCCTACGCCGCACCGGGATCGCTTTGCTCGCCGCCGGACTGGCCACCGCCTGTCATCACCGTTCCGGCGGGAACCGCGGCCAAGGCCCAACCGCCCGACCGGTCGCCGGACCGATCGGCGAGCGCCCCGGCGGCGCGTCTCGGCGGCGGTGTCTCGGCTGCGGCGAAGGCCAAGCTGACGGGCAGGCACTCGCTGCGCAAGTCCGTCACCGACGAGAACTTCTACTTCGTCATGGCCGACCGGTTCGAGAACGGCAGCACCGCCAACGACACGGGCGGCATCGCCGGCGACCGCTGGCGCACGGCTTCGATCCCACCGACAAGGGCTTCTACAACGGCGGCGACCTCGAGGGGATCCTGGACAAGATCGACTACATCCAGGGTCTCGGCACGACATCGATCTGGCTCACGCCGAGTTTCAAGAACAAGGCGGTCCAGTTGGAGGACGGGCCCTCGGCCGGCTACCACGGCTACTGGGTCACCGACTTCACCCAGATCGACCCACACCTGGGCACCAACGCGGAGCTTCGGACGCTGGTCGACGCCGCTCACGACCGCGGCATGAAGGTCTACTTCGACATCATCACCAACCACACCGCCGACGTGATCGGCTACGAGGAAGGCGCGCGCACGGCCTACGTGCCCAAGGACGTCGAGCCCTACCGGACCGCATCCGGCACGCCCTTCGACGACCGCGACTACGCCGGGGGCAATGCGTTCCCGCCGCTGAACCCGACCGTGTCGTTCCCCTATCAGCCGGTGCTCGAGCCCGGTGAGCAGAACCTCAAAGTTCCGAGCTGGCTCAATGACGTCACGCTGTATCACAACCGCGGCAACACGACGTTCACCGGCGAGGACTCGTTCTACGGCGACTTCTTCGGGCTCGACGATCTGTTCACCGAGCACCCGAGGGTGGTCGACGGGATGATCGACGTCTACCAGACGTGGATCAAGGAGATGAACATCGACGGGTTCCGGATCGACACCATGAAGCACGTCGACGATGCCTTCTGGCAGAAGTTCGGGCCTCAGGTGCTGAAGTACGCGCACGAACAGGGCAAGAGCGAGTTCTTCATGTTCGGCGAGGTGTTCGACACCTCCCGGCCGTTCACCTCGCAGTACACCACGCGGAACAAGATGCAGGCCGTCCTCGACTTCCCGTTCCAGGACGCGGCGCGCAACTTCGCGTCCAAGAGCTCGCGACGCCACCCAGCTCGAGACGCTGTTCCTCAATGACGACTGGTACACCGACGCGGACTCGAACGCCTATCAGCTGCCGACCTTCCTCGGTAACCACGACATGGGCCGGATCGGCTACTTCGTCGGCGCGGACAACGCCGGCGCCTCCGACGACGAACTGCTCAAGCGCGATCAGCTCGCGCACGAGCTGATGTACTTCTCCCGCGGCAACCCGGTGGTCTACTACGGCGACGAGCAGGGCTTCACCGGCACCGGCGGGGATCAGGTGGCCCGGCAGACCATGTTCGCCAGTGAGGTGCCGGAGTACCTCGACGACGACCTGCTCGGCACGACCCGGACCCACGCGCAGGACAACTTCGAGACGAGTCATCCGCTGTACACCGACATCGCCGGCCTGGCTGCGCTCGCCAAGGAGAACCCAGCCCTGCGCAACGGCGCGCATCAGCACCGCTACGCCAGCGACGGACCGGGGATCTACGCCTTCTCCCGCCTCGACCGGGGTGAACAGCGGGAGTACGTGGTGGCGCTCAACAACAGTGAGCAGCCGAAGACGGCCAAGATTCCCACCTACCTCCGCAACGGGGACTTCACCCGGATCTACGGGTCCGGCGCGGAGCACCTGACGTCGGACGGCAGCCGACTGCTGTCGGTGACCGTGCCGGCGCTGTCGACCGTGGTCTACGAGTCGGACAACCGCCTTCCCCGGTCGAAGGCGGCCCCGTCGGTCCGGCTGAAGAAGCCGGCGCCGGCGGCTGAAGCGAACTCGCGGATGCTGGTCTCGGCCGACATCGGCGGCTCGTCGTTCAACGAAGTGACCTTCTACGCCAAGGTCGGCAAGGGCAGCTACAAGGCGATCGGCACCGATGACACGCGGCCGTACCGGGTGTTCCACGACACCAGTTCCATCCAGGACGGCAAGCGGATCGGCTACCGCGCGGTGGTGCGGGACAACGCCGGTCACCAGCGGATCAGCGTGAAGCGCAGCGTCGTGGTGCCGGCGCCCAAGGTGACCATCGAGGCGCCGGCCGAAGGCGCCGGCGTGTTCGGCAAGATCACCGTCCGTGCCACTGCCGACCCCGAGCGGGCCAGCCACGTCGTGAAGATCCAACGCAGCCTGAACGGTGCTGCGTGGCAGACGCTGACCACCGACAGTTCGTCGCCGGTCTACACCTACGTCGATGATCTGGCGACGATTCCGTTGGGCACCGCCATCCGCTACCGCGCCGTGCTCAAGGAGCCGGACGGCACCCGGGTCGTCAGCCCGGTCCGCAGCGTGACCAGGGTCGAGCCCGCACCGCTGGTCAACAGTGTCACGGTCGCCGGTACCCTCCAGACCGAGATCGGCTGTGCGGCGGACTGGGATCCGGCCTGCGCCGACAGCCATCTGACCTTCGACACCAGCGACGGGTCTGTGGAAGCGCACCTGGACGGTACCGGCGGGTTCGTACGAGTGGAAGGTGGCCATCAACGACGACTGGACGGTGGGCTACGGCGCCGGGGGCGGGGGCGACAACATCAAGTTGGACGTCCCAGCCGGTGGCGCGTCAGTCACGTTCGTCTGGGACCAGGTCAGCAAAGTGCCGACCGCGACGATCGGCTGACCGCGATTCGAACCATCGCGCCCGAGCCTGTCGAAGGCCGCCCTGAGCTCGCTGAGGGCCAGTTCGGCCTCGACAAGCTCAGGACACGAGGACGGCCGGGCAACGCGAAGCGCCGGGAGTTGCCTCCCGGCGCTGATGCGGCTGGTGGTCGGTCGCTAGGCGGTGCGGATCCTCGCCCGCGCGGCCCGGCGCTTCAGGGCTCGCCGCTCGTCCTCGCTCAGCCCGCCCCAGACACCATGGTCCTGACCTGCTTCCAGCGCCCACTGCAGGCAGGCGTCTCGGACGTCGCATCGCCGGCAGACTTGCTTGGCCTCTTCAATCTGGAGAATGGCCGGGCCGGTGTTCCCAATCGGGAAGAACAGCTCCGGATCTTCGTCCAGACAGGCGGCCTTGTGGCGCCAATCCATGGGCGTAACACGCTCCTTCTGATGCTCGGGTCCCTGGCGTAGGACCCCAAATTCGGGGCAGCGAGAGTGTCCTCTACACTGAGTCGCTCGCTCGGCCCCAAGACTTTCAAGTATTGAGAGGCAATACAAGGGCTTCGGGCGTTGGTTGGCTCACATTTCGAGCCTGTTAAGGTTCGGCGACAGCCACGATCGACGGCGGAGCCGAGGAATCAGTCGATGAATTCCGCACCCGCCCAGCGTCCGGCGACGCTGCTCCTCGCCGCCGTACTGATCGTGATCGAGGCGCTGGCCGCGTTGGCCTTCGCGGTTCTGGAGATCGGTCAGGTCCAGATGTCCCGCCCCGGTGTCGGGGTGGGCGTCGCCGTGTTGATGGGCGGGTTCGGGCTGTTGCTGCTGGTCGTCGCCCGCGGCGTGCTCCGCGGCCGCCGGTGGAGCCGGGGCCCGGCGGTCGCGATGCAGCTCATCATTCTGCCCGTGGCGTGGAGTTTCCGCGGCGGCCGAGACGAGCTGGGTCACCTACACCCTCGGAGCCACCGCGATCGCGACTCTGGTCGGGCTGCTGCACCCGCGCTCCACCGCGGTCTTCGAACCGCGACCGTCGCCTGAATAGGGATCAGGACGCGGCTGATCGGCGCCCTCACCCCCCACTTGTCCGGTCGTCCCCCATCTAGAGGTGGGGGCCGACCGGACAAGTGGGGGGTGGTGGCTAGCCGATCCGTCCGGCACCGGACGAGGGCCGGGCGACGAAGTGCTCCGGTGCACCGTAGCCGGCCCCGGCGAACGCCGACCCGATCTGCTGCGCGACCTCAGACGCCTCGCCGGTGCCGACGAGGGCGATGATGCAGCCGCCGAAGCCGCCGCCGGTCATCCGGGCTCCGAGGGCTCCGCTGGCCCGAGCGACCTCGACGGCGAGATCCACCTGCGGCACGGTGATCTCGAAGTCGTCCCGCATCGATGCGTGCGAGGCATCCAGCAGCGGAGCGAGCGCCCGGATCTGGCCGGACCGCAAGACCTCGGCCGCCTGCCGGACGCGATCGTTCTCGGTGACCACGTGCCTGACCCGCCGCTCGCATCACCGGATCGGCGAGCCGGCGCAGCGCGGCATCGAGATCGTCGACGTCACGCAGTGCGGCGAGACCGAGGATCCGGCACGCCTCCTCGCAGCTGCGGCGGCGAGCGGCGTACTCGCTGTCCACGAGCGCGTGGGGGGTCTTGGTGTCGAGCACCAGCAGTTCGAGACCGGCCCCGGACAGGTCGAGAGCCACCTGATCGGCGTCGTAGCTGCGGCAGTCGAAGAACAGCGCGTGGTCGGCGGTGCACAGGATCGACGCCGCCTGGTCCATCAGGCCGGTCGGCGCGCCGACGAACTCGTTCTCGCAGCGCTGCGCCAGCCGGGCGCGGTCGAGCAGCCCGATGTCCAGCGAGTTCAGGTCGGCGAGGGCGGTGAGGACGGCGCATTCGAGCGCGGCGGAGGAGGACAGTCCCGCACCGACCGGCACGTCCGATGCCAGCACCAGATCGGCGCCGCCGACCGTGTGACCGGCTTGCTCCAGCGCCCAGACGACGCCGGCCGCGTAGGCCTGCCAGCCGCGCATTCCGGGCCGGAGGTCGTCCGGACCGAAGCTCTCCGTCGAGCCCTGGTTGAGCGAAGCTGACCTGCCAGCGGCCGTCGTCGCGCGGGGCCGCGGCGATCCGCACCCGCTGGGCCAGCGCGAAGGGCATCACGAATCCGTCGTTGTAGTCGGTGTGTTCGCCGATCAGATTCACCCGGCCGGGAGCCGCCCACACGCCGGCCGGTGGATGACCGGTGCGTTGATCGAAGGCGTCCAACAGATCCTGATCCGCACTGGTCACGGGCTGCACTCTATCGATGCGTAGTCTGACGCTCATGCTCGCTGCGTACGCCGGCCGCGCGGACTCCGACGGATCCGCTGAACGCCCTGGTGGTGGGGGAGATCGAGCCGCCGAGTCCGCCGGACGGCTGGGTCGAGATCGAGGTCCGGGCCGCCGCCCTCAATCATCACGATGTCTGGTCGCTGCGCGGCGTCGGCCTGCCGGCCGACCGGCTGCCGATGATCTTGGGCTGCGATGCGGCCGGGGTCACCGGTGACGGCCGCGAGGTCGTGGTGCACGCGGTGATCAACGATCCGGGCTACGTCGGCGCCGACAGCACCTACGATCCGCGCCGGTCGCTGCTCTCCGAGCGGTTCCCGGGCACCTTCGCGACCCGGCTCCGGGTCCCGCCGGCCAATCTGGTGGACAAGCCGGCCGAGCTCAGCTTCGCGGAGGCGGCCTGCTTGCCGACGGCCTGGCTGACGGCGTACCGGATGCTCTTCACCCAGTCCGGCCTCCGGCCCGGCGACACGGTGCTGATCCAGGGCGCCGGCGGGGGAGTGGCCACGGCGCTGATCGCGCTGGCCCGCACGGCCGGGCTGCGGATCTGGGTCACGTCGCGCGACGAGGCCCGCGGCGCTCGTGCAGTTGATCATGGTGCGCACCGGGCCTTCGGCTCCGGCGAACGGCTTCCCGAGCGCGTGGATGCGGTGATGGAGACGGTCGGCGCGGCCACCTGGTCGCATTCGATCAACGCGCTCAAGCCCGGCGGCACGCTGGTGATCTGCGGCACGACCTCGGGCGACAATCCGGCCAAGGCCGAGTTGACCAAGATCTTCTTCAAGCCGCTCCGGGTGATCGGCTCCACCATGGGCACCCGCGACGAGCTGGTCTCGCTGCTGCAGTTGTTGATCAACACCGACGTGCGGCCGGTGATCGATCGTGTGCTGCCGCTCGCCGACGCCGCCGAGGGCTTCGCCGCCATGATCAACGGCGAGGTCTTCGGCAAGATCATCTTCGAGCCCTGATCATGGTCGACATCCGTCGGGCCGTCGAAGCCGATATCGAGTCCGGCGCGCGCTGTCACGTGGAGTGCTGGCGCGAGGCGTATTCAGAGCTGGTCGAGCGCGAGCGGCTGGCGGGGATCGTCGCCGACAGCTCCGCACAGGTGGAGCTCTGGCGGACCTTGATCGACACTCGGCAGCGCCGCCGCTGGTGGCCGTGGACGTCGATCAGGTCGTCGGGTTCGCCATCGCCGGGCCGGCGCAGGAGGCCGGCGTCGATGCCGGGTTCCAGCTGTACGCGATCAACGTCCGGCAGGCGTACTACGGAACCGGTCTCGGCCAGAAGCTGCTCGACCAGGCCGTCGGTGATCGCGGCTGTTTCCTGTGGGTGGCCCGCGACAACCCGCGCGCCATCGCCTTCTATCTCCGCAACGGCTTCGTGGCTCGATGGCGCTGAGCAGCAGGAGACGACGTTGTTCGACATCCCGATCATCCGGATGGTGCGCCCCGAAACCGCGTCCTGAGCCGTCGATCGTGTCCTGAGCTTGTCGAAGGCCATGACGCCTCGAGGGCTCAGGCATGGCCTTCGACAAGCTCAGGGCGCGACTGCCCTGATCCGGCGCTTCGACAGGCTCAGGGCGCGATTTCAGCTATTCGTCCTCGTCGTCCAGCCGGGCGAGCCAGGTGGCCAGCCGCTCGACCGGGATCTCGAACTCCGGGTTCAGGTCGACGAAGGTCCGGAACTGGTCAGCGAGCCACGCCAGGGTGACCTCGTCGTCACCCCGACGCGACTCGAGTTCCTCGATGCCGCGATCGGTGAAGTACACCTCAGGCGAAAGCCGCGGCCATCAGCGCCTTCTGCTGCGCCTCGTGCACCTTGCCGGAGCCGACCGAGGGGGCCGAGGACGCCGGCCGGGTCACCGGCGTGAGCTGCCAGGTGCGACCCGGAACCTCCGCGGCCAGCGCTTCCGGCAGGTTGAGCGCCATGAACGGCCAGGCACCCTGGTTCGTCGGCTCGTCCTGCACCCAGCGGACTTCCTCGACGTTGTCGAAGCGGCTGAGCTCGGCGGCGATCTCCCTGGCCGGCAGCGGGTACAGCCGCTCGACCGCGACGATGGCCGTCTTGCCGGCCTTCCCGGCCGGGCCGCGAGCGGTGACCAGATCCCAGCGCACCTTCCCGGAGCAGAGCACGACCGAAGTCACCTCGCTCGGATCCTCGATGGTCGGATCGGCGAGCACCGGCTTCCAGCCTCCCTGGGTGAAGTCCGAGGGGTACGACACCGCCAGCTTGTTGCGCAGCATCGACTTCGGCGTCATCACGATCAGCGGGCGATGCACCTCGCCGAGCGCCTGAGCGCGCAGCATGTGGAAGTGGCTGGCCGGCGTGGACGGCTGGGCGACCGAGAAGGCGTCCTCGGCGGACAGGGTGAGGAACCGCTCGAGCCGGGCGGAGGAGTGGTCGGGTCCCTGACCTTCGTAGCCGTGCGGCAGCAGCAGCACGACCCCGGACTTCTGGGTCCACTTGGCCTCACCGGAGGTGATGAACTCGTCGATGATCGTCTGGGCACCGTTGGCGAAGTCGCCGAACTGGGCCTCCCACAGCACCAGGGCCTCGGGGTGGGCCACCGAGTAGCCGTACTCGAAGCCCATGGCCGCGTACTCGCTGAGCAGCGAGTCGAAGATGTGGAACTTGCCCTGCTCGTCGTCGAGGTGCTTCAGCGGCACCCACGACTCGCCGGTCTTCCGGTCGACGATGCTGGCGAAACGCTGCACGAAGGTGCCGCGCCGGCTGTCCTGGCCGGTGAGCCGAACCGTCCGGCCGTCCAGCAACAGCGAACCGAAGGCCAGGATCTCGCCGGTGGCCCAGTCGATCGGGCCCTGGGTGATCGCGGCGGCCCGCCGTTGCAGCTGCGGCATCACCTTGGGGTGCACCGTGAACCCGTCCGGGAACGCGGTGTGGGCGTCGGCGATCTTCTTCAGCGTCTCGATGGTGATCGCCGTGCCGTGCTTGGCGCCCTCCTTCGAGGGATACACCGGCACCCGGTTGTAGTCGAGATCCTTCGCCGGCAGCTCGGGATTGCGGACCTCCTTGAACACGCTCTCCAGTCTCTGCTGGAATCGCGTCATCACCGCTTCGGCGTCCTCCACCGTGATGTCGCCGCGGCCGATCAGGGCCTCGGTGTAGAGCTTGCGGGTGGAGCGCTTCTTCTCGATCAGGTCGTACATCCGCGGCTGGGTGAAGCTCGGGTCGTCGCCCTCGTTGTGACCGCGCCGGCGGTAGCAGATGATGTCGACGACCACGTCCTTGTTGAACTCCTGGCGGAAGGCGAACGCCAGCCGCGCCACCCGGATGCAGGCCTCGGGGTCGTCGCCGTTCACGTGGAACACCGGCGCCTGGACCATCCGCGCGACATCGGTGCAGTACATCGACGAACGGGACTCGGTCGGTGAGGTGGTGAAGCCGACCTGGTTGTTCACGATGATGTGGATCGTGCCGCCGGTCCGGTAGCCGCGCAGCTGACTCAGGTTGAGCGTCTCCGCGACCACGCCCTGGCCGGCGAAGGCCGCGTCGCCGTGCATCAGCACCGGCAGCACCGGGAACTCGCTGCCCCGGTCCAAGATGTCCTGCTTGGCTCGGGCGATGCCCTCGAGCACCGGGTTCACCGCCTCGAGGTGGCTGGGATTGGCCGCCACCGAGGTCTTGATGGTGGTGCCGCTGAGCGCCCGTGAACTGGCCTTCGGAGCCCAGGTGGTACTTCACGTCGCCGGATCCCTGCACGGTCCGCGGATCGATGTTGCCCTCGAACTCGCGGAAGATCTGCGCGTAGGACTTGCCGACCACGTTGGCGAGCACGTTCAGCCGACCGCGGTGCGGCATGCCGATACAGACCTCTTCCAGGCCGAAGTCCGCGGCCTGCTCGCAGACCTCGTCCAGCAGGGCGATGGCGGACTCCCCGCCCTCCAGGCTGAAGCGCTTCTGCCCGACGAACTTGGTCTGCAGGAACGTCTCGAAGATCTCGGCCTCGTTCAGCTTGTCCAAGATCCTGAGGTGCTCCTCGCGCGGCAGCGACTCGTGCGGGCGCTCGACGCGATCCTGGATCCACTTGCGCTGCGAGGGCTCCTGGATGTGCATGTACTCGATGCCGATGGTGCGGCAGTAGGAGTCGCGCAGGATGCCCAGGATCTTGCGCATCTTCATCAGGCCCTGGCCGCCGGCGAACGAGCCGGTGGCGAACTCCCGATCGAGGTCCCACAGCGTCAGCCCGTGGGTCTGCACATCGAGATCGTGGTGGCGCCGCTGGCGATACTCCAGCGGGTCGGTGTCGGCCATCAGGTGACCGCGCACCCGGTAGGCGTTGATCATCTCCATGATCCTGGCCTGCTTGGGAATCTGGTCCTCGTGACCGGTGCTGACATCCTGCGCCCAGCGGATCGGCTCGTACGGGATCCGCAGGCTGCCGAAGACGTCGTCGTAGAACCCGTCCTCACCGAGCAGCAGGTGGTGCAACCGCTGCAGGTACTGACCGGACATGGCGCCCTGGATGACGCGGTGGTCGTAGGTGGACGTCAACGTCATCACCTTGGCGACGCTCATGTCGGAGAGCTTGTCCGGATCCGAGCCCTGGAACTCCGGCGGATACTCCATCGAACCGACGCCGATGATGCATCCCTGGCCCTGCATCAGCCGCGGCACCGAGTGGTTGGTGCCGATCGTGCCGGGGTTGGTCAGGGTGATGGTGGTGCCGGCGAAGTCCTCGACCCCCAGCTTGCCGGCTCGCGCCTTCTTCACCATCTGCTCGTACGCGGCCCAGAACTGCGCGAAGTCCAGCGTCTCGCAGTTCTTGATGCTCGGCACCAGAAGCTGCCGGGTCCCGTCCTCCTTGGGCAGGTCGATGGCCAGGCCGAGGTTCACGTGCTTCGGGACCAGCACGGCCGGCTTGCCCTTGACCTCCTCGTAGCCGTTGTTCATGGCCGGCACGCTCTTCAACGCCTGCACCATGGCGAAGCCGATCAGATGCGTGTACGAGACCTTGCCGCCGCGGGCCCGCCGGAGATGGTTGTTGATCACCACGCGCTGGTCGATCAGCAACTTGACCGGAAGCGACCGGACGCTGGTCGCGGTCGGCACCGTGAGCGAGATGTCCATGTTCTTGGCGGTTCGCGCCGGGGCGCCGCGCAGGACGATCCGCTCCGGTTCCTCGACGTTCACGTTGGGCCGGACCGCGGGGTTCGGCGGATCGGCCGGTACGCCGCCGCCGGCGCCTGGCGTCGCCGGCCGGCTCTCGGTGGGCTGGGTCGGCCTTTCCACCGTCGGCGTACGGCGCGCGGCGGCCGGAGCACTCGGCGCAGCCGGCTTCGCGGGTGCCTGAGTGGGTGCCGGTGCCGGTCCCGAGGAGGCCGCCGGCTTGGACACCTGGGCCTGTGCCGGAGCCGGCTTCTTGGCCTCCGCCGGCTGTGCCGGGGCCGCCTTGCCATTGCCCTGACCGTTTCCCGCCCCGCCACCCGGTTTGGCCTGCCCTCCGGTCCCGGCGCCACCGCTGTCGCCGGCGCCCGGCGCGCCGTGCGTCTTGAAGTACGCCACCCAGCTCTCGTCGACCGAGCTGGGGTCAGCGGTGTATTGCTCGTACATCTCCTCCAGCAGCCAGTCGTTCGCTCCGAAGTCGGTGTCTTCACTGGAGCCGGTGGATGCTTGGTCGGGCACGGTGGCCACTGTCGCCTTCTTCCTCGCGTACACGTCGCGGGTGTCGACCCGCCTTCGACCTACGCCCAGGCAGGCCACTCCTTAGGCTACCCACGATCGCCGACCAGAGAACGACTGGTCACCTGCAAGAGCAATGTGGCGTGATCAACGAGCCGATGTCGGGCCCCGTCATGCTCGGTGGCCCCGTCATATTCGGTGTCGCCGTCTCCAGCAGTCGCCGGTGGATCGCCGGATCGGCCGCTCCCCGGCTCCGCGCCGCCAGCCAGGTGGCCCCGACCAGACCTGAGAAGGCGGTCAGCACCGGATTGGGCAGGTGGCCGATCCTCGCTCCGCACCCGATCGCTGATCGGTCCCGGAGTGCTGAGCACGCTGCCGCCGAGCACCACCGGCAGGCCGGGCTCCGGCCGCAGGCTGAGCAGGGTCGCCGTGAGCAACTCGGCCGCGCGGTCGGCCAGCGCGGCCGCCACCGGGTCGGTCGGGGCGTGTTCGCTGACCAGCGGGGCCAGCCGGGCGAGCCTGATCGGCGGCTCGGCGTAGCAGGCCCGGACCAGTTCCCGGGAGGCGACGTCCCGGCCCTGGTCCAGATCCGCCCCGACCGCCGTCAGCACCGCCTCGTGCAGCCCGCTGAGCGGGCCGCCGTCGTCGAGTCGTTGCAGCGTCGACTGCACGGCGGCGCGGCCCAGCCAGAAACCCGATCCCCGGTCGCCGACCAGCCAGCCCCACCCGTCGCGCCGGTCGCCGACCTCGGAGCCCGTCACCCGGCCGGCGACGGCGCCGGTGCCCGCGATCATCGCGTAGCCCTCTTCAGCGGGCGTCGCGGAGGAGAAGGCGACGTTCACATCGGAGACGATCCGCGCCGGCACGGCGACGCCGTCGGCGAGCACAGCGCGGGCGTAGTCCTCGTCGTTCAGCGCCCGCGCGCCACCGGCCAGCCCGATCACCACGGCAACCACGGACCCCGACACACCCCTCCAGCGCCGCGGTCATGGTCTCGCGGATCACCGCCGCCGAACCCGCCAGCCCGACCACGTTCGGGTTGCCCACCCCGCCCCGAGCCGAGGCGAGGATGCCGCGCTCCAGCGTCGCCACGGCGACCCGGGCCGAGCTGCCACCGACGTCGGCGCCGATCAGCAGCTCGGTCACGAGGTCGACCTGCGCTGGTCCGGTTGCCTTGTGTGACGCCAAAGTTGCAAATTCGTGCAATATCTGCGGCAGATCGTGCAACATCGGACTATCTGTGTTTGAGTATTCAGCAACACGTCGGTGTGTCGAAAGGGGTTGGTCCGTGCCACGGGGAGAGTGTCGTTCCTCAGCGGGCTGCTCCTGTCGTGGCCGTGTGGGTGATCCTCAGGGGTCAACCGTAACCAGCGCTGTCGAGCGCCAGGCCGTACGCCGCCGGGACCCTCCGGACACCGCACCACCAGCACGGCGATCCAGCCGCTGCATTCAGCAGGCGAAGTGAAACGATCCGTCGACGCGTCGAGCACGCAGACCGTGGCACTCGCATCTTCGATGAAAGGGAGTAGCAATGAACCCAGAACCACGACCGATGCAACGTCGCCAGTTTCTGCGCGTCGCGTTGGCCACGGCCGCTTTGGCCCCGATGGGCGGGGCACTCGCCTCGTGCGCGGCCGGCGGCGGCGAACCCACCAGCGCCAGCTCGGGCCCGGCGGGCACCGTGTCGGACAAGAACCCCTTCGGTGTCCCCGACAACTCGGTCATCGACGCGGTGATCTTCAAGGGCGGCTACGGCATCGAGTACGTCGATTTCGCGGCGGCGGCTCTGACCAAGAACCTGCCGACGGTCAAGGCGAACGTGGCCCCGTCCACCAACATCGCCCAGGAACTGCAGCCGCGCTTCGTCGCCGGCAACCCGCCGGACGTGATCGACAACTCCGGCGCGAACGCGATCGGGATCAGCACCATCATCGACCAGCTCGAGGACCTGAACTCGGTGATCGAGGCCAAGAACCTCGAGGGCACGGTGATCAAGGACACCCTGTACGACGGCGTGACCAAGCCCGGCACGTTCGACGGCAAGTTCGTCGCTCTGAACTACAGCCTCACCATCTACGCGCTGTGGTATTCGGCGTCGCTGTTCGAGGAGAACGGCTGGACCCCACCGAAGACCTGGGACGAGGCCCTCGAACTGGGCGCGAAGGCCAAGGAAAAGGACAAGTACCTGTTCCTCTGGGGCAAGGAGGCGGCCACCTACTACCAGACGCTGGCCATCGCGTCGGCGATCAAGGAGGGCGGCGACGAGGTCCGGCTGGCGCTGGAGAACCTCAAGCCGGACTGCTGGTCGTTGCCGGCGGTGCAGAGCGTGTTCACCGGCATGAAGAAGATCATCGACGCCGGCTACTTCAAGCCGGGCGGGTCGGGCACCAAGTTCACCGCCGCCCAGGCCCAGTGGAGCAACGACGAAGACGCGATCCTCTACCCGTCCGGGTCGTGGATCGAGAACGAGATGAAGGATCAGACCAAGGACGGCTTCAAGATGACCGGCGCCGCTGAGCCGACCGTCACCGCTGACAGCGCGATGCCGTACGAGGCCCTGCACAGCACGGCCGGCGAGCCGTTCGTCGTCCCGTCGAAGGGCAAGAACGTGGCCGGCGGCAAGGAGTTGCTCCGGGTCATGCTGTCGAAGGAGGCCGCGACCAACTTCGCCAAGACCCTGCTGGCTCCGACCATCGTCAAGGGCACCATCCCCCCCGACGGATTCGGCTCGACCGCCCTGGTGTCCCAGGGCAAGCTGCTGGAGGCCGCCGGATCGAACATCTTCTCCTGGATCTTCGTCGACTACTACGGCATGAACCCCGATCAGCTGGTGCCGTGGAACACCTTCCTGGACGGCAAGTCCGACGTCGCCGCGCTGACCAAGAGTCTGCAGTCGATCACCGACAAGGTGGCGAAGGACAGCTCGGTCAAGAAGATCGAGATCACGTGACCACTGCCCCTATCCAGGTGCAGCCGGGCAGGGGCGACACCGTCCCTGCCCGGGGGCGTTCGCGGCGGCGGAACTGGTCGTTCGACAACGTCAGCTTCCTGCTGGTCTTCCTCGGTGTCCCGCTGGCCATCTATTTGATCTTCGTCGTCTCGCCGTTCGTCCAGGCCTGCTACTACGCGCTGACGGACTGGTCGGGCTTCACCCCCACTCAGAACTTCGTCGGGCTGGCGAACTTCGGGAAGATCTTCACCGACGACATCTTCCTGAAGGCGCTGCGGAACAACATCGTCCTGGCGTTGGTGCTCCCGGTCGCGACGCTGACGCTCAGCTTCGCCCTGGCCACCTTGGTGACCGTGGGCGGTACCAACAAGGGCCAGGTGCGCGGGCTGAAGGGATCCGGTTTCTACCGCACCGTCTCCTTCTTCCCGTACGTGATCCCGGCCATCGTGATCGGCATCATGTGGGGTCAGGTCTACGACCCGAGCAACGGCCTGTTGAACGGCATCCTGACCGCGATCGGCATCGAGGCGGCCCAGTCCTTTCCCTGGCTCGGCAACGAGAACACCGCCATGATCGCGACCATGTTCGTGATCGTGTGGAGCTTCGTCGGGTTCTACATGGTCTTGTTCGTGGCCGCGATCAAGGGCATCCCGGCCGAGTTGTTCGAGTCGGCCCGGATCGACGGCGCCGGTCGTTTCCGGACCGCAATCGGGATCACGTTGCCGCTGATCCGGGACAACGTGCAGACCGCCTGGATCTATCTGGGCATCCTGGCCCTGGACGCCTTCGTCTACATGGCGGCGCTGAACCCGGGCGGCGGTCCCGACAACTCGACCCTCGTCATGGCGCAGCAACTCTTCACCACCGCGTTCACCAAGGGCCAGTTCGGTGTGGCCTGCGCGATGGGTGTGGTGATGGCCGCCGTGACTCTGGCCTTCGCCGCGATCGTCTTCATCGTCAACCGCCTGCTGGGCGGCAAGGAGGACGCCCGATGAGCTCGACCACGGTCACCGACACCGGTACCCCGTCCGCACCGGTCGAGCCGCGCAAGAGCGAGGCCACCACGGGCGAGCGCGTCTTCGGCGGCGCATCGCACACCATCTTGATCATCTGGTCGGCGATCGTCATCCTGCCGCTGCTGTGGACGCTGATCACCTCGTTCAAGACGACCCGGGAGATCTTCGCCTCACCGTTCGATCTGCCGCAGCAGTGGAACTTCACGAACTACGTCAACGCCTGGACGACCGCCGGCATCGGCAGCTACTTCCTCAACACGGTGATCGTGGTCAGCTCGGCGTTGATCATCGTGATGGTGCTCGGTGCGATGTGCGCCTATGTGCTGGCGCGGTTCCGCTTCTTCGGTAACCGGGCGATCTACTACCTGATGCTGGCCGGGCTGACCTTCCCCATCTTCTTGGCCATCGTCCCGTTGTTCTTCACCCTGAAGAACTTCGGGCTGCTCAACACGCTGCCGGGCCTGATCATCACCTACGTGGCGTTCGCCCTGCCGTTCACGGTCTTCTTCCTGTTCGCGTTCTTCAAGGCCCTGCCCGACGAGATCGCCGAAGCGGCCGCGCTGGACGGGGCGGGGGAGTGGTCGACCTTCTTCCGGGTCATGCTGCCGATGGCCAAGAACGGCATGGCCTCGGTGGCGATCTTCAACTTCCTCGGGCTGTGGAACCAGTTCCTCATCCCGGTGGCGCTGAACACCAACGTCGACAACTACGTGCTGTCCCAGGGCATGGCGGCTTTCGCCTCCCAGGCCGGCTACGCGGTGGACTTCGGCGCGCTGTTCGCCGCCGTGGTGATCACCGTGACCCCGGTGCTGATCATCTACGTCATCTTCCAGCGCCAGCTGCAGGGATCGGTGTCCCAGGGCACGATGAAGTGACCGATCAGGTCGCGGCTCGCGGCGCACCGAGAATGCGCCACGCGTAGCGGCAGCACTCGACGGTGAAGATCACCAGGGCGAGGTTGCGGAGCGCGGTGACCAGCGTGGACACGATGATCATCGCGTGGCCCTGGCGGCCGAGGAAGCCGTCGTAGAGCAGCGGATAGACCAGGTGGGTGAGCAGCCCCAGCACCAGCAGCTGCCCGGACATCCTGGTCACCGCCCGACGTTCGGCGTCCGATCCGTCCGGACGCTGCAGCAGCATCGCCGCCATCGGGCCGCCGAGCCAGAGCAGGTACTGCGGACTCAGGGTCTTGTTGGTGATCGTCATGATGGCCACCGTCGAGATGATCACGAAGCCGATGGCGATCGGGGTCGATCCGCCGGCCCGGAAGGCGCGGACGTACAACGCGACGATCATCGCCAGACCCAGCAGCGTCGCCACCGTGCTGATCGTCACCCAGGTCTCGGCACCCGGCCCGAAGATCTCGTACGCCTGGTACTTGGACATGTCGACGACCCAGTCGCGCGGCCGGAACGCGCGGACGATCATCAGCGGCGTCGCCCAGATGGACTCGATCTGCAGGCCGCGGTCGGACTGCCAGGTCAGCGGCGAGATCAGCCGCGACCAGCCGCCGAAGATCAGGCTCACCAGCGCGAGGCCGAACCCGACCGCGACGAACGCCAGTCCGGCGCTGCGTCGATCCGGCTTGTAGGAAAGGAATGACGGGATCAGCAGAGCCGGCCACAGCTTGATCGCCGCGCCCAGTCCGGTCAGCGCGCCGGTGATCCACGGGCGGCGCCGGGCGGCCAGCAGCGCTCCGCCGGCCAGCACGGCGGGCAGGATGTCGAACCGGAGATAGGAAAGCGGCCCGATCAGGAAGACGAAGATCAGCCAGAAGTCGATCGCGTGATCGTGACGCCGGCCCCCGGTCACGTACAGAGCGCGGGTGAACGCCGCGTCGAGCGCCAGCATCAAGACGATGAAGGCGATCAGGTAGCCGGTCCGGGAGCCGAGAGTCGCGCCGTAGGGCAGCCAGAGGATCCAGACCACCGGCGTCGGATACTCGTTCAGCGTGTGCTCCAGCCCGACGCTGAACAGTGCGGCGATCTTGCGGTGGTAGTAGAAGACGTCACCGACCACGAAGCGCTCCGCGCGTGGCCAGGACGACGAAGATCAGCAGCCGGGTCACCAGCCAGCTGATCACCACGGCTCGGCCACCGCGGCGCCGGTCGTACCAGTCGGTCAGCTGGGTGCGCATTGGGTCGACATTAGCGAATCGTCGTCGGTAGCGGCGCGTTCGACATGGTTCGGCCGGTGGAGAATGCGCGCGAAGCGGGCGCGGCGGGTCGGCAGATGAGATCATCGAGGTCATGAGGCGCGGCGACAAGGTCGCCCGAAACGTCCCCGCTCCGGCGGCATCCGACCGAACCATCAGGCGGTTCGCGGCCGGGATGGTCGCCCTCGCGCTGCTCGCGGCCGGATGCAGCGAATCTCCGCTTCCGCAGCCCGTTTCCTCGGCATCGACTCCGGCCGCGTCAACCACCGCGACACCAGCCGTGCCTCGGCCGGTGAAGGTCTCGGGTTTCGTCACGACCCGCTGGGTGAGCCCGTACGGGACGGACGATTTCGAGGACGGCGAGGGAGAGCGCTGCACGGTCCCCCCAGGTGAAGGCCGGCGACTCCATCCGAGTGGCCACCACCGTCGACACGAGCACGACGTTGGGGAAGGGGCGAGTTCGCGACGAGCGATGCGCATTCCCGTTCTCGGCCAAGGTGCCATTGGCGGACACCCTCGAGATCTACGTCACCGGGTACGGTCGCCACCAGCTTCGACGACCGGCTGGACCCGAGCGGTTCGCCGTCCGAGCTGACCGGCTTGCAGATCGGGCTGCCGTCGGTGTTCACGAAGGCCGAACGGCGATACCTCAAAGCCAAGGGGGTCGACGCCGGTTCGAAGCGAGCCGACCGGGTCGTGTCAGATGCTCAGCAGGCCTGCAACGACCTGAGAGGGACGCGCGCGGAACGCCTGACGATCATCGTGGATCGGCTGGCCGTCTACCAGAAGCCGATCCGCTTCCTGTGCCCGCGCTACGAAGCGTGACCTGGCCGATGCCGAGCACGCGTTCAAGGACGGAAACTATGCCGTCCCGAAAGACGTCAAGCCGGGCACCTATCGCACGTTCGGCCCGGCTTCGGACTGCTACTGGGAGCGGTCGACCAGCCGCGGCGACATCATCGACAGCGGCTTCGTCTCCGAGCGCGCCGAACGGAGCGCAGGTGACGATCCAGCGGTCGGATGGAGGTTTCAAGTCGGAGGGCTGCGAACTGTGGATGAGGATCTGATCCAGCCGCTAGCCACTCATATCACCATTTGGTAATATGACGGCATGAGCGCCTACGCCGCCCTGGCCGAGCCTCACCGCAGACAGATTCTCGACCTGCTGCGTGGTGGCGAGCGGCCCGCCGGAGAACTGGTGAAGAGCCTTCAGCTCAGCCAGCCCGGCGTGTCGAAGCACCTCAAGGTGTTGCGCGAGGTCGGGCTCGTCGTGGTGCGCGCGCAGGGCAAGCAGCGTCTGTACGCGCTGCGCCCGGAACCCCTCGCCGAGGTCGACCAGTGGCTGGAGCCCTACCGCGCGTTCTGGTCGAAGCGCCTCGACGCCCTCGAACGACACCTGGAGGAGAACCCATGACCGACGGAACCCTGGAGACGATCGACGGTCGCCCGGCGCTGCGCTTCGAGCGGACGCTCGCCCACTCGGTCGAGCGCGTGTGGCGGGCGATCAGCGACCCGGCAGAGCTTGAGCGCTGGTTTCCCGCAGCCGCCGACTGGACACCGGCGACGGGTGAGACCTTCGAGGCCTACGGCGGCACCGGCGAGGTGACTGAGGTCGATGCACCGCATCGGCTGTCCTGGACCTTCGGTGGCGACCGGTACGGCTTCGAACTGGCCGCTCAGGGGGACGGCTGTCGGTTGATCTTCACCCATGTCTTCGACGACCGCTCGCTCGCAGCGCAGACCGCAGCCGGCTGGGAGACCTACCTCTCGCGGCTCGAGCCCCATCTCG
>CAVXYL010000017.1:0-73017 GCA_963765975.1 uncultured Actinomycetota bacterium | reverse complement strand
GCGGGCGGCACCCGGCGTGTGACCGGCCCGGCGGCCGCGCTCGATCGCGTAGCCTCACACCCATGGCGACCCGCGCGTCTTCCCCGCCGCGGCCTCGTAACAGCTCTGGCTCCTCGGGCCAGCGCACGAAACCGCGGTCAGCCGGAAGCAACAAGACCTCATCCTCCCGCGCCGTTCAGACGCGCTCGGGCTCGTCCAAACCGCGTCCGCGGAAAGGCAGCGGGCGGAAGCCGGCGCGCAAGCCGCAGCGGTCGATCCTGGCCCAGATCGGTCGTGGCTTCCGGGCGTTCTGGGTCGGTCTGGCGCACGGCGTCGGGGGTGCCGCCCGACGGATCGGCACCGGTGCGCGGGATATCGATCCGGCGTTGCGCCGCGACGGCCTCGGCCTCTTCCTGCTGGGTTGCGCGATCGTGGTCGGCGCGGAGTTCTGGTGGGGGTTGCCCGGCGATCTCGGGCACTACATCCGGGTCGGCGTGTCCAGTCTCATCGGCACGCTCAGCTATGTCGCTCCGGTGTTGCTCGGCCTGATGGCCTGGCGGACCCTGCGGCATCCCGATCGCAACGGTCCGGGTGGCCGCCAGGTGGTCGGCTGGGGCGCCATCCTGCTCGGCCTGCTGGGCTTGATCAACATCTCCCACGGCCTGCCGCGGACCAACGACACGGACCGGCTGCGCGAGGCGGGCGGCATCTTCGGCTACATCTCCTCGAGCATCCTCGCCGACCTGCTGTCGGTCTATGTCGCCGTACCGTTGTTGATCTTGCTCCTGATCTTCGGGATCCTCGTCGTGGTGGGGATTCCGCTGCACCAGATCCCGGAACGGATCCGGGCCGCGCGCGAGCTGGTGATCCGCCGTCCGGTGATCATCGAGGGCGAGGTGCGTCCCCGAGCTCGAGTTCGGTGTCGATCAGGCCTACGACACCCCGGTGATCGCGGAGAAGCCCCGGCGGCGGAGCCGGAAGTCGCTCCCGGTCGGGTCAGCGGCTGCGGTGACCGAGCCGATCATGGAGAAGCCGACCGCCGATGATCTTGATCCGCATCCGTCGGATGGCCGCAAGTCGAAGGCAGGCCTGCCGCCGGGAGTGAAGGTGCACGGCGACGGCGAGGAACTCGAGGCGCCGCCGCACACCCCGATCCCGCAGCGGGTGGAGCAGTTGCAACTGTCCGGCGACGTCCAGTACCTGCTGCCCGACGCCGCCGCCCTGAAGCAGGGCAGTGTGCACAAGGCGCGGACCGAGGCCAGCGACGCGATCGTGCACCGGCTGACCGAGGTGCTGCGGCAGTTCGAGATCGACGCCAAGGTGACCGGCTACAGCCGCGGGCCGACGGTGACCCGCTACGAGGTCGAGCTCGGACCGGCCGTCAAGGTGGAGAAGGTCACCGCGCTGAGCCGGAACATCGCGTACGCGGTGGCCAGCGCCGATGTCCGGATCCTGTCGCCGATCCCCGGCAAGTCGGCGATCGGCATCGAGATTCCCAACGTGGACAAGGAAGTCGTGTCCCTGGGCGACGTGCTGCGCTCGGCCAAGGCGCGTAATGATCATCATCCGATGACGGTCGGCCTGGGCAAGGACGTCGAGGGTGGCTTCGTGATGGCCAACCTCGCCAAGACGCCGCACCTGCTGGTGGCCGGCGCGACCGGCTCGGGCAAGTCGAGCTTCGTGAACTCCATGATCACCTCGGTGCTGATGCGGGCCACCCCGGACGAGGTCCGGATGCTGATGGTCGACCCCAAGCGGGTCGAACTGACCGCGTACGAGGGTGTGCCGCACCTGGTGACGCCGATCATCACCAGCCCGAAGAAGGCGGCCGAGGCGCTGCAGTGGGTCGTCCGCGAGATGGACATGCGCTACGACGACCTGGCCGCGTTCGGCTTCCGGCACATCGACGACTTCAACAAGGCGGTACGCGCCGGCTCGGTGAAGCCGCTCGCCGGGCAGCGAGCGCGAGCTCGCGCCCTACCCGTACCTGCTGGTGATCGTCGACGAGCTGGCCGATCTGATGATGGTGGCGCCGCGCGACGTGGAGGACTGCATCGTCCGGATCACCCAGCTGGCCCGCGCCGCCGGCATCCACCTGGTGCTGGCGACCCAGCGGCCGAGCACCGACGTGGTCACCGGACTGATCAAGGCCAACGTGCCGAGCCGGCTGGCGTTCGCGGCCTCGTCGATGACCGACTCGCGGGTGATCCTGGATCAGCCGGGGGCGGAGAAGCTCGTCGGTCAGGGCGACGCGCTGTTCCTGCCGATGGGCTCCAGCAAGCCGATCCGGATCCAGGGCGCGTGGGTGACCGAGCACGAGGTCCGCACCGTCGTCGCGCACGTCATCGGGCAGCTCAAGCCGAGCTACCGCGAGGACGTCACGGCGGCACCCGAGGCCGCCGCCCGGGTGGCCGAGGACATCGGCGACGACCTGGAGCTCGTGCTGCAGGCCGCCGAGCTGGTGGTCAACCTGCAGCTCGGCTCGACCTCGATGCTGCAGCGCAAGCTGCGGGTCGGGTTCGCCAAGGCCGGCCGGCTGATGGACATCCTGGAGACCCGCGGGGTGGTCGGTCCGTCCGAGGGCTCCAAGCCGCGCGAGGTGCTGGTCAAGCCCGACGAGCTCGAGGTCGTCGTGGAGAACCTCCGTCTCGGCTGAGCGCCCGGCTACCAGGCGTCGAGGCGACCCACCTCGACGATGCGGATGACCGCCTCACCCTCGGCGTCGCTGCGGTCGAGGTCGACGTCGGCGGTGATGGCCCAGTCCCGGTGACCCGCCGGATCGTCGATGATCTGGCGGACGGTCCATGATCGCCGGCCCGCGGTCGGGGCCTCGTCGATCATCAACAGGGCCGGCCCGCGGGAGTTCGCGCCGGTCTGGATCGCCGGGTGCTCGTCGAAGTAGGGCTCGAGGGCGTCCTGCCAGGCCGACGCCGACCAGCCGGCCTCGTGATCGAGTTCGCCGAGCTCGTCCCAGCGCCGTCGGGCGGCCAGTTCGACCCGGCGGAACATGGCGTTGCGGACCAGCACCCGGAAGGCGCGCAGGTTGCTGGTCACCGGCGGGGTCCGGTCGTCCAGGGCGGCGGCGACCTCGGCCGGGGCCGCGGTCTCCGGGTTGCGCAGCCGCTCCCACTCCTCGAGCAGGCTCGAGTCGACCTGGCGGACCAGCTCACCCAGCCAGGCGATCAGGTCGGCCACCGCATCGGTCCGGGCCTCCTCGGGCACCGTCTGCCGCAGGGCCTTGTACGCGTCGGCCAGATAGCGCAGCACGATGCCCTCGGCGCGGGCGAGGGTGTAGAAGCTGACGTACTCGGTGAAGGTCATCGACCGCTCGTAGAGGTCGCGGGCCACCGACTTGGGCTTGAGTTCATGATCAAGAACCCATGGGTGAGTGCCGGCGTAGGCGTGGTAGGCGACCCCGAGCAGCTCGGCCAGCGGGCGCGGATAGGTGACGTCCTCGAGCAGTTCCATCCGCTCCTCGTACTCCAGGCCTTCGCGCTTCATGGCCTCCACGGCCTCGCCCCTGGCCTTGGAGCGCTGCGCGCTCAGCACCGGCCGCGGATCCTCCAGCGTCGACTCGATCACCGACAGGACATCCAGCGGGTAGTCGTCGGCCTCGCGATCGAGCAGGTCGAAGGCAGGCCAGCGCGAACGGGGAGAGCGGCTGGTTGAGGGCGAACTCGGGCTGCAGGTCGACGGTGAGCCGCGCGGTCCGGCCCCAGGCGTCGGGCTCCGCGAGCTGCTCGACCACCCCGGAGCTGAGCAGGCCGCGATAGATCGACAGCGCCCGGTGGATGTGGGTCCGCTGCCGGGCGGGTGGTTCGTCGTTCTGGGTCAGCAGGTGGCGCATCGCGGCAAAGCAGTCGCCGGGGCGGTTGATCACGTTCAGCAGCATCGAATGGCTGACCGCGAACGAGGACTCCAGCGGCTCCGGATCGGCGCTGATCAGCCGCTCGTACGTCGGCTCGCCGTAGCCGACGGTGCCCTCGGGCGGCTTCTTGCGGACCACCTTGCGGCGCTTCTTCGGGTCGTCGCCGGCCTTGGCCAGCGCCTTCAGGTTCGCCACCACGTGATCGGGCGCCTGCACGATGACCGTGCCGGCGGCGTCGTACCCGGCCCGACCGGCCCGGCCGCCGATCTGGTGGAACTCACGCGCGGTCAGCAGCCGCGGCCGGACCCCGTCGTACTTGCTCAGGGAGGTGAGCAGCACCGTCCGGATCGGCACGTTGATGCCGACGCCCAAGGTGTCGGTGCCGCAGATGATCTTGAGCAGGCCGGCCTGGGCCAGCAACTCGACCAGCCGCCGGTACTTCGGCAGCATGCCGGCGTGGTGGACCCCGATCCCGTTCCGGACCAGCCGGGACAGCGTCCGGCCGAAGCCGGCGGTGAAGCGGAAGCCGCCGATCAGGTCGGCGATCTGGTCCTTCTCCTCGCGGGTGCAGACCCGCAGGCTGTTCAACGCCTGCGCCTGCTCGATGGCCGCCGCCCGGCTGAAGTGCACGACGTAGATCGGCGCCTGATGGGTGGCCAGCCGTTCCTCGATGGTGTCCAGCAACGGCGTGGTGACGTACTCGTAGTGCAGCGGCACCGGCCGTTCGACCGTGCTGACCACCGCGGTGGGCCGACCGGTCCGCCGGGTCAGGTCCTTCTCGAAGCGGGTGACATCACCGAGGGTGGCCGACATCAGCAGGAACTGGGCCCGGGGCAGTTCCAGCAGCGGCACCTGCCACGCCCACCCTCGATCGGGATCGGCGTAGAAGTGGAACTCATCCATCACCACCGACGCGATCTGGTTGTCGGCGCCTTCCCGCAGCGCGATGTTGGCCAGGATCTCCGCGGTACAGCAGATGATCGGCGCGCCGGGGTTCACGCTCGCGTCGCCGGTCATCATGCCGACCCGGTCGGTGCCGAAGATCTCGACCGCGGCGAAGAACTTCTCCGACACCAGCGCCTTGATCGGCGCGGTGTAGAACGTCCGGCCCCCGTACGCCAGCGTGCCGAACTGCGCGCCGGTGGCGACCAGGCTCTTGCCCGACCCGGTGGGGGTCGACAAGATCACGTTGGAGCCGGAGACGAGCTCGATCAGGGCCTCGGTCTGCGCCGGGATAGAGCGCGAGCCCATGATCCGCGGACCACTGCGTGAACGCCTCGAAGATGGAATCGGGATCGGGCCCGGCCGGGAGCAGATCGGACAGGGGCACCGCTCGATCGTGTCACGCTGCGACGATTCCGGCGATTCGCCGGCGCCGTATGCGCGCACGACGGACCAACGGCGCGATTTCCGGCGATCGTGGGCGTTTGCGCGCACAACGGACCAGACGGCCGCTGGGCAGTCGGTTTTGCACGGTACGTGTAAAACCGTCACCTACCGCGGCGAATTTGATGCGGTAAGCGGCAAGATCGGCCGGTAGGTGGGCCGGCTCAGCGCTGCGCACGTCCGGATTGCCGGATCCGCGGTCAGGTTCGGTCATACTTGGACGGCTATGCCTCAGTCCCCGACATCCGTCCTGCCCGCCGAACGGCGGGACGCGAACGGACCGCTCGCCGTCCACCTGGTGACCCTGGGCTGCGCCCGCAACGAGGTCGACTCGGAGGAACTGGCCGCGCGGCTGGAGGACGGCGGCTTCCGGCTGGTGTCCGAGCCCGAGGACGCCGACGCGGTGATGGTCAACACCTGCGGCTTCGTCGAGGCGGCCAAGAAGGACTCGGTCGACACCCTGCTCGCCGCCGCGGACCTCAAGGCCGGTGGTCGACCGCAGGCCGTGGTCGCGGTCGGTTGCCTGGCCGAGCGCTACGGCAACGAACTGGCCGACTCGCTTCCCGAGGCCGACGCGGTCCTCGGCTTCGACGACTACGCCGACGTCGCCGAGCGGCTGCAGGCGATTCTGGCCGGCGAGCGTCATCAGGCCCACGTGCCGCGGGACCGCCGCACGCTGCTGCCGCTGGCTCCGGTGGCGCGCCAGCGGGCCGCGGCCGCCGTGGCCATTCCGGGGCACGGCTCGTCGGCGGATCTCGCCGTCCACGCGCCGGCGAGCGGACCGCGCAGCTTCCGGCGCCGGCTGGACGGCGGCCCGTCGGCGCCGCTCAAGATCGCCTCCGGCTGCGACCGGCGCTGCACCTTCTGTGCGATCCCGGCCTTCCGCGGCGCGTACGTGTCCCGGACGCCGGCCGAGGTGGTGGCCGAGGCCCGTTGGCTGGTCGAGCAGGGCGTCCGCGAGGTCTTCCTGGTCAGCGAGAACTCGTCCTCCTACGGCAAGGACCTCGGCGACATCCGGGCCTTGGAGGGACTGCTCGGCGATCTCTCGGGAGTGGACGGGCTGGACTGGGTGCGGGTCTCCTACCTGCAGCCGGCGGAGATGCGCCCGAGCCTGGTGGAGGCGATGACGTCGCTGCCGAAGGTCGTGCCGTACTTCGACCTGTCCTTCCAGCACGCCGCTCCCGCGGTGCTCCGCCGGATGCGGCGATTCGGCGATCCGGACTCCTTCCTGGAACTGATCGACTCCATCCGTCGCGCCGCCCCCGCGGCCGGCATCCGCAGCAACGTGATCCTCGGGTTCCCCGGCGAGACCGACGCCGACGTCGACGTGCTGTCGGAGTTCCTGATCGCCGCGGAACTCGACGCGATCGGAGTCTTCGGCTATTCCGATGAGGACGGCACCAGCGCCACGCGGCTCGACGGCCAGCACGATGCCTCGACCATCGAGGAGCGCCGGGTCCAGGTCGCCGATCTGGTCGACGAGTTGATCACCCAGCGGGCCGAGGCGCGGGTGGGGGAGCGGATCGAGGTGCTGGTCGAGGACGTCTCCGACGGCGTCGTCGGACGGGCCGCGCACCAAGGACCCGAGGTGGACGGGACCGTGCAGATGATCATGGACGGCCGCAGCGCTCGGCGAGGCGATTTGTTGCCCGGACTGGTGCGGGGCAGCGACGGTGCGGACCTGATGGCTGAGATGATCGCCCCGTGACGAGCGACGAACCGCGACGACCGCACGTCGATCCGGATGCGGCCAATCCGTCGGAGAAGCATCCGATCGGCCCGATGGCGGAGCCGGAGACCAGCGCCCTGAACGTGCCCAACGCGCTGACCACGTTCCGCATCGTGCTGGTGCCGTTGTTCGCCTGGATGTTGCTGGCCCACCCGGACGAGCCCGGCTGGCGAGTGCTGACCGCAATCGTCTTCACCGTGGCGATCCTCACCGACACGCTCGACGGCCACCTCGCCCGCAAGCACAACATCATCACCCGGTTCGGCAAGCTCGCTGATCCCATTGCCGACAAGGCCCTGACCGGCATGGCGTTCATCGGGTTGTCGATCATCGGCGAGCTGGCGTGGTGGGTGACGATCACCATGCTGGTGCGCGAGTGGGGCATCACGCTGCTGCGGTTCGTGATGTTGCGCTACGGCGTGATGGCCGCGGGCCGCGGCGGCAAGATCAAGACCGTGATCCAGGCGATCGCGGTGATCCTGTACCTGCTGCCGCTGCCCGGTTGGGCCCATCTGGTCGCCATGATCGTCATGGGGCTGGCCTGGCTGATCACCGTCGTGACCGGGCTGGACTACATCCGCGACGCGGTCAAGCTACGGCGTTCGGCGCGCGACGGCCGATGACCGAAGCGGTCGCCGCGCTGGTGCTCGCCGAACTGGACCGTCGCGGTCAGACCCTGGCCACCGCCGAGTCGCTGACCGGCGGATTGCTCGGCGCCACGCTGACCGCGGTGCCGGGCGCCTCCCGAAGCTATCTGGGCGGGGTGATCAGCTATGCGACCCGGCTCAAGTCCGAGCTGGCCGGTGTCGACGAAGCAACGCTGGCCGAAGTCGGGCCGGTCGCGTCGCGCACCGCCGAAGAGATGGCTGTCGGGGTGGCCCGGCGGTGCCGAGCCGACTGGGGGATCGCCACGACGGGAGTGGCCGGGCCCGACCCGCAGGACGGACATCCGGTCGGGCAGGTCTTCGTCGCCGTGGCGCAGCCGGCCGAATCCCGCGTCCGGGTCCGCGAGCTCGCGTCGGTGGGCGACCGCGCAGCGATCCGTCGACAGGCCGCTCTCGGCGCGCTGGAACTGCTCGCCGAGCTGCTGGGAATGCCGGACGGGCCGGCGGGCGTTGAGGAGATCGGAGAGACCTGAGCGTGGTACGCGCTGGTGTTGTCAGTGAGGGTAGGTACAGTTTCCGTATGCAATCCCATCCGCCGGCGAAGCCGATGCTGGTGCGCGAGCTCATCGGCGAGTCGCTGCGCGAGGAGCGGGTCTCCCAGGGCAAGACCCTGCGGGAAATCTCCAAGAGTGCGCGGGTCAGTCTCGGCTACCTGTCCGAGGTCGAGCGAGGTCAGAAAGAAGCCTCCAGCGAACTGCTCGCCTCGATCTGCTCAGCCCTTGATCTGCCGCTGTCTGTCGTGCTCAACGTGGTGAGCGAGAAGATGGCGTTTCACGAGTCAGCTGGTCGCTCACGAGCGCGTTGCCACCCTGCGCTCCGTCCGCGCCATGGCCCAGGCCGCTGCCTGATTGCTGACTGCTCCGGCTGAGCAGCCCGACCGTTCGTCACCCCGGCGCGGGTCGCATCCGCAGGCCCTGCGGAGTCATCCGAAAGCCGGCCGACTGCAACGCCTCGCTGACTGCCGGCGTACCGAAGACATGGCCGCCATCGGCCCGCTCGACCGTCAGCCGGCCGAGCTGGCCGCGCTGAACGGCTCGGGCGAGGGCTTCGGCGGCCGGGGCCAGGCGCGTCTGATCCTCGGTGAACGACAGCAGTGTCTTGCCGCCGCGCTCGACGTAGAAGACCAGGGCACCGTCGACCAGCACCACGAGCGCGCCCGCCTTGCGACCCGGACGATGTCCCTCACGCTCCGGCCACGGCAGCGCGGCACCGTACGGGTTGGCGGGATCGCAGGCCGCCAGCACGGTGGCCCGCGGCGTCTCCGGTTCACGTTGGTGCGCCCGCAACCGGTCGACCGCCCCGGTCAGTGCGAACTGCGCGGCGCCGAGACCCTCGATGAAATACCCGCGCCGACACTGACCCGACTCCTCCAATGAGCTGAGGGCCCGGTACGCCACGCCGAAACCGCCCTCCGAACTCTCGGTCATCACGCTGCCGCGAGTGACGACGCCGTAGCGGTCGAGCTGGGCGAAGACGTCGGCCGCGAGGCGCTCGGCGGCCGATGACGGACCGCGGTGCACCAGCGACCACCGCCCGGCGGTGTCCGGTGAGCTGATCCGCGGCGGCCGGCCCGCCCGGCTGAGTGCGGATCCGGCGAGCCGCGCCCGGTGGGTCCGCGCGCTCGGCCGGGACGGGCGCCGGTGCGCGCCGCCGCCGCCGGTCAACGCCCGCACGGGAGCGAACGTGTCGCCCGCGACCAGGCCGACCCAGACGAGATCCCAGAGCGCGGCGACGTAGGCCGACCGGTCGGTGAGCCCCACGCCCGAGGGCAGCAGCTGGTCGAAGAAGTAGCCGCCGCCCGCGCCGAGTGCGGCCAGCAGTTCCTGACTGCGGTAGTGCGCTGGCTCGACCTGAGCGGGATGCGGCTCCTGGTCCGCCACGTACCAGCGGATCCAGCCGTCGGAATCGCCGATCGGTCCGTCTCCCACCCAGCGCACCTCGCCGGCCGCGGTCAGCTCGTCCAGCATCGCCGGCGTGTAGCCCTCGACTCTGGCCGGGAGGATGACCGTCTCCACCGCGCTCGCCGGCATGGCGTAGCCCGAGAGCTGCTCGAGCGCCGACAGCACGGCATCGGCACCGCGGCCGCCGGAACCGACGCCCTGCCATTCGGCCAGGAACCGCGCGTACGCCACCTGTTCGACCGGTTCGACGTCCTTGCGGAGCCGGGCGAGCGTGCGCCGCTTGATCAGGGCGAGCACCTGGCTGTGGCAGTACTGCCGCCGCTCGTCGGCATCCGGGCCGGTGAGGTCGACGAACGATCCGGCGGTCAGCGTGCCTGGACCGACCAGCGTGTCGCAGGCGGCATCGACCACCGCGCGGCCCAGCCCGTAGCGGCGGGCGATCGACGCCGCCACGAACGGCCCGTGGGTCCGCGCCCAGCGCAGCACGAGATCCTCGATCGGCCGGGTCGCCGGATCGGCGAAGCTGGCCGCCACTCCCGGCGGCACCGGAATGCCCAGACCATCGCGCAGCCGCGGCACGTCCTCGGCGACGGCGATCATCTGCTCGCCGGCGATCCGCACCTCGACCACGCGCCGGTCCATGATCAACTGCTGCAGCGCCGGCTCGAGGTCGAAGCCGGGCGCAGCTGCGCGCCGCCAGCTCCGTGCGGGTGAACGGGCCCGCGGTGCGCAGCAGATCGAAGAGCTGCTCCGAGCCGGAGACCTGGCGCTCGGCGCTCAGCCCCTGCAGGTCGGCCTCGATGCTCGCGATCACCTCCGCGTCGAGCAGTTGCTTGAGTCCGTCCTTGCCCAGCAGCTCGGCCAGCAAGGTGGCGTCGAGCGACAGCGCCGCGGCCCGCTTCTCCGCCAGCGGCACGTCGCCCTCGTAGACGAAGGCGCCGACGTAGCCGAACAGCAGCGAGCGGGCGAACGGCGACGGCTCGGAGGTCTCGACCTCGACGATCCGGATGGTGCGGGAGGCGATCTGGCGCTGCACCTCGAGCAGTCCGTCGAGATCGAAGACGTCGGTCAGGCACTCGCGCATCGTCTCCAAGACGATGGGGAACTCCGGGTACTGGGCCGCGACCGTCAGCAGCTGGGCGGACCGCATCCGCTGTTGCCACAAGGGGCGAGCGCGACTTGGGATCCCGGCGGGGGAGCAGCAGCGCCCGCGCGGCGCTCTCCCGGAACCGGGCGGCGAACAGCGCCGACCCGCCGACCTCGTCGGTGACCACCGATTCGATCACCTCGGGATCGCAGATGATCAGCTCGGCACTCGGCGCCTCGGACTCGGTGTCGGGCACCCGCAGCACCATGCCGTCGTTGGTCGCGGTCGCCTGCACCTCCATTCCGTAGCGCTCGCGCGCGGCGTGCTCGACCGCCAGCGCCCACGGGGTCAGCACCCCGGTCCCGAGAGCGCAGTGCACGCACACCCGCCAGTCGCCGAGCTCGTCGCGGAAGCGTTCGAAGATCACCGTCTGATCGGTCGGCAACGAGCCGGTGGCGGCCTGCTGCTCCGACAGGTACGACACCAGGTTGCGGGCCGCGAACTCGTCGAGGCCGTCGTCCCGGAGCCGTGCCGTGGCGCGGTCGGCCGGCATCGCGCCGAGCTCACGGACGAACCCGCCGAAGGCGCGGCCGAGCTCCAGCGGTCGGCTGGGTGCGTCGCCCTTCCAGAACGGCAACCGGCCGGGCGCTCCCGGTGCCGGGGAGACCAGGACCTGATCATGGGTGATCTGCTCCACCCGCCAACTCGTCGTACCGAGGGTGAACACGTCGCCCACCCGGGTCTCGTAGACCATCTCCTCGTCCAGCTCGCCGACCCGCCGGCCGGGCGCATGCTTACCGGACGCGTTGCCTTCGCCGACCAGGAAGACCCCGAACAGTCCCCGGTCGGGGATGGTCCCACCGGACGTGACGGCCAGCCGCTGGGCTCCGGGACGGGCGGTCAGGACGCCGGTATCCCGGTGCCAGACCAGCCGCGGCCGGAGCTCGGCGAAGTCCTCCGACGGATAGCGGCCGCTGAGCATGTCGAGCACCGCGTCGTACGCGCTGCGGGGCAGTTCGCGGAAGCTGCTGGCCCGGCGGACCAGGGCGTACAGCTCGTCGGCCTTGGTCTCCTCGACCGCCACGACCGCGACGATCTGCTGGGCGAGCACGTCCAGCGGATTACGGAGCTCGGCGACTTCCTCGATGGCGCCCTGGCGCATCCGCTCGACGACGACCGCCGATTCGATCAGATCTCCGCGGTGGTTGGGGAAGAAGATGCCTCGGGAGGTTGCGCCCACCTGGTGGCCGGCCCGTCCGACCCGCTGCAGGCCGCTGGCCACCGACGGCGGCGCCTCCACCTGGACCACCACGTCGACTGCGCCCATGTCGATGCCGAGCTCGAGGGACGACGTGGCCACCACGCAGGGCAGCTGGCCCGACTTGAGATCCTCCTCGATCTGCGCCCGCTGCTCCTTGCTCACCGACCCGTGGTGGGCGCGGGCGATGATCGGGCTGCCACTGCCGTCACGGCCGGTCGAGGCGCCCGATTGCGCCATCACCTGGGCGGGCGGTGGAAACGCCTCGGTCGGTTCGCCGAGCCGCTCGGCCTGCAACTCGTTGAGATGGGCGGTCAGCCGTTCGGCCAGTCGGCGGGAATTGGCGAAGACGATCGTCGATCGGTGCTGGCTGATCAGATCCAGGATCTTGTTCTCCACGTGCGGCCAGATCGACGGCGTTCGCGGCGGCGCCTGCTCGTCCTCCAAGGAGCTTGCGCGAGTCGGCGTCGACGCGGAGGCCCCGAGGTCACTCATGTCCTCGACCGGCACGACGATCGACAGGTCCCAGGACTTCTCGGCCGGTGGCGCCACGATGCGCACCGGATGCGCGCCGCCCAGATAGGCGGCGACCCGCTCGGGCGGGCGGACCGTGGCCGAGAGTCCGATCCGCTGAATCGGCCGGCGCGGCAACTCGGTGGTGGACTCAGCGTTGGACGACTCCGCGGTCAGCGCCTCGAGTCGCTCCAGCGAAACCGCGAGGTGGGCACCGCGCTTGGTGCCCGCCAGGGCGTGCACCTCGTCGACGATGACCGTGCGCACCGATCGCAACACCTCGCGGGCGGCCGAGGTCAGCATCAGGAACAGCGACTCCGGAGTCGTGATCAAGATGTCCGGCGGCCGGGCCACGATCGCCCGCCGGTCACCGGCCGACGTGTCACCCGACCGGACGCCGACGGTGACGTTGGGAGGCGCCTGACCAAGACGCAGAGCGGTCCGGGTGATGCCGGCCAGCGGCGCCCGCAGGTTGCGTTCGACGTCGACCGCGAGCGCCTTCAGCGGCGAGACGTACAGCACCCGGCAGCGCTGCTTGTTGGCCGGCACCGGAGACCGGGTGAGATCGTCGAGCGCCCAGAGGAACGCGGCCAAGGTCTTGCCGGACCCGGTCGGCGCGATGACCAGGGCATTCTCCCCGGCCGCCACCGCCTGCCAGGCTCCGGCCTGCGCGGCGGTCGGGCGCGCGAACACGTCCCGGAACCACGTCGCGGTGGCCGGGGAGAACACCCCCAGAGGATCGGTCGGCACGTCGACTATCTTGCCCGCCCGCACTGACAGAAATCGCCGAGGCTCCCAGGCGACGGACGGCCGAACAGCCGCCGGATGCCGCGTACCGGTGTCGCTTGTGAACGCCATCACGAGCAGATCGGGCACGGTTTCGTGACCGTGCGGCGACGGATCGGCCCGTGGTGAAGGAAACGGAGTTGTGGCAACGGCTCCAAGATCATCTTGGCGCCGGCTACTACCGGGTGTGGGCGTCGGAGTTCAGTCTCGCCGATCTCGATCAGCGGACGGTCGTCGAGGCGCTGGCCGACGGGGTGTCGAGCAAGATCATCTGGCGCGCGGTGTGGGCTGCGCTGGAGCTGCCGCCTCGGGAACGCTGACTCCTACCGCGTCCAGTTCGGATCTCGACCGGCGAGCCCAAGGGCCTTGTCGAGATCGGAGGCGTCCTCGGCGACCTCCACCTCCGGACCGTAAGCCTGGAACTCGCGCCCCTGGTCGGCTGTCGCGCTGACGCAGCGGAGCACCTCGGCACCCAGAGCATCGGAGATCTCGACCTCCTGGCCGCTCGCTCGAGCCACATCCCAGCCATGCAAGATCACCTCGATCAGGAGCATCTCGCCCAGCGCACGGGCCGGCATCTGACTTCCCTCGATCGACCCGTCCAACGCGTCGGCACGGCTCCAGCCGGTGGCGATCTGGGAAAAGTTGCCCTCGAGCTGGCTCGCCCAGTCCTCGGACAGCTTGACCTTGGAGCCCCAGGGATCATCCGGGTCGAGGCCCCGTGACGACCCGGCGCCGGCGAACGCCGTGGTGGTTCCGACAAAGTGGGTCAAGAGCGTGCGGAGGTCGAAATCCGTGCACGGGGTCGGACTGTCGAGATCGGTGTCGGCGGCGGCCCGGACGATCCCGGTCATGGTCTGACAGGCTTCGCCGATCGCGTCTGTCGTCGTGGTTTCGCTCATGCCACCAGTCTGTCGTCAAGGAGACCGCTCGTCTTGAAGGAATGCGACAAGGCGTGAGCGATTAGGCTCGGTGGATGGCTCGTCGCGTGGTGGAACCGGGCATCCTCCGACCGCGCACGTCACTTGAGCACTTCGACTACCTCCGGCACGAGCCTCCGCCCCAGCTCGCCGATGTGATCGAGAACTTCTGGACGATCACCTGGGACCTGCCGGCCGGGGAGACGTACACCGCGCAGGTTCTGCCCTACCCGTCGGTCAATCTCTCGATCACCAACACCGAGTCCGATGTCACCGGGCTGGTCCGCCGACGATACGAGCGGCACCTCACCGGCCACGGCTATGGCGTCGGCGCCCGCTTCCGTCCCGGCTGCTTTCGTCCGTTCGTGTCCTTTCCGGTGTCCAGGCTCACCGACCGCCATCGGCCGATCGTCGAGGTGCTCGGCCGCCCGACCGCTCCCTGGCGGTCGGCGATCCATGCGACCGCCGACCCCTCGGCGCGGGTCTCGATGCTGGCGGAGTTCTTGATCACGGAGCGGCCGGGCCGCGACGCCACCGCCTCGCTGCTGGCCGAGGTGGTCACCGAACTCGCCCGGAATCGCGAGATCACCCGCGTCGCCCAGGTCGCCGCACTGGCGCAGTTGTCGGTACGCAGCCTGCAACGGGCGTTCTCCGACTATGTCGGAGCCGGACCCAAGTGGGTGGTGCAGCGCTGCCGCCTGCAGGATGCGGCAGCGCGGGCCGCGGCGGCGGAGACGGTGGACTGGGCCGGGCTGGCCGACGAGCTCGGCTTTGCCGATCAGGCCCATCTGACCCGGGCCTTCACGGCAACGATCGGCCTGTCACCGGCGGCGTACGCCCGGCAGGCCCAAGGCACCTGAGCGGGCGCATCCGAGAGATTTGATCCGGCGTGTCGGGATGGTCGTTCGAACACGTGTTCGGTAAGTTATCCACCGGGTGCTCCGAACGGGTATCCACAGATTTCCAGAGCAGCGAACGATTGTCGGTGGTCGTCCTTAGGCTCACGGCACACGTCAGACAAAAGCCCGACCGGGCAGGGAAAGGATCACCATGGCCACGGCAGACCGCGAGAAGGCGCTGGAATCAGCACTCGCACAAATCGACAAGCAGTACGGCAAGGGTTCGGTGATGCGGCTCGGTGACGAGGTACGGGTGCCGCTCGAGGTGATTCCCACCGGCTCGATCGCTCTTGACCTCGCCCTCGGCATCGGCGGCCTGCCCCGCGGCCGCGTCGTCGAGATCTACGGCCCCGAATCCAGCGGCAAGACCACCGTGGCCCTGCACGCCATAGCCAACGCCCAGGCGGCCGGCGGGATCTGTGCGTTCATCGACGCCGAGCACGCGCTCGACCCGGAGTACGCGGCGCGCCTGGGAGTGGACACGGACTCCTTGCTGGTCAGCCAGCCGGACAACGGCGAGCAGGCGCTGGAGATCGCCGACATGCTGGTCCGCTCCGGTGCGCTGGCGCTGATCGTGATCGACTCGGTCGCCGCGCTGACCCCGCGCGCCGAGATCGAGGGGGAGATGGGTGACAGCCACGTCGGGCTTCAGGCCCGGCTGATGAGCCAGGCGCTGCGCAAGATGACCGGTGCGCTGAGCAACGCCAACACCACCGCCATCTTCATCAACCAGTTGCGCGAGAAGATCGGGGTGATGTTCGGCTCGCCCGAGACCACCACCGGTGGCCGCGCGCTGAAGTTCTACTCCTCCATCCGCCTCGATGTGCGCCGCATCGAAACGCTCAAGGACGGCCAGGAAATGGTCGGCAACCGCACCCGGGTGAAGGTCGCCAAGAATAAGGTGGCGCCGCCATTCAAGCAGGCCGAGTTCGACATTCTTTATGGCCACGGAATCAGCCGGGAAGGCAGTCTCATCGACCTGGGTGTCGACGCCGGAATCATCCGCAAGGCCGGCGCCTGGTTTACCTATGATGCCGATCAGCTTGGTCAGGGACGCGAAAATGCTCGCACCTACCTCCGCAACAATCCCGATCTCGCCAATGAGCTGGAAAAGAAGATCAAGGAGCAGCTGGGCATCGGGCCTCAGGTCGACGTGCCGGCGGGGGTAGACCCGGTGACCGGCGAGGTGGAGTTCTGACCTTGGGAGCCGTCGACGAAGCTCGGGCCTGGCTGGCCGCCCAGGGCGTGACGGTCGATCCGCCGCCGGCAAGACCGGCGGCCGCTCCGCCGAGCTCACCACGAGTGGCTGACTTGACCGCGAACCCGGAACAGTCGGCCCCGGCCGAAGGCGAAGCCCGGGATGATCGGGATGCGAATGCCGGACACCGATCCCGAAGGCCTCGCCCGCACCATCGTGCTGCGCAAGCTCGCGGCTCGGGCCCGGACCCGGCACGAGCTTGCGCAAGCCCTGGCCGCCAAGCAGGTGCCCGACGCGGTGTCGAAGTCGGTGCTGGACCGCTTCCAGGCGGCCGGTCTGGTCGACGACGCCGCGTTCGCCGCAGACTGGGTGGAATCCCGCCAGGGTCGGCGCCACCTCTCGGCCGCGGCGCTCCGCCGCGAGCTCCAGGCCAAAGGAGTGGATTCCGACCACATCGACGCCGCACTCTCCGCGGTCGACGCCGACGACGAATATGCGGCCGCGCTCGACCTGGCCCGCCGCCGCCAGCGGTCGATGGACCAGCTTGCCCCGCGAGGTCCAGTACCGGCGGCTCGCCGGGATGCTCGGACGCCGTGGCTTCAGTCACGGTACGTCGGCGCGGGTGCTGGCTGAGGTGCTCGGACCCTCCTGAGGGAGCTGGACAGTCCCGCCCTTCGGGCAGGTGCTTGACCGGGACTATGGGCGGACATACTCTGCAGGCAAGAGGTATCCAGTAACACTGTTCGATATGAATCTGATGCCGGATGGTCGATCCACCCGGACTTGCTGAAGTCTTACCTACGTTCTTTTCACCGAGAGTGCCGTGGCACTCGACGAAGTTGGTGTTGATCAGACCGTCTGATCTCTTTTGATGTGTGCGATGGAGCCTCTTGAGTGCGCGCGACAGCGCGTAGACAGGAGTGCGACATGGGAAACGGCGCGTTTCAAACTCTGATAGTGGCAGGGCTTTTCCTGCTGATTGCCGCGGTCATCTTCCTCGCGGTCTTCGTGATTCGTCGCGGACGCGGTGGTGCCGCCGCAGTGAACGACGACACCGCGTACCTCCGGTCGCGTCCAGGCCGGAGTCCGGCACCGGCTCGGACGTGGCGACTCACACCGAGCGGCGGGACGCGCCCGTCGGATTCGTCCAATGTCAGCCTCGAGGAGGCACAAGCGCTGCAGCGCAAGGCCGAGATGCTGATGGCCTCGGCTCAGACCGCCCGGGCCGAAGCTGAGGAGGACACCCGGCTGCGACGGGCCGAGCTTCAAGACCAGCGTGTCGGCGTCGAGCGCCGGGAACATCGGCTGGCCGAACGTGAGGAACGGCTCGATGCGGAGATCCACGCGCTCGAGGACAAGGTCAAGCAGTTGGACGAATCGCGCACGGCACTTCGCGCCCAGCGTAAAGCTCTGGTCGACATTGAGACTCAGCACCAGGTGACCCTGGAGCGGATCGCCGGCCTGACCGCGGAGCAGGCCAAGGCCGAGCTGATCGGGGCGGTGGAGCACGATGCCAAACGGCAGGCGGTGCTGGTCGCTCGCGACATCGAACGGAAAGCCGTGCGCGACGCGGACGCCCGCGCCCAGATGATCGTCGTCGGAGCGATCCAGCGCATCGCCTCCGACCAGACCTCGGAGTCCGTCGTCACCGCCGTTCACCTGCCCGGGGACGACATGAAGGGCCGGATCATCGGCCGCGAGGGCCGCAACATCCGGGCGTTCGAGCAGGTCACCGGGGTGAACGTGATGATCGACGACACCCCGGAGTCGGTGCTGCTGTCCTGCTTCGACCCGGTCCGCCGCGAGACGGCCCGGATCACCCTCACCGAGCTGGTCAAGGACGGACGGATCCATCCGGCCCGGATCGAGGAGATGCACGAACGGAGCAAGAACCAGATCGAGGCCCAGTGCCTGCGGGCCGCCGAGGATGCGATGACCGAAGTCGGCATCTCTGACCTCCATCCGGCGCTGATTCCGGTGCTGGGCACCTTGCGCTACCGGACCTCGTACGGCCAGAACGTGCTCAAGCATCTGGTGGAGAGCGCCCACATCGCGGGCCTGATGGCCGCGGAGCTCGGGCTGGACATCGCCCAGTGCAAGCGATCCGCCTTCCTGCACGACATCGGGAAGGCGTTGACCCACGAGGTCGAGGGTTCGCACGCGATCATCGGGGCCGACCTGGCCCGGAAGTACGGCGAGAATCCCGACGTGGTCCACGCCATCGAGGCGCACCACAACGAGGTGGAGGTGCGGACGGTCGAGGCGGTGCTGGTCCAGGCCGCGGACGCGATCAGCGGCAGCCGGCCCGGCGCCCGCCGCGAGAGCATCGAGGCGTACGTGCAGCGGCTGGAGAAGCTGGAGGAGATCGCCGGCTCCCGCGAGGGCGTGGACAAGGTGTTCGCCATGCAGGCCGGCCGGGAGATCCGGGTGATGGTGGCGCCGGACGTGGTCGACGACATCGAGGCGCAGGTACTGGCCCGGGACATCGCCAAGCAGATCGAGGAGGAGCTGACCTACCCCGGCCAGATCAAGGTGACGGTCGTTCGGGAGTCGAGGGCGACCGAGACGGCGCGGTAGCGGCTACCGGCCGCTGATTCCCCAGGATCCGCTGTAGGCCTCGCCCGGCTCGAGCACGAGCAAGTCGTCATGCGTCGGGCCGGCGTTGAAGGCGTCCGGTCCGCAGGTCATCGGCTCGACGGCCACCGACCAGTCCCGGTACGGCCCGCCGGTGAACACCTGGACCCAGCGCATGCTCTGGTCACCCCACAGCTCGGTACGACGCTCGCCGAGGGTCAGGGACGCACGCCAACGCCCGTCGGGATCCCGGGCGAGATCGGTCATGGCGACGTCGAGGTTGCGTGAACCGAGCGTCGGCCCCGACCGCAGGTCGTTGTCGGTGCCGTCGACGGGCAGCAGCGAGACGGGCAGCAGCCGGTCGTCGACCCTGAGGTAGGACGAGGCCGGCACCTTGAGATCCACCTCGTCAACGGTCGCTTCACCGACCGTCAGATAGGGGTGCGCGGCGTAGCCGAACGGCACGGCGGTCTCGCCGATGTTGGTCGCCACGACCGTCACGGTCAGCCCGTCGTCACCGACCCGGTAGGTGAGCACGGCTTCGAGGATGCCGGGCCAGCCGGGCTGCGGATAGATCCGGACCCGGTTCACCACCCGGTCCGGCTCGTGTTCGACCAGCACCCAGGGCACGTGCCGGGCCAGCCCGTGGCTGGCGTTGTGCCGCGACGGCTCGCTCAGCGCGAGCTGCTGTTCCTGGCCCTGGAAGACGTAGTGGCCGTCGCGGATCCGATTCGGCCAGGGGATCAGGTTCTGGCCGCGCCCGCCCTTGACCACCTCGTCGGCCCCGAACCCGTGCACGAGGTCGCGGCCGTCGACGGAATAGCTCCGCAGGGTCGCGCCCACCTCGGTGATCACCGCCCGATGCGGGCCGTGACTGATCTCGTACTGCTCACCGGTCGGGGAGATGCTCACGATGTCGCACTTTAGCGGCGGGGCATCGGCCGCATTACCCTTGGTCTGCCATGTCGACGATCACCGCGCCCGAGAACCAGCGCACCTTCCAGATCCGCACCCACGGCTGCCAGATGAACGTGCACGATTCCGAACGGCTGGCCGGCCTGCTCGAAGAGGCGGGCTACCGGCGGGCGGCGGCGGACGCGCAACCGGACGTGGTCGTGTTCAACACCTGTGCGGTGCGGGAGAACGCCGACAACCGGCTCTACGGCAGCCTCGGCAACCTGCTCCCGACCAAGAACGCGACCCCCGGCATGCAGATCGCCGTCGGCGGCTGTCTCGCCCAGAAGGACCGGCATGCGATCGTCGACCGCGCGCCGTGGGTCGACGTCGTCTTCGGCACCCACAACATCGGCTCGCTGCCCGTCCTGCTCGAGCGGGCGAGAGTGGAGCGGGCCGCTCAGGTCGAGATCAAGGAGGCTCTGGAGACCTTCCCCTCCAACCTGCCCACCCGTCGCGACTCGGCCTACGCCGCCTGGGTGTCGATCAGCGTCGGCTGCAACAACACCTGCACCTTCTGCATCGTGCCGACGCTGCGCGGCAAGGAGACCGACCGTCGACCGGGCGACATCCTCGCCGAGATCGAGGCGCTGGTCGCCGAGGGCGTCCAGGAGGTCACGCTGCTCGGCCAGAACGTCAACGCGTACGGCGTCGAGTTCGGCGATCGCGCCGCCTTCGCGAACCTGCTCCGGTCCTGCGGCCAGGTCGAGGGTCTGGAACGCGTCCGATTCACCTCTCCACACCCGAAGGACTTCACCAACGACGTGATCGCGGCGATGGCCGAGACGCCGAACGTGATGCCACAACTGCACATGCCGCTGCAGTCGGGATCGGATTCGGTCCTGCGAGCCATGCGACGCTCGTACCGCAGCCAGCGGTATCTGGCGATCATCGACGATGTCCGCGCGGCGATGCCCGAGGCCGCGATCACCACCGACATCATCGTCGGCTTCCCCGGCGAGACCGAGCAGGACTTCCAGGGGACGCTCGACGTGGTCGCCGCGGCGCGATTCTCGGCCGCGTTCACCTTCCAGTACTCGATCCGGCCCGGCACGCCGGCCGCCACCATGCCCGACCAGATCCCGAAGCCGGTGGTCCAGGAGCGCTACGAGCGACTGGTCGAACTGGTGAACGAGATCACGTGGCGGGAGAACCTGAAACAGGTCGGACGACCGGTCGAGGTGATGTTCGCCGACGGCGAGGGGCGCAAGGATGCCGCGACCGCTCGGATGTCCGGCCGGGCCCGCGACAATCGCCTGGTGCATGTCGCGGTGCCCGACGACCCGGACCTGCGACCGCGCCCCGGCGACCTGGCCGAGACGGTGATCACCTACGCCGCGCCGCACCACCTGAACGCCGACGACGGGCTGATCAACCTTCGCCGCACCCGCGGTGGCGACGCCTGGGCTGCGCGGCGCGCGGCGCCAGATGCTCGACCCACGGTGACCCTCGGACTGCCGTCGATCGGTGTCCCGGCACCGCTTCCCGCGGCCGTTGGCTGCCAGACCGACTGATCGGGCTTCGGGCTTATCACGATTCTGGATGAGGTGTGCCTGCCCTAACTCGCAGGCCCTACGCTGTACCGGTGGGGAGTCGTCCCAAGAAGGAATGCTGCATCTCGAAGCCGCGCTGCAAGAGGTGCCCGATCCGCATGCTCTCCGATGGCAGGCTGTCCCCAGAGGACGCCAAGAAGATCTTCGCGAAGGGCCGCAACCGCAAGGCGCTGAAGAAGGCGAAGCTCACCAAGGCGGCCTGACCGGGAGCCGTGGAGCGTCGCTGATCGCGCCGGCCTGTCTGGACGACCGAGCGAGCACGACGCGCTTTTGTCGTGCGAGGGAGGGAGGAGACAGGCGACCAGCGCGATCGCGCGAGCAGAAAACAGCACGTAGGCAAGGCACATCTTCGTGGCGCTGCGGGATCTCCGCGTGCCACCATCAGGTCGTCATCAGATTCCGGAAGGATCCCCCATATGCCAGCCGAGCGGTTTGTCGAGCAACTCAATATCCAGATCGGGAACGAGTTTGCCGCCCATCAGCAGTACGTGGCCTGCGCGGTCTACTACGACGCCTTGACCATGCCCCAGACGGCTGGGTTCTTCTATACCCAGGCGCTGGAGGAACGGGGGCACGCGATGATGATGGTCAAGTACCTGATCGACCAGGATGCCCCCGTGCGGATCCCCGGCGTCGCCTCACCGGAGGTGGACTTCGACGATCTCGTCGCCCCCGTGGAACTGGCCCTGGATCAGGAGCGGCGGGTGACCGTGCAGATCAACGAACTGACCAAGATCGCTCGCGAGGAAAGCGACTTCGCGTCCGATCAGTTCATGCAGTGGTTCATCAAGGAGCAGGTCGAGGAGGTCGCGACGATGAGCGACCTGGTCGCCGTGGTGCGCCGCTCGAAGGACAACATCGAAGCCATCGAGGACTACATCCAGCGCGAACAGTCCAGTGAGGCCGACGACCCGACGAGCCCGGCCATCGCCGGCGGCTGACATCGTCCGACCTGCCCAGCCGGCTCAGAAAGCGATAGATTCTCTCCTAGCCCGGGTGTCGCGGATCGTGACACCCGGGTCCCTTGCATTGGCTATCTGCTCGCGCGATCGCGTGCAGTGCGACGCATCTGCGAGCGTCGCTAGATCGCGCCGGTCCTTCTGGACGACCGAGCGAGCACGACGCGCTTTTTGTCGTGCGAGCGAGGGAGTCCAGAGAGGCCGAACCGCGCGATCGCGCGAGCAGATAGCTCAGACTAGATCGGCTGCTCGGGGGTCGACTCGGGCCGGTCCGGGTCAGCGTCGCGGTGTTCGGCCAGCTTCTCCTTGGCGAAGGCCTGGCCTTTGTCCACGTGCTCGGCGTACTTCCCGCCGGTCTTGTCGTCCACGAAGTCTCCGGCCCGTTCGATCCCGGCCTCCACCTTGTCGGCGTGCTCGCTGAGCGCGTCCTTCGCCTTGTCGAAGATGCCCATCGGGCGTCCTCCCTTTCGCTGAGAATGGGGCGTCCGCGGCGCGGTCACCTCGACGCGCTCACGGAACCCCCGATCGACGTCAAACCCTTTGTACCTCACCGGTGCCGACGTCCGCCCGGCGGTCGATGACTCGGCCGCGTCGGCCATCGGTGAGACTGAGGCAATGCCTGTGGTGCTGGTGGGTCCGACAGCCGTGGGCAAGTCGAGTCTCGCGATCGCGCTCGCCGCAGCACTACCGCGAAGCGGGCCGGCCGGCCGAGGTGGTCAGCGCGGATTCGATGCTGGTCTACCGAGGGATGGACATCGGCACCGCCAAACCGACCCTGACCGAGCGGGCCACGCGTGGTCCACCACCTGATCGACATCTTCGACGTGCGCCGGAGCGCCACCGTGGCCGAGTTCCAGACCATGGCTCGGCGGGTGATCGCCGACTGCGAGGCCCGCGGCGTGGTGCCGATCGTGGTCGGAGGATCGGCGCTCTACATCCGCGCGATCGTGGACGATTTCCAGTTTCCCGGCACCGATCGCGACGTACGCGCCCGCTGGGAGTCCGCACTCCAGGTGCTAGGTCCCGAGGGACTGCACCGGCGGCTGGCCGATCTCGATCCTGAGGCGGCCGCGCAGCTGCTGCCCGGCAACAGCCGCCGGGTGGTCAGGGCGCTCGAGGTCATCGAGCTGACCGGGCGGCCGTACGCGGCCCAGCTACCCGCCCATCGCTACGTGCTCCCCGGTGTGGTCCAGATCGGCTTGGACATCGACCGGCCGAGCTTGGATACCCGGATCGAGCAGCGAGTCGAGGCGATGTGGCGGGCCGGATTGGTGGCGGAGGTACGGACCCTCGCCGCGCGTGGCCTGCGCGAAGGACTGACGGCCTCCCGCGCCCTCGGCTATCGACAGGTGCTGAGCTGTCTGGACGGCGAGATCACCGAGGAACAGGCGTACGAGCAGACGGTGACCGGCACCCGCAAGTTCGCCCGGCGGCAGGATGCCTGGTTCCGGAAGGATCCGCGGATCAGCTGGCTGCGCTACGACCACCCCGACCTGGTCGCGTCGGCGTACGCGATCGCCGGACCGGACGGCACCGGGCGGAAATCGGAGATGGAAGACTGAACCCGTGCGGAGATGGACGTTCACCAAGGGTCACGGGACCGGCAACGACTTCGTGCTGCTGGTCGATCGCGAGGCGATGATCGACCTGTCCGCGGCCGACGTCCGGTTCCTCTGCGACCGGCACACCGGGATCGGCGCCGACGGTGTCCTTCGGGCCGTCTTCGCCAAGCACATCGACGGCTGGACCGGCGACGGCTCGCTGTGGTTCATGGACTATCGCAACGCTGACGGCTCGGTCGCGGAGATGTGCGGCAACGGCGTCCGGGTGTTCGTCCGATTCCTGATCGAGGAGTCGCTCGCGAGTGGTCCGGTGGTCCAGGTGGCGACGCGGGCCGGCGTCAAGGAGGCCACCGTGCTCCCCGACGGGCAGATCCGGGTGGCGATGGGACCGGTGTCGGTGGGCGGCCCGGCGACGACGGTGACGACCGCGGACGGCGTGGAGTTCAGCGCCCTCGCTGCCGACGTGGGCAATCCCCATGCGGTCAGCTTCGCCGACGACCTGACCGGACTCGCGCTCTATCTGCCCCCGACCTGGGGGCCGGCCGACAACTTTCCCGACGGCGTCAATCTCGAGTTCGTCCGCGCCGTCGGCGAACGGCACATCGCCATGCGGGTCTACGAACGCGGCGTGGGGGAGACCCAGTCCTGCGGCACCGGAACCGTGGCTGCCGCGGCCGCAACCCGGACCCATCAACGCGACGCCGCCCCGCTGCCGCTGACCTACCGGGTGGACGTGCCGGGCGGCACCGTATACGTCGAACTGACCGAAGAGCAGGCGTTCCTGACCGGGCCGGCCGTGCTGGTGGCGCACGGTGAGGTCGCCGTTCCCCACCTAGAAGCGTCCGACACCCTGTTCTGACGGCGGCCCGTCGAAAGAGAAAAAGAAGTTGGGCGGACGTGAGACGCTGGAAGCGATGACTGCCAATCCTGATATCCAGCCCCACGACGAACCACGCGACGACGAAATCCCCCATGACGAAATCCCCCATGACGAAATAATCGTGGAAGATCTCACCGTCCGACCCGACGACCAGTCCTGGGACGGCGACCAGCAAGATCTCGCGGACCGGATCTCGTTGCGCCGGGTCGCGGGGATGTCGACCGAACTCACCGACATCACCGAGGTCGAGTACCGCCAACTGCTCCTCGAGCGGGTGGTGCTGGTCAGCGTGTGGACCACCGGGAGCGAGGTCGACGCGGAGAACGCGATGGCCGAGCTCAAGCTGCTGGCCGAGACCGCCGGCTCGGAGGTCCTCGAAGGGCTGATCCAGCGGCGCACCCGACCCGATCCGTCCACCTACATCGGCCGGGGCAAGGTGGCCGAGCTACGCGACGTCGTGGTGGCCACCGCCGCGGACACGGTGATCTGCGACGGGGAGCTCGCCCCCGCACAGCTACGCAATCTCGAGGACCAGATCAAGGTCAAGGTCATCGATCGCACCTCGCTGATCCTGGACATCTTCGCCCAGCACGCCAAGAGCGCTGAAGGTAAAGCTCAGGTCGAGCTTGCCCAGTTGCAGTACCTCAAGCAGAGGTTGAGAGGCTGGGGCGGCAATCTGTCCCGGCAGGCCGGTGGCCGAGCCAGCGGCGGCGCGGGTATCGGAGGTCGCGGGCCGGGCGAGACCAAGCTCGAAACCGACCGCCGCCGGATCAACAGCCGGATCGCGAAGCTGCGCGCCGCGCTCCGCGAGATGGACAGCACCCGGGAGACCAAGCGCGCCGAACGGCGGCGTCACGAGGTGCCGTCGGTAGCCATCGTCGGGTACACCAACGCCGGGAAGTCGAGCCTGCTGAACCGGCTCACCGGTGCCGGTGTCCTCGTGGAGGACGCGCTCTTCGCCACTCTGGATCCGACGACCCGGCGCTCGTCGGCCACCGACGGCCGGGTCTACACCCTCACCGACACGGTGGGATTCGTCCGGCACCTGCCGCACGATCTGGTCGAGGCCTTCGCATCGACCCTCGAGGAGTCGGCGCGGGCCGACCTCCTGGTCCACGTCGTCGACGCCTCGGATCCGGATCCGGCCGGGCAGATCAGCGCCGTACGAGCCGTGCTGGCCGACATCGGAGCCGGCAGATGTACCCGAGCTGATCGTGCTCAACAAGGCCGACCGGGCGGCGGCCGACACTCTCGCCGTGCTGCGCACCAGCTATCCCGGCGCACCCGTCGTCTCGGCGCGGACCGGACTCGGCATCGAGGATCTCCGGGCGCTGATCGAGTCGCGGCTGCCCCGGCCAGAGGTCGAGATCCGGGCGCTGATCCCGTACGAGCGGGGCGACCTGATCAATCGCATCCACCAGGCGGGGGAGTTCCTCTCCAGCGAGCACACCGAGGCCGGCACGCTGGTCACCGCGCGGGTGAATCCGTCGCTCGCCGGCGAACTCGAACCCTTCCAGCTCGCAGTCACGGTCCCCGATCGGGGCGAAGGGCGCATTACAGTTCAGCGGTGACCGGACAGCCGAAGGCCGGGTCAGCGCCCGACCATCGCGATGTGCTGGCCGCCGCCGTCGAGGGAATCCACGGCAGCGAACGGCCCGGACAGGTCGAGATGGCGGACGCGATCGCCGACTCGCTCGACACCGGCCGGCATCTGCTCGTGCAGGCCGGCACCGGGACGGGAAAATCGCTGGGCTATCTTGCCCCGGCGCTGATCCGGCTGGCTCAGAAGTCGACCGACCGGATCGTGGTCGCCACCGCGACGCTGGCCCTGCAGAGCCAGCTCGCCAACAACGACATCCCGGCCGCCCTGGACGCCGTGGAGGCGATCACCGGCCGGCGTCCCCGGCACGCGATCCTCAAGGGCCGGACCAACTACGCCTGCCTGTTGCGGGTCCGGGACAGCACCGCGCAGGATCAGGGCGCGCTGATCTCGGCCGGCGATCTGGCCGACACGATCAAGATCCGCGCCCCTGAGCTCGCCCGAGTCGGCGCTCGGTGCGGAGGTGCTGGCGCTCCGGGAGTGGGCCGAGGAACAGGCCGGCGAACGGGGTCTGGCCGATCGCGACGATGCCCCGTCGCACACCGACCGGGCCTGGCAGCAGGTGTCGGTCCCGGTGCGCGAGTGCCTCGGGCCGCAACGCTGCCCCTACGGCGACGAGTGCTTCGTGGAGCGCTCGCGCGACGACGCCCGGGCCGCGGACCTGGTGGTCACCAACCATGCGTTGCTGGCCATCAATGCGATGCACGGCGGCACCGCGCTGCCCGAACACAGTGCGGTCATCATCGACGAGGCTCACGAACTGGTGGCCCGGGTGACCGGCGCCGCCTCGGCGGAACTGAGTCCGGCGCAGGTCGAACGGGTCGGCAAACGGGCGCTCACCTACCTCGAGGACGACGTGGCGCTCGAACTGCTGGAGTCGGCCGATGTCCTGCGGACCGCCCTGGACGGGACGCCGCTCGAGCGGATCGAAGATCCGGATTCGGCGTTCGTCGCCGCGTGCGCCACGGTACGGAACGCGGCGCGTACGGCGGTCAGCGCGATGACCGGCAGTGAGGGGAAGCTCGACGCGGACAAGCGGCAGGCCGCCGCCGCCGTGCAGGAGATCTTCGACATCGCCGAGCGGATGGCTGCGCTGAAAGAGCACGACGTGGTCTGGGTCGCCGACCGTGAACGGTTCGGCCGGGAGGCCCGGGTGTCGCCGTTGTCGGTGTCGGCGCTGATGCGGCGGCACGTGTTCGGCGAGCGTACGACGATCCTGACCTCGGCGACCTTGAAGCTGGGTGGCGACTTCACCGGCATCGCGGCCAGCGTCGGACTGCGGGCCGACGAGCGGATCGCCGCTGCCGACCAGACCGTTCCGCCCGACTCACCCAAGCAGCCGGCGGCTGACCAGGACGCGACGCCGGACGACGACGACGACTCGGTGCCCTGGCGCGCCCTGGATGTCGGCTCGCCGTTCGACTATCGCCGGCAGGGCATCCTCTACATCGCCCGATCGCTGCCGCCACCGGGGCGGGACGGGCTCTCGGAGACCTCGATGGCCGAGATCGCCGAACTGGTCTGGGCATCCGGGGGTCGGACGCTTGGACTCTTCTCCTCTCGGCGGGCCGCCGAGGCTGCGGCGGTCCACACCCGCAAGCAACTGCCGAAGCTCACGATCCTGTGCCAGGGAGACGCTCAGCTCTCCGAGCTGACCAGGCGCTTCGTCGAGGACGAGCACGCGAGCCTGTTCGGCACGTTGTCGCTGTGGCAGGGGGTCGACGTGCCGGGCGCGACGTGTCAATTGGTGATCATCGACCGGATCCCGTTCCCGCGCCCCGACGAGCCGCTGACCGTCGCGCGCCAGCGCGCGGTGGCCGAAGCCGGTGGCAACGGGTTCATGAGTGTCGCCGCGGCCCACGCGGCGCTGCTGCTCGCCCAGGGCTCGGGCCGGTTGATCCGGCGGCTCACCGACAAGGGAGTGGTGGCCGTGCTCGACCCGCGGCTGGTCACCGCCCGCTACGGCAGCTTCCTCAAGGCGTCGATGCCCGAGATGTGGCAGACCACGGATCGCGAGGTGGCGATCGGCGCGCTGCGCCGGCTGAGTGGAGACGCAACGTAGCCGCCGTAACATCGGTCTGGCACGCTATCGCTCATGGAGCACACGTACGATTTCGATCTTGCCGTCATCGGGTCCGGGCCTGGCGGACAGAAGGCCGCCATCATGGCCGCGAAGCTCGGCCACAAGGTCTGCGTGATCGACAGCAAGGCCATGGTGGGCGGTGTCTGCGTGAACACCGGCACCATCCCGTCCAAGACGCTGCGCGAAGCCGTCCTCTATCTGACCGGCATGCAACTCCGCGACCTGTACGGGGCCAGCTACCGGGTCAAGGAGGACATCACCATCTCCGACCTGCTGGCCCGCCTGCAGCACGTGATCGGCCGCGAGACCGAGGTCATCCGGTCGCAGCTGATGCGCAACCACATCGAACTGATCGCGGGCGCGGCGAGCTTCCTCGACCCGCACACGCTCTCGATCGACATCGAGGGCTCCGGGTCGCATCGCACCCTGACCGCGGACAAGGTCGTCATCGCCACCGGCACCACGCCGGCGCGGCCGGACCACGTCGACTTCGACGGCGTCAGGGTCCTCGACTCCGATCAGATCCTGACCTTGGACACGGTGCCGGACTCGCTCGTGGTGGTCGGCGCCGGTGTCATCGGCGTGGAGTACGCATCGATCTTCGCCGCCCTCGGCACCCGGGTCACCCTGGTCGAGAAACGCGACCAGATGCTCGACTTCTGCGACCCCGAGATCGTGGAATCGCTGAAGTTCCATCTCCGTGACCACACGATGTCGTTCCGCTTCGGTGAGGAGGTGGCTTCGGTCGTGAGCTCCGGCCGAGGCACGATCACCACCCTCGCGTCGGGCAAGAAGATCGCGGCCGAGGTCGTCATGCACTCGGCCGGGCGGCAGGGCAACACCGCGGTCGCTCAACCTCGATCTCGCGGGACTGGCCGCCGACAAGCGCGGCCGATTGGTGGTCAACGCGAACTACCAGACGGAGGCGCCGCACATCTACGCGGTCGGCGACGTGATCGGCTTCCCGGCCCTGGCGGCGACGTCGATGGATCAGGGCCGATTGGCGGCGGCGCATGCCTTCGACGAGCCGGCCAACGAGTTGCACGGGTTGCAGCCGATCGGGATCTACACGATCCCGGAGATCTCCTACTGCGGCCGGACCGAGGGCGCTCTCACCCGCGAAGCCATCCCGTTCGAGGTCGGCATCTCGCGGTACCGGGAACTCGCCCGTGGCCAGATCATCGGCGACTCCTACGGGATGCTGAAGCTGATCGTGCACTCCGACACGCGCGAGATCCTCGGCGTACACATCTTCGGCACGAATGCGACCGAACTCGTCCACATCGGCCAGGCCATCATGGGCTGCGGCGGCACCGTCGACTACCTGGTGGACACCGTGCTGAACTATCCGACGCTGTCCGAGGCCTACAAGGTGGCCGCGCTCGACGTGGCCAACAAGCTCCGCGCGGTCGCGCGCTTCACCACCCAGATGGCGACATCCGAACCCAGCATGTTGTGATCCGCGCCCGCGCTGCTCAGACCTTGCGGAGGACGGCGACCACCTTGCCGAGAATCGTCGCGTGGTTGCCGTCGATCGGGTCGTACGCCGGATTGTGCGGCATCAGCCACAGCTGATCGCCGGTGCGCTTGAACGTCTTGACCGTCGCCTCGTTGTCGAGCAATGCCGCCACGATGTCACCGTTGACCGCCGTCGGCTGCTGTCGTACCACCACCCAGTCACCGTCGCAGATGGCCGCCTCGATCATCGAGTCGCCGCGTACCTCCAGCAAGAACATGGTGCCCTCGCCGACGAGCTGGCGGGGGAGCGCGAACACATCCTCGATCCGCTCTTCAGCGAGGATCGGACCACCCGCGGCGATCCGGCCCAGCAACGGGACGTGCACCGGCTCCGGATAGGCGTCGCCGACGCCGGTCTCGTCGAGATCGGTTGACCGCGACGCCCCGACCCGGCCCTGTTTGGCCGTCGATCGACCATCGCCGGGCAACAGCACCTCGAGGGCCCGCGGCCGGTTGGGGTCGCGGCGAAGGAAGCCCTTGGCCTCGAGCATCTTCAGCTGGTGGGCGACGCTCGACGAGGAGGCAAGTCCCACGGCGTCACCCATCTCCCGGATGCTGGGCGGATAGCCTCGGCGCTCCACGGTGTCCTTGATCATCTCGAGGATCCGGCGTTGCCGGAGCGTCAATCCGTCGGCGTCGGTGGGCCCCTCCGGGAGGGCGCTGACGGAGCCGGTCTCGCCGAGCTGGGCGGCCACGTCGCTCGCCCTGGGGCGGCCGCGACGGTTGCTGAACGGTGGTGGGGTGCGGTCCTTGTCTGCCATACCCCTGACCCTAGGGAAGAGCTCCGGACAAATTCAAACATCTGTTCGAGGCGTGTCGCGCCTGACGAGCGCCGGTTTCCAAAACTGTCAGTGCTCTCTGGTGTGCTCAGTACATGGACACGACCTCGAACGAATGTGCGAATGCTCTTGGCAATCCCGCCGAGATGCGGTACAAATCAAACATACGTTCTATCGAACGTCCGTTCGACACCCTCCGGAGGAGTACGACCATGAGCGCGATGACCATCGACCTGGCGCCGACCGACCCGCGCAGCCAGAACGGCGAGCGCAGCCGGAACGGCGAGAGCAGCCCGAGCGGGCGATCCACCGGCACTCGGCCGGCGACCCGGCCAGGTCGCGGCTCGGCCCGCGGACGCGCCCCTCAGGCCCGTCCCGGTCGCGCGGTTCCCGCGCCGTCGATCCAGACGTCGCCGGCCGCCGAGGTCCGCGGGTGCGTCGCCGAGCATGCCGTTCTCGCGGCGCGTCCGACGACCTGGCAACTGACCGACCGCGGGATCGCGGTGGTCCTGGTCAGCATCGTGATGATCGTGGTCGCCGCGGTGGCGGTCATCGGGCTCACCGCGTTCCGGGTGACCGGCGACAGCTATCAGGGCTATGGCCAGTCGGCTCAGTCACAGTGGGCTCAACCATGAGTCCACGAGTGCCGTGATGATCAACGGACGTGATGATCAACGGGGCTCATGATCAAGCTGTTGATCGAGGCGCAGATCAGGCCGGCGGCTGCGCGGCGCGCACCACGATGGTCTTCATGATCTTGTCGCTGAAGGTCTGCCTCTTCTCATCCCACAGCGGCCAGAGATATCCGACATAGGCGATGGCGTCGAGAATGTGCACCAGGTCGCGGAGAAAGGCGTTCAGGGCGCCGATCGGCTGGCCGGTCGCCTCGCTGATCAAGCTGATCTTGGTGACCCGCTTGCCGAGCGACTGGCCGGTCCGGCCGGCCGTGATCCAGCGGTTGTAGATCGTCCAGCCGAAGGCAGCGAGCATGATCACGCTGCCGATGAGCATGGGGATGCCGCCGACCGAGAAGTCAGGCGTGCCCCCATTCTGCGCCATGTCGACGAGCACCATCCCGTAACCGACGTAGAAGATGATCAAGCCGACGTAGGTCGGAACGTAGTCGATCAGCAGCCCGACCACGCGCTTGCCCCACGGGCGTAGTCGGTGCGCAGGGGAGCGATCGGATATCCGGTCACCGGGTAGCCCGGCTGGGTAGGCCGGGTAGCCGGGCTGCGGGTACCCGGACTGCGGGTCAGCCGGGCTGCCCGTATCCGGGCTGCGGACTGCCCGGCTGCTGCCCGTACGGCGCCGGTTGGTAACCGGGCTGATCCTGGCCCGGCTGCGGGTAGCCGGGCTGGGTGTAGCCGGGCTGGCCGTTGGCCGGCTGTTCGGGCTGGCTCCAACCGTTCGGCGCCGCGGGCTGATCTCCTGGAGCCTGGGGCTGTGACCACGGGCCGCTGTATTGATCGCTCATCGGAGTCCTTGTCGTGCGGGCAGTGGAACCTACGCAGTCTAGGTGTCCCCGGGCCGGTGCCCGGCGAACGGACTTCGCCGAGATCGGAGGCACAATGATCGGGTGGCCCATCTCCCCGTCGAAACGCGCCGGCCGTTCCGGCCCGGCGTCGGGCTGGGCTATGTCGGCGGATTCTTCGCCGGCGGACTGGCGATCAGCGGCGTCTACGCGACGACCGGTCTGGGCCTGACGTGTCCGTTCCGGGCGCTGACCGGGTGGGACTGCCCGCTGTGCGGCGGCACCCGGATGGGGGCGGCCCTCTTGCACGGCGACCTGGTGGCAGCGTTCCTCGCCAACCCGCTGGCCTTGATCGGCATCGTGGGCCTGGGCCTGCTCGGTGCGGTCTGGGCGATCGAGGTGGCGGGCGGACCCGCGATCCGAGCGCCGCGGGCGGTCAGCGATCGGCTCCGGCGACTGCCGCGGATCACCTGGGTGCTGGTCGCGGTGGTCGTGGCCGTCGGCTACACGCTCGTTCGCAACCTGCCCTGACCCGCCCCGAGCAGGTGCCCAACCGGGCTGCTGCGCCATCCGGCGAAACTCCGCTCAACCTCTTGCGAATCGTCGGTTGCCGACGTACGGTGTCCATATCTAGTAGTTACAGAGGTGTGATTCGTCCACAAGTTGTGGTCGGTTACCCACAGCAGTCCACAGCCACGAGTCCACAAGCCATCCACAGTTGGGTCCACACGCAGCGCGGGAAAGGAGTCGAAAATGCACTGTCCCTACTGCCGCAACACCGACTCCAAGGTCCTCGACTCGCGGACCGCGGAGGACGGCGGGAGCATCCGCCGCCGGCGCCAGTGCCCGGCCTGCGAGCGCCGGTTCACCACCGTCGAGCAGATGCAGATCGTCGTCGTCAAGCGCAGCGGCGTGGTCGAGCCGTTCAATCGCGACAAGGTGATCAGCGGCGTGCGCAAGGCCTGCAAGGGTCGGCCCGTCAGCGAGGACCAGCTCGCCCGGCTCGGCCAACTCGTCGAGGACTCGCTGCGCGCATCCGGACAGCCGGAGCTGCCGGCCGACGAGGTCGGCGTCGCGATTCTGGGCCCGCTGCGGGAGCTCGACCAGGTGGCCTATCTGCGGTTCGCCAGTGTCTATCGGCAGTTCCGTTCGGTCGACGACTTCGAGGCCGAGATCGCTCTGTTGCGCATCGAGCAGGAGCCCACCGGCATCGAGCCGCTGATCCCCGACCGGCTGGCCGACACGAAGATCAGCAACTTCACCCCGCACAAGCTGACACCGGCCCGGAAGCCCGCGGAGACCCGCGGCAGCCACGGCCCGCCGTAACACCCACAGACCCCGGGCCGGGCCCGCGCAGCAGGGGAAGGCTCGCGCGGGCCCAGCCCGGATCCAACGTGAACCGTCTCGGGGAGAGACAACTACCCAGCAGGCCCGTCACACCGGTGCCGCAAGCGAACGAAAGAAGGACGCAATGACCGAAACCACCCGTTCGGCGAATGGGCGATCGGACGCGAAGAAGGCTCGCCGCCCCGCCGGGCTGAGCATCGAACGCGTCTTCACCTCCGGCGTGCACCCCTACGACGAGGTCACCTGGGAACGTCGGGACGTGGTGCAGACCAACTGGAAGACCGGTGCGGTCGTCTTCGAGCAGAAGGGTGTGGAGTTCCCCGACTTCTGGAGTGTCAACGCCTCGACGATCGTGACCACCAAGTACTTCCGTGGCGCGCTCGGCACGTCGGCACGGGAGCACGGGCTCAAGCAGTTGATCGACCGGGTCGTGCGGACCTACCGCAAGGCGGGGGAGGACTTCGGCTACTTCGCCACCGAGGCCGATGCGCGAGATCTTCGAGCACGAGCTGACCTGGATGCTGCTGCACCAGTACTTCTCGTTCAACTCCCCGGTGTGGTTCAACGTCGGCACGGCCTCCCCGCAGCAGGTCAGCGCCTGCTTCATCCTCTCGGTCGACGACTCGATGGACTCGATCCTCAACTGGTACCGCGAGGAGGGCTTCATCTTCAAGGGCGGCTCGGGCGCCGGCCTCAACCTCTCCCGGATCCGCTCGTCCAAGGAGCTGCTCAGCTCCGGCGGCACGGCCTCGGGCCCGGTCTCCTTCATGCGCGGCGCCGATGCCAGCGCGGGCACGATCAAGTCCGGCGGCGCCACCCGGCGGGCGGCCAAGATGGTCGTGCTCGATGTCGACCACCCCGACATCGAGGAGTTCATCGAGACCAAGGCCAAGCGAGGAGAACAAGATCCGCGCGCTGCGGGACGCGGGCTTCGACATGGACCTCGGCGGCAAGGACATCACCTCGGTCCAGTACCAGAACGCCAACAACTCCGTCCGGGTCACCGACGAGTTCATGCGCGCCGTCGAGAACGGAGAGTCCTTCGGGCTGCGGGCGCGCCAGGACAATCGGGTGATCGAGACGGTCGACGCGGGCGAGCTGTTCGGCAAGATCGCCCAGGCGGCCTGGGCCTGCGCGGATCCCGGGCATCCAGTACGACGACACGATCAACGACTGGCACACCAATCCCGAGACCGGCCGGATCACGGCGTCCAACCCGTGCTCGGAGTACATGAGCCTGGACAACAGCTCCTGCAACCTGGCCAGCCTCAACCTGCTGAAGTTCCTGCGCGACGACGACACCTTCGACGCCGAGAAGTTCGAGAAGGCCGTCGAGCTGATCATCACCGCGATGGACATCTCGATCTGCTTCGCCGACTTCCCGACCGAGGCCATCGGCGAGACCACCCGGGACTACCGCCAGCTCGGCATCGGGTACGCCAACCTCGGCGCCCTGCTGATGGCCACCGGCCACGGCTACGACTCCGACGGCGGCCGGGCGTTCGCGGCGGCGGTCACGTCGCTGATGACCGGCACGTCGTACCGCCGCTCGGCCGAGCTCGCCGGCATCGTCGGCCCGTACGCGGGGTACAGCCGCAACGCCGACGCCCACAAGCGGGTGATGCGCAAGCACCAGGCGGCCAACGACTCCCTGCGTACGGTCGGTTCGCTGGACTCCGACGTGCAGAAGCGCGCGACCAAGGCGTGGGACGGCGTGATCAAGATCGGCGAGGCGAACGGCTACCGGAACGCCCAGGCCTCGGTGCTCGCACCGACCGGCACCATCGGCTTCATGATGGACTGCGACACCACCGGCATCGAGCCGGACTTCTCGCTGGTCAAGTTCAAGAAGCTGGTCGGCGGCGGCTCGATGCAGATCGTCAACCAGACGATCCCGCGGGCGCTGCGCCGGATGGGCTACGCGACCGAGACGGTCGAGGCGATCGTGGAGTTCATCGCCGAGAACGGTCACGTCATCGACGCCCCGGGTCTCAAGCTGGAGCACTACGAGGTGTTCGACACCGCCATGGGGGCCCGGTCGATCAAGCCGATGGGCCACGTGCGGATGATGGCCGCGGCCCAGCCGTTCCTGTCCGGTGCCATCTCCAAGACGGTCAACCTGCCGGAGACGGCGACGGTCGAGGAGATCGCCGACGTCTACCTGCAGGGCTGGAAGCTCGGCCTCAAGGCGCTCGCGGTCTACCGCGACAACTGCAAGGTCGGCCAGCCGCTCAGCGACGGCAAGTCCGACAAGACCGATGACAAGAAGTCGGTCGTCGTCGAGACTGAAGTCGTGGAGAAGGTGGTCTACCGGCCGACCCGGAAGCGTCTGCCCAAGTCGCGGCCGAGCCGGACGACGTCGTTCTCGGTCGGCGGCGCCGAGGGGTACATGACCTCGGGCTCCTACCCCGACGACGGTCTGGGCGAGGTGTTCCTCAAGCTCGGCAAGCAGGGCTCGACGCTGGCCGGTGTGATGGACGCCTTCTCGATCGCGGTCTCGATCGGCCTGCAGTACGGCGTGCCGCTGGAGACCTTCGTGCAGAAGTTCACCAACCTCAAGTTCGAGCCGGCCGGTCTGACCGACGACCCGGACATCCGGATGTCGCAGTCGATCATGGACTACATCTTCCGGCGTCTCGCCCTGGACTACCTGTCCTTCGACGAGCGGGCCGAGCTGGGCATCTACACCGCGACCGAGCGGGCCCGGCACGTGGAGACCGGTTCCTACCTGGCCGCCGACGAGGTGGAGGAGCTGAGCGAAGCCGAGTCGCTGAAGAACGACGCGGGCGACGAGGTGAACACCGACCTGCTCGACCAGCTCGAGCGAGCCGGTGGCCAGCGCGAGGCCGGCGCCGGCGGACGGCCCGGACGACCTCGGAGCTCTTCGAGTCGCTCACCGGCACCAGCGTCGATGCGCCGCTCTGCCTGACCTGCGGGACCAAGATGCGCCCGAGCGGTAGCTGCTACGTCTGCGAGGGCTGCGGCAGCACCAGCGGCTGCAGCTGACCCGCCACCTCACGCCCCACATTTCCGGTCGCGCCCCTTCAGTAGGTGGGGCGTGGACCGGAAAGGTGGGGCGTGAGCCGTGATCCGGGGTCACTGCAGCGGGAACGGCGACTGGGCCCAGGCGGGACGTTCGCTGAGTTCCACCGAGGCGACCCACTTGACCCACCAGAACCCGCGCCGTCCGGGCGCGACCAGCCGCACCGGGGCGCCGTGACCGGCCGTCAAGCAGCCGTCCCTGGCAGCGGGTCGCCAGCCACAGGCTGCCGGCGTCGGCGATCGGGAACGTCCGCCGGTAGCCGGTCACGCTGGTCACCACCAGGCTGGTCGCGGCGCCGAGCTCATCGGCGGCGATCAGCTCGGTCAGCCGTACGCCGGACCAGTCCGCGTCGGCGTACCAGCCGCTGGTGCAGTCCAGTCGAGCCGTGACGACGGTCGCCTGGGCATCGAGGGTGCTCACCGACACCGGCCGTCCCGCCACGGTGACCTGGTGAGTCTCCGCGACAGCCGGGACGCGATCGAACAGCCAGATCGTGGCCGGGAACCGGTCCGGTTCGAGCCGATGCGAACCGGTCGGCAAGCGGCTGGCCGACGGAGAGCCGGCCAGCCGTCCGATGCCCTCCAGGGCCGCATAGCCGGTGCCGACCCCGACGGCGAAGAGTCCGGCGGTCAGCAGCCGGCGCCGGCTCAGGTCGCTGCGTCTCGGGCGCTGCCGTCGGTGCCGCAGCACGTGCCAGCCGAGCAGGCCGACCGCGACCGACCGCGGATCCCGACGTGCACCTGGATCGGGCTCAACCCGGCGCGGATGCCGTAGCCGGCGAACACCTCGACGAACCCGGCGGCCAGACAGATGACGATGATCGCCACCAACAGCAGGCTGGCGAGGCGCAGAGCCGGGGCCCGGCGCACGATGACGGTCTTCCACGGCACCAGGGCGACGACGGCGAGGCCGAGCAGTCCGTGGGCGGTGGTGGCCAGGGTCGAACTGATCGGCCGCCCGGCGGCGAAGGCCAGCCAGCCGGTGACGAACGCGGCCACCAGCACGACCAGCAGCGCCAGATTGGTCCGCCGACCGGCTCGGCGCAGAGGGTTCACCCGGACACGTCAGCTTAGCTCGGGCCAGGTCCCAGCGAGCGGCTAGCGGCCGAAGAGCCGGAAGCGAGTACGAGACTGCTGGGCTGCTTCGGGCACGTCGGCCGGAGCCTGTTCGGCCGCCGCCGCGGCGATGTCGTCGGGAGCGCGGGTCAGCAGGCCGGGCACGTCGGCGAGCGATCGCTTGGCGTCCTCGGCCCGCGGCTCGATCTCGCCCTCGACGGCATAGAGCGTGCGCTTCAGTTCGGCGGTGCAGCGGACTCCGTAGTCGTACTCCATGACCTCGCAGCCGTAGCACTTCAGCAACCCGGGCTTCACGACCAGATCCGGATTGTCGCGGGCGAGTCGGATCTCCTGCTCGTTCACCTGCTGGGCATACGCCTTGATCGGCTCGACGTTCCAGCACAACACGCCGTCGCCACCCGCTCTGGTTTCGACCCGCACGCTCTCACCTTACGGCCGGCGAGCAAGAGCGCGGCAGCCAGCGCGGTCAGCGCGTGATCGGGGGATAGCCGTAGGCGGTCGGCGGCGGCGGCAGGATCACGTACGGACGCAGCGCCACGGCGCGCTGCAGCAGTGCGGTGCATCCGCTCGTTGACGTCTCGCGGCGGCGTGCCCTGCAACGCCCGGTGATGCAGGAAGGCGACCTCGATCAGCGTCTGCTGATAGGCCCGCAGGGCTCGTTGGGCCGGCTTGCCGCCCAGCCGTTTGGCGTACGCGCGCGCCGACATCCGGTCCGACAGCCGGGAGACCCAGCGGGTCTCCTCGGGTCTGATCCAGCCCAGCCGCGCCACGTCCTGGAGGGCGGCCTCGAGGAGTTCGCCCTCCTGGGAGCGGGTCCAGATCGCCAGGACCATGATCACCACGAGCAGCGGGAGAATGATCACCCCGTACGCCATGAAGAACCCTCGGCCACCCCAGAACAGGCTGCCGTTCCAGGTGGCGTGCATCGCGACCGCGAGCAGGAATCCGACGATCGGAGCGACGATCCGGACGACCGGTCGCTTCGTGGTGACCGCGATGCCGATGCCGATCCCGGTTGCGGCGGTGAACAGCGGATGCGCGAACGGGCCGATGATCCCGCGCACCAGGAAGACCGAGACGAGATCGCTGTTCAGCGCGCCGAGGTAGTAGAAGATGTCCTCGACGAAGGCGAAACCGATGCCGACCAGCGCGCCGTACACGATGCCGTCCAAGATTCCGTGCACCTGGTCGCGCCGGAAGATCACGATGGCCACCAGGAACAGTCCCTTGCCCAGTTCCTCGAGCACCGGGGCGGTCACCGCCGTGTCGATGAAGTCGGAGGTGTTCGGTACCGCGAAGAGCACCTGCTCGGTCACCAGGCTGAACCCGACCGCCACCACCGCGCCCCAGCCCAGCGCCGCCAGCCGGTAGCGCCCGGGTTCGGGCTCGTACCGGTCCAGCCAGAAGCAGATCAGGATCAGCACCGGGAACGACACCGCGGCCAGCAGCGTGATGACCAGCGCGCCGCCCGGTCCGGCCGAGATCAGCACCAGGACGGCGATCAGCAGTCCGCCGAGACCCAGCACGATCATCGTCACCCAGGAGAGCGGCGACCGTCGGGCATGGAGGAGCGCCGGCGGCACGGGTACCGGCATGGGCACGGGCCCGGTCATCTCAGCCGCCACCTCCGTTCCGATCCGTCGACCTCGATGGGCGAGACTCTAGGCGACGGGGCCCACCGGGCCGACAGGGCGAGCGAGGAGCGGCGTGCAGGGCGTACTTGCAGGCTTCGCCACCATCGGCGCGGTGGTCGCCGTCGGCATGCTGCTGGCCCACCTGCGGATCCTCGACGAATCGAGCCAGCGGGTCCTGGCTCGCCTGTCGTTCTTCGTGGCCAGCCCCGCGCTGATGATCATCGTGCTCGGCGACACCGACGTGGCCACGCTCTTCTCGGCCAACCTGCTCGCCTCGATCGCCGGAGTCGCGGTGTCCGCGACCACCTTCGTGCTGCTGGCCCGACTGGTCTGGAAACGCACCGCCAGCGACACGGTGATCGGCACCTTCGCGTCCGCCTACGTGAACGCCGGCAATCTCGGCCTGCCGATCGCTTCCTACGTGCTCGGTGACGCGTCGTTGATCGGCCCGATGCTGCTCACCCAGTTGCTGATCCTGCAGCCGCTCGGGCTGGCCGTGCTCGATATGACCACGCAACGCGGGGTTCCGCGGCCAGTCTCGACGCCGGCAGATCGCCAGATTGCTCGCCCAGCCGTTCCGGAACCCGCTGATGATCGGGTCCCTGATCGGCCTGCTGCTGTCGATCTTCGACCTCGAACTGCCGCCGCTGATCCGCGACCCGCTCGTCCTGCTCGGCGGGATGGCGGTGCCCGCCATGCTGATCGCCTACGGCGTCTCGCTGCAACTCGGCCCGCGGCCCGGTGCCGGCGAGCCGGTCGGACAGATCGCGACGATCGTCACCCTCAAACTTCTCGTGCAGCCCCTGGTCGCGTACGCGGTCGGCGCCTTCGTCCTGGACCTGCACGGCGTCAACCTGCTGGCCGTCACCGTGATCGGGGCGCTGCCGACGGCGCAGAACGTCTTCACCCACGCGGTGCGCTACGACCGCGGCGTGATCCTGGCCCGCGACACGATCTTCATCACCACCGTGCTCTCGGTGCCGGTGCTGATCCTCATCGCCGGCCTCCTCGCCTGAGCCCCCGCGTACAGTCGCCGGTATGAGCGTGACCCGTGCGTCCGGGTTGCCGGACGTCCATCCCCGAGCCGATCTGCCCACGGCGGTCCAGGTCTACGAGGTCGGACCGCGCGACGGTCTACAAGCCGAGAAGGCGATCGTTCCGCTCGCCGCCAAGGTCGAGTTCATCGACCGGCTCGCCCGGGCCGGGCTGTCGGTCATCGAAGCCACGAGTTTCGTCTCACCGCGCCGGGTGCCGCAACTGGCCGACGCGGAGGAGCTCTTCGTCCGCCTGCAGCGCGCACCGGGAGTCCGCTATCCGGTGCTGGTGCCGAACCAGCGCGGGCTGGAGCGCGCGCTGGCCGCCGGAGCCGACGAGATCGCGGTCTTCGTCTCCGCCACCGAGACGTTCGCCCGGGAGAACCTGGGCAGCACGCTGGACGGGGCCATCGAGATGGCCGCTCCGGCGATCACGGCGGCGCGATCGCGCGGGCTGGCCGTACGCGGCTACGTCTCGATGTGTTTCGGCGACCCGTGGGAGGGGCGCGTCGACCCCCGGCAGCCCGCCGCGGTGGCGAAACGGCTGGTCGATCTGGGTTGCACCGAGATCAGCCTCGGCGACACCATCGGGGTCGCGACGGCCGGTCAGGTGACCGCGGTCCTCGATGCGGTCGCGCAGGCGGGGGTCCAGCGTGACCGGCTCGCCCTGCACTTCCACGACACGTACGGACAGGCTTTGGCGAACGTGCTCGCCGGGCTGGAGGCCGGCATCACCACCTTCGACGCCTCGGCCGGCGGGCTCGGCGGCTGCCCCTTCGCCCGGTCGGCGACCGGGAACCTGGCCACCGAGGATCTCGTCTGGCTGCTCGAGGGCCTCGGCATCCCCACCGGCATCGACCTGGCGGCGCTGGTCGAGACCAGCCGATGGATGGCCGGCGTGCTCGGTCGCCCCTCGCCGTCGCGTGTGGTTGCTGCACTGGCCGGTTGACGCTGCGCTAGGTTCGAGCGCGAAAAGGGGTTCGAGCGCGAAAGGGGGTGGCAGGTGGCAGACATCGACGACTTCGACATCGACCGGAGCATCGATCAGGCCTGGGCGGAGTTCCAGAGCCGGCTGAGCGAGATCATCTCGATGATCGACGACTCGGCCGATCTGACCATCGGCACCCAGTCCGAGAGCGACGACTCGGCGCCCTACCTCCGGCTCAGCAGCCCGCGGCGTGACGTCATCCGGTGCGAGGCGGCGAGCAACGCGGAGCTCGGCGAGGACTTCCAGCTGACGCCGGAAAGGCTCGCCGCGGCCGAGGCGTTGGGGTGGCAGCCACCCACCACCGACGGTGATGCACCGACCGGCAACTTCTGGGTCGAGCTGTCCCAGGACGAGAGTGACCGGATCAGCGAGCTCGCCGTCTCCGTGCTCCGCGACGTCTACGGGGTACAGCATCCGATCTTCCTGGCGCCCGATCAGCTGGCCGAGGTGCTGCAGCCCCACCCGACGCCGATCGAGGCGCCCACTCCCGCGCCGCCGCCCCCGGCCGCTCGGCTCGAGGTTGATCACAGTGACCTGGCGTCGACGATGCCGCGCGACCGGGAGCACCTGGACGAACTGGTCAACAGCGAGCTGACCGAGATGTACGGCCATCCGCCGATCCGGGACGCCGAAGGCGATGTCGCCATCCGGGTCGGGTCCACCATGCTGTTCCTGCGCACCACCGACGACGGCCAGGAAGTGGTGATCTTCGCCGCGGTCGTGCATGACGTCGCCGGTCGGTCCCGGGCGGCCGAGGTGCTCAACGACTTGAACGTCGAGGCTCGCTGGGTGAAGTTCCAACTGATCCGGGACCGGGTCTTCGTCACCCTCTCGGTGCTGGCCCGTCCGTTCGTGCCGGCCCACCTGCACCAGGCCGTCCGCATCCTCTCCGATGTCGCCGACGGCATCGACGAGGCGCTGGCCACCAAGCTGAACGGCCGGACGACCTTCAGTGATCCCCGACGGGCAGCCTTGAGCTTCGTCTACGACGACGCGCTGCCGATCACCGCCTGGCGCGACGAGATCGCCCAGGCCATCAGCGATCACCAGGTGCTGATCGTGGCGGGGGAGACCGGCTCGGGAAAGACCACCCAGCTGCCGAAGATCTGCCTGGAGCTGGGCCGCCGGTCGATCGGTCACACCCAGCCGCGACGGATCGCCGCGCGGACCGTCGCCGAGCGGATCGCCGAGGAACTCACCACCGAGCTCGGTGATCTTGTCGGCTATCAGGTGCGCTTCACCCGCAAGGCGTCCCGCGCCACCCGGCTCAAGGTGATGACCGACGGCGTGCTGCTGGCCGAGATCGGCCATGATCGTGATCTTCGACGCTACGACACGATCATCATCGACGAAGCCCACGAGCGCAGCCTCAACATCGACTTCCTGCTCGGCTACCTCCGGCAGCTGACCGCCCGGCGACCCGATCTCAAGATCATCATCACCTCGGCCACCATCGACACCGAACGCTTCGCGACGCACTTCGCCACCGACGACGGCACGTCGGCGCCGATCATCGAGGTGTCGGGCCGTACCTATCCGGTCGAGCTGCGCTACCGCCCGCTGCTCCGGGACGGCGAGGCGGACCAGATCGGCGGCATCATCGACGCGGTCAAGGAGCTCGGCGCGGTCGGCGACGGCGACATCCTGGTCTTCCTCTCCGGCGAACGGGAGATCCGCGACGCGGCCGAGGCGCTGAACGGGACTGCAGTTGCGCAACACCTCGGTACTTCCCTCTGTACGCCAGGCTTTCCGCCGCCGATCAGCACCGGGTCTTCGCCGCGCACACCGGCCGCCGGATCGTGCTGGCGACCAATGTGGCCGAGACCTCGCTGACCGTGCCGGGGATCCGCTACGTGGTGGATGCCGGGACGGCGCGGATCTCGCGCTATTCCGCCCGGACCAAGGTCCAGCGGCTGCCGATCGAGCCGATCTCCCAGGCCTCGGCCAACCAGCGGGCCGGTCGCTGCGGTCGGGTGGCGCCCGGCGTCTGCATCCGGCTGTACAGCGAGGAGGACTTCGCCGGACGGCCGGAGTTCACCGAACCGGAGATCCTGCGGACCAACCTGGCCTCGGTGATCTTGCAGATGTCCGCGGCCGATCTTGGTGAGATCGGTTCGTTCCCCTTCGTCGAAGCGCCCGACGGGTCGCAGATCACCGACGGACTGCGACTGCTGACCGAGCTGGGAGCGCTGTCGGACAAGGGCACCCGAGAGCGCCCGCGGCTGACCGCCGTCGGCCGCCGGCTCGCCGCGATCCCGGTCGACCCCCGGATGGGCCGGATGCTGCTGGCCGCCGAAGATCAAGGCTGCCTGCGCGAGATGTTGATCATCGTCTCGGGGCTGTCGATCCAGGATCCCCGGGAGCGCCCGCCCGAGCAGCGCGACAAGGCCGATGCCCTGCACCGCCGATTCTGGAGCGAGTCACGCGCCCTGAGTCCACCTCAACGCGCCCTGAGCCTGCCGAAGGGCAAGAGTCCGGTGCTTCGACAAGCTCAGCACGCGTGGACGGGCAAGCCGACGGCAGCGATTTCCTCGCCCTGCTGCGGCTGTGGAACTATCTGCGCGAGCAGCAGAAAGCCCTGTCCGGCAACGCGTTCCGGCGGATGTGCCGCGACGAGTTCCTGCACTTCCTCCGGGTCCGGGAGTGGCAGGATCTGCACGCCCAGCTCAAGCAGATCTGCCGCGAACTCGGCCTGCACCGCAACGAGGCACCCGCGCCGCCGGACCGCGTCCACACCGCCGCACTGGCCGGCCTGCTGTCCCATGTCGGGCTCGCCGATCTGAGTCCGTCGACCCGCTCGGGACGCGGTCAGCCGAGCGTCCCGGCCCGCAAGCAACGGCGTACCGCCCGGGAGTATCTCGGCGCCCGCGGCACCCGGTTCGCGATCAATCCCGGATCCAGCCTGGCCCGCACCCAGCCGCCCCTGGTGATGGCGGCCGAGATCGTCGAGACCACCCGGCTGTGGGCCCGGACGGTGGGCCCGATCACGGCCGAGCAGGTCGAGGAGGTCGGCGGTCACCTGCTGAAGCGGAACTACTCCGAGCCGCACTGGTCGGCGCGCGCCGGCTCGGTGATGGCGTACGAGACCGTCAGCCTGTACGGGATCCCGATCGTCGCCGGGCGGTCGGTCGGCTACGGCAAGATCAACCCGGCCGAGGCGCGGGCGATCTTCCTCCGCTCGGCCCTGGTCGAGGGACTGTGGCGGACCCGACATCACTTCTTCGCCGACAACCAGGCCCTGCGCGCCGAGGCCGAGGCGCTCGAGGAGCGGGCCCGCCGCCGGGACCTGGTCGTCGACGACGAGACCATCCTGGCCTTCTACGACGCCCGGGTCCCCGGCGACATCACCTCGGTGGCCCACTTCGACGCCTGGTGGAAGAAGGCGCGGCACCAGACGCCGGATCTGCTGACCATGACCCTGGCGGATCTCACCACCGGAGCCACCGACGACGATCCCGACCATGCGTTCCCTTCCACCTGGACGGTCGGTGACTCCGCGCTGCCGGTCGGCTACGTCTTCGACCCGGCCAGCGATCGCGACGGGGTGATCGTCCAGGTACCGGTGTCCATGCTCAGCCAGGTCGACCCGGGCCCGTTCAGCTGGCAGGTCCCGGGGTTGCGGGTCGAGCTGGCCACCGAGCTGATCCGTTCGCTGCCCAAGGCGGTGCGCCGGAACCTGGTGCCGGCGCCCGAGTACGCCAACCGGGCGCTCGGCTGGCTGGCCCAGCATCCGGGCGATCCGTCCGAGCCGCTGCCGGCCGCCCTCAGCCGGGCCCTGCGGAGCCTGACCGGTGAGCTGATCGAGCCGACGGCGTGGGATCTGGCCGCCGTGCCGCGCCATCTGCAGATCACCTTCGACGTCGTGCCGGATCGCGACGGCGGCGCGGCACTGGCCACCGGCAAGGACCTGGGTGCCTTGCAGCAGGCCATGGCCGCCCAGGTCAGCCGGGCGCTCTCGGCGGCCGCCAGCCGGCTGACCAAGAGCGGGGCGACCCGCTGGGACTTCGGCACGATCGCGGAGCGGATGGAGCTGGACCGCGCCGGCCATCGGGTGACCGGCTACCCGGCGCTGGTCGATGAGGGCGCCACCGTCGGCCTGGCCGTGCTCGACACGCCGGCCCGCCAGCAGCAGTCCCAGGCCACCGGCCTGCGCCGGCTGGTGCTGCTGAACACTCCCGACCCGACCCGCTGGGTGGTCGGCCACCTGTCCAACACCGCCAAGCTCGCTCTCGGGCACAGCCCGTACGCGGCGGTGCCGGACCTGCTCGCCGACGCCCGGCTGGCCTCGGTGGGGGAGCTGATCCGCCGCCACCAGACCGGGCCGGTGCTGGACGCCGCCGCGTTCACCGCGCTCTGCGATGCCGTACGCGCCGACAACCCGGAGTTCATGCGCTCGGTGGTCAGCCTCACCGCCGAGATCCTCACCGCGCACGGCGCCGTGCTGGCCGAGCTGCCCCGGGTCGGCGCGGTCAGCGAGCCGGCGGCGGCCGACCTCACCGAGCAACTCGGCAATCTGATCTTCGCCGGCTTCCTGTCGGCGACCCCCTACGAGCACCTGGTCGACCTGCCGCGCTACCTGCAGGCCGCCGGCGCCCGGATCTCGACGCTGCTCGCGCAACCGGGACGGGACCGGGCCGGGCTCGAGATCATCCTGGGCTGCGAGGAGGCCTACGCCGAGCTGTGTGCCGCGGCGCCGCCGGGCCGGCTGCCCGAGTTCGTCGACGACATCGGCTGGCTGCTCGAGGAGCTGCGGGTCAGCCTGTTCGCCCAGCCGTTGCGGACGAAGGTTCCGGTGTCGGAGAAGCGCGTGCTGAACGCGATCGCCCAAGCCCGCGCGCGGCTCAGCTGAGCACCCGGCGCAGCGAGCTCACCGCGTGCCGATGCCCGATCGTCTCGTAGCCGACCACCACCACCAACGGCGCCAGCGTCACCATGATCAGGCACACCGACAGCGCGACCCCGGCCCCGGCCAGCACGACGCCGAGCCACGATGAAGGCGATGGTGCCCGACGAGCAGACCGATGTGGAAGGGATCGAACGTCCGGAGCAGATAGGTGTACAGCGCGAACAGGGCGACCAGGAACACCAGCACCGGGATCGCCACCGCGAGCACCGCGGCCGACTCGCTGAGGTGGGCCTCGCCCTCCACCACGAGCGCAACGACGTGCAGTCCGGCGCCGGTGGCCGCGATCGCCGCGAAGACCAGGATGTGGCCGTAGCCCCAGACCCAGGACCGGCTGCGGAAATGGTGCAGGATCAACCCGGACGGCAGCGTGAAGTACGCCCACCAGAGCCCGAAGGTGAGCCCGACCCCCGCCACCGCGACGATCGCCGCGTCCAGAGTCCAGCCCTGTCCCTCGACGACCGCCGACACCGACGCGATGGTGCCGAAGACCCCTTCGCCCAGCGCGATGATGGTCAGCAGGCCGTACCGCTCGGCGATGTGGTGAGCGTGCCAAGGGGTGCTGCCGCCGGACCCCGCCCGCCTCGACGCCGCACCCTTCAACTCCGCCGCCATCGGCCCGCCGAGCTCGATCAGATAGAGCACCCCAGCCATGCGCGAAGGTCGGACCCAGGTCGAGATGCAGCACCGCCAGCACGACCCAGCCGACCTGGGCGACCACGATGAAGCCCGCGTAGGTGAGTGCGACCTGACGACGGCTCGGATCCTGTTTCGCGGCCCGCAGCCACTGGGCCACCATCGCCACCCGCATGATCACGTAGCCGGCGACCAGCACCCGGTTGTCGAGGGTGTGGCCCTCGTCGATGGAGTGGAAGACCGGCGGCATGCCCAGCGCGAGCACCACCACGCCGACCATCTGGACCATCGTGGTGATCCGGAAGAACCAGTCGTCGGTGTCGTACGCCGAGGCGAACCAGGTGAAGTTGATCCAGGCCCAGCAGATCGCGAACATCGCGAACCCGAAGCCGCCGATCCCGCTGCCCAGATGGCCTTCGGCGACCAGATGGGCCAGTTGGTCAGCGGCCTGCCCGAAGGCGGCGACGAACGCGAGGTCGAAGAGCAACTCCAGCGGCGTCGCGGTCCGGTGGCGTTCGTTGGGGTCGCGGCCGGTCATCCGGGTCAGCGAGTGGCCGAGGGTCGCGGGCAGGTGTGGCGTGGTCACGTCGAGGAATCCGTTTCCGACGAGGTCGTCTGCAAGGAGTGCACTAATGGTCCGGCTCGCGCCCGACGCTCGCCGGACATCCTCCCACGCCCGTCGTGATCACGGGCCGCGTCATCCGTGGCAGGTAGATTGAGTGCCATGTTGGATCCGCAGCAGCTCTACACCCTCGACGAGTCCGTCGTGGCCAAGCTCAAGGAGCACCACCCGGTGCTCATCCACCAGCTTGACGGGTTCGTGGACGCAGGCCAGGCGGGTCGGCTGTTCTCGGCGCACCTGCTGGAGCATCTGCAGCACGAGGTGCTGGCCGAGTTCGACCATGATCAGTTGCACGACTACCGCAGCCGGCGTCCGGCGATGATCTTCGACACGAACCAGTGGAAGTCCTACGCCGATCTGCATCTGCGGCTCTACCGGGTGACCGACGAGCAGGGCGAGGTCTTCCTGCTGCTCAGCGGCCCGGAACCCGACGTCCAGTGGGAGCGGGTCGCCGCCGCCCTGCTCGGGCTGATCGAGCAGCTCGGCGTGCGCCTGACCGTGAGCGTGCACGGCATCCCGATGGCGGTGCCGCACACCAGGCCCATCACCCTCACCGCGCACGCCACCGACACCGAGCTGGTCCAGGGCTACCGCAGCTGGATCGACCGGGTGGAGGTGCCGGCCAGCTTCACCGGGCTGCTGGAGTTCCGGCTCGGTCAACGCGACCGCAAGGCCATGGGTTTCGCCGCGCACGTCCCGCACTACCTGGCCCAGGCGAGCTTTCCCGAGGCGACCTTGACCCTGACTCGATCGCTGAACCAGGCCACCGGACTGGCGGTGCCGCTCGAGCCGCTGGAGAAGGCGTCCGCGGCCAACCTGGCCGACATCGCCGAGGAGATGCAGGGCTCGTCCGAGGTGCAGGAGCTGGTGGCGACCCTGGAACAGCAGTACGACAGCCTGCAGGCCGAGCAGCCCGATCGGGTGCCCAGTGCCGAGGAGATCGCCGCGGAGTTCGAGAAGTTCCTGGCTGACCGGGAGAAGGACGACTAGTCCAACCAAGGGGGACGACCCCCTTGAACCCCCGCGGGCGTGAATTGCTTACCGGGTTCAGAAGACACGCCCTGGTCGCCGCTGGCGACCTCAGCCGCTCGGGCCGAAGCGCTCCACCCGGATCGCCTCCGCGGGAACGCCCAGGCCGGTCAGCAGCCCGCTCGCCGATTCGGCGAATCCGGCGGAGCCGCAGACGAAGTACGTGGCCGGGTCGACGACCAACGGCGCCAGTTCCGCCGCCGCCAGCCGGCCGGCGACGCGGCCCGCCGCGGTGTCCTCGCGGGTGAGCACCACGGTCGCCCCGGCGGTCGCGAGCTCGGCGGCGTACGGCAGCTCGGCCAGGGTCCGGGACGAGACGGCGACGTCGAACCGCTCGGCGTGGCCCAGATGCTCGGCGTGCCGCAGCATCGCCACCAGGGGCACGACCCCGGTGCCGCCGCCGACCCCGACGGCCGGGGCGTGAGCCGTCCCAGGTGAACCAGCCGCCGATCGGTCCGCGCAGTTCGAGCTCGTCGCCGACCTCGACGGCATCGGCGAGATAGGGCGACACCTCGCCGTCGTCGAGCCGCTCCACGTACAGCTCGATCAGCGGCTCGTGCGGTGCCGACGCCACCGAGTACGACCGGGAGGCGCTGTAGCCGTCGTCGGCGGTCAGCTTGACCACGTAGTGCTGGCCGGGCAGATGCTCCATCCGGTGCTGCACGTCGAGCTTGATGATCACCGCCATCGGGTGCGGGTGGCTCACCTCGGCCACCACGCCCCGGCACCAGTGGCCGGCCGGGCTGACCTGACCTGACGTCATGGATCAGTCCCCCCAGTAACGCTGCTCGCGCCACGGGTCACCGAGATCGTGGTACCCGTTCTGCTCCCAGAAGCCGCGCTGATCATGGTCGAGAAGGGTGAGCCGGGTGATCCACTTGGCCGACTTCCAGAAGTACAGGTGGGGAACGAGCAGCCGGACCGGGCCGCCGTGATCCCGCGGCAGCGGCTTCCCGTCGAAGGTCCAGACCACCCAGGCCTGGCCGCCTCGGACATGCTCCAAGGGCAGATTCGTGGTGTATCCGGTGGTCGAGGTGGCCAGCAGGTGACTCGCGGCCGGCAACGGCGCCGCGGCATCGAGCAGGGTGTCGACGCTCACCCCGCCGAACCTGGTGTCGAACTTGGACCAGGTGGTCACGCAGTGGATGGGCCCCGCGTACTCCGACGGCGGCAGTGCGTGCATCTCGTCCCAGGTCCAGACCTGGGGTGTCTCGACCAGGCCGTCGACGGTCATCGTCCAGCGGGCGGTGTCGATCCGCGGAGTGACCTCGGCCGTCAGCACCGGAAAGTCGGCGCCGACGTCGTACTGGCCCGGCGGCAGGTCCTCCCGAACCGGCCGCCTGCGGCCGATGAATGCCCGCTTGCTCACCGGCTCAGCCTATCGGCGGTCCTGGCCATCCGAGGCTGCACCGGTCCGATCAGCTCGATAGGCTCCTCGGGTGCCCCAGTCCGTTGACGAGTTGATCGATCTGCTCGACCTCGAGGAGATCGAAGTCGGACTCTTCCGGGCCCGCCAGCCGGACACCCAGCTGCAGCGGGTCTTCGGCGGCCAGGTGCTGGCCCAGGCCCTGATCGCCGCAGCCAGGACAGTCGTGGTCACCCGGGTGCTGCACTCGCTGCACGCGTACTTCCTGCTGCCCGGCCGCACCGACACCCCGATCGTCTACGACGTGGAGGCGGTACGCGACGGCGGATCGTTCTCCTCTCGCCGGGTCGTCGCCCGGCAGGGCGGCAAGGTGATCTTCTACCTGTCGAGCTCGTTCCACGAGGTCGAGCCCGGCTTCGAGCATCTCGATCCGGTGCCCGAGGGCGTCCCCGCGCCGGACGACTGCCCGACGCTCGGCGAGGTCTTCGGCAAGGCCTCGGGCCGGCCTCCGGCCTTGTGGCGAGAGCGAGTGGGGCGTGCTCGACGTCCGCTACGTCGGCGACTCCCGGATCGGCGGCAACCTGGTCGATCCGCTGCATCCGGCGCGGGCGCGCGTCTGGGTGCAGGGCCGACGGCAAGCTCCCGGACGACCGCCGGCTGCACCAGGCTGCGCTCGCCTACGCGAGCGACCTCACCCTGCTGTCGGCCAGCACCGTGCCGCACGGGGTCTTCATCGGGCTCAACGTGCAGGCGGCCTCGCTCGATCATGCGATGTGGTTCCACCGGCCGTTCCGCGCTGACGAATGGCTGCTGTACGACCAGATCTCCCCGTCCGCGTCCGGCGGCCTCGGACTGTCCACGGCACGGCTCTTCCAGAACGGCGTCCTGGTCTCCAACGTGGCCCAGGAGGGGCTGATCCGCCGGATGCGCTAGATCTCCGGTCGAGTCGGGCTGAAAAGTGGGCCATGAAACGGGGCCAGCCGACCCGGAGGGGGGACTCCGGATCGGCTGCGAAGGCTGCTGGGTGAGCTTGTGTTGGGTCGGGCCGCGTGGGGTCTACGCAGCCAGGACCGACTTACCCCGCAGCTTGGCAATTGCATGCCGTTCGATCTGCCGGACGCGTTCTGCGGTGATGCCCCAGAGCGCGCCGATGTCGGCGAGCTTAGCCTGACGACCGTCGATCAGGCCGTAACGACGCCGCACCACATCGGCGGAACGTTCGTCGAGCGAGGAGAGCAGTTGCTCGAGCCGGGCGTGCTCCTCGGCGTCCAGGAAGACCTCGTCGGGCCCGGGCATCGGTTCGCGGGCGATCAGATCGCCGAGAGCGGTGTCGCCACCCTCTTCGACCGGTGCGTCCAGGCTCACGTGATCGCGTCCGTACCGCATCAGGTCCAGCACCCGCTCGGGCAGCAGATCCATCTCCGCGGCGATCTCCGCGATCTCCGGATCACGGCCGAGCCGCCGTTCCAGCGTGCGTCGTACGGCACCGACCTGGTTGACCTGTTCGGCGACGTGCACCGGAAGACGGACGATCCGGCCCTGCTGAGCGATTCCGCGGCTGATCGATTGCCGGACCCACCAGGTGCCGTAGGTGGAGAACTTGAAGCCCTTCGTGTAGTCGAATTTCTCGACCGCGCGAATCAGGCCGGTATTTCCCTCCTGCACCAGGTCGAGCAGCGGCATCTGCGAGCGCCCGTATTTCCGGGCGACCGACACCACCAGACGGAGGTTGGCGGTGACGAAGCGCTGCATCGCCCGCCGGCCCTCGTCGACCAGGAACTCGAGCTCCGCCGGGGTCGGGCGCTTGGCGCGCTTCCCGCGCTCGGCCGGCGTGACGTCACCGGACAGGATGTGCTCGGCGTACAGTCCGAGCTCGATCGTCTTCGCCAGTTCGACCTCTTCCTCGGCGGTCAGCAGCGGAGTCTTGGCAATGCCTTCCAGATATAAGCCGACTGCATCTTTGCCATCGATGCCCTCGGATACTCGCGAACGAGTAGTGGTTACCACAGTGGCCCCTTTCGTTGCCTTCAAGAACAAGAACGCGCCAGGTGGCAAGAAGGATTCCTCCAAAGCCCTGAAGATCCCCTGAGATGCTCGGGGGAAACCCCGACTCGGTGAGTATTCGGAGCGAACCGCCCGAACAGATGCGGCGGCCCGGTCCGCTCAGCGAGCGATCTGATCCACCAGCCAGGCGTACTCGAAGGCCAGTTCGCGCCAGCTCTTGTAGCGCCCGCTGACCCCGCCGTGGCCGGCCATCATCTCCGTCTTCAACAACAGCTGTCCCGAGCCTGTTCCGGCATCGTGCCGCAACGCGGCCACCCACTTCGCCGGCTCGACGTAGAAGACGCGGGTGTCGTTCAGGCTGGTGGTCGCCAGGATGGCCGGATAGGCCACCGGACGGAGGTTCTCGTACGGGGTGTAGGACTTCACGTAGTGGTACGCCTCGGGGTCGTGCAGCGGATCGCCCCACTCCTCCCACTCGATCACCGTCAGCGGCAGATCCGGATCGAGGATCGTGGTGAGCGCGTCCACGAAGGGCACACCGGCATGGATGGCCCGGAACTTCTCCGGCGCCAGGTTGGCGATCGCGCCCATCAGCAGTCCGCCGGCGCTGGCGCCGCGCGCCGCGAGGCGGTCGGCGCTGGTGTAGCCGTGATCGATCAGGAAGTCCGCGCAGGCGATGAAGTCGGTGAAGGTGTTGATCTTCCGCAGCGTCTTGCCCTGCTCGTACCAGTTGCGGCCCAGCTCGCCGCCGCCGCGGACGTGGGCGATCGCGTACACGATGCCGCGGTCGAGCAGCGACAGCCGGGAGATCGCAAAGCCCGGGTCGATCGAGTGCTCGTAGGAGCCGTAGCCGTAGAGCACCGCCGGAGCCGAGCCGTCGAGTGCGACATCGGATCGGCGGACGATCGACAGCGGGATCCGGGTGCCGTCGGGCGCGGTGGCCCAGCCGCGCTCCTGGACGTAGGCCTCGGGCCGATACGGCCCGAAGTCGGGGTCGTCGAGCACCGGGCTGCGCTTCAGCAAGGTGAGCTCGGCCGTGGTCAGGTCGTAGTCGTACACCGAGTCCGGGGTGAGCATCGATCCGTAGTCGACCCGGATGGTCGGAGTCGTCGTAGTCCGATTCGCCCGGCGCATCGACGACGTAGAGCGGCTCGTCGAACTCGATGTCGCGGCCCGGTGCCAGATCCCCGGCGGCGGTCCGCGGCAGCACGTGCAGGCCGGTGAGCCCGTCGCGCCGGAGAGCGACCACCGCATGGGACGCGTACGCGGTGACGCCGAGGATCCGGACCCCGGCCTGGTGGCGCATCACCGGTCGCCAGTCGGTGTGGTCGCGGGCGTCCAGCGGCGCCTCGGCGAGCTCGAAGTCCTCGGCGCCGTCGTTGTGCACGATCAGCAGCCGATCGCCGGCCGGCTCGACGTCGTACTCCACGCCTTGGCGGCGCGGCGCGATGCTCCGCGGCACGCCTTCGGGGTCGTCGGCGCTGAGCAGCCAGTACTCCGAGGTGATCTTGCTGCTCGCCCCGAACAGCAACCAGCGCTCGTCGCGGCTGGCGCCCACGCCGAGCCAGAACCTCTCGTCCGGCTCGGTCAGCACCTCGACGTCCTCGGCCGGATCGGACCCCAACCGGTGTCGGAGCACCACGTACGGGCGCCAGGCCTCGTCGGCCCGGGAGTAGAACAGGTGGTTGTCCCGTGCCCAGGCGACCCCGTAGGCGGTGTCGGTGATCTGCTCGGGCAGCAGTTCGCCGGTCGTCAGGTCCTTGATCGCCAGGGTGAACCGCTCGGCGCCGGTGAGGTCCAGCGAATAGGCCAGCAGCCGCCCGTTGGGGGAGACGCTGAAGGCGCCGATGGAGAAGAACTCGTGGTCTCCCGCCTCGACGTTGCCGTCGAGCAGCACCTCCTCGCCGACGATCTCCTGCTCGGCGTTCGGTGGCGTCGCCCGGTCTGTCGCCCTGACCCGGCAGTAGATCCGATACTCCGCGCCCTCGACGGTGCGCGCGTAGTACCAGTACGACGAGCCGTCGCTGTGCGTCGCGTAGCTGGGCACCGTCAGGTCGGTCTCCTTGGTCCGCGCCTTGATCTCGCCGAAGATCGACTCGGTCAGCGGGCCGAGGTGGGCGGTCTGCGCGTCGGTGTAGGCGTTCTCGGCCTCGAGGTAGCCGATGACCTCCGGATCCTCCTTGTCCCGCAGCCATTCGTACGGGTCGCTGAACGTGTCTCCGTGGTGCGTCCGCTCGATCGGGCGGCGGTCCGCGCGCGGGGCGACCTGGTCATCGACGAGACGTTCAGTCACGGTCACGGAGCCTCGGCGTCGGCGCCGGTCACGTCCAGAATAGGCCAGCAGGCGCCCGTGGGGAGACCCTGAAAGCGCCGATGAGAAGAACTCCTCGTCTCCCGCCTCGACATTGCCGTCGAGCAGCACCTCCTCGCCGACGATCTCCTGCTCGGCGTTCGGTGGCGTCGCCCGGTCAGCCGCCCTGACCCGGCAGTAGATCCGATACTCCGCACCCTCGACGGTGCGCGCGTAGTACCAGTACGTCGAACCGTCGCTGTGCGTCGCGAAGCTGGGCACCGTCAGGTCGGTCTCCTTGGTCCGCGCCTTGATCTCGCCGAAGATCGACTCGGTCAGCGGGCCGAGGTGGGCGGTCTGCGTGTCGGTGTAGGCGTTCTCGGCCTCGAGGTAGCCGATGACCTCGGGATCGTCCTTGTCCCGCAGCCATTCGTACGGGTCGCTGAACGTGTCTCCGTGGTGCGTCCGCTCGATCGGGCGGCGGTCCGCGCGGGGGGCGGCATGGTCATCGGCGAGACGTTCAGTCACGGTCACGGAGCCTAGGCGACGCGCACCGACAGCGAGCGTCGGTTCGGCGTCCGCGGTCATTCGGCATCAGGTCCGGCGCAGGGGACGGACGGTCAGACTCTGCTCGACCCGGCCGACCGGCCCGTGGATGTCGTGCAAGGCGCTGGTGGTCAGCCCGACGCCGTCGCTGCCGAAGATCACCGTGGTGTCCAGACCGACCCAGCCCCAGACCGGCTGCCGGTAGAGATGGATCGACAGTTCCACATTGGGGAACATCCACGCGGTGGGGGACTCGCGTACGGCGATGCCGTTGGCCGTGTCGACCAGGCCGACGAACCGGGCCAGATCGCTGCACGGCTCACCGGCCACCAGGTCGATGCTGGTCCGGAGCCAGCCGCGGGCGCGTCCCGGCTCACGGCCGGGCAGCGGACGGATCTCCAGCGACCGGATGTAGCCACCGCCCCATTGCGAACTGCCCGGCCAGGGAACGAGGTCGTCCGGCGGGGGCAGCGGCTCGGGTTGTCCGCCCGCCACCGTCGCGGTGTCGATCCGAGCCAGCCGCCAGGCCCGGGCCCTGATCACCGGTCGACCGGCGATGATCATGGTCGCCTCCAGCAGTTCGATGGTGCGTCCCGGCCTGATCGTCTCGACGCTCACCTCACAGTCGCCGGCGGGGATCATGCCGAGGATCTCGAAGGTGATCCGGGACAGCTGAAGGTCGTCGTCGGCCGCGGGCGGCGATGGATCGCTCGATCGCGTGCACGATCACTCCCGAGACCGGAGCCATGTGCTGTTCTCCGGGCTGCCAGGCGCCCTCGGTGTGCGCGGTCGACCGGAACCGGTGATCGTCGAGCCGGACGTAATAGCTGCCGGCCGGCTCGGCGTACGTCGCGATCTTCTCAGCTGCAGGCATGACCGAGACGCTATCGGGTGACGGGAGGTATCCGGCCGGACCGGGATGGGCAAGGATAGGCACATGGGAGCCGAGGTCGACGCAACGCAGTTCAGCCGGGAGGATCGCAAGCGCCATCGGGAAAAGGTGCGCAAGGGCCTGGATGTGCTGGCCCGCATGCTGACGGAGTCGCGCTTCGACTTCGAACGCCCGATGGCCGGACTGGAGATCGAGCTCAATCTGGTCGACGACGAGTTCGAGCCGGCGATGCGGAACGCCGAGGTGCTCGCGGCGATCGCCGACCCCTCGTTCCAGACCGAGCTCGGGCGTTTCAACATCGAGATCAACGTCGCCCCGCGGCGGCTGGCCGACGGGGGCTTCACCTCGTTCGAGCAGTCGGTACGCCAGGCGCTGAACGACGCCGACCCGCGGGCGGAGGCCATCGGCGCCCATCTGGTGATGATCGGCATCCTGCCGACGCTGATGCCCGATCACGTGACGCTGGACAGCGTGAGTGAGAATCCGCGCTATTCGCTGCTGGATCAGCAGATCTTCGCCGCCCGCGGTGAGGACCTGGAGATCATCATCGACGGGGCCGAGCGGCTGGAGATGGTGTCGGACACGATCATGCCGGAGGCGGCGTGCACCTCCACCCAGGTGCACCTGCAGGTCAGTCCGGACGACTTCGCCGGCTACTGGAACGCCGCCCAGGCGATCGCCGGCGTCCAGGTGGCGGTCGGGGCCAACTCGCCGTTCCTGTTCGGCCGCCACCTGGTGGCCGAATCCCGGATCCCGCTGTTCGAGCAGAGCACCGACACCCGGAGCGAAGAACTGACGGCCCAGGGCGTACGCCCGCGCGTCTGGTTCGGCGAGCGCTGGATCACCTCGATCTTCGATCTGTTCGAGGAGAACTCGCGTTACTTCCCGGCTCTGCTGCCGATCAGTTCCGAGGAGGATCCGGTCGCGGTGCTCGACCAGGGCGGCGTACCGAGCCTGGACGAGCTCCGGCTGCACAACGGCACCGTCTATCGCTGGAACCGGCCGGTCTACGACATCAGCGGTGACAAACCCCACCTGCGGGTGGAGAACCGCGTGCTGCCGGCCGGCCCGACGGTCGTCGACACCATGGCCAACGCCGCGTTCTTCGCCGGGCTGGTCCGCGCACTCGCCGACCACGACCGGCCGGTCTGGACGCAGATGTCGTTCCAGGCGGCCAGTGAGAACTTCGTCGCCGGGATTCGGCAGGGCATCGGGGCCGAGGTCTACTGGCCGCAGGTCGGCCAGGTCAAGGTCTCCGAACTCATCGTCCGGAAGCTGCTGCCGCTGGCCGCCGAAGGGCTGCGGAAGTGGGAGGTCGACGAGGCCGAGATCGGTCGGCTGCTCGACATCATCGAGGGCCGCTGCCTTCGCGGGGCCAACGGTGCGACGTGGCAGACTGCCGAGGTGGCCAGGCGCGAGGAAGCCGGGGCGTCCAGGCCCGACGCGCTCCACGGCATGCTGTCCGGCTATCTGGACCTGATGCACAGCAACCAACCGGTCCACACGTGGGAGGCGCACTGATGTCGGAACCCAGCCAGATCCCGACCGAATCCGCGGCGGCGGCGAGGTCTTCGATCGTCGTCGGCTATTCATCGAAGGCCGAGGGCCGTGCGGCACTGACGCGCGCGGTGAGTGAGGCGAAACTACGCGGGTCGGAGCTGATCGTGGTCCACACCGAGGCCGACGTCGAACTCGAGCACCTGCGTGCCGATCTGGTCGCCACCGGCGTACCGCACGAGATCCGGGCTGCGGCCGACAGCCTTGATCCGGCCGAGGAACTGCTCAACGCGGCGGAGGAGAGAGGGGCCGACTTCATCGTGATCGGGCTCCGGCGCCGGTCGCCGGTCGGCAAGCTGCTGCTGGGCAGCAACGCCCAGCGGGTCCTGCTGGATGCGGCCTGCCCGGTGCTGGCCGTCAAAGCCGAGGCCAGCTAGACCGCACGACCAACCCAAGCATTCCCTGAGTCAATCAGGGGGAATTTGGAAGTTCGTGCCAGAATACGGGTTGGAGCACCTATTGACATCCGATGGGCGCTGCCTGCCCTAGTTCCGCCAGGTAAGTCCGAGAGGTTCTTTGTGACACCCCCCTCCAAACTCGATGTTTCTTCGCGCGCCGTGCCAGCTGCGGTCGGTCGTGCACAGCAGGTGACCGCGCCGGTGAAGCAGGCTCCCGCGGCCAAGAAGGCTCCCGCGAAGAAGGCTCCGGCCAAGAAGGCCGCGCCGCTGAAGGCGGTGGACGGCCCGGGAGGAGCAGCGAAGAAGGGATCGGCCGCCGCGAAGAAGACCGCGGCCGGCTCTCCCCCGAGGTCCCCGCCGAGGGCGTCGAGATCGAACTCGAGGACGTTGTGCTCGAGGATCTCGAGGCTGTGGTCGAGGTCGAGACCGGTGCGCTGACCGCCGATGTCGTGGTCGATCTCGAGACCGAAGAGGTCGTGGTGACGGTCGGCAAGAAGCGGACGTTGGACGACGTCGACGAATCGACCTTCGAGCCGGCCGTCGAGGCCAAGCTCGAGGTCGAGCTCACCGAGGACCAGGGCTTCACCCTCTCCGAGGCGGACGACGCCGACGAGCCCGAGCAGCAGGTGATGGCCGCCGGAGCCACCGCGGACCCGGTCAAGGACTACCTGAAGCAGATCGGCAAGGTCGCGCTGCTGAACGCCGAGCAGGAGGTCGAGCTCGCCAAGCGGATCGAGGCCGGGCTGTTCGCCGACGAGAAGGTCAACGACGAGAACACCAAGGTCAAGGCCTCCCAGGTCGACGATTTCGCCTGGATCGCCGAGGACGGCCGACGCGCGAAGAACCACCTGCTCGAAGCCAACCTGCGCCTGGTGGTCTCGCTGGCCAAGCGGTACACGGGTCGCGGCATGCTCTTCCTGGACCTGATCCAGGAGGGCAACCTCGGTCTCATCCGGGCCGTCGAGAAGTTCGACTACACCAAGGGCTACAAGTTCTCCACGTACGCGACCTGGTGGATCCGGCAGGCGATCACCCGGGCCATGGCCGACCAGGCGCGGACCATCCGCATCCCGGTCCACATGGTCGAGGTGATCAACAAGCTGGCCCGGGTACAGCGCCAGATGCTGCAGGATCTGGGCCGCGAACCCACCCCGGAGGAGTTGGCCCGCGAGCTGGACATGACCCCGGAGAAGGTGGTCGAGGTCCAGAAGTACGGCCGTGAGCCGATCTCGCTGCACACCCCGCTGGGTGAGGACGGCGACTCGGAGTTCGGCGACCTGATCGAGGACTCCGAAGCGGTGGTCCCGGCGGATGCGGTGAGCTTCACCCTTCTGCAGGAGCAACTGCACGACGTGCTCGACACCCTCAGCGAGCGCGAGGCGGGCGTGGTGTCGATGCGCTTCGGCCTCACCGACGGCCAGCCGAAGACCCTGGACGAGATCGGCAAGGTCTATGGCGTGACTCGGGAGCGGATCCGGCAGATCGAATCCAAGACGATGAGCAAGTTGCGCCATCCGTCGCGCTCGCAGGTCCTCCGCGACTACCTGGACTGAACCGCCTGCCTAAGCCTGTCGAAGACGCCGTCATCGTGCCCTTCGACAGGCTCAGGGCGCGGTCTGCCGGCCACGCTGCTCAGAGCCGGCGTCCTGAGCTTGTCGAAGCACGACATCGCGCCGATCGACACGCTCAAGCGGGATACGAGTCGGGCGTGTCGCCGCCGAACGAGGGTGCCTGTTCGTCAGCGGCTCGCTAGACTTGTCTTGTCGAAGTCCTACCTGAGCCCCCCTCCCCCCCGAGGACAGGCGACTTCGTGGGGCGGTTCCCATCCGCCCGAAGGGTGTTCGGGAGCGCCCCTTGAGTTGCGCCATAGCGAACACCCGAGAGCGCCCCCGGCCGATGGCCGGGGGCGCTCCTCGGTGATCGACACCGTCCGGCCGACCGTCTTCGATCGCCGGACCGCATACATGTCGCCATGTCGAGATCAACCGTCGACGGATGTGCGCAACCACTCATGGCAGCTGCCACGCCAGTCGCATCGGCGAACTCACGAGATCCGCGGAGGACAACGATCCCAGCCTTCCGGGAGGCCGGTCGGGACTCGAGTCAAGATGTACGGAAGACCTGAAGCCGCCGCCGAAGCGCACGCCGACGCTGGATCTGGACGCGATCTGCACCTGAGCGGTGACCGCAGACGCAGATCCGGCCCGCGCATCCACCAGATGCGGGGCCGGATCGTCTGCTGTCGTGGGGCGGCGCCTACGAGATGCGCTGCGACTCGTCGTGGATCCTCAGGGCGACCTGCTTCAGTTTGTCGGCGTGCTCCTTGCTGTGGTGCACACAGAAGAGGAGGTCGAAGCCACTGGCCAGGGTGACGCGGACGTACGCCTGGGCCCCGCAGCGATCACAACGATCGGCGGCGTTCAATGCGGCGCCTTCGATGACTTGGGTGCTCACGGTAGGCCTCGCTTCCTGACTAGCTGAGATTGATCTCTGTCTGTGGTGAGTCTGGCAGGTGGCCACCAGATACAGGCTTGCTCCTAGTCAACATCCAACCAGGCTCTGATTGTTCCCTTTTCCCATCTCGGACCCATGACTCTTGTGTAACGAACGCTCAGCGGTCTTGCGGTCCACCTTCGGCACACCTGACATTCTGCAGCCCGACACCTCCTTGGATGCCTGCCCGAGGTCCGAGTTCGGCGGGCGAGGCGGGCGGTAGTCTCGGCAGGTGCCGGCTAGCCAACCCAGGAACCGAAAGTCGCGACTACGAGGCGCGGCATCTGCTTGTCCTGGAGGGTTTGGAGGCTGTCCGCAAGCGCCCGGCGATGTACATCGGATCGACCGACACCCGCGGATTGATGCACTGCCTGTGGGAGATCATCGACAACGCCGTGGACGAGGCGCTGGGTGGATTCGGTGCTGAGATCTTGGTCACACTGCGCTCCGACGGCGGCATCTCGGTCATCGATCACGGCCGCGGCATCCCGGTCGACATCGAGCCGCGTACCGGCCTGTCGGGGGTCGAGGTGGTGTTCACCAAGCTGCACGCCGGCGGCAAGTTCGGCGCCGGGTCGTACAACGCGACCGGTGGTCTGCACGGTGTCGGTTCCTCGGTGGTGAACGCGCTCTCGGCCCGGCTGGACGTCGAAGTCGACCGCAACTCGGCCACCTGGGCGATGTCGTTCCGGCGCGGTACGCCGGGCGTCTTCGACGGACCCGGACCGACCGCGAAGTTCACCCCCGGCGGAAGCCTGCGCAAGATCGGCCGGGCCCCGAAGGGCAAGACCGGCACCCGGGTGACCTACTGGCCCGACCGGCAGATCTTTCTCAAGGACGCGCAGCTCTCGCTGAAGGACCTCGAGGATCGGGCGCGGCAGACCAGCTTCCTGGTGCCCGGCCTCGCGCTCCACGTGGTCGACGCGCGGACCAAGGAACTCAATGAGCAGACGTTCAAGCACGACGGCGGGATCTCGGAGTTCTGCGAGTTCCTGGCCCCCGACCGCTCACTGACCGACGTGGTCCGGCTGCGCGGACAGGATCGGTTCACCGAGACGGTGCCGATGCTGGACGACGCCGGTCACATGGAGCCGACCGACGTGGACCGCGACCTGGACATCGACATCGCGGTGCGCTGGGGCGAGGGGTACGAGACCCGCATCCAGTCGTATGTGAACATCATCGCCACGCCCAAGGGCGGCACCCACGTCGCCGGATTCGAGCGCGCCCTGACCAAGTCGGTGGCGAGCGTGCTGCAGAACACCCGGCTGCTCAAGTCGGGCGAGGAGGTCGTCAAGGACGACGTGATGGAGGGGCTGACCGGGATCGTGACCGTGCGCCTGGCCGAACCGCAGTTCGAGGGTCAGACCAAGGAGGTGCTGGGCACCCCGGCCGTCTCCCGCCTGGTCTTCAAGGCCGTCGAGCGCGAGCTGACCGCGTTCCTCACCTCCACCAAGGGCACGACGAAGAGCCAGGCCCGGTCGGTGCTGGAGAAGGTGGTCGGCGCGTCGCGGGCGCGGGTGGCCGCGCGCCAGCACCGGGAGGCCACGCGCCGCAAGAACGCCCTCGAGTCGTCCTCGTTGCCGCCGAAGCTGGTCGACTGCCGCAGCACCGACGTGGACCGGACCGAGCTGTTCATCGTGGAGGGCGACTCCGCCCTGGGCACGGCCAAGCTGGCCCGCACCTCGGAGTACCAGGCGCTGCTGCCGATCCGCGGCAAGATCTTGAACGTCCAGAAGGCCTCCATCGGCGACATGCTGAAGAACGCCGAGTGCGCCGCGATCTTCCAGGTGGTCGGCGCCGGATCCGGCCGCAGCTTCGACCTCGAGGCCGCCCGCTACGGCAAGATCATCTTCATGGCCGACGCCGACTCCGACGGCGCCCATATCCGCTGCCTGCTGGCCACCTTGTTCTTCCGCTACATGCGGCCGCTGGTCGACGCCGGCCGGGTCTTCACCGCCGTGCCGCCGCTGCACCGGTTCGAGCTGACCAACGCGCGCAAGGGCCAGGAGAAGTTCATCTACACCTACTCCGACGCGGAGTACCAGCGCAAAGCCGCCGAGCTGACCAAGAAGGGGCTGAACTTCAAGGAGCCGCAGCGCTACAAGGGACTCGGCGAGATGGACGCGAACCAGCTCGCCGAGACGACGATGAGCCCGCGGCACCGGACCCTGCGGCGGATGACGGTCGATGACGGACTGATCGCGGAGACCACGTTCGAGATGCTGATGGGCAACGACGTCGGCCCCCGCAAGGACTTCATCGTGCAGGGCGCGTACGCGCTCGACGCCGCCGCCATCGACGCCTGACCCCGGCAGCGCGCCGCTCAGACCCAGCGCTCGAGGAGACCGGTGTCCACGTCGTAGTAGAACCCGCCGACGGCGGCCCGGCCGGCGATCAACGGGTGGTTGCGGAGTTTGTCCACGTCCCGGTGCAGCGTGCGCCGCTGGTCGGCGGAGGCGCCGAAGCGCACCCAGGACGCGTCTGCGCCGCTGCTCTGCCGGATGCTTTCGATGATCACATCGTCGTCCGCGGCGGCCATCGCGCACCGGCTGTGCGGGATGACCATGATCCGCGTCACCTGCAACAGGTGCACCCCGGCGATGCAGCCGGCCAGCGCCGAGGTGGTCACCCGGCCGCCCGGCGTACGGAGGATCTTGGCGTCGCCGAAGTTCAGCCCGACCATCTCCAACGGAACGATCCGCGAGTCCATGCAGGTGATCATCAGCACGCCGGCGTGGGCGACCCCGTCGAATCCCTGCTGATCGAAGTGCTCGGCGAAGATCTTGTTGTTGGCCAGCAGGTCATCGAAGGCGTGGGCGCCGTCGCGGTCCTCCACCGCGCCGTCGGGCCGGGTCGGTTCGGTCGTCATGGGCGGTCCTCTTCCTCACGAACTGCTCAGTCGCCGGCACCGGACCCGAAGGCGGCGATCGGCTGGCTGCCGGGAACCCCCGAGCCGTCACGGCGGTTGTCGGGGGCGGGCAAGGTGACAGGGCTGCCGCTGGCCGCGGCGGCGACGACCGGAGCCGGACCCGCCCAGGCGAGCAGCAGAGCATCCTCGCCTTTGAGGAACCGATGGCAGCGTACCCCTCCGGTCGCCCGTCCCTTGGCCGGATATTGCGCGAACCGGGTCAGCTTGACCGACCCGACATCGGTGCCGGGCAGCGCCTGGGACGACCCGGCCACGGTGGCCAGCACCACCTCCGTCGCGGGGTCCGCGGCGACCCGCGCCGCGCCGAAGAAGATCGCCCGGGCGCCGGGGCCGAGCTTGATCCCGGCCATGCCGCCTCCGGTCCGGCCCTGCGGGCGTACGGCCGACACCGGGAAGTGCAGCAGCTGGGCATCGTCGCTGACGAAGACCAGGTGCGCCTCGGTGCTGGTCAGCTCCACCGCGCCCACCACCTGATCGCCGGGATCGAGCCGGATCACCTCCCAGCTGTCCCGGCCGAGCACCTCCGGATGGACCCGCTTGACGACACCGTTCGCCGTGCCGAGGGCCAGCCCGAGCGAGTCCTCGGCGAGCGTGGTCAGGCCGAGCACCCGTTCGCCGGACTCCAGGCTGATCAGCTCGCTGACCGGCGTGCCGCCCTGCAGGTTCGGCGCATGGGCCGTGCCGGGGACGGTGGGCAGATCGAGCGCGTTGATCTTGATCAGCCGGCCGTTGCTGGTCAGCACACCAAGATCACCACGGGCGGTGCCGATGATCTTGGAGATGATCACGTCGTGGTTGGACCGCGGACCCGCCGGACCCGAGCGGCTCGGCATGATCGGTCCGCGCGAGCAGGCCGGCCGAGGACAGCAGCACCCAGCACGGATCGTCGGCGACCTCCAGCGGAACGGTGGCCGCCGTCGCGGCCACGCCGCTCGCCGCCAGCAGGATCGTGCGCCGCGGCGTCCCGTGCAGCTGGGCGATCTCGGCCAGCTGATTGCCGACCAGCGACTGCAGTTGATCTTGGTGCTCGAGAATCTCGGACAGCTCGGCGATGGTCGCGGTCAGCTTGTCCCGCTCGGTCTCCAGCTCGATCCGGCTGAACTTGGTCAGCCGGCGGAGCGGCATCTCCAGGATGTAGTTGGTCTGGGTCTCGGAGAGGTCGAAGACCTCCATCAGCCGGGCCCGGGCGTGCGCGGTGTCATCGGAGGAGCGGATGATCGCGATCACGTCGTCGATGTCGACGATGGCGACCAACAGCCCCTCGACCAGATGGAGCCGCTCGGCGGCCCGGGTGCGGGCGAAGGCGGTGCGCCGGCGGGTGACCTCGTAGCGATGCTCCAGGTAGACCGTCAGGAGGTCGCGCAGGGTCAGGGTCCGTGGCTGACCGTCGACCAGCGCGACGGCATTGATGGCGAAGTTGTCCTCGATCTTGGTCAGCTTGTAGAGCTGCTCCAGCAGGGCATCGGGGTTGAATCCGTTCTTGACCTCGATCACCAGGCGCAGCCCGTTGTTGCGATCGGACAGGTCCTTGACGTCGGCGATGCCCTGCAGCTTGCGGGCGGTGACGAGGTTCTTGATCTGCTCGATCACCCGCTCCGGCCCGACCAGATAGGGGAGTTCGGTGATCACGATGCCCTTGCGGCGCGGGTGGACCTGCTCGATCCGTGCCGTGGCGCGGATCCGGAACGACCCCTTGCCGGCGGTGTAGGCGTCGCGGATGCCGTCCAGGCCGATGATCTTGCCACCGGTCGGCAGGTCCGGGCCGGGGATGAAGCGCATCAGCTCGTCGACGTCGGCGTCCGGGTGCTTGATCAGATGCCGCAGGGCCTGCACCACCTCGACCAGGTTGTGCGGCGGGCAGTTGGTGGCCATTCCGACGGCGATGCCGCTCGCCCCGTTGACCAGCAGGTTCGGGAAGGCCGCCGGCAGCACCGACGGCTCGGTGTCCTTGCCGTCGTAGTTGGGCTTGAAGTCGACGGTGTCCTCGTCCAGCCCGTCGGTCATCGCGGCCGCGGCCGGAGCCATCCGGCATTCGGTGTAACGCATCGCCGCCGGTCCGTCGTCGAGCGAGCCGAAGTTGCCGTGCCCGTCGATCAGGGTCAGCCGCATGGTCCACGGCTGCGCGGTCCGGACCAGGGCGTCGTAGATCGCGCCGTCGCCGTGCGGGTGGTACTTGCCCATCACCTCGCCGACCACCCGGGCGCACTTGACGTGGCTGCGGTCCGGACGGATGCCCATCTCGTCCATCGAGTAGAGGATCCGCCGCTGCACCGGCTTGAGGCCGTCCCGGGCGTCCGGCAGGGCCCGCGAGTAGATGACCGAGTACGCGTACTCCAGGAAGCTCGTCTGCATCTCCGAGGACACGTCGATGTCGACGATCCGCTCAGTGAAATCGTCCTCGGGAGGTGCCGGCGTCCTGGCCATCAGGTAGTGCTCCTTGTCGTTCGAGCGTCATTCTGCCTGCTCCGCGCCGATTTGCGCGCAAGTCTGCGAGCGTCGGTATCGCGCGCCGCCGATCGGAGGAGCGATGAGCGGACAACGCTCTTCCGTCCGCGAAGAGCGACGACGACGGCGGCTCCAAGCGCGATGCGCGAGCAGACACATCAGATCTCCGAGCGTCGTAGTCTCGAACCACGGCGGAAACGTGCCGCAGACGTGACGACGTCAGCAGGCGAGCGCGATCAGACGTCAAAGATACCGGAAGGCGGCCTCGCTGGGCGGGATCCGGGTGGCGTGCACCGCGGAGTGATCCAGGCTCGCCATCAGCCGGGGGAGGTCGGCCGGATCGCCGAGCTCGATGCCGACCAGAGCGGGCCCGAACTCCTTGCTGGTGCGCTTCACGTACTCGAAGAGCGTGATGTCGTCGTCCGGTCCGAGCACCTCGTCGAGGAAGCGGCGCAGCGACCCGGGCTCTTGCGGGAACTCGACGATGAAGTAGTGCTTGCGGCCTTCTGAGATCAACGCCCGCTCGGCGACCTCGCCGTATCGGCTGATGTCCTGGTTCCCGCCGGACACCACGCACACGACGTCGGTGCCGTCGCTGCTCGGCGGGATCGAGACCTCGCGGAGCGCCGCGGTCGCGAGCGCGCCGGCCGGTTCGGCGATCACCCCCTCGGTCTGGAAGAGCTCGATCATCTCCTCGCAGAGCACGCCGGGGTCGACGCCGCACACCTCGAACGGCCCCGGGTAGTCCTGCACGATCCGCAGCGGCAGGGCCCCCACCTGGCGCACCGCGGCCCCGTCGACGAACGTGTCCATCTGCTCCAGCCGTACCGGGTGGCCGGCCGCGAGCGCGGCGGTCAGACTCTCCGCGCCGATCGGCTCGATCCCGATCACCCTGGTCCGCGGCGCGTGCTCGACCAGCCAACTGAGGCAACCGGCCACCAGCCCGGCGCCGCCGACCGGGACCACGAGCACATCCGGCGGCCGGCCCAGTTGCTCGGTGATCTCGCGCACCACGGTGCCCTGACCGGCGATCACATCAGGATGATCGAAGGCCGGGACCGGGATCCGACCGGAGCTTTCGGCGTCGGCTGAGGCCAAGGCGAACGCGGCGTCATAGGTGTCACCCCGAATGACCAGTTCGACGGCGTCACCGCCGAGCGCGAGGATCCGGTTGCGCTTCTGCCGCGGCGTGGTGCCCGGCACGTAGATCCGGGCTTTGACACCGAGATTCGCGCACGCGTACGCGACGCCCTGAGCATGATTTCCCGCGCTGGCGCAGACCACGCCGCGGGCCGCATCCTCCGGGGACAGCGAGGCGATCAGGAAGTAGGCGCCGCGCTGCTTGTAGGACCGCACGGCCTGCAGATCTTCTCGCTTCAGCCAGACCCGGGCGCCGGTCGCGGCGCTGTGCCGCTCGGACTGCTGCAGTGGCGTCCGGATGACCACACCGGCCAGCGCGTCGTACGCGGCATCGACCCGCGCGGCTCCGGAGTGGTCCATGCGCGAAGGCTACAGAAAAGGCTTGAGCTCCTTCAGCAGCCTGGTCGTCGAAGACTGCTCCTGGCCGTACAGGACCCCGTAGGTGAAGCCGTTGTGCCCCTCGCGGACGCCCAGCCGGGCTCCGAGGTCGCGCAGGAAGGCCGCGCTGACCTGGCTGTCCTGGTGCTCACCGAGCACATCCTGCAGATCCTTGCGGCTGGAGATGATCTTGTCCGCCTTGTCGCCCAGAACGGGAGCCGCGGCCTCGACCGCGTAGCGGTGTCGTTTGCCCGATTTGCGGGCGCTGTGGAAGAGTTCCTCGGCGCCGGGGTCGCCGTCCTTGGCCGCCGACACGCCGGCGGCGAGTCGTTTGCCGACCTTCTTGTCGGCTCGTTTGAGGTAGCGGTTCACCTTGGTCGCGGCGACCGGTGCCTCGTCGGCGAACGGGACATCGTGCTGCCAGCGCCGGATCGTCTCGATCAGCTGCCGGTAGCGCTCGCCAGTCCATGGTGGCGATGACGACGTCGGCGGCCTCCTTGCGGAGCGCCCCGAGCTCGGCCTGGATGGTCGAGGCGACGGGACCCATGACCACTTCCGGGGGCAGGCCGTCGATCAGCTCGAGCAGCCGCGTGGTCAAGATGTCGAGGTCACGGACCTCGCCGAGCAACCCGGCCCACCACACCAGTTCGTCCTCGAGGCCAGCCGGCCTGCGGCACATCGAAGAGGTCGGCGAAGACCCTGATCGTGCTGCGCAGCCGCCGCACGGCGACCCGGGTGACGTGCACCACGTTCTCGCCGGCCCGGAGCCGGTCCTCGGCGTCGATGATCACGGTGCACTGCTCGGCGATGTAGGCGCCGATGAGATCGTTGAGCGTCTTCGCCGGCTTCGCATTCATGATCAGACCGTACTATGCCGGCCCCGCGGATCATCCGGGCGACGAGGCTCAGTGACGGCCGCCGCCCATCCGGACATCGGGTGCGCCGAGCCTGGCCGCGTCGGCGGAAAGATCATCGGGCTGGTCCTGTGACTCGCGCTCGGCCGCGACCCGCTTGTGGTAGTGCTCGATCTCCCGTTCCATGGCGCCCGCGTCCCAGCCGAGGAGCGGGGCGACCAGTTCGGCGGCCTCCGACGCCGCGGCGATCCCGCGATCCCAGGTCTCGATGGAGATCCTGGTCCGCCGCGCCAGGATGTCGTCCAGGTGCAGCGCGCCCTCGTGCGACGCCGCGTACACGATCTCCACCTTCAGATACTCGGGTGCGCTGTGCAACGGCTGGGCCAGTGAAGGGTCTGCGGTGATCAACTCCAACAGCTCAGGCAGCAGCGATCCGTAGCGATTGAGCAGATGCTCGACCTGGGTCTGGGTCAGCCCGGTCTCGGTGACCAGCAGCGGACGCGCATTCCACATCGCGTGATAGCCCTCGGCACCGACCAACGGGACGTCTTCGGTGCACGACTCCGGAACCCGCCGGTCAAGATCACGAACGGCGGCGTCGACCGCGTCCTTCGCCATCACCCGATAGGTCGTGTACTTGCCGCCGGCGATCATGATCAGCCCGCGGACCGGCGACGCGACGGCGTGCTCCCGGGACAGCTTCGAGGTCGACTCGGACTCGCCGGCCAGCAGCGGTCGGAGCCCGGCGTACACCCCGATCACGTCGTCGCGGGTGAGCGGATCGGCGAGCAGCGTGTTCGCCTGCTGCAGCAGGTAGTCGATGTCGGCCTGACTCGCCGCGGGATGGGCACGATCCAGGGACCAGTCGGTGTCGGTGGTGCCGATGATCCACTGGCTGCCCCAGGGAATGATGAACAGCAGGCTCTTCTCGGTGCGGGTGATCAAGCCGGTACGGGAGTTGATCCGGTTCCGCGGCACCAACAGGTGCACACCCTTGGACGCCCGCACCTGGAACTGCCCGCGACCACCGAGCATCTCCTGCAACTCGTCGATCCAGACCCCGGCGGCGTTGATCGTCTGGTGGGCCCGGATGTCGAACTCGTCACCGGTCTCGAGATCGCGGACCCGTACCCCGGCGACCCGGTCGGCTTCGCGGAGAAAGCCGATCACCCGGCAACTGGTCGCCACCGCCGCGCCGTAGTGGGCGGCGGTCCGGCACAGCATCATGGTGTGCCGGGCGTCGTCGACCAGGCCTTCGTAGAAGTGGATCGCGCCCCGCACGTGCTCCCGGTTGGCCGACGGGAACGATTCCAGCGTCTTGCGCCGGCCGAGATGACGAAGGTGGCTCGGTACGCCGCGGCCCGCACCCATCACGTCGTAGACGCCGATGCCGAGGCCCGCGTACCCGCGATCGATTCCCGGTCTGGTCAGCGGGTACAGGAAGGGAACCGGCTTGGCCAGATGCGGGGCCAGCTTGGTGAGCGCCAGCGAGCGTTCCTTGAGCGCCTCGAAGACCAGGGAGAAGTTCAGCTGTTCCAGATAGCGCAGTCCGCCGTGGAACAGCTTGCTCGAACGGCTCGAGGTGCCGGCCGCGAAGTCCCGCGCCTCGACCAGGCCCACCCGCAGCCCGCGGGTGACGGCGTCCAGGGCGGAACCGGCGCCGGTCACCCCGGCACCGATCACCAGCACGTCGAGCTGCTCGTCGGCCAGTCGCCGCAGCGCTTCGGCGCGCGCGTCCGGACCGAGCGGGGAGGTGGTGGAGTACATCGCTGTCCCTCAGTCCTCGGCCCAGTCAAGGGTCCGTTGTATGGCCTTCTGCCAGCCGGCGTACCCCGCCTGCCGCTGCTCGTCGTCGATCTGCGGCGCCCAGCGCCGGTCCTCCTGCCAGTTCTCCCGCAGGTCGTCCGGCGAGTCCCAGAAGCCCACGGCGAGGCCCGCGGCGTACGCGGCGCCGAGTGCGGTGGTCTCGGGGACCACCGGCCTGATCACCTCGATGCCGAGCGTGTCGGCCTGGATCTGCATGCACAGCGAGTTCAAGGTGACGCCGCCGTCGACCTTGAGCACGTCCAGGTGAATGCCGGAATCGGATTCCATCGCCTCGACCACGTCACGGGTCTGATAGCAGATGGCCTCCAGGGTCGCCCGGGCGAGATGGGCCCCGGTGTGGAAGCGGGACAGCCCGACGATCGCGCCGCGGGCATCCGAGCGCCAGTACGGCGCGAACAACCCGGAGAAGGCCGGCACGAAGTAGGCGCCGCCGGCATCGTCGACCTCGGCCGCCAGCGCCTCGACATCCTCGGAGCTGGAGATGATCTTGAGCTGGTCACGCAGCCACTGCACGGCCGATCCGGTGACGGCGATCGACCCTTCGAGGGCGTAGACCGGTGGCTCGGAGCCGAACTGGTAGCACACCGTGCTCAGCAGGCCGTTCTCGGAGCGGACCAGCTCGGTGCCGGTGTTGAGCAACAGGAAGTTGCCGGTGCCGTAGGTGTTCTTGGCCTGACCGGCGGTGAAGCAGAGCTGCCCGACCATCGCGGCATGTTGATCACCCAGCGTCCCGCCGATGATCACCTCGCCGCCGAACGGCCCATCGGCGACGGTCGTTCCGAAGCGGGCCGGATCCGAGGAGGGCACGATCTCCGGCAGCATCGCCTCCGGGACGCCGAACAGGTCCAGCAGTTCCCCATCCCACTGGAGGGTTTCCAGGTTCATCAACATGGTGCGACTGGCGTTGGTCACGTCGGTGATGTGCCGTCCACCGTCGACACCGCCGGTCAGGTTCCACAGCAGCCAGCTGTCCGTGGTGCCGAAGATGGCGTCACCCGATCCGGCGGCTTCGGCCAACCCGTCGACGTTGTCCAGCATCCACTTGATCTTGCCGCCGGCGAAGTAGCTGGCCGGCGGCAGCCCGGAACGTTCCTTGATCAACGCGGCGTGCCCGGCCCGCTCGAGATCGGCGGCGATCTTGGCCGTGCGGGTGTCCTGCCAGACGATGGCGTTGCCGTACGGTTCGCCGGTCTTCGGATTCCACACCACCGTCGTCTCGCGCTGGTTGGTGATGCCGAGCGCAGCAAGATCATCTGCCGCCAGCTCAGAGGCGCGCAGCGCACCCTGGACGACCTCGCCGGTCCGCTGCCAGATCTCGCCGGCGTCTGTGCTCGACCCAGCCGGCCCGCGGCAGGATCTGCTCGTGCTCCAACTGGTGCCGGCCGACCTCACTCCCGGTGTGGTCGAAGATCATGCAGCGGGTGCTGGTCGTGCCCTGGTCGATCGCTGCGACGTAGCCGGCCATGGTCGAACACTATTCCGGTCCGTTGTTCATGTCACCGCAACCTCCGCTGCATAGGCTGGGGGCGTGTCAGCAAGCGAGGTCGTCGACCCTCCCGGCTACCCCACCGAGTGGGAGGCCGATGTCCTGCTCACCGACGGGGGAGTGGCCCATCTGCGGCCGATCCGGCCGACGGATGCCGCCAAGCTGGTCGAGTTCTACGACCGCGTCTCACCCGAATCCAAGTACCTGCGCTTCTTCGCGCCGTATCCCAAGCTCAGCGACCGCGACGTCAAGCGGTTCACCGAGGTGGACTACGTCGATCGGGTCGCGTTCATCCTGACGCTGGGTGACCAGTTGATCGCCGTGGGCCGCTACGACCGGACCGAGGACACCCAGGCCGAGGTCGCCTTCCTGATCGAGGACGCGCATCAAGGCCGCGGCATCGCCCAGTTGTTGCTCGAGCACCTGGCCGAGGCGGCGCGGGAGCGCGGGATCACCGGATTCTTCGCCGAGGTGCTGCCGCAGAACCGCCGGATGGCCCAGGTCTTCGCCGACGCCGGTTACCGGATGCAGAAGGGCATCGAGGACGGCGTGCTCTCGGTGCACTTCCCGATCCTGCCCACCGACACCTCCGTCGGCGTGATGGAGCGCCGCGAGCACCGAGCGGAGAGCGCGTCGATGCGCCGGCTGCTGCACCCGCAGCGGGTCGTCGTGCACGGCGCGGGCCCGTGCGTCCAGGAACTGGTCAATTCGATGCTGCGGGGCGGGTTCCGCGGCGAGATCCTCGCGGTGAGCACCGACGACCATCCGGTGGCGGGCGTGCCGACCGCTGCCTCCCTCGCCGATATCGAGGGTCGGGTCGATCTGGCCGTGGTCTCCGTGCCGACCCGCGAGCTCGCCGCCGTGGTCATCGACGTCGCCCATCGCGGTGCCCACGGCATGGTGGTGCTCACCGGCACCGACTTCGGGGTCGGTGACAACCGGACGATCATCAACCTGGCCCGCGCGTACGGGGTGCGTGCGCTCGGACCCGATGCGCTCGGTCTGATCAACACCGCCCACGAGATCGAGCTCAACGCGACCCCCGGACCGATGCCGCGGCCCGGCGGCGTCGGCCTGTTCTGCCAGTCGGCCGCGGTCGGGGTCGCCTTGCTGAACCATGCCCTCCGCCAGGACCTCGGGCTGTCGTCGTTCATCAGCACCGGCGACTACGCCGACGTGACCGCCAACGACGTCATGCAGTACTGGGAGGACGACGAGGCCACCCGCGTCTGCCTGCTCTCGTTGGACTCGATCGGCAACCCGCGGAAGTTCTCCCGGATCACCCGCAGGCTGGCCCGGCGCAAGCCCGTCGTGGTGTTCGCCCCGGGCCGGACCCACCGGTCACCGTACGGCGGGGCCCGGAGCCTCTCCTACGCCTCCGACGAGGCGGTGGACGCGCTCTTCCGCCAAGCCGGGGTGATGGTGGTGCACCGTCGCGGCGCGATGATCGACATCGCCAAGATCGCCACCCGGCAGCCGCTGCCCTCGGGCCCGCGGGTGCGGATCATCGCGAACTCGCAGACCCTGGCCCAGCAGATGATCCAGGCGGCCAAGGGCGTCGGCCTGCTGCCCGGCGAGGAGCCGGTGCTGTTGGGGTCGGGGGCGGACCCGGAGGCCTTCGCGGCCGCCGCGCGAGCAGGCGCTGGCCGACCCGGAGTTCGACTCGGTGGTGTGCGGAGCGGTCAACGTCTTCGACCGGGGCACCACTGAGGTGATCGTCGCCCTGGAGGGTGTCGCGACCGAGGCGGCCAAGCCACTCGTCGGGGTCTTCCTCGACTTCCATGCCCCGATCATGAGTGGCGGCGACCCCCGACCGGCCGGGCGGCCTGCCCCGGTTCGACGCGCATGCCGACGCCATCCAGGCCTTGTCGGCGCTGTCCGCGTACGCCCACTGGCGCGACCGCGATCCGGGTGCGGTCCCGCTGCTCGACGTCGACGAGCAGACCGTCAAGCGGGTGGTCAACCAGGTGCT
>CAVXYL010000016.1:0-122614 GCA_963765975.1 uncultured Actinomycetota bacterium | reverse complement strand
GGATCACCGAGGGCCGCCAATACCGCGACGGCACCGGTGATCAGCACCTCGGCGGCGATGATCCCGACCAGCAGTGAGGTTCGGGCGAGGACGGGTTTGTTCGCCCGCTCGGTCAGCCACCAGACCGCCGCGCTGGCGGCGATCAACACGATCCAGATGGCCAGCGCTGCTGCCCCGAACGCATTCATGTCGAGACCACTCGGTCGGCGCGGGCGAGCAGCCGGCCGAGAGTCGCGACCGCGGCCTGCTCGGTCGACCAGTGGGCGGTCTGCAGCCGCTGGCTGACCGCTTGCCGGGTGACGCCCAGCCGGTCGGAGGTCTCCTGCTGGTTGAGTCCGCGCTGGACGAGCTCGATCGCCTGCCACCCCTGGGCGGTGCGATGACTGCGCAGCGCGGCGACCAGCCGGAACACGGTCTGAGCGTCGACGGCTTCGTCAGCGAGGTCGCGCGCCGACTCCACGGCGAGATGACTCGGGTCGGCCTTGGCGCGATCGACAGCCGACCGAGCGGCGATGAACGCCTCGCCGCGAGCCGACCGCGGATCGGCCGGTAGCGGCCGTTCGACCGGCCCGATACCCAATCCGATGTGCCACTGCTCGCCGCGCATGAGCATCAGGATGGCAGTCACCACCGACAGTGGATCGGTGAGAACCCCTTGGAACTCGTCGCCCACGGTTCGAGTGAAGGGCAACAACACCTCGATCGGCGCCAGCTCACCGATGATGGGGTCGACGAGGTCGCCCTGCCGGCGCGAGTCGATCTGGTCGACGGTCAGCACGTACACCATCGAGCAAGGCTAGATCCTTGCTATGACTTAAAGCAAGCCTCTGGCCTTGCTCTCATCGGACGAGACGATTCGGTGTCGTCGTCCGGTTGGGTGAGGATGGACGCATGTGCATGCCTTACCTGGCCGGTCTGCGACTCGCCGGGCGCCAGGTCGTGGTGATCGGCGCCGGTACGGTTGCCAGCCGCCGGATGGCGATGCTGATCGAGTCCGGCGCCGACATCACGGTGATCGCGCCGGAGGCCACGCCGGAGATCGCCCGTCTGGCACTGCGCGGTCAGCTGGAGTGGCAGCAACGCCCCTACCGGACCGGGGACCTGGCCGGCGCCTGGTACGTACTGGTCGCGACCGACGATTCGGCCGCCAATGCGGCCGCCTCGCTCGAGGCGGAGGAACTGCGCACCTTCTGCGTACGCGCCGATCACGCCGCTGCGGCGACGGCCTGGACGCCGGCCACGGCCGAGGTGGACGGACTGGTGGTCGGGGTGCTCGCGGGCGGTGAGCCTCGCCGGGCCGCCCAGACCCGCGATCTGATCATGGAGGTGTTGCGTCGGGTCGCCCGGCCGGGCCGATCGAGGCGGCTGGCCGCCTGATCACGGTCAGCGATCCGGCCGACGCGCGGCTGGCGGACTACGTCCGGCTACGTGATGCCTCGCTCCGGCGGCACCTCGAGTCCGAGCACGGGCTGTTCATCGCCGAAGGCGAGAAGGTGATCCGTCGCGCGGTCGAGGCGGGCTATCGGCCGCGGTCGTTCCTGCTGGCGAAGCGTTGGCTCGATGGTCTGCAGGACGTGTTGGAGCGGTGGCCGCAGGTCCCGGTCTTCGTGGTCACCGAGGAGTTGGCCGAGGAAGTCACCGGCTTTCACGTGCATCGCGGTGCACTGGCGTCACTGCACCGCGAGCAGCGTCATGATCTTGATCAGCTGCTGGCCGGGCGCCGGTTGGTGATCATGGAAGACATCGTCGACCACACCAACGTCGGAGCGATCATGCGCAACGCCGCCGGTCTCGGCTGGGACGGTGCGCTGCTCGCCCCGCGCGCCGCAGATCCCCTGTATCGCAGGGCGATCAAGGTCAGCATGGGCTCGGTGTTCTCGCTGCCCTGGGCCCGGCTGACCGACTGGTACGCGGCTCCCGAACTGCTCGCGTCAGCGGGGTTCGTCATTGTGGCCTTGACGTTGAGGCCCGACGCCGTCGACCTCGGTGCGGTCGCCGAGCGGCTGGCCGCGGAGCCCAAGCTGGCGGTGATGGTCGGCACCGAGGGTGCCGGGTTGTCCGACCGTTGGAGCGACGCGGCCACGGTGCGCGTCAAGATCACCATGCAGACCGGCATCGATTCGCTGAACGTCGCCGCCGCGGCGGCGATCGCCTGCTATTCCCTCGGCTCGCGCGGGGAGACCGGCCAGTCGTCCGGATAGCTGTCCGCCAGCTCCTCGTGCTGGGCGTAGAGCTTCTTCCGGAGCCGGCCGGAGAGCCGGTCGCCGAAGACGGTGCCGTTCAGATGGTCGGTCTCGTGTTGCAGGCAGCGCGCCAGCAGACCGGTGCCGACGATCTCGACCGGGTCGCCGTTGTGGTCCTGGCCCCGGCAGATGGCCCGATCGGGCCGGGCGAGTTCGACGTAGCCACCAGGGAGCGACAGACAGCCCTCGTCGAGCACATCCAGCTTGCGTTCCTTGCCCTCGGGCAGGATGACCTCCGGGTTGCACACGACACCGACGTGCCGCACGTGGTCGTCGTCGGGGCAGTCGTAGACGAACACCGACTGGTCGACGCCGACCTGGGTCGCAGCGAGGCCGACCCCTTCGGCGGCGTGCATGGTGGCGAACATGTCCCGGATCAGGGTCGCGAGATCGCCGTCGAACGCGGTCGTCGGGCGGGTCGGGGTGTGCATGACTGGCGTGCCCCAGCGGATGATCGTGCGAACGGTGCCGCCGGTCTGCAGGTCGTCGATGGTTCGGGTTTCGTCGGCCACGCCGGTCACGCTATCGCGTGCCGAGCACGATGCAGGCCGGACTCGGCGACGCGAACTCGAAGGGCGCCCGCGCCGGCGGCAGCGCACTGCGGCTGAACACGCTGATCAGATGGTTGGTCTGGTTGGCCACCCACAGACCGTCCGGATGCACGACCAGATCGCGCGGACATGGCCCGCCGCACGGGAACTCGGTCAACCGGACGAGCCGGCCCGACGGTCGATCGAGTTCGAACACGCGCGATGGTGCCGGCGCCCCGGTTGGCCACGAAGACCTGATCGCCGTCGGCCCGGAGCGCCGAGGGATAGATCGGCTCGTCGACCTCCGCCGTCGAGGCCGCGACTCGCTGCACCTCGGTCCAGCCGCTGTCGCTCCGGCGGCCCAGCCACAGCTCGGCCGACAGTTCGCAGGCGACCACCAGAAAGTCCTCGATCAGCACCAGATGCCGCGGTCCCGACCCCGCGGGCAGGACGACCGGTTCGGCGCTGGTCCGGAACCGGCCGTCGGCCTCAAGGACGATCCGGTGGACGCGATCGGTACCGAGATCAGCCACCAGGAGCTCTTCGCCCGCGAAGACGACCTGGTGCGCGCGCGAACGGTCCTGCCGCTCCGGAACCGGGCCGCTGCCGTCGAAGGTCATCAGGTCGAGTCGTTCGCTCAATCGGCCACGCTCGTCGACGGCGAAGCTGCTGACCGATCCCGAGCCGTAGTGCGCGACCACGAGGTATCGGCTGTCCGGACTCAGCGCCAGGTGGGCGCCGACCTCGCCGCCCGATTCCCGGCTCGCCAGCCGTTCGAGACTGCCGTCCGCAGCCAGCGCCAGGCTGTGCACCAGCGATGGTGTGCCCTCGGTGACCGCGAACAGCCACGGCTGCTCGGGGTGGGCGATGAGATAGCTGGGCGAGGTGAGCTCAAGCTCGGCCGCATCGTCGAGGTTTCCTGCGCCGTCGTCACCCATGTCGACGACCAGCGATCGCACACCGATCGCACTGCCGCCCATCTCCGCGGTGTAGCCGCCGATGATCACCCGCACCGTTGATGGATATCACGTGGTGTCGCCGAGGATCGGCGGGGCCGATGCCGGACAGTGGGAGCGTGACCGACGAGCGACTGCCAGCGGCGTTCGAGGAGGTGCTCACGGCGTACGAACGCCACCTGACCATCGAGCGTGATCTGTCCGCCCACACCGTGCGCGCCTATCGCACCGACCTGATCGGACTGCTGGTCCATCTGGACCGGCTCGGGATCGACAACCTGGGCGATGTCGACCTGCGGGCGCTCCGCAGCTGGCTGGCCAAGCAGCAGACCCTCGGACAGGCGCGGACCACTCTGCAGCGACGGGCCGCGGCGATCCGGGTGTTCTTCGCCTGGGCCGTGGAGTCGGGAAGGATTCCGGCGAGTCCGGCCGCGGCGCTCAAGTCGCCCAAGACGGTACGCGCGCTGCCGCCCACGCTGGAGCGGGCCGACGCGGCGCAGATGCTCGATCAGGCGATCGCGGCCGCCCAGGAGTCCGGCGGGCCGGTGGCGGCGCGCGACGTCGCGATCCTCGAGTTGCTGTACGCGACCGGCATCCGGGTCTCGGAGCTCTGCGGACTCGATCTCGGCGATCTTGATCGAGACCGGCAGGTGGTCCGGGTGTTCGGCAAGGGCCGCAAGGAGCGCAGCGTCCCGGTCGGCCATCCCGCCGTCCGGGCCGTCGATGCCTGGGTCGAGCACGGCCGTGGGCGGCTGGCCACCCGCGAGTCCGGGCAGGCGCTCTTCGTCGGCGAACGGGGCCGGCGGCTCGATCCTCGCGTCGTCCGCCGGATCGTCCACCGCGCCCTGCGGCTCGTCGACGGGGCGCCCGATCTGGGACCGCACGGCCTGCGGCACGCCATGGCCACCCATCTGCTCGACGGCGGCGCCGACCTCCGGAGCGTGCAGGAGATGCTCGGCCACGCGTCGCTCGCGACCACCCAGATCTATACCCACGTCACCAACGAGCGGCTGCGTACGGCGTTCGAGCAGGCGCATCCAAGGGCTTGAGCATCGGCGCACCCTTCGACAGGCTCAGGGCGGGTTCAGACCTGAGGATCGGCGCACCCTTCGACAGGCTCAGGGCGCGTCAGCCTGAGCATCGGCGCAACTTCGACAGGCGCAGGGCACGTGTCTCCGTCAGAACCAGGACATGGGATTCACCATCCTTCCGTTCAGCCAGACCATGAGGTGGAGATGGCATCCGGTCGACAAGCCGGTGCTGCCCACGTACCCGATCACCTGACCCCGCCGTACGCGCTGGCCGCGATGCACCACATACCGGGTGGCGTGATTGAACGCAGTTCGCACCGACACCCCGTCGACCCGGCCGTGCTCGAGGAACAGCCGGCGGCCGTAGCCCGCATTGGAGTACGTCTGCGAGACGCGTCCCGCGTACGGAGCTCGGATCGCCGTGCCACACCCCGACGCCGAAATCGGTGCCGTCATGCAACTTCCAGCGCTTGAGGACCGGGTGGAACCGCATCCCATAACGGGAGGTGATGCCGCCGGGCACCGGACGGATGAAGCCGTGACTGCCAGCCGGCCCGGCCGGGTCGACGAAGGTCCCGGCCTCGGCGGCAATCGCGGCGGCCTCGGCCCGTGCCCGAGCCTCGCGGACCACGACGTCGCGGCGGGCCTCGGCGACGAGCCGCAACCGAGCGTCTCCCGCGCGGATCAGCAGCAATGGATTGAGATAGTTCATGCCGTCCCGAAGTCCCCAATGAAGGCAGCGGTGTCCGCAGTGGCCGCCGCTCGAGACCCGCCCGATCAGTTGACCCATCGCCACCCGCTGACCCGCGAGCACCATCGCTTGCACCGGTTCGTACGTCGTCCGGACCCCACCGTGGTCGATGGAGACGACCGGCTTGCCGCCGACCCGACCGGCGAAGTGCACTGTTCCCGCGGCGGCCGCCAGCACCGGATCGCCGCGGCTCGCGGCGAGATCGACTCCGCGATGGCCGGCTCCCCAACGCGTCGCCGGTGGGTCGAAGCCTCCGACCACCCGGGCCGGGCCCGCGACCGGCCAACCGGCCGGGGCCGGCAGGGTCGGAGCTGCTGCCGCCGGCGTGGCGACCGCCCAGACGATGATCAGGGCGAGCAAGAAGATGATCGGCCGAAGCGGTCGAAGCAGCACGGACATGCGTTGAGTCTCCGCATCCGGAAGCCGAATCGACCGCCCTTGGCCGAAATCTGTGGATGACGCTGCGCGCGGTGGCCAGCCTTGTGGACAACATCTGAGGTGACGTTAGGTGTTCTGAGCAGCGAGTTCGTTTGACGGGCAGGTCCGGCTCCAACACCTCACCGAGCGACTACTCCGCGCGCCGACCCGTTCGTGCGGTGAATGCGCAGGATGTGAGATCACCGAACTGCGACTTAGAGGTGGTCGACCTGGCGAGGCGTGGACCCGCCGACATCGAAGTAGTAAGCACGACCCTCACCAACACGGTTATGCTCTTACGCCCGAGGGTCGAGCTACTTGGTGCCAATTCACCGCTATGGCGGAGATCAACGTTTACGGGGTGAAGTAGGAGTCGCGATGGTGAGCAGACTGATCACGGACCTGGCGCAAGGAAATTGCCGAGGAGTTGGCCGAGAAGCTTGCCGACGGTGGAGTCCTTGAGCGGTTTCGTCTTGAAGTGGAAGCTCCAGCCCTTTTCCGGGTCGCGTTCGAGGTTGATGTCAGCGTGGAAGGCCATCAGGACGAGAGCGCCGATGCCGAAGATGGAGTAGAGGGTCCTTTTCGCCGCGCGGGAGGCGAAGGTGAGATGGCCTGTTCGATGTCGGCGGTGAGGTCGGGCTGGGTGGTGGCCAGGTGGATGAGGGCGGTGCGGGCGAGGTCGCCGGCGGTGGCGTCCGGGATAGGTTCGACCTCAATCTCGGTGCCGATCTCGGGTTGCTGCAGGGCTTCTTCGAGGTGGCCCGGTCCTCGCTGTAGGTCTGAGGCATCGATCGTCTGGCCGTGACGTTCCAGGACGAGCTTGAGAACACTGACCGCCTGGTCGTCGCCCAGGGTGGCGATGCGGTCAGGTCGAGCACGGGGTGGGATCGGTCATGGGGTCTCCTGGTCGGTGTCGGGTGTGGGCTGGTTGATCGGCTGATGGAGGTGGGTGAGGAAGGGGCTGGTCGTCGTCGTCGAGGCCGGTGGTGTCGGGTGGGCTGGTGGGGTTGTTGATCAGCTGTTGCAGGGCGGTGGCGAGGCTGGGAGCTGTCGGGGTCGGCCGCCATCTGGTCGAGGAGCGGATTGGATGGCGGCGCGGGCGGCGGGGTCGCCGCCGGCGGCGGCGATCAGCCGCGGTGAGGAACTGTTGCATGTCATCGTCTGGTGTCGGTGCTGTCCGGGTCGGTGTCGTCGGTGCCACCGGCGTCTGTCGGTGAGGGTGTGCCAGGCGTCGGGGTCGATGCCTAGGTCGGTGGTGCCGGTGAGGTGGTCGAGGGCGCGTTGGGCGATCGCGGGTGTCGATGTCGTCGAGGCCGGTGCAGCAGGGTGTCGGGGTCGCGTTCGCCGGTGTGGATGCGGCGGAGCACCGGCGACCAGCTGCTGCCAGTCGGGGGATTCCTCGCAGGCGGGTCGAGGGCCTGGTCGAGGGCGGTCGTTGGCGGCGGCGCGGGTGTCCGGGTCGGGGTGGTGGTGGGCGGCGTGCAGGGCGGACAGCACCGGTTCCCAGGCGGCGACCAGCTGGTCGATCCGCGCTTGCCTGGTCGGCTTCGGCGTCGGTTGCGGCTTGGGCGGCGAGGCGGAGGACGTCGTGCGACGGCGGTGTCGCGGGTCGGGGGCGCGGCGGGGGAGCCGGTCGAGCAGCTCGGCCAGGTGCACCCCGGCGACCTGGTCGACGATCCGCGCACACCTCGGCGAAGCGGCCCGGCACCGCGCTCCGGGTGGTCGGCGCAGCAGCCGGCCGAGGGCCGCCAAGTCGAGCCGGGGAGGCGTGCCGCTGCCGGTCTGGTAGGCGATGACGGCGGCGGCGAGCCGGTGCGCGGCGACCTGCTGCGGGTCGGCGCCGGTCTGCGTTGAGGTAGTCGGCCAGGTTGTGGTGGCTGACCCCGATCGCGTCGGGGTCGCCGGCGAGCGTAGGTGAGCCGCAGCGCGTCGTGTTCCAGGTCGACGGCCCGGTCGCGGTGGCCCAGGCTGTCTCTCGACGTCGGCGAGCGCGCTCAGGGTCTTGCCGAGCATGAGCGATGTCGTTGTCGGCTTCGAACACCTGCGCGGCAGCCGGTGCAGCAGGTCGCGGGCCTCGGTCAGTCCGGCCCAGCCGCAGCAGCGAGCCCGTAGTCGTTGAACGCGGTCGCAGGCCTGGTCGAGCGCGCTGGCGCCGCGGCGGCGCTTGGAGGCGAGGATTCTCGGCGTTGAGGTCCAGGGCCTGCTGCCACTGCCTCGAGCTCGGGCGGCGAGCAGGCCATGAGTGTTGAGCAGGGTCTCGCGGACGTTCCACACGTGGACTGCGTCGGTCGTTGGCGTCGGGTGGGTCGGGCAGGGCGGCCATCTGGTCGCGCAGCTGCTGGCCCGTCGTCGAGGACCTGCTGGTGGTGGCCCTGCGGTACAGGATCTGCAGCCGCAGGGCCTGGTCGACGAGCTGGGTCCACGGGCCCGAGCCCGGCGCGGCGGGTGTAGTCGATCTTCTGGTCGGCCAGGGCGAGGGCCTCGTCGAGCCGGCCCGCGGTCGCGATAGAGGTTGATCAGGTCGGCTGGCCAGGTCGAGGCGATGGCCGAAGTCGCGGCGGTCGACGGCGGTCGTCGAGGAGCTGGCGGAGCAGGGTCGGCGGCCTGGTCGGGGTCGAGACGGCGAGGGCGCGGGCGTGGGTGCGGCCGAGCGTCGAGTTCGGTCGCGTCGGTGCCGGGGGTGGCGCTCGACGGCGGCGGTGAGCATGGGCAGCAGCGCGGCGGCGGTGGCGGTGCTGGTGTCGCGGGTCAGGAGCTGCTCGGCGGCGTGTCGAGGTCGTCCCAGCGGTGGTGGCGGAGCAGGTAGGGGGCGGCGGAGCGGGCGGCGCGGACGCACCAGCCAGCCCAGTGTCCTCGTCCTCGCTCGTCGACGGGCATGGCTGCAAAGCCGGCGAGCCAGTAGTCGGCGGTTTCGGTGTCGACGGCGGCGGTGAAGGTCGGGGCCGGCGTCGGCGCGGGCGGCTTCGGCGACCCCGGGGTGGATCCGGTACCGGACCGGCTGCGCCGGTGTCGGGGTCGGCGGTCGACCGCGACCAGGGCCTGGTCCACCAGCGGGGTCGACGCGCCTGGTCGAGGTCGGGCGGGTCACCGGGGCGGCTCGAGCCGCTGCCACAGCTCGGCCCAGTTGTCCGTCGACGACCGGCGGATCCGGTCGTCGTCTTCCAGGCAGGCCAGGAACCAGAACAAGGTCAGGCTGGCCTCGGGCGAGGGCGGCGGCGGTGGAGCGGGTCCAGCCGTGCAGCACGGCCAGGTAGTCCTGGTCGGTGGCGGCGGGTTCGCCGGTGGCCAGGAACGTCTCCAGCCGGGTGCCCGGGCTCAGCCAGGTCTGCGTCGGCCTGGTCCAGCCGGGCCGTCAACGCGGCCGGGTCGGCGGCCTGGCCGTCGGCCAGCTCGATCAGCTTCGGATGGCCCTGCACCACCTGCAACGTCCGCGCCGCCAGCTCCCGGGCCTGCTCGACGCGTCAGCCCGGCCGGCAGGTCGGTGCCGTCGAGCAGCGCGCTGCAGGTGCGGCCACTCCCGGGCCAGCAGCACCGACTCCGGCAACGACAAGCGCGTGCACCGGCTCCACCAGCACGCCGGCGGGCAGCTCGGCGGGCGGCGGCGGCAGGTCAGCACCACCCGCGACAACCCCCGGTGCGCGGTCAGCGCGTCGACCAGCAGCCCCCACCGCTCGTCGCGCCACTGCCCGGCGTCGGTCAGCAGCGACTCGACGTTGTCCAGCACCAGCAGCACCCGGTTGCTGCTCGAAGAACTCGGTCAGCGGCGGCAGGAACCGCCTGCAGCGTCGCCGGCGTCGTCGACCAGGTGCGACCAGCTTCAGCCCGGGGAGCTGCCGCTCCAGGGCCAGCGCGAAGCGTCGGTCGAACGCCGGCGGCGATGTCCTGGCCCTCGGTCGGGGCCGGCATGCCAGACCAGCAGCGGGAAGGTGTCCTGGTGGGTGTAGGCCAGCTCCAGCGCGCACGCGGTCTTCCCGGCCCCGGCCATGCCGTGGAACACCACCCCGGTCCGGCCGGACTCGGGCGCCAGCGCGGTCGCGGCCCGGGTCATCGGCCCGACCCGGCCCACGAACCGTTCCGGCTGAGGCGGGAACGCGGCCAGCTTCTGCCGCTCCGCGCTCGAACACCACCGGCGCGCCCGGCGGCGGCGACCAGCGTCAGATCCGACGGCGCGGGCCCCGAACAGCGCCGGCGTGCCCACCGACAACGCCGGCGCGCCCGCCGTCGGCCGGCTCGGCGAGCACCCGCGGCAACGTCAACGCCAACGCCCGCGCCACCGGCTGGCCCTTGCCCAGCACCAGGTCATAGAACGAGCCGGCCAACGCGATCGCGAAGTCATCGACCACCGGGAACCGCATCGCCAACACCGCACAGTCCAGCCGGTCCACCAACGCCGCCGCCACCGCCGGCAACCCGCCACCGCATCGCCCGGCACCGCCAGCGCCGCCGTCCGGCACCGGCGCCATCGCGCCGACCGGCATCGCGGTCATCCGCCGTCGGCTGCGTCCCGCGTCGGGGCCGAGCCCGAGCAGCCGCAGATGCTCGCTGCGCGGTCACCGCCGCCGACTCACACGCCGACAAGCGTGACCAGCTTGATCTGCTCCGCGGCCAGGTCCAGCAGGTCGACCAGCTCGCGGCTGGTGATCAGGTCGCGGCCGGCCGGTCGTCGTTCTCCAACACCAGCCCGCCGGCCAGCCCGTGCCCGGACAGGTGCACCACGTCCCAACCCGCCGCTCCAGCAGCGCGTCCTCCAGCCGCTGCCGGGTCGCCCCGTACTGCAACACCCGCAGCTCGATCGCCTTGCCGTTGCACCGTCGCGATCTCGTGCACCAGCCGGGCCAGCTCGAACCGCTCCTGGCGCAGGTTCAACGCCGCCCGCGCCCTCCGGCAGGCTGAACACCGCCAACATCCGCAACCGCTCCCCGACCGGCGCTCTTGCGCCAGCGGCCGATGCGGGCTGCTGGTCGACCACCACACGTCACCCGATGCGCCGCCAACGTCCGCCCGTCGACCCGGGCCAGCTCCCACGGCCGATACCCCAACACCGCCGCCCGCCGGTCCGGCGGCAGCTCCAACCGCACCGGCCGCCGCAGCCGCGCCAACGCCGCCGCCGACCGGGCCCAGCACCTGCTCGCCGATCCAGTCCCCGACCTGCGGCCACCAACTCGGCCTCATGGCCAGCCGCCGATCCGGCGCCGCGTTCCACCGCAGATAGCCGTACAGATCGGTGAACGCCTCGAACTGCCACGCCCCCGCGTCCAGCTCCACCTCATGGTCAGCCACAAACACGCCGCCACGGCGTCGGTCAACCGCCACCGCCACCGACCCGGCCCGGAAAACTCCAACACCTCCAAACGCAACACCTCAACCACCACTAACACCCCTTCCCGCTGTGACCCCAAGAACCCCATCAGGAGATCTACCTCATATCACCCCAAACAGATACCCCACGAGCCCCCCAGGCGCATGCATATTTGGGTCCCGTGAGAGCGACCATGGTCTGGAGGTGGATAGAAGCCGCCCAACCGACAACCGATCAATTTTCGGTGCCGGTTACAAGCTCAGGTGAATTCCGGCGCTGGTCGGGGAAGCCGCCTTTAATGGTTGCCGCAGTCCTAGCCGAAAAAGCATCGACGAGGCACGTCCCGTGCCGGATACCGATGTCGTCTGCTGCGACGACCTGCTTGGGCCCGCTCGTTGCGGAAAGTCAGCGTCCGACATGCCGATAGGGTAGTCACTCAACTCCGAGCGTCCCGTCCGCGCCGCTCGATAGTGATCCTGGGGCGACGACCGCAGCTGATACCCACGTTGCTCTTTCAGGCGCTGAGCGAAGTTCCTTTCCTCCGGCGGGATGCGTAGACTGCTCGGAGCAGATCTGCCCTCAGATCTGACTTCGCTTGCCCGCAGACCAGTCGACGGCTGGGCAGCACATCCGGTCTCAGGTTCTGAGTCTGTGCTGCGCGAGCATCAGGCGGCGCCGAACAGTTCGGTGCCGAGCAACCGTACGCCGGCATCCGCGTGTGCCGGCAAGGAAGGAACACGGCCATGGCCGTCGTCACCACCCGCCAGCTCCTCGAGAGCGGCGTCCACTTCGGACATCAGACCCGCCGTTGGAACCCGAAGATGAAGCGGTTCATCTTCACCGAGCGCAACGGCATCTACATCATCGACCTGCAGCAGTCGCTGACCTACATCGACCGCGCGTACGCGTTCGTCAAGGACACCGTGGCCCGCGGCGGTCAGGTGCTGTTCGTCGGCACCAAGAAGCAGGCCCAGGAAGCCATCGCCGAGCAGGCCACCCGCGTCGGGATGCCGTACGTGAACCAGCGCTGGCTCGGCGGCATGCTGACCAACTTCCACACCGTGATCAAGCGGATCCAGCGGCTCAAGGAGCTGGAGGGCATGGACTTCGACGACGTCGCCGCGTCCGGCCTGACCAAGAAGGAGCTGCTCGGGCTGCGTCGCGAGAAGGACAAGCTGGAGAAGACCCTCGGCGGCATCCGCGACATGATCAAGACCCCGCAGGCGGTCTGGATCGTCGACACCAAGAAGGAGCACCTGGCCGTCGACGAGGCGCGCAAGCTGCGCATCCCGGTGATCGGCATCCTCGACACCAACTGCGATCCCGACGAGGTCGACTTCGCGATCCCCGGCAACGACGACGCGATCCGTTCCGTCTCGCTGCTCACCCGGGTGCTGGCCGACGCCGTGGCCGAGGGCCTGGTCGCCCGCTCCGGCGCGCAGACCGGCGCCGACGGTTCCGCCGCCGGTGGCGAGGTCGAGCCGATGCCCGACTGGGAGCGTGAGCTGCTGGGAGCATCGCAGGAGCCCGAGGCGGCCACCCCGGCTGACACCCCCGCCGAGGACGCGGCACCGGTGCCGGCCGTCGAGCAGCCGGACGAGGCGGCCGTCGAGGCCGAGGCCGCGGCCGACGCGGTCGACGGCTCAGCCCCGGCCGTGCCGCAGGCCTGATCCACCCGCAACCGATTCGAGAAAGAACGAGGACACCAGCTCAATGGCGATTTCCGCTGCTGATGTGAAGAAGCTCCGCGACGCCACCGGCGCCGGGATGATGGACTGCAAGAAGGCCCTGACCGAGGCCGACGGCGACCACGACAAGGCCGTCGAGATTCTCCGGGTCACCGGCCAGGCCAAGGCCGCCAAGCGCGGGGCCGAGCGCTCCGCGACCAACGGCCTGGTCGCCTTCGAGGACGGCGCGCTGCTGCAGCTCGGGGCCGAGACCGACTTCGTGGCCAAGAACGAGGAGTTCCAGGCGCTCGCGACCGACGCCGTCAAGGCCATCGCGGCCAGCCGGGCCGACAGCGTCGAGGCGGCCAATGCCGCCGCGCTGCCGTCCGGCCAGACGGTCGGCGAGGCCGTCGAAGCTCTCGCGGTCAAGATCGGCGAGAAGCTCGAGGTCAGTGCGGCCGCGTACTTCGACGGCCAGACCGTGGTCTACCTGCACAAGCGGGCATCCGACCTGCCGCCCCAGGTGGGCGTCCTGGTGGAGTACGAGGGCGACGACGAGACCGCGGCCCGCACCGCGGCGATGCAGATCGCCGCGATGCGCCCGCAGTACCTGAGCCGCGACGACGTCCCGGCCGAACTGGTGGAGAACGAGCGCCGGATCGCCGAGGCCACGGCCCGGGAGGAGAAGAAGCCCGAGCAGGCCATCGCCCGGATCACCGAGGGTCGGGTGAACGCGTACTTCAAGGACGTGGCGTTGCTCGACCAGCCGTCGGTGACCGACAACAAGACCCCGGTCAGCAAGCTGCTCGACGCGGCCGGCGTCAAGGTGACCCGGTTCGTCCGCTTCGAGGCCGCCGGCGCCTGACTCGCTGTGGCAAGGGGGGCGACCCCCTTGGACCGCCCGCGGCGCGCGCAGAACGGCACACGGGAGCGCGTCCGCGGATAACGTGCAACGAGGCGCGACCCTTCTTGTGACCCCGATACGACGAGGAGCCGCTAAGTGGCCAGTCCCTACAAGCGGGTGATGTTGAAGCTGTCCGGTGAGGTCTTCGGCGGCGGTCACGTCGGCGTCGACCCCGACGTGGTCGCCGGGCTCGCCAGGCAGATCGCCGAGGTCGTCCGGACCGGGGTGCAGGTTGCCGTCGTCGTCGGCGGCGGCAACTTCTTCCGCGGCGCCGAGCTGCAGCAGCGCGGGATGGAACGTGATCGCGCCGACTACATGGGCATGCTCGGCACGGTGATGAACTGCCTGGCGCTGCAGGACTTCCTGGAGAAGATCGGCGTCCAGACCCGGGTGCAGACCGCGATCGCCATGGGCCAGGTCGCCGAGCCGTACATTCCGCGACGGGCCGAGCGGCACCTGGAGAAGGGCCGGGTGGTGATCTTCGGCGCCGGCTCCGGCATGCCGTACTTCTCCACCGACACGGTCGCCGCCCAGCGGGCGCTGGAGATCAGCGCCGAGGTGCTGCTGATGGGCAAGCAGGGCGTCGACGGGGTCTATTCGGCCGATCCGCACAAGCACCCGGACGCGATCAAGTTCGACGATCTGACCTACGACGAATACCTGGCCCGCAACCTCAAGGTCGCCGACGCGACCGCGATCAGCATGGCTCGGGACTACAAGCTGCCGATGATCTTTTTCAGCCTGGACACCGACGGCACGATCGTCAAGGTTGTCGCAGGTGAGAGGATCGGAACGACCGTCCACGCTTGACGCCCCCGTTCAGCCGTCAGTTTGGGGCCGGACCACGACCCACAGGAGTTCTGACACCGTGATCGCCGACATCATCCGCGAAGCCGAGACCAAGATGGCCGGAGCGATCGAGTACGCCAAGGAGGAGTTCGCGGCGATTCGTACCGGGCGGGCCCATCCGGCGATGTTCGCCAAGCTGACCGCCGAGTACTACGGCGCGCAGACGCCCTTGCAGCAGCTCGCGACCTTCCAGGTGCCCGACGCGCGGGTGGTGATGATCACCCCGTACGACCCCTCGTCGGTGAACGCGATCGAGAAGTCGATCCGCGACTCCGACCTGGGCGTCAACCCCTCCAACGACGGCAAGACGATCCGGGTGACGCTGCCGCAGCTCACCGAGGAGCGGCGCAAGGAGTACATCAAGCTGGCCAAGTCCAAGGCCGAGGACGCGCGGATCTCCGTCCGCGGCGCCCGCCGGACCGCGAAGGAAGCCCTCGACAAGATGGTCAAGGACAAGGAAGTCGGCGAGGACGAGGTGGCCCGGGCCGAGAAGCAGCTCGACGCCACGACCAAGAAGAACACCGATGCCATCGACGACGTCCTCAAGCACAAGGAAGCCGAGCTCCTCGAGGTCTAGGCATGGTCCAGCCCCCGCGCACCACGCTCGAACTCGACGCTCAGCCGCGCCATGACTGAGACCCCGGGCCCTCCGGCGCAGGACACCCCGCCGGCGCAGGACCACGGCCGCGCCGGCCGGAACCTGCCCGCCGCCCTCGGCATCGGACGTCGGGCTCGGCGCGTACGTGGTGCTCAGCCTGACGCTTCTGCAAGCCGGCCTTCGTGCTGCTGGTCGCGGTGGCGCTGGCCCTGGCCTCGATCGAGCTGCACCAGGCGCTGGCCAAGAAGGACATGCACTCCGCGATCGTGCCGATCGTCGGCGGCGGGGTGGCGATCTCCATCGGCTCCTATCTGGCCGGGGTGCAGAAGGTGTTCTCCACCACCAGCGTGCTGCTGGCCGCCCTGGCCCTGACCGTGCTGGCGGCCCTGATCTGGCGGATGCCCAAGGGGGCGCCGGGGTTCGTCAAGGACGCCGCCGCCAGCCTGCTGATCATCGGCTACGTGCCGATGCTGGGCGCCTTCGCCGCGCTGATGCTGGCCGAGGAGCAAGGTGGCGCCCGGCTGGTGACCTTCCTGCTCGTCGTGACCATGAGCGACACCGGCGGCTATGTCGGCGGGGTGCTGTTCGGCAAGCACCCGATGGCGCCCAGGATCAGCCCGAAGAAGTCCTGGGAGGGCTTCGCCGGGTCGATGGTCTTCGGCATCGCCGCCGGGGTGTTGATGGCGATCTTCGGCTTGAAGGTGCCGTTCTGGGTGGGCCTCGTTCTCGGCGTCTGCCTGGTCGCGGTCGGCACCTGCGGCGACCTGATCGAGTCCATGATCAAGAGAGATCTCGGGATCAAGGACATGAGCTCCTTCCTGCCGGGCCACGGGGGAGTGATGGATCGTCTCGATTCGCTCCTGGTGGCTGCGCCGGTAGCCTGGTTGATCATGTACATCTTGGTTCCCGGCGGATGAACGAGCCGCTTCCCGCTGGTTTTCGTGGCGCCTCGCCGGGGGCAGCCGCCTCGTCACTGGGCCGACCTGACGGCGGCTGAGCGCCGTGGCTTCGTCGAGGCGGCCGGGCACCGCGCGTACCGGGCCCGCCAGCTGTCCGCCCACTACTTCGAGGGCCTGCGCGACGACCCGGCCGAATGGACCGACCTGCCCAGCGGCGTACGCGACCAGTTGGCGACCCAGTTCATGCCGAAGCTCCTGACCCCGGTCCACGAACTGACCTGCGACGGCGACACCACCGTCAAGACCCTGTGGCGGCTGCACGACGGGGCGCTGGTGGAGAGCGTGCTGATGCGCTATCCCGACCGGGTGACCATGTGCGTGTCCAGCCAGGCCGGCTGTGGCATGGCCTGCCCGTTCTGTGCCACCGGGCAGGGCGGGCTGCAGCGCAACATGAGCACGGCCGAGATCGTCGAGCAGGTGATGGACGGTGAGCGGAAGCTCCACCGCGGGCTGATCCCGGGCGGGCCGGGCCGGGTCAGCAACGTGGTCTTCATGGGCATGGGGGAGCCGCTGGCCAACTACAAGGCCGTGATCGGTGCCGTCCGGCAGCTCGTCACGCCGACACCGGACGGACTCGGGATGAGTGCCCGGGGGATCACCGTCTCGACGGTCGGGCTGGTGCCGCGGATGCAGCAGCTGGCCACCGAGGGCCTGCCGGTGACGCTGGCCCTGTCGTTGCACGCCCCCGACGACGAACTGCGCGACGAGCTGGTGCCCATCAACACCCGGTGGAACGTCGACGAGGTGGTCGACGCCGCGTGGAACTACGCCAAGATCACCAAGCGCCGGGTGTCGATCGAGTACATCCTGATCCGCGACATCAACGACCAGGCCTCCCGGGCCGATCAGCTGGCCCGGGTGCTGCGCCGGCGCGGCAGCTGGAGCTGGGTGCACGTCAACCTGATCCCGCTGAACCCGACGCCGGGCTCCAAGTGGACCGCCTCCCGCCGCCACGACGAGCACGAGTTCGTCCGGCGGCTGGAGGCCAAGGGCGTGAACGTGACCGTCCGCGACACCCGGGGCCGGGAGATCGACGGGGCCTGCGGCCAACTCGCCGCCCACCCCGACTGACCTGTCAGCGCTGAACCGCCGCCGGAGGTCAGGGCAGCAGCTCATCCACGGCGGCCAGTTGAGCCACCGTCAGCCAGGAGGGGTTGGCGCCCTGCGGGATCTTCTGCACCTCCAGGTCGGTGATGCCCCGCGCTCGGAGGTCGGTGACCGTCACCGGCTCGTCGAAGAGCGGCGATGTCCACCTGTACGCGGCCGCGCACGGCCCGCCGCGGCTGGTCGCGGATCCAGAAGCCACGGTCGTCATCACTCCAGTCCTCAGCCGGGGCGACGACGTGTCCGGCGCCCCAGATCCCGCGGGCCAGGCCGCTGCTTCCGGACCCGGAGACCCAGAACAGCACGCGATCCGCCGGCGCCATCAGGTCGCTGCGGTAGTTCCGCTGGACCGCCCAGGAGGTGATCCGGCCCTCGCCGGAGCGGATGAAACCGCGGAGATCCCACAGCTCCGGATTGCACTTCAGCAGCCACGCACCAAGGCTTTCGCGACTGATCGCCTGGGCCACCGGCCGTCCTCCCCGACTCGTCAGGCGCTCCCCGCTGGAACGCGCTGAGAGTCTGCCAGGTCGGTGCGGCAGCCGCGCGCCGTGATACCTGGTTGGATAGGCCAGTGACTGAGCTGGAACCGACCCTGCACGAGCTGGCCGAGGCCTACGACATCGCCACCGAGTACTGGGACTGGCAGGGCCGGCACGTCACCGTCGACCGCGACACGATCGTCGCCGTCCTCGCCGCACTCGGCGTCGACGCCTCGACCCCGGTGGCCGCCGCGGAGGCGGTCGACGACCACCATCGGCGACCCTGGACCCGGATGCTCCCGCCCTTCCTGGCCCTTCGCGAGCACCGCACCGCCGAGATCCGGGTGCACGTCCCCGACGGCGATCCGGTCTCGGTCTGGATCGAGCTGGAGACCGGCGGCAACCGGGGACAGCTGCGGCAGTTGGAGAACTGGAACCCGCCGCGGGAGATCGACGGGGCCTGGGTCGGCGAGGCCAGCTTCGAGATCCCGGCCGACCTGCCGCTCGGCTATCACACGCTGCAGGCCCGGTCCGGTGATCGACAAGCGGCGATGCCGTTGATCATCAGCCCCGAATGGCTCGGATTTCCCGAACGGATGGGCAGCCGGCGCGGCTGGGGACTGGCGACCCAGCTCTACAGCGTGCGGTCCCGGCAGTCCTGGGGGGTCGGGGATCTCAACGATCTGGAGGATCTGGCGGTCTGGTCGGCGAGCGAGCACGGAGCCGACTACGTGCTGGTCAACCCGATGCACGCCGCCGAGCCGGTGCCGCCGATGGAGCCGTCGCCGTACCTGCCGACCAGCCGCCGGTTCGCCAACCCGATCTACCTGCGGGTCGAACGGATCCCTGAGTACGCGTGGGTCACCCGCAAGCAGCGGGACAAGATCAACGAGATCAGGGTCAAGCTGAAGGTGAAGCTCGCCCCGTCCGACCAGATCGACCGGGACCGGTCGTGGAAGGCCAAGCGCAAGGCCCTCAAGATCATCTTCTCGGTCCCGCTGACCCCCGGCCGGGCCGCGTCCTTCGCCGCGTACCGCCGCCGGGAAGGGATCGGGCTGCAGAACTTCGCGACCTGGGCGGCCCTCGCCGAGGAGCATGGGCCGCACTTCGTCGACTGGCCGGAGGAGCTGCAGGATCCGACCTCGGACGCGGTCCGGGCCTTCGCCGCGCAGCACCAGACCAAGATCGACTTCCAGTGCTGGCTGCAGTGGCTGATGGATGAGCAGACTGGCGTCCGCACAGCAGGCGGGACTGCGGGCCGGGATGGCGCTGGGGATCATGCACGACCTCGCCGTCGGGGTGAATCCGCACGGCGCCGACGCCTGGGGTCTGCAGGACACCTACGCCGCGCGGCATCACCGTCGGCGCACCGCCGGACCCGTACAACCAGAACGGCCAGGACTGGAGCCAGCCGCCGTGGCGGCCGGACCGGCTGGCCGCGACCGCGTACCAGCCCTTCCGTGATCTCGTCTCGACGATCCTGCGCCATGCCGGCGGCATCCGCGTCGACCACGTGATCGGGCTGTTCCGGCTGTGGTGGATTCCGCAGGGTGCCGGACCCAAGCAGGGCACCTACGTGCGCTACGACCACGAGGCGATGATCGGCATCCTGGCGCTGGAGGCCCACCGGGCGGGCGCGCTGGTCGTGGGCGAGGACCTGGGCACCGTCGAGCCGTGGGTGCGGGACTACCTGCGCGAGCGCGGGATCCTCGGCACCTCGATCCTGTGGTTCGAGTTCGACTGGGAAGGCGACGGCTCACCGCTGAAGCCCGAGTTGTGGCGGGAGTACTGCCTGGCTTCGGTCACCACCCACGACCTGCCGCCGACCGCCGGCTACCTGGCCGGGGACCACGTCCGGCTGCGGGACCGGCTCGGCATCCTGACCCGGACGCTGAACGAGGAACTCGCCGTCGACCAGGCCGAACGCCAGGCCTGGTTGGACAATCTCCGGGCCCGGGGTGCGCTGCAGGACCACGCCGAGGTCGAGGAGACGATCCAGGCCCTGCACCGCTACCTGACCTGGACGCCGTCCCGGCTGCTGTGCCTGGCGCTCACCGACGCGGTCGGCGACCGGCGGACCCAGAACCAGCCCGGCACGATCGACGAGTACCCGAACTGGCGGGTACCGCTGACCGGGCCGGACGGTTCGCCGGTGATGCTCGAGGACGTCTTCACCAGCCGACGCGCCTCGGCGCTGGCGGCGGTCATCTCCAGCTGATCACGCCCTTGTCGAAGGCCTTCTGAACGGCGTCGGCTTCGGCCTGGGTCAGGGTTCCGGCCTTCACCGCGGACGCCAGCCGGTCCTTCACGGCGGTGGCCCGCTCCGCGGTGTGCTCGGCGCGGATCTCGTCCAGCGCGGTCTTGATCTTGGCCTCGTCGATGCCCAGCTTCGCCGGCCAGTGCCTTGGCCAGTTCGGCGTCGCGGGCCGATGGGTCGGGCTTGCTGCCGGGGTCCGGCTTGGCGCTTGGATCAGGCTTGTTCGCGTCGCGGATCTCCTTCAGCGCCGTGGTGATCTTGTCCTCGGTCACGCCCAGCTTCTCGGCCAGCTTCGCGGTCAGGTCGCCGTCGAATCGGCCGTGAGCGCCTCGACCCGGTCCGCCGTGACCAGGCCCCGAGCGATCGGTCGCCGGCCGACGGAGTCCCGGTGGGCGACGCGGAAGGGGTCGTGGTCGGGTCGGCCGAGGCGAGGCCGGCGACCCCGATCCCGGCGCCCAGGGCGAACACGCCCGAGGCCACGGCGACCACGGTCTTCTTGCTTGCTGCCACGTCGTAACTCCTTCGATGGTTGGTGCGACGTCAGGACACGATCGACGTCCAGGCTGGCAGTGACCTGGGTCGAACCTGGCAAGAAGCTGGCAGAGCCTGTGGCGCGGGGTGGATCGGTCAAGGAGACGTCATACGTCAGCACGGCTCTCGGACCGTGACGACCGGTTCGGTTTACGCCGGCCGAGCCGGTAGTTCCCGCAGCAGCGCGGCCGCCGAGGCGACGTCGTCCACGCAATGGATGACCTTGCCCAACGCTCGGCCTTCGCCCAGACGTTGCAACAGCTCCCAGGCCGGATAGGTCTGCGTCCAGTACTCGATGCCGACCAGGATCATCGGAGCGACCAGCGCCGGGTCCGCGGCGTAGAAGTTCTCGGTGACCGCCTGGAAGATCTCCTGCACGGTGCCGGCCTGGCCCGGGAGGTAGACGATGCCGCCGCGGCAGCGATGGAGCAAGGTGTCCTCACGGAGCGCGTTCGCGAAGTACTTCGCGATCCCGGTGGCGAAGGCGTTCGTCGGCTCGTGGCCGTAGAACCAGGTCGGGATGCTCAGGCTGCGGCCGGCGTCGCCGGGTGGCCAGCGCCGCCGGACGTCGACGGCCGCCCGGACCCAGGCATCGATGCTCGGCTCGTACGCCGGCGCGGCCGCCAAGATCATCAACGCCTCGTCCAGCGCCTCCGGCCACGGACTGAGATAGGCGCCGAGGTTGGCGGCCTCCATGGCGCCGGGACCGCCGCCGGTGAGCACCGTGCGCCCGGCCTCGGTGAGCCGGGCGCCGAGCTCGACCGCGGCCCGGTAGGTGGCGTCGGTGCGGAGCAGCGCATGTCCGCCCATCACCCCGACGACGTCCCGCGGATCAAGATCATCGGTCGCGTCGTTCAGCGCGTCGGTGATCGCATGATCATGAAGGGTCGCGGCGAGCTCGTCGGTCAGCGTCCGGTCCCGGGCCCGCTTGGACCAGGCGTAGATGGCGGCGTCGGGGCTGGTCCGGTAGCGGCCGGTGCCGTACAGCTGATCGGCGTCGTAGAGGCTGCCGCGGTAGGGGTCGAACGGGAGGTCCGGCAGCCGCGGGAAGAGCAGCGCACCGGCGCCGCGAAGCTCCGCCTCGACCCCGGGCCCGAAGTCGCAACCGAGGAACACCGCGCCCCGGGGATCGACCCGCCGCAGATCCGCCGAGCGGTCGGTCAGATCCAGTGACTGGACGAACCAGCCGTTCAGCCGCCGTGCCCTGGCGATGTGAGCATCGAACGCCGCGATGCTCTCGATCTCCAGCACTCGTCGCGTCATGGTGCTCGCCATCCTGCCAGCCGTCCGGCCGGCCGTACGCGTTGGGCGGGTGCGAGCACTGCCGGTACGGCCATACTGGCCGGGTGCGCGACGTGGTGATCCTGGGCAGTACCGGCTCGATCGGGACGCAGGCGCTGGAGGTCATCGCGGCGGCTCCGGAGCGATTGCGCGTGGTGGGCCTGGCGGCTGGGGGCAGCCAGATCGGGCTGCTGGCCCGGCAGGCCCTGGACACCGGCGCCAAGGTCGTCGGCGTGAGTCGGGCCACGGCGGTGCAGGACCTGCAGCTCGCCTTCTACGCGGAGGCGAGCAAGCGCGGCTGGGCGACCGGCGGGATGCGGCTGCCCCGGATCCTCGCCGGCCCCGACGCAGCGACCGAGGTGGCCCGAATGGCCTGTGACGTCGTCCTCAACGGCATCACCGGGTCCACCGGCCTGGCGCCGACGCTGGCCGCGCTCGAGTCGGGCAGCATCCTGGCGCTGGCCAACAAGGAGTCCTTGGTGATCGGTGGTCCGCTGGTCACCCGGGCGGCCGCGGAAGGCCAGCTGGTGGCGGTGGATTCGGAGCACTCGGCGTTGGCGCAGTGCCTGCGCGGCGGGTCGGCCGCCGAGGTCGACCGGTTGATCCTCACCGCCAGCGGCGGACCGTTCCGCGGTCGCACCCGGGAACAGCTCGCCGACGTGACGCCGGCCGAGGCGCTGGCCCATCCCACCTGGGACATGGGCCGGGTGATCACCACCAACTCCGCGACGCTGGTCAACAAGGGCCTGGAGCTGCTGGAGGCCCACCTGCTCTACGGCGTCGACCTGGACCGGATCGACGTCGTGGTGCATCCGCAGTCGATCGTGCACTCGATGGTGCAGTTCGTGGACGGCTCGACGCTGGCCCAGTGCTCGCCGCCGGACATGAAGCTGCCGATCGCCCTCGCACTGAGCTGGCCGGAACGGCTGCCCGGTGTGGCCCGGCCGTGCGACTGGAGCACCGCCTCCAGTTGGACCTTCGAACCGCTGGATCAGGAGGCGTTTCCGGCGGTCGAACTGGCGCGTACGGCGGGCCGCCTCGGCGGGACGGCGCCGGCGGTCTTCAACGCCGCGAACGAGATCTGCGTCGACGCCTTCCACGACGGCCGGATCGGCTTCCTGCAGATCCTCGACATCGTGAGCCAGGTCGTCGGCCAGCATGTGGCGACCACTCCTGAGCTGCCCACCCGCGGCCTGAGCCTGTCGAAGGCCCGGACTGCGCCCTCGACAGGCTCAGGGCTCGTGGGCGACAGGCTCAGGCCGCGAAGCCGACGTAGGCTCGAAGCTGGTCGTCAGCGCGGATCTCACGCTCGAGGTGGTGCTGGCGGCCGACGCGTGGGCCCGCCGACGGGCCACCGAACTGATCGAGACAGGACACCGGCGCTAGATGCAACTCGCGATCTACATCGCCGGCGCCGTCGTGTTCTTCGCCATGGTGATGGCCTCCATCGCGCTGCACGAGGTCGGGCACCTGGTGCCGGGCAAGATCTTCGGCGTCAAGACCACCCAGTACTTCGTCGGGTTCGGCCGCACGCTGTGGTCGCGGCGCAAGGGCGAGACCGAGTACGGCCTCAAGCTGATCCCGCTCGGCGGATACGTCAGGTTCGTCGGGATGTTCCCGCCGGCCAAGACGCGTCCCGGCCAGGTGCGCACGTACAGCACGGGGTCGTTCCGCGCGCTGGCCGACAACGCCCGCGCGGCCGAGTGGCAGGACATCGGGCCCGAGGACGACGGGCGGCTGTTCTACCAGAAGACGTCGGGACAGAAGTTGATCATCATGGCGGGCGGTCCGACGATGAACCTGCTGCTGGCGTTCGTGATCTTCCTCGGCGTGACGGCGAGCTACGGCGTGTACCGGTCGCAGCTGACGATCACCCGGGTGCAGGAATGCATCGTCGCGGCGAACGCCACCGACCAGAGCTGCGTCGGCAAGCCGCCGACGCCGGCCGCCCAGTCAGGGATCCAGCCGCAGGACAAGATCGTCGCCTTCAACGGCGTCGCGGTCTCCAGCTGGGACGAGGTGTCGACCCTGATCCGGAGCAATCTGGATCGGCCGGCCGTGGTCACCGTCGAGCGCGGCGGCGAGCGGATGGATCTGCCGCCGGTGAACACGGTGATCACCGGGGTGGCCGACCGTTACGACCCGTCCAAGCGGATCGCGGCCGGCTTCTTCGGCGTGGAGCCGCAGGTGATCCGGGAGCGCGGGGGACCGGTCGTCGTGCTCGAAGACATGTGGCGGATGACCAAGGAGACGGTGGTGGCCCTGGCCGCGTTCCCGGTCAAGGTGTACTACACGGCCTACAACCTGGTCACCGGCAAGCCGCGCGACATCTACGGCCCGATGAGCATCGTCGGGGCCAGCCGCGCCGCCGGCGAGATCGCGGCGACCGACAAGATCGACGCGCAGGCCAAGCTGGCCAGCCTGTTCACCGTCCTCGGATCGGTGAACCTGTTCGTCGCGCTCTTCAACTTCATCCCGCTGCTGCCGCTCGACGGTGGCCACATCGCCGGCGCCATGTACGAGGCGGCGAAGCGGGGCCTGGCCCGGCTCCGCCGACGGCCCGATCCCGGATCACGTCGACACGGCGAAGATGCTGCCGGTCGCGTACGTGGTCGGTGGGATGATCCTGATCTCCGGCATCGTGTTGATCCTGGCCGACATCATCGATCCGATCCGGCTGTTCTGAGCGCGCGTTCGATTCGGAAGCCTCGGGCTAGTTCAGCCGGGAGACCAGGAACCGCTCGGCCAGCCGACCCTCGGGGAGTCCGGCCATCGCCGCGTTGGCCGCGTTCCAGCCGCGTACCCGCTGGATCAGTTCGTCGCCCAGATGCGCGGTCTGCGACGCGTGGGCCCGCAATGCCTCGATCTTGCGGTCGAAGCGGTCGGTGATGTCGACGGCGTGCGGTGAGTCCTCGTGGGCCATCAGCCACAGCTCGGTCACGTGCCAGGGCGGCAGGCCCTGCTCGACCAGTTCGGGCCAGGCGAAGCGGTTCTCCGCCGCCGGGTAGACCGCGCGGACGGTGGCCTCTCCCGCGGCCAGATGATCCGGGTGCGAGGCCTGCAGACGCCGGTACATCCGCTGCGGCGACTGGGTCAGCACCCGGCGCGGCCGGACCTCCCGGATGACCTGGACGATCGCCCGCTGCAGGTCCCAGGTCGGCTCCAGCCAGCCGTCGCTCCAGCCGTCCAGGAACCGCACGTCGGTGACGCCGAGGACGGCCGACGCGGCGCGCTGCTCACGCTCGCGGATGGCCGACATCTCCGCCCGCGGGGTGTCGTCGAAGCCGCCCTGCTCGCCGCGCGTGCAGAGCAGCAGGGTCACCTCGACGCCGGCCTCGACCCAGCCGGCGATGGTGCCCGCCGCGCCGTACTCGGCGTCGTCGGGGTGGGCCGTGACGACGAGCGCGCGCTCGACGTCCGCATCCGGGATCGGTTCGGGCACACCGAAGGGATTCCGGGGTCGCGGCTGCTCAGTCACCTGGTCAGCCTAAGGTCCTGACGCAGGCGTCGGTCGGACCATCAATCTGCCGCCCCGCGTATCGCGACGGTCGGATCACGCTCAGAATGGGGACATCCGGGGGTGAGGAGAACGAGATGGCGGAGCGCGAACTGCTGGAACGGGTGCTCGAGGAGGCGACCGGCTTCCTGGACGGCCTCGACGATCGGCGGGTTGCTTCGGCCGACGATGTCGACGGCGTGGCCAAGGTGCTCGGCGGACCCCTGTCGGAGGAGGGCTCCGAGCCGCTCGCCGTCATCGAGGAGTTGATCGCCGGCGCGGAGCCGGGCCTGGTCGCGATGCCGTCCGGGCGGTTCTTCGGCTGGGTGATCGGCGGCGTGCTGCCCGCGGCTCTGGCCGCCGACTGGCTGACCTCGGTCTGGGACCAGAACGCCGGCCTGCTGGTCTCGTCGCCGGCCGCCGCCGCCGTCGAGCGGGTGGCCGGTGAATGGCTGCTCGACCTGCTGGGCCTGCCGCCGGGCGCCGCGGTGGGCTACGTCACCGGCGGCATGATGGCCAACTTCACCTGCCTGGCGGCGGCCCGGCATGCCGTGCTGCGCCGGGCCGGCTGGGATGTCGACGGCGAAGGTCTGCAGGACGCACCGAAGGTGACCGTCGTCGTCGGCGCCGAGCGGCACGAGAGCATCGATCTCGTCGCTCCGCTTCCTCGGTCTCGGTCCGGCTCGCAGCCGCCAGGTCGCCGTCGACGACGAGGGTCGGATCAGGCTCGACGCGCTGGCCGAGACCCTCGAGGCGGCCGGCGGCGGCCCGCTGATCGTCTGCCTGCAGGCCGGCAACGTGCACAGCGGCGCGTACGACCCGCTCGGCGACGCCATCGATCTCGCCCATCGCTACGGCGCCTGGGTGCACGTCGACGGCGCGTTCGGCCTGTGGGCGGCGTCCTCGCCTCGGCTGCGCGACCTGACCGCGGGCATGGCCCGAGCCGACTCGTGGGCCACCGACGCGCACAAGACCCTCAACGTGCCCTACGACTGCGGGCTGGCGATCGTCGCGGACACCGATGCGATGTACGCCGCCATGGGCATGCATGCCGCCTACCTGATCCAGGACGAACGCCCCGATCCGTTCTCGAGCGTGCCGGAGTTCTCCCGGCGGGCCCGGGGGTTCACCGTGTGGGCCGCGCTGCGGTCGCTGGGCCGTCGAGGCGTCGCCGAGATGGTGGAGGGGTTCTGCGCCCGGGCCCGGCAGTTCGCCGACGGCCTGCAGGCGATGGACGGCGTGCAGGTGGTCAACGAGGTGGTGTTCACCCAGGTCTGCGCGACGTTCGGGTCCGACGAGGTGACCCGCGAGGTGGCCCGGCGGCTGCTCCGGGAAGGCACGGCCTGGATGACCCCCTCGACCTGGCGCGACCAGGCCGTGCTCCGGATCTCGGTCTCCAACTGGCGCACCACCGAAGCCGATGTCGAGCGCACCCTGGAGGCCGTTCGCCGGGTGCTCGCCGAGGTCAGGGCCGAAACGGCCACCGACCCGGCGTGACCGGACTGTGGTCCTGGTCACCGCGAGCCGCTGCCCGGGTGCCAACCAGATGATCTGAGGACTAGGCTGGTGCGCCGGTAGGCCTCATTCCAGGCCGACCATCGACGACGTCACCAAGCAGAATGGCTTCATGAGCATCGACCTCGGGCTTCCCGCGCTCCCTCCGCCGACCCTGGCTCCCCGCCGCAAGACCCGGAAGATCCAGGTCGGCAAGGTCGCCGTCGGCGGTGACGCGCCGATCAGCGTCCAGTCGATGACCACCACGCTGACCTCCGACATCAACGCGACGCTGCAGCAGATCGCCGAGTTGACCGCCACCGGCTGCGACATCGTCCGGGTCGCGGTGCCGAGTCAGGACGACGCCGACGCGCTGCCGGCCATCGCCCACAAGTCGCAGATCCCGGTGATCGCCGACATCCACTTCCAGCCCAAGTACGTGTACGCGGCGATCGACGCCGGTTGCGCCGCCGTGCGGGTCAATCCCGGCAACATCCGGGCCTTCGACGACCAGGTGAAGCAGATCGCCGCCGCGGCCGCCGATCGCGGCACGTCGATCCGGATCGGCGTGAACGCCGGCTCGCTGGACAAGCGGCTGATGGCCAAGTACGGCAAGGCGACGCCGGAGGCGCTGGTCGAGTCGGCGCTGTGGGAGGCGAGCCTGTTCGAGGAGCACGGCTTCCGCGATTTCAAGATCAGCGTCAAGCACAACGATCCGGTGATCATGGTCCGCGCGTACGAGTTGCTCAGCGAGGCCTGCGACTATCCGCTGCACCTCGGCGTCACCGAGGCCGGGCCGGCCTTCCAGGGCACGATCAAGTCCGCCGTGGCCTTCGGATCCCTGCTGTCACGAGGAATCGGCGACACCATCCGGGTCTCGCTGTCCGCGCCGCCGGTGGAGGAGGTCAAGGTCGGCATCAAGATCTTGGAATCGCTCAACCTGCGGCCGCGACACCTGGAGATCGTCTCCTGCCCCTCCTGCGGCCGGGCTCAGGTGGACGTCTACAAGTTGGCGGACGAGGTCACCGCCGGACTCGAGGGGCTGGAGGTGCCGCTCCGGGTCGCGGTGATGGGGTGCGTGGTGAACGGCCCCGGCGAGGCGCGCGAGGCCGATCTCGGCGTCGCCTCCGGCAACGGCAAGGGCCAGATCTTCGTCCGCGGTGAGGTGATCAAGACCGTCAAGGAGAGCGACATCGTCGAGACCTTGATCGAAGAGGCGATGCGCCTCGCCGAATCCATGCCCGCCGGGGACGGTGTGGCCCAGGTCAGCGTCGGCTGACATGCGCGTTCGAATCGTCAGCGTGGCCTGATCATGGTGGCCAGCCCGACAACCCTGCCGCAGACCCATGGCGGATCGGTGCGGGTGTTGAACCGTGGCGACCTTCCCGCGGCGATCCGGGTGCTGTCGGCCAAGCCGGTGGAGAACGTCTTCGTCGCCTCCCGGGTGCGGGCGGCCGGCCTGGAGCAGGCCAGCCTGGGCTGCCCGGTCTGGGGCTACGAGCGCGACGGGGTGCTGCGGGCGCTCTGCCATGCCGGATCCAATCTGGTGCCGGTGAATGCCGATGCCGGTGCGATCGAGGCCTGGACCGAGTTCGCCGGTCCGCAACGGATGTGCGCCTCGATCCTCGGCCCGTCCCACGTCGTGCTGGATCTGTGGCACCGGCTCTCGGACCGGTGGGGGAGTGGCTGGCGCGACGTGCGCGAGGTGCGGCCGCACCAACCGGTGATGTCGCTCGCCGGCCCTCCGGTGATCACCCCCGATCCGCGGCTCCGGCGGGTCACCCTCGATCAGTGGGATGCCTACACCGACGCGGCGATCAAGATGTACACCGAGGAGGTCGGGGTCTCGCCGGTGCAGGGAAATCCGGCCGGCTACCGGTTCTACGTCCGGCAGTTGATCACCTCCGGCCGCGCGTTCGGCATCTTCGAGCGGGGCCGGGTGCTCTTCAAAGCTGATCTTGGTTCGGTGTCGGGATCGGTCTGCCAGGTCCAGGGCGTCTGGCTCGATCCCGAACTGCGCGGCCGGGGACTGGCGGCGCCGGCCATGGCGGCCGTCGTCCAACTGGCCCGCAACGTGGTGCCGACGGTGTCGCTGTATGTGAACGACTACAACCTGCCGGCGCGGGCGACGTACGCGCGGGTCGGGTTCAAGGAGATCGGCGAGTTCGCCACGGTGCACTTCTAAACTGGCCTGCGGCTCGCGCAGCGCGCTTTAGACCCCTGACTTCCTTCCTCGCCCGCTCGACGCAGTTGGTCCTTGACCTCACGTCATGCACGAAGGCGTCGAACGGGCTCAGTCGGAAGTCAGGGGCCGCGCGCTTACCGACGCTCGCCGCATGCGACAGGCGACCGTCGCGAAGGTCTTCTGACCGCGGTGGTCGGGTCTACCGGATCGCGGTCGAATCCACCGTTGATCGTCGCGTCGACCAGTGCGTGCGGCTCCGGCGTAAACGGCGCGGCCTTTCGCGGCGTCCGTGGATAGGGTGCTCGGGTGATCACCCGCATGTCCCAACTGTTCGTCCGAACGCTGCGCGAGGACCCGGTCGACGCCGAGGTGCCGAGCCACCGCTGGTTGCTGCGCGCCGGCTACATCCGGCGGGCCGCGCCCGGCATCTACTCCTGGCTGCCGCTGGGCTATCGGGTGCTGCGCAACGTCGAGGAGATCGTCCGGCAGGAGATGGACGCGATCGGCGCGCAGGAGGTGCACTTCCCCGCCCTGTTGCCGCGCGAGCCGTACGAGGCGACCGGTCGCTGGGCCGACTACGGCGACGGCGTGTTCCGGCTGAAGGACCGCAAGGGCAACGACTACCTGCTCGGTCCCACGCACGAGGAGATGTTCGCGCTGCTGGTCAAGGATCTCTACTCCTCGTACAAGGATCTGCCGCTGTTCCTCTACCAGATCCAGACGAAGTACCGCGACGAGGCGCGGCCGCGGGCCGGGCTGCTGCGGGGCCGGGAGTTCGTGATGAAGGACTCCTACTCCTTCAACATCGACGACGCCGGACTCGAGGAGTCCTACCAGGCCCATCGCCGGGCGTACATCAAGATCTTCGACCGGCTGGGCTTCGACTACGTGATCGTGCACGCGATGTCGGGGGCGATGGGCGGGTCGGCGAGCGAGGAGTTCCTCGCGGTGGCCGAGAACGGCGAGGACACCTTCGTCCGTTCGGCGGGAGGCTATGCGGCCAACGTCGAAGCCGTCCGGATCCTGCCGCCGCCGACCGTGCCGTACGACGACGCCCCGGCCGCCCACGCCGAGAACACCCCGGACACGCCGACCATCGACACTCTTGTTGATCATGCGAACGCCCACTTCCCGCGGCCGGACCGGCCCTGGCAGGCCTCCGACACGCTGAAGAACGTGATCGTGATGATCAAGGAGGTGGACGGCACCCGGCACCCGCTGGCCATCGGGCTGCCCGGCGACCGCGATGTCGATCTCAAGCGGCTGGCCGCACAGGTCGAGCCGGCGGAGGCGGAAGCCTTCACCGACGAGGATTTCGCCCGCAATCCCGGCCTGGTCAAGGGCTACATCGGTCCGGCCAATCTCGGCGAGCAGTCGGCGAGCAAGATCAAGTTCCTGACCGATCCGCGGGTGGTCAGCGGCACCCGGTGGCTGACCGGCGCCAACGAGCCGGGCCGTCACGTCTTCGACCTGACCTGCGGCCGGGACTTCATCTCCGACGGGGTGATCGACGTCGCCGAGATCCGGGCGGGCGATCCCGCCCCCGACGGCTCCGGAGGTCTGCAGCTCGAGCGCGGCATCGAGATGGGCCACATCTTCCAGCTGGGCCGGAAGTACGCCGAGGCGCTCGGTCTGAAGGTGCTCGACCAGAACGGCAAGCTCGTCACGGTCACCATGGGCTCGTACGGCGTCGGCTGTTCGCGGGCGGTCGCGGCCGTCGCCGAGGGCACCTGTGACGAGAAGGGCCTGTGCTGGCCGCGGGAGGTCGCGCCGTTCGACGTGCAGTTGCTGGCCACCGGCAAGGACGAGGCGGTGCTCGCGACCGCGACCAAGCTGGCCACCGAGCTCGACGAGGCCGGGGTCAAGGTGCTGCTCGATGATCGCAAGGCCAGCCCGGGCGTGAAGTTCGCCGACGCCGAGATCATGGGGATGCCGACCATCGTGGTGGTCGGCCGCGGCCTGGCCGACGGGGTGATCGAGCTGCGGGATCGGCGGACCGGCGAGCGAACCGACGTGCCCGTCGACGACGCGCTCGGGGTCATCGTCGCTGCCGTGCACGGCAAGCCCTAGCTCCCGAACCGGTGGACCTGCCCGCACTCACCCTCGCCCTGCTCGTCACGGCCGCCTTCGCGGCCGGCTGGATCGATGCGGTGGTCGGCGGCGGTGGGCTGATCCAGTTGCCGGCGCTGCTGATCGCGCTGCCCGACTCGACGCCGCCGGCCACGATCCTCGGCACGAACAAGGTCAGCTCCGTCTGGGGGACGGCGACCAGCTCGGTGACCTACGCGATCAAGATCAAGCCCGACTGGCGGACGATCATCCCGCTGGTGGTCGCCTCGGCCTGCGGAGCGGTGGTCGGCGCCCAGCTGGCGCGCTTCCTGCCCAAGGAGTACTTCACCCCGATCGTGCTGATCGCGTTGGTGGGCGTCGGGATCTACACCTGGCGACGACCCGAGCTGGGACTCGTGTCGAAGCGCAAGCACGACGGCCGGGCGCACTACGGCCGCACGGCCGCGATCGGGCTCGGGGTCGGCGCGTACGACGGCTTCCTCGGGCCGGGCACCGGGTCGTTCTTCGTGATCTTGCTCGTCGGCGTTCTCGGCTACGGCTTCCTGGAGGCCAGCGCCAAGGCCAAGATCGCCAACCTGATCACCAATCTCTCCGCGATCATCGTGTTCGCGCTGCACGACTCGGTGCTGTGGGCGTTGGGACTGTCGATGGGCGCGGCCAACCTGGTCGGCGGGCTGCTCGGCGCCCGCACCGCGATCCGACGTGGCAATGCCTTTGTCCGCAAGGTGTTCCTGATCGTGCTGGCCGGGCTGATCCTCAAGCTCGCCTATGATCTTGCGGTCCAGCTCCTCGGCTAGCGCGGCGCGACGCTAGGCGTACCCGGGCCAGGCATCGAGCGGGGCTCCCCAGGTCTGCGACCGGACGATGGTGGTCGCCAGGAGATCGAACGCCCGTTGCCGATCACGATCATCGGCGGCCGCGATCAACAGGCCGCAGAACGGTTGCAGCGCGACCAGCATCTTCATGATCAACTTTTCCGCGCTGCGCCCGTTGGTCAGATTGACCGACGGCACGTAGGCCGCCTCAGCCGCCGGCACCTCCGCCGACCTCCTGATCAACCAGGCGATCAGCCGATCGCGGATCACCCGGTGCTGCTGGAGCTCCCGAACGGCGCGATTGTGGGAACCGCTCGACCGCGGGCAGCGTGCCGATCGCGAGCTGGTAGCCGTAGACCACCGCGTGCAACTGACGCACCAGTTCCTGGGTGGCCTGGGTGTCGGAGAGCACGGCGGCCGGTTTCGGGCTGCGGAGCCGGCCGACCGCGGGCGGTGAGCTGTCCGTGACGGCCGAGAACCCGGTGGCGGCGAGCGACAGCGAACTCCAGAGCAGGGCGTCGGCGCCGCTGGAGGCCAGCGCGGTACGCCGGTAGCGGCGGGCCGCCGCGCGCTCGCTGCGGGCCAGTTTCCTGAGGAGTGCCGGCACCGAGCCCTCGGGTCTGGCTGCCGGCTTGGTCGGCGCCCAGTCGCTGAGCGCCCGGGCATGCGCGCGATGGGCGTCGGCGATGTCGGCCAGCATCGCCCGCCGGTCCTTGGACAGACCGGACCGGCGGCGAATCGCCGCCGCGAGATCGGCCAGACCGATCTCGAGCTCCGAGCCTCGCTGGGCGCCGGAGATGGTCGGCGTCGTCGTCGGGGTGGCGGTCGAGGAAGGTGAGCCGGAAGCCTCGGTCGGCGTGGGCTGGAGCGTGCTCGTGCCGGCCGGATCCTCGATCGTCGGATCGCTCAGCGTGCAGCCGGCGAGCGCGGGCAGACCGACCACCGAGATTGCCAGGCCGAGTCGCAGGACGTCCCGGCGCGAGGGGTGCGCCACGCGGTGACGTTATCTCACCGGAGGCTACGGATCGGGTAAGCAGGTAGGCTGCCTGCACGCGCTGCGGAAGTCGGCGCACACAATTGATGGACCCAATCGGATCGAAGGACAGTGCGATGAAAGAGAGCCAGATCGCTGGTGTGCTGACCCCGATCCTGGCCCAGTTCGGACTCGAACTGGAGGCGGTCGAGGTCATTCCCGCCGGCAAGCGGCGGCTGCTGCGGGTGGTCGTGGACGGCGACGGCCCGGATGGACGCGGTCCGCTGCTCGACGACATCGCCGCGGCCAGCAGGGCCCTGTCGGCCGAGCTCGACACCTCCGACGTGGTCGGCCGGGCCGCGTACACCCTGGAGGTGTCCTCGCGCGGGGTCAGCCGCCCGCTGGAACTTCCCCGGCACTGGCGGCGCAATCACGGCCGCCTGGTCGCCGTCACCCTGACCGCCGGGGACGCCGTGACCGGTCGGATCGTTGCCTCAGATGAGGACGGCGTTCAGCTCGACGTGGACGGCCAGACGCGGGAGATCGCGTACGCCGACGTCAGCAAGGCGCTGATCCAGGTGGAGCTCAACCGGCGTGATCATCATTTGGAGAGCGAGGACGCCTGATGGACATCGACATCTCGGTGCTGAGAATGCTGGAGCGGGAGAAGGACCTCCCGTTCGAGGTGCTGGCCAAGGCGATCGAAGAGGCGCTGCTCACCGCGTACGAGAAGACCGAGGGCGCGCACCGCGGCGCCCGGGTCGAGCTGAATCGCAAGTCCGGTCACGTCAACGTGCTGGTGCCCGAGGTCGACGACGAGGGCCACAAGATCGGCGAGTACGACAACACGCCCGATGGCTTCGGCCGGGTCGCCGCGTCCACCGCCCGCTCGGTGATCATGCAGCGGCTGCGGGACGCGGAGGACGAGCAGAAGTTCGGGCACTTCGCCGGCGTCGAGGGCGACATCGTCTCCGGCGTGGTGCAGCAGGGCAGCGACACGCGTACGGTGCTGGTCGACCTGGGCAAGATCGAGGCGATCATGCCGCTCGCCGAGCAGGTGCCGGGCGAGACCTACGTGCACGGCAACCGGATCCGGGTCTACGTGGTCTCGGTGCGCAAGGAGCTCCGCGGACCGCAGGTCGTGGTGTCGCGGACCCATCCGGGACTGGTGGAGAAGCTGTTCAAGCTCGAGGTGCCCGAGATCGCCGACGGGACCGTGGAGATCAAGGCCGTCGCCCGCGAGGCGGGTCATCGCAGCAAGATCGCGGTGGTCAGCCACAACAAGGATGTGAGCGCCAAGGGTGCCTGCATCGGGCCGATGGGCCAGCGGGTCCGCGCCGTGATGCATGAGCTGAACGAGGAGAAGATCGACATCATCGACTGGGCCGCCGATGGCGCGACCTTCGTCGGCAATGCCCTGTCGCCGGCCAAGGTGCAGTCGGTGATCGTGGTCGATGCGAACCTGCGCGCCGCGCGGGTGATCGTGCCCGACTATCAGCTCTCCCTCGCCATCGGCCGCGAAGGCCAGAACGCCCGGCTCGCCGCCCGCCTCACCGGCTGGCGGATCGACATCCGCTCCGACACCGCACCGCCGCCGGCTGCTGCTCCCTGACTCTGGTTGATCTCCGCGTTTCCCGTCGAGTGACGGCAAACCTGGGCCTTTTGCCGCGTGATTGCCCGCGTTTCCCGTCTCTCGACGGGAAACGCGGATCACGCAGCCGCCAGCCCGGCCGCTGTCATGGCCCACGAATTCACGAAGTTATCCCCAGATTCTGTGGATAAGCCGGTCCGAGGCGAGCGGACCGTGGTCGCACCTGGACAAGATCGCCCGCATGACGATCTCTGCTGCGGGGCGGCCCGCATTCGATCCGCGCGAACCCTTCACCCGCGCCGAGGGTCGCCGCCGTCGGCATCACCGACGACATGTTGCTGACGCGGAGCTTTCACAAGGTGCTCTACGACAGCTGGGTGTCCAGCCACGTACCGATCACGCCGATGCTCAGGGCGACGGCCGCGATCCGACTCGCGCCGGAAGGATCGCGGGTGAGCCACCACACCGCGGCCGAGATCTGGGGCGCGGTGGTGCCCGCCGAGCCGAACGTTCACCTCACCGTGCCGACGGCCAACGACAGGCTGGTTCGCAAGGGAATCCTGTCGCATTACGCGACCAGGCCACTCGGCCTCACCTGGAAGAAGGGCCTTCCCGTCTCGACTCCCGAGCAGGCCTTCCTCGAACTCGCTGCGGTCGGCGTGGGACTGGTCGATCTGGTGGTCGCGGCCGACTCGATGATCAAGGCCGGCAGCGTGACGCTCGATCAGCTCCGCGCTGCAGCGGACGGCTATGGCGGACGCGCACTGCCGGGTGGCTCGCCGCGCGGCCGCCCTGGCTCGCGAAGGAGTCGACTCTCCGATGGAGACCCGGCTGCGGTTGCTGATCGTGCTGGCGGGACTGCCGGAGCCGCGGGTCAATCTGATCGTGCGCGGCATCGACGGCGAGTGGCATCGCCGCTACGACCTCGCGTACGAGAACCTGCAATTGATCATCGAGTACGACGGACGTCAGCACGCCAGCGACAGCAACCAGTGGCTCACCGACATCCATCGCCGCGAACAACTCGACCGGATGCACTGGCGGATCATCGTCGTCACGTCCGAAGGGATCTATCGCGAGCCGGCCGAGACCCTCCGCCGGATCCGCTCCGCCCTCGTCGACTGCGGGGCGGTCAAGGTGCGCAAGACCTTCAAGGACGAGTGGCGGCTGCATTTCCCCGTCTCCTGATCCGCGTTTCCCGTCGAGTGCGGGCACACCAGGGCCGTGGCGTCCGATTTTGCCCAGGTTTGCCGTCACTCGACGGGAAACGCGGCATCGAGCCGAGTCAGGCCCGGGCGATCTGACCGACGTCGTCGGGCACAGGGGATCCTTCGCTAGAACGTGAAACCGGTGGGGAACGGATCTGAGGGGTCGAGCAGATACTGGCTGAGCCCGGTCACCCAGGCGCGGCCGGTGATGGTCGGCACGACGGCCGGGATGCCGGCGACCTCGGTCTCGGCGACCAGCCGGCCGATGAACCGGCCGCCGATGAAGGACTCGTTGACGAAGTCGGTGTTCAAGCCCAGCTCGCCGCGACCCCAGAGCTCGGCCATCCGCGCCGAGGTTCCGGTGCCGCACGGCGAGCGGTCGAACCATCCGGGATGGATGGCCATCGCGTGCCGGGAGAGCCGGGCATCCGAGCCCGGTGCGATGAACTCCACGTGGTGACAGTGGTCGACGCCGGCGATCAGCGGGTGCATGCGGTGGTGCGGTGGTGTTGATCTGTTCCATGATCGCCAAGCCGGCCGCGAGGATGTCGTGCTGCCGCGCGCGGTCGAACGGCAGGCCCACATCGTCGAGATCGACCATCGCGTAGAAGTTGCCGCCGAAGGCCAGGCTGTACGGCACCTCACCGAGGCCGGGTACGGAGACCACATCGTCGAGGCGCACCACGAAGCTCGGCACGTTCTCGATGGTCACCGACTCGGCGTGCCCGTCGCGGACGGCCACCTTGGCGATGACCAGGCCGGCCGGCGTGTCGAGCCGCACCGTGGTGATCGGCTCGACGACCGGGACCATGCCGGTCTCCACCAGCACGGTGGCCACGCCGATGGTGCCGTGACCGCACATCGGCAGGCATCCCGACACCTCGATGTAGACCACGCCGAAGTCGCAGTCGGGCTGGGTCGGCGGCTGCAAGATCGCGCCGGACATCGCCGCGTGCCCGCGCGGCTCGTTCATCAGGAACAACCGGAGATGATCAAGGTGCGTCATGAAGTACAGCCGCCGCTCGTTCATGGTGGCGCCCGGGATGGTGCCCACGCCGCCGGTGACGACGCGGGTCGGCATCCCCTCGGTGTGCGAGTCGACGGCGGTGATCACTCGCGAAGATCTCACAGCTGAATCCTCAACGCCGAGCGGCGACGAAGTCCAGTGCCTTGCGGGTGTCCCGCTCGACGATGGCGGCCTGCTCGGGGCTGAGCGGCCCGCGCGGCGGGCGGGTCGGACCGCCGTAGCTCTGGCCGGCGATGTCGATCGAGAGCTTGATCGCCTGGACGAATTCCGTTCGCGAATCCCAGCGGAAGACCGCGACCAGTTGCTCGTACAGTTCGCGGGCGTCGGCGATCTTGCCGGCCTGGACCAGGTCGTAGATCTCCACGGCCTCCTTCGGGAACGCGTTGGGGTAGCCGGCGAACCAGCCGGTCGCGCCGACCACCAGGGACTCGAACAGCAGGTCGTCGGCTCCGGCGATCACGTCGATGTCGCAGAGTTCCTTGATCTCCAGCACCCGGCGGATGTCGGCGCTGAACTCCTTGACGGCAACGACGTTCTCGAGTTGGTAGAGCTCGGCGACCAGGTCCGGCGTCAGGTCGACCTTGGTGTCGAACGGGTTGTTGTAGAGCATGATCGGCAGACCGACCTCGTTGACCCGGGTGTAGTGCTCGATGATCTCGCGGCGGTTGGCCCGGTAGATGGTCGGCGGCAGCAGCAGGACGCCGTCGGCGCCGTCCTCCTTGGCGTACTCGGCCCACTGCTTGGCCTGGTGCCAGCCGACGCCGTGCACCCCGGCGACCACCAGGCCGCGCCCGGCGACGGTCTCGACCGCGACCTGGACCACCTTGCGGCGCTCGGCATCGGTCAGCGAGGAGTACTCGCCGAGCGAGCCGTTCGGCCCGACCCCGCGGCAGCCGTTGTTGATCAAGAAGTCGCAGTGCGCGGCGAACTTGTCGTAGTCGACGGCCAGACCCGCGGGGGCGGAGGAGTCCTCCTTGAAGGCCAGGGTGGTGGCGACGACGACGCCGCCGAGGTCGAACTGTGCATTCATGATCATTTGTCCTTCTGCTGGTGGTGGTCAGTGACGATCTGCGGTGTGCTTGTTGATCTTGCTGTGGATCTTGGGACTGTTGATCTTGGGCGAGTTCGCCGAGCCGGATCGGGATGGCGATCGGCCGGTGGTCGGTGCTGCCGTCGCGACCGAGCAGGTCGGCGACGGTACGCCCGCAGATCCGGCCCTGGCAGGGACCCAGGCAGGCCCGGGTGCTCAGCTTGAGGGAGCGGAGCCCGGCGTCCGGGGTCGCCGCGGCGACCTTCCGGAGGTGCCCGTACGAGACCTCCTCGCACCGGCAGACCAGCGGTTCGTCGGTCAGCCAGTCCCGCCAGCCGGGGCCGATGCCGTGCGCCGCCGCCATCCGCCGGGCGAACTGCCGGGATCGGGCTCGGGCCCGCACCGACCCGCGGATCCTCGGGTCGGCCGGTGATCCGCCGGCCGCGCAATGGCCGGCGACGGCCCCCTCGGCCAGGGCGGCGTCGGCACCGGCGATGCCGGTGATCTCGCCCGCCGCGTAGACCCCGGCGACGGTGCTGCACTGGTGATCATCGACGGCCACGAAGCCGTCGGCGCCGATCCGGCAGCCGGCGGCGATGGGCAGTTCCAGCCGCGGCGTGAAGGCGTGGCTGACACACACCGCATCGGTGGCGAGCCGGCGTTCGGTGCCGGCGATCGGTGACCAGGTGGCGTCGACCCGGGCGATGGTCACCGAATCGACCGCCTCCGCGGCCGTGGGCGGCGACGACGGCGTGACCGGGGTAGTACGGGATGCGCCGGCGGAGTTGATGGCCGACATATCCGGCCAGCTCGCCGGCCTTGGCCGCCGTGCCCAGCAACTGCCAGGGCCGCGGCAGCCAGCCGCTCGCCAGCCGCCGCACCGGGCTGGCTTCGAAGATCCCGAGCACCTCGGCACCGGTGGCGGTCAGGGACGCCGCGACCGGGAGCAGGAACGGTCCGGCGCCGGCCACGACGACGCGCGAGCCCAGCGCGATGCCTTCGGACTTGGCCAACGCCTGCGCCGCACCGGCGGTGTACACCCCCGGCAGATCCCAGCCAGGGAAGGGAAGGGTGCGGTCGTGAGCGCCGGTGGCGAGCACCAGCGCGTCCGGCCGGAAGGTGCGAGCCGCTCGGCGCGAGCCGTCGGCCGGTCCGAGGAGCGCATGCACGGTCACTCCGGAGCCGTGCTCGATCGCCCAGACGTGCGCGCTGGTCAGCACCCGGCATCGCGGATCGGCCTCGAGGGCGTCGCGCAGCCGGCTGAAGGTGTGCCAACCGTGCTGCAACCGCGCATCGGTCGGCGTCGGCCGCGGTCGAGGGCGGGTGCCGCCAGTACTGCCCGCCCAGCTGGTCGGCCGCGTCCAGGAGGGTGACCGAGGCGCCCCGGTCCAGGGCGCTGGACGCCGCGGACAGTCCGGCGGGACCCGCGCCGATGATCACCACCGTGCGGGTCATGACTGGGTCTCCACGACATCGCCGTCGCTCGCCCGGCGCTGGCAGGCCCGGACGTCGCGGTCGCCGTTCACCGTGACCAGGCAGTCGAAGCAGACCCCGATGCCGCAGAACAGCCCGCGCGGGGCCGAGGCCGCGTGACGTCCGCCGCCAGGCCGTGCGGCCGGAGGTCAGCAGGATGCCGGCGATGGTCTGGCCGGGGCGGCCGTTGGTCGGCGTGCCGTCGACGCTGATGGTCAGCGGACTGTTCATCACGCCGCCTCCAGGAAGGGCCGCAGGCTCGGTCGGTCCAGCTGGAAGGGTTCGGCGGGCAGGTCGGGCGTGCGATCGAGGAACTGGGCGGTGAGCAGGTCCGCGGTGACGATCGCGAGCCCGATGCCGGCGCCCTCGTGGCCGGTGGCGTGCCAGAGTCCGCTCAGCCGGGGATCCGGTCCGATGATCGGCAGGTGGTCGGGCAGGTAGGGACGGAAGCCGCCGTACGACCGGATCACGTTCACCCGCTCCAGGAACGGGAACAGGCCGACCGCTTTGGCCGCGAGTTGCCGGAGCACGTCGACCGAGAACGTGGTGTCGAAGCCGATCTGCTCCCGGCTGGAGCCGATCAGCACGGTGCCGCCCGGGGTGCTCTCCACCACGCTCGAGGTCTGCAGGTCGGCGTCGCCGGACTGGGTCGCGCCGACGTAGTCACCGTCGTAGACCTTGTGGAAGATTCGCTGCGGCATCGGGGCCGTGACGAGCAGCATGCCCCGGCGCGGACGGATCGGGATGGCGGCGCCGAGCCGGTCGGACACTTCGCCGGACCACGGGCCGGCCGCGACCAGCACCGCGTCCGCGTACAGGTTGCCCTGGGTGGTGCGTACGCCGGTGATCCGCCCGTCCGGGCCGAGGATGCACCCGGTCACCTCCGCGCCGGTTCGGACGACCGCACCGCGGGCGCGGGCTGAGGCGAGCAACGCCTCGGTGGCGATGGTCGGCTGGACCTGGGCGTCCTGCGGGTAGTGCACAGCAGCGGTGAGGGTCGGGTTGAGATCGGGTTCGAGGTCGAGCGCCTCGGCGGCGGACAGTGCCCGTGCGTCCACGCCGGCCGGCCGTTGGGTGTCGGCGAAGGCGAGCAGCGCCGCGGCGCCCGGCTCGGTCGTGGCGACCACGATGCCCCCCTTGCGCTCGTACTCGATCGAGGGGAACTGACGGCCCGAGCTCGGCGGCCAGTTCGGCCGCGACCGTCGGCCAGCGCGCGGCCGCATGCCGAGCCAGGTCCAGTTCGGGGCCGGGGCCCTTGTCCGAGACGAGCAGGTTGCCTTCGCAGGCTGCGCTGGTGCCGCCCGCGCTGGAGCCGCGATCGACGACGGTCACGCTCAGACCCGCTGACGCGAGGGACCGCGCGCAGGCGGCGCCGATGATTCCGGCTCCGATCACCAGCACGTCAGGCACGCCGCCCTCCTCTCACTAATATGTAACATATTACAGATGGAGGCGAAGGCAAAATCCGCGTAAAGAGTCTGGCCGAGAGGTCCGGCCTTGCGAGGGTGCCATAGGAGCCGGCGTTTCCCATCGAGTGCGGGGAAACGTGGGTCGAGGGTGCTTGGAGGCCAGCGTTTGCCGTCGAGCGCGGGGAAACGTGGGTCCAGGAGTCGGCGTGACAGCGTGCGTCATTCCTCGGGCTGGCCGGCCCACCAGCCGATGGTGTGCCCGATGTGCCGGTGCATCAGGGCCCGGGCGGCGGCGGCGTCGCCCGCGGACAGGTGGTCGAGCAGTTCATGGTGTTCGGCGGCCGACTCCTCGAGCCGGCCGGTCTTGACCATGGCCGCGATGCCGATCAGCCGGGCGCGCGACCGGAGGTCGGCGATCACCTCGACCAGCACGGGATTGCCGAGCAGTCCCGCGAGCTGGAGGTGGAACTGCTGATCGGCCTGGACGTAGCCGAGGAGCTCACCGGTGCGCGCCCCGGAGACGATGTCGTCCGCCAACGATCGGAGGCCGGGCAATCTCGTCGGCGGGGAAGTTCGCGGGCCAGCTGTTCCATCGCCGGCGGCTCGAGCAGTTGTCGCACCTCGGCGATCTGCCGCAACGACTCCGGGCTGACCTCGGTCACCCGGAACCCCTTGTTGCGGACCGACTCCACGAACCCGCGGCTCTCCAGGTCCAGCACCGCTTCGCGAACCGGGGTGGCCGACACCTCGAACTGCGCCGCCAGGGTCGGCACGGTGAGCAGCGTCCCGGGCTCGAGTTCGCCGGTGATGATCGCGGCCGACAACGCCTGCTCGACGTGGGCCCGCAGATTCCGGTGGTGATGCTCGACCGGGCGGATGAGGGGAGTGCTCATCACGGCGACCCTAATTCACCTCCGCTGAGCCGTCACCGCCCGGTAGAGTCGTTCCAGTGGCCGACCCCGTACGCACGTGTGTCGGTTGCCGCCGGAAGGCGCCGAAATCGGAACTGTTGAGACTGACCTGGAATGGTGCGCTGGTGATCGACGTTGAACAAGTTCAGCCCGGTCGAGGCGCCTACCTGCATCGCGACCGGACGTGCCTCGAGCAGGCCGCACGCCGCCGAGCGGTGGCGCGGGCGCTGCGCGTCGCGTCGGTTGACTTAGACGAACTGGCGCTCGAAGGCATAGAGTGATTGACCGTGTCCGACCCGTTCGGGAAGGGCGAGATTTGCCAGTGCCCGCCTGTCGGCGGCACCGACCAGAAAGTGGGCTCACGCTCATGACCACTCGATGAGATTCCCTCAATGAGCATGCACAACAACTAACTGGTCCGCACGCACCCAGGCGCGGACCGCCACAAGGAGAGCAGTGCCAAAGGTCCGTGTCTACGAGCTCGCGAAAGAGCTCGGAGTCGAAAGCAAGATAGTCCTGACCATGTTGAAAGACATGGGGGAGTTCGTCCGATCCGCGTCCTCCACCGTTGAGGCGCCCGTCGAGAGACGACTCAAGGAGAAGCTGGCGAGCGAGCCGCCGCCGGCCAAGAAATCCGCCCGCAAGGCGCCCGAAGCCGAAGCCCACCGAGGCGGCCGAAGCGCCGGCTCCGGTAGCCCGACCGGCCAAGCCGGCTGAACGTGTCGCCCCGACGGCTCCGGCCCCCCGGGTCGAGACGCGCCGCCGACGGCGGCGACTCCGCCGGCCGCGGTCACCCCGCCTCCCGCGGCCACCCCGCCGGCACCGGCCACCCCGCCGGCACCGGCGACCCCGCCCGCCGCCGTCACCCCGCCGCCAGCCCCGCCGGCAGTCCGACCCGCCGCGCCCGCAGCGCCGGCGGCTCGCGCCCCGCAGGCCGATCCGCAGCGGACGCCCGGTCCCCGGCCAGGTGTTCCGCGTGCCCCGGGCCAGACCCCGCCGCCGGCCCCGCGCGCGGCTGAGCCGACCCCGGGAACCGGTCAGGCGCCCGGCCCACGGCCCCGCCCCGGCTCGACCGGCGGTCTGCCCGGCAGTGGCGCGCCCCGTGACCGCCGTCCCGGCGGACCGCGACCCGGCAACAACCCCTTCGCGTCGTCGCAGGGCATGGGCACCTCCCGTGCGCCGCGTCCGCCCGCTGATCCGGCGCGCCCCGGCGCCCCGCGGCCACCGGCCGGACGCCCTCCGGCACCGGGCGGTCGTCCGGGCGTTCCGGGCATGCCTCGACCCAATCCGGCGATGATGCCCAAGCAGAGTTCCGGCCAGCTCGGCGCGCCCGCGGGACCCGCTGCCCGTGGTCGTGGAGCACCGGCCGGCGGTCGCGGTCGTCCCGGCGGCGGTCCTGGCGGCCCACCCGGTCGCGGTGGCCCCGGCGGCGGTCCTGGCGGTCCGCCGTCCAGTGGTCGCGGTGGTCGCGGCGGTCGTGGCGGCACCCAGGGTGCGTTCGGTCGCGCCGGCGGTCCGGTCCGCCGTGGTCGCAAGTCGAAGCGGCAGCGTCGTCAAGAGTTCGACCAGATGCAGGCCCCGGAGATCGGCGGCGTACGCGTCCGGCAGGGCGACGGGCAGACCATCCGGCTCGCCCGCGGCGCCTCGCTGACCGACCTGTCGGAGAAGATCAACGTCGACGTGTCGTCGCTGGTCCAGGTGCTGTTCAATCTGGGCGAGATGGTCACGGCCACCCAGACGGTGTCCGAGGACACCCTCCAGGTGCTGGCGACCGAGCTCAACTACAAGATCGAGGTCGTCTCCCCCGAGGACGAGGACCGCGAGCTGCTGGAGAGCTTCGACATCGAGTTCGGCGAGAACGAAGGCGGCGAGGACGACCTTGCGGCCCGCCCACCGGTGGTCACCGTCATGGGTCACGTCGACCACGGCAAGACCAAGCTGCTCGATGCCATCCGCAAGACCAACGTGGTCGCCGGCGAGGCCGGCGGCATCACCCAGGCCATCGGTGCCTACCAGGTGGCCACCGAGGTCGACGGCGACGAGCGCAAGATCACCTTCATCGACACCCCGGGTCACGAGGCGTTCACCGCCATGCGCGCCCGCGGTGCGAAGTCGACCGACATCGCCGTGCTGGTCGTGGCGGCCGACGACGGCGTGATGCCGCAGACGATCGAGGCGCTCAACCACGCCTTGGCCGCCGACGTGCCGATCGTGGTCGCGGTCAACAAGATCGACCGTGAGGGTGCCGACCCGGTCAAGGTGCGTGGCCAGCTCACCGAGTACGGCCTGGTGCCGGAGGAGTACGGCGGCGACACGATGTTCGTCGACGTCTCCGCCATCACCGGTGTCGGCCTGGAGGAGCTGCTCGAGGCGGTCATCCTGACCGCGGACGCGGCGCTCGACCTTCGGGCCAACCCGGAGATGGACGGTCAGGGTGTGGCCATCGAGGCGCACCTCGACAAGGGTCGCGGCCCCGTCGCCACGGTCCTGGTCCAGCGCGGCACGCTGCACGTCGGCGACTCGATCGTGGCCGGGACCGGGTACGGACGCGTCCGTGCCCTGCTCGACGACCACGGCAACAACGTCGACGAGGCGCCACCGTCCTTCCCGGTTCAGGTGCTCGGTCTGACCGCGGTCCCCGGCGCCGGCGACAGCTTCATCGTCGTCGACGACGACCGGATGGCCCGGCAGATCGCCGAGCGCCGGGCGTCCCGGCTTCGGATGGCGGCCCAGGCGGCCGGCACCCGGCGCAAGACGCTCGACCAGCTGTTCGACCAGCTCGAGAAGGGCGAGGACCAGGAGCTGCGCCTCATCCTCAAGGGCGACGGTGCTGGTTCGGTCGAGGCGCTCGAGGACGCGCTGTCCAAGATCGACGTCGGCGACGAGGTCTCGCTGCGGGTCATCGACCGCGGTGTCGGTGCCATCACCGAGACCAACGTGTCGCTGGCGGCGGCCTCCAACGCGGTCATCGTCGGCTTCAACGTCCGGCCTCAGGGCAAGGCGACCGAGATGGCCGACCGCGAGGGTGTGGACATCCGGTACTACTCGGTGATCTACGCCGCGATCGACGAGATCGAGGCGGCGCTGAAGGGCCTGCTCAAGCCGATCTACGAAGAGGTCCAGCTCGGGCAGGCGGAGATCCGCGAGATCTTCCGCTCGTCGCGCGCCGGAATCATCGCCGGCTGCATGGTCATCGACGGCTCGGTCCGACGGAACTCCAAGGCCCGGCTGCTCAGGGATGGTGTGGTCGTCGTCGAGACGGCCATCTCCTCGCTGCGCCGGGAGAAGGACGACGCCACCGAGGTGCGGGAGGGGTTCGAGTGCGGCATCACGCTGCAGAACTACTCCGACATCCGGACCGGCGACGTCATCGAGACCTTCGAGATGCGCGAGAAGGCGCGCTCGTAGATCAACGCGGTGAATTTGACCGGGACTACCCGGTCGGATTCACCGCGTTCTTCGGTTTCGCTGGTCTCAGGTGCCGGGCTTGACCGTCAGGCCGGAGTACGAGCCGCTGACGACGGGCTGCGCGGCACCGCCGGTGGCGGGGATGCGGACCAGTCCGGCGTCTGCGGCGGCGTAGGTGGTCTGGTCGGCGCCGACGGCGATCCCGCCCGGCGGCAGGCTCAGGTTGCTGGTCGGGACCGAGCGCGGCGTGCCGCCGGTGTCCGGCATGATCAGGATCTGGTCCACCGCGTCGTTCGGGGTGCAGTAACCCAGCAAGCGCTCCGGGTCGAGGCACCACTTACGGATCTGCATGAGGTGCACCCGGCCCCGCGGATCGACGGTCCAGGCGTAGTCGGAGTATCTGGTGTTGACCTGCTGCGAGGTGTCACTCCCGACGCTGATGCGCTCGACCGTGTGTACACCCGAGCCGCCTGCCGTCCTGGCGCCGATGAAGATTGCCCCGTTCGGGGCCTCCACCAGCGGGAAGGCCCGATATCCGTTGTCATAGACGTTGGTGAGGGCGCGGATTGTCGGCTGGCGCCCGGCGGTCGACGGGAAGGTGGCCAGCGCGGCGTTGGTGTTGTCGCCGGGGTAGGTGATGACGGTTGGTCGTCCTGAGCTGTCCACTCCCAGACCCTCGATCGTCCGGGCCGTGATGGATCCCATCAGGTCCTGCTTGCCGCTGGGCTGGTAGATCCGGGTGACCCGGTGTGAATCGGCGACGAAGACCGTCCCGTGCCCGTCGACGACCAGCCACTCGAGACCGGTCAGGTTCGACGCGACCGAGCGCTGGACACCATCGGCGGAGATCCGGACGAGTCGGCCGTTGTTGAGCAGGTACACGTTGCCGAGAGGGTCGGAGGCCAGAGTCGAGACGGAGTCGAGGTTGCGTCCGATCACGGTGGTGGTGAACGCACCGGTGGCCCCGCCGACGAACCGAACGACGGTCTGGTGCTGACCGTCGAGCGCGTACAACGTGGTGGGCGCCGCGGCGGCAGCGGGCGGGCCGAGGGCGGCCAGGCCGGTGAGTGCAGTGACGACGGCGAGCAGTGTGCGGATCCAGGGCATTTGAGCCTATTCGGGGGAGAGTGGCGGGGCAGGCGGAGGGCCCCCGACATTTGCTGCTCATCACGTACGATACGGCGCTACCGCGAGTGTGCAGGTGTTTTGGGCCTGACTGCGTTGACGCGAGTGTCAGGTGCCGGGCTTGACGGTCAGGCGGGAGTCGGAGCCGCAGCGCGGTGAATCCGACGGGACTACCCGGTCGGATTCACCGCCTGTTCGACATTCGCGGCTCACGCCACGTGCTGGATCGTCGACCGTGAGAGACCCGTCATCGGGCACTGCTCGGACAGCCCGGCGTACAACTTCAGCCGGGTCGCCGAGGTAGACGCTGAACAACTTCAGGGTCGCGGTGGCTGCGGCGAGCAGCCGCTCGCCCAGGGTGGTCTGTGGGATCTGGGTCATGTCTGTCGGTCCTCCTGATCATGGATCGGGTCGATCCCGATCACGAGGCACACGGTGCAGCTAAGGCCGGGACGTCGGCGCCGGTCAGATGCCTGATCTTGTCCGGCGGCGGGCCGGCCGAGCCGGCCTAAGGCGACTTAGCCCAGCCGCGGTCGCATACGGCGGCAGTACCGTCGATCCGGCGGGCGTCGATGGGAGAATGACGCGGTGAACCGCACCTCCATGCGCCGATGACGACCAGGTCGGGGCCGGCCGGCGGGAGTGGCCGGCCGCTGATCGGGCGGGCGTCCGAGCTGGCCACCATCGCCGGCCTGGTCGACGGCCTGCCGCGGACCGGGTCGCGCTTCCTGCTGCTGGGCGGCGATGCCGGGATGGGCAAGACCCGCCTGGTCGAGACCGCCGTCCGAACGGGCCGGATCGGTTCAGGTGGTGCGCGGGCAGTGTGTTCCGCTCGGCGGCGAGGGTCTGCCGTACGCGCCGATCGCCGGTCTGCTGCGCGATCTCGACGCCGCGTTCGGCACCGAGCAACTGCTGGAGTGGGCCGGCGGAGGCCACCGCGCGCTCGGCGCCGTGGCGCCGGATCTGGTCAGTCCCGAACCGGGCGGCGATGTCCAGTTGCAGCTCTTCGAGGCCATGGCCCGCCTGTTGACCCGCGCTGCGCTGATCCGGCCACTGATGATCATCGTCGAGGATCTGCACTGGGCCGACGAGTCGACCCGGCACGTGCTGCTGTTCCTGATCGGAGCGCTGCGCGAGGCGCCGGTGCTGATCATCGGCACCTACCGCCCCGACGAGGTCGGCCGACGCCATCCGCTGCGCGGCTTCCTGGGCGAGGCGAGCCGACTCCCGACGGTGACCCGGCTGGAACTGCAGCCGCTGACCAGAGCCCACTCGACGGAGTTGATCTCCGGCCTGCTGGGCCGACCGCCGCGCGGCGGCCCTGGCCGCGCAGATCCATGCCCGGAGCGGCGGAATTCCCTTCTACATCGAGGAACTCGTGGCTTCCGCCGATGATCGGTCCACCTTGCCGGCGACCGTCCGCGACGCCGTCCAGGTGCGGCTGGGTCAGCTGTCCGAGAGCGCCTACGGTCTGATGCGGAACGTCGCCGTGCTCGGCAACCGGGTACCCCACGACATGCTGGTCGCGGTTGCCGGTCGTGCCGAGGAGAGCCTGGAACCGGATCTGCGCGATGCCATCGATGTCGGGGTGCTGCTGATCGACGGCGACGGCTACGCCTTCCGGCACGCCCTGCTCCGTGAAGCGGTCGAGGCGGAGCTGCTACCCAGCGAGCGATCGCGCCTGCATCGGCAGGCGGCGGCGACCCTGGAGGCCGCGCCCGACCTGCTGGGTCGCGAATCGGCCGCCCACGCCATCGCTCTGCACTGGGCCGCCGGCCGCGACAACGACAAGGCCTTCGCCTGGTCCATCCGGGCGGCCCGGTCGGGCAGCGCGGCGCACTTCGAGTCTCTGCAGATGTACGAGCGGGTCCTCGAGCTCTGGGATCTCGTCGACGAGCCGACCGCGGCCGCCGGCGAGTACGCCGCTGTGCTCGAAGCGGCCGCCCGCACGGCCAAGGACGCCGGCGACTACGAACGGGCGCTCGAGCTCGCCACCCGCGCACTGGAGGCCACGGCGAGCGAGGACCATCAGGGCCGGTTCTCCCGGCTGGTCCTGCACCTGCACCTGCTGATCGACCTGATCCAGCCCGGCGCCGACCGCGATGCGGCGGAAGCGGAGGCCCTGCTCGACCGGCTGACCGACGACCGCTTCCGGGCACACGCCGTGGAGCAGCTGGCGTCCCACCGGATGAACAGCGGCGGTGACGCGCGGGTGCTGGCCCGCCAGGCCGTGGCCGCTGCGGTGGCGATCGGCGACGCCCGTCTCGAATCGGTCGCCCGCAACACGTTGGGCACGACGCTGGTCATCGCCGGCGACGAGGACGACGGGCTGGCCGAACTGGCCCGGGCCGGCCAGTTGATCGGCGCCGATCGGCCGCTTCGGGACAAGCAACCCGACGGCGCGGAGTTCCGCGCCCGGGTTCGCTATCACCTCAACTACTCCGACGCGCTGCATTCGACGGGGCACTACGAGGACGCGCTGCAGCAGGCGCTGACCGGAGTGGAAGCGGCGCGGGCAGTCGGGATCGAACGGGATTTCGGCAGCTTCGCGGCCGGCAACGCGGCGGAGTCCATGCTCGCGCTCGGTCGACTGGACGCGGCGGCCGCATTGATCGAGCAGGTCATGCGGCTCGACCCACCCACGATGAGCGTCACCCACCTGAACATCTTGATCACCTGGCTCGAGCTGTGGCGCGGCAACCTCGCTGCGGCCGAACGCGCCGCCGTTCCGCTGCGGTCGCTGATCGTCGACGTCCAACCGATGCCGCAGTCGGTGGTCGGCGCGATCCGGGTGGACGCCGAGCTGGCGATGTTCAGCCAGCAGCCCGAGCGAGCCTGGTCACATCTGCAGTGCTTCCTGGACCACGCCAGCCTCTACGACCCGGTGCGCAGTGCAGCGGCGCTCGCGGTCGGGGCGGCCGCGGCCACCGCACTGGACCGGCGGATGGCGGGCGCGCCGCGGGTGGGGGAGCGGCAGTCGTTGGTCCGGGCCGCCGCGGACGGGCTGCGGGTCACCCGGATGCTCGCGGTCTGGATGCCGCTCATCGACGCCGAGCTCGCGGACGGACCGGAGGAGTGGGAGCAGGCGGTGGCCGCACTGGCCGGAAATGCGGCCGCCCCGGCCCACCTGGTGCCGTACGCGCAGCTGCGCTGGGCCCGTCACCTCGCCGAGGCCCGGGAGCGGCAGACCGCTCGTACGGTCGTGACCGAGGCCTTCGTCCGCGCCGACGAGCTCGGACTGGGCCTGCTCACCGCCCGGCTCGCCCCGCTCGCGGCGCAGATCGGGGCCTCGGTGTCCTCGGCCGCCGGGTCGGGCCCACTCGCCGGGCTGACCAGTCGTGAGCTCGAGGTGCTCAAGCTGGTGGCGGCCGGCCGCTCCAACGCCGAGATCGGCCGCGCCCTGTTCATCAGCACCAAGACCGCCAGCGTCCACGTGTCCAACATCTTGGCCAAGCTGGCGGTCGGCGGTCGCGGCGAGGCGGCGGCGATCGCACACCGCCACGGTCTTTGACGGGCACCGATATCCTGCTCCCTCGTACGGCACCGACAAGGTTGTGCGTGAGGGAGACATCATGGGATCGCCGCGGGTACTCAAGGTGGCCGATCAGATCAAGGTCATCGTCGCCGAGATGCTGGAACGGCGGATCAAGGATCCGCGACTCGGCTTCGTCACGGTCACCGACGTCCGGTTGACCGGGGACAGCCGGGAAGCCACCGTCTTCTACACGGTGCTCGGTTCCGAGGACGATCGGGCCGCGACGGCCGCCGCGCTGGCCTCGGCGACCGGCTTGATCCGGTCCCACGTCGGCAAGCAACTGGGCATGAAGTTCACCCCGACCATCGACTTCGTGCTCGACGCGGTGCCGGAGACCGCCAAGCAGATCGACGATCTGCTCCACCAGGCCCGCTCGGTCGACGCCCGGGTCGCCCAGCAGGCCGCCGGTGCCTCGTACGCGGGCGATGCCGATCCCTACAAGCGTGACGAGGACGATGACGAGTCCTGAGCCCGCCGCCTCAGGAATCCTCGTCATCGACAAGCCGGAGGGCTGGACCTCCCATCAGGTCGTCGGCCGCATCCGCCGGCTCGCCGGCACCCGCAAGGTCGGCCACGCCGGCACCCTGGATCCGATGGCGACCGGCGTGCTGGTCGTCGGGGTCAACCGGGCCACCCGGCTGCTCGGCCAGTTGATGCTGACCGACAAGGGCTACACCGGCACCGTCCGGCTCGGCGTCTCGACGATCACCGATGACGCCGAGGGCGAGGTGACGAGTCGCCGGGCCGTCGTCGACCTCGACGATGATCATCTCGAGTCCGCGCTCGAACCGTTGCGCGGCGACATCCTCCAGGTGCCCAGCGCGGTCTCCGCGATCAAGATCAACGGCGTCCGGTCGTACGCGAAGGTCCGGGCCGGCGAGTCGGTCGATCTCGCCGCCCGCCCGGTCCGGGTGGATCGGCTGGAGCGTGATCGCCCGGCGCGACCTGACGGTCGACGGGCTGCCGACTGTTGATCTTGACGTCGAGGTGGACTGCTCGTCGGGCACCTACATCCGGGCCCTGGCCCGTGATCTTGGTGCGGCGCTGGGCTGCGGTGGGCATCTCACCGCGCTGCGCCGGACCCGGGTGGGACCGTTCGGACTGGACCAGGCGCAGACCCTGGAGCAGGCGGCCGACGGGCTGACCATGATCAACATGTCCGACGTCGCCCGGCGCAACTTCGCCGTGCTCCGGCTGACCGCCGACCAGGCCGCTGCCGTCCGGGTCGGACGCCGGCTGCCCGATCTCGCGCTGCCGGCCGAACTCAGCGCGCTGCTCGATCCCGACGGTGAGTTCCTGGCGCTGTATCGGCAGCGAGACGCCGACGCCGTTCCCGAAGCGGTCTTCGTCTAGCTCTGGCCGCGGCGACCGGCTCGCCGCTTGAACAGCCAGCCGGTCCAGATGATGGCGCCGACCATGATCAGCAAGCACCAGCCGACCGCCCACACGGGCTGGTTGCCGTAGTCGGTGCCCAGCAGCAGACCGCGGATCGTCTCGATGATCGGGGTGATCGGCTGATGATCGGCGACCCAACGCAGGCCGGCCGGCATCGTCTCGGTGGGCACGAAGGCGCTGGACAGGTAGGGCAGGAACATCAGGGCAAAGCCGTATCCATCCGCCGCTTCGGGGTTCTTCGCCGCCACCCCGAGGGCGGCGAACAGCCAGGTGATCGCCAGGATCCACAGCGACACCAGGCCGAGCGCGGCCAGCCACTCCACGATCCCGGCCTGCGGCCGGAATCCGAGGACGAGGGCCGCGATGATCACCACCGCGGTGGCCACCAGATTGCGCACCAGACTCGCGACGACGTGCCCACCGATCACCGCCGCACTGTTGATCGGCATGGTGCGGAACCGGTCGATGATCCCCGAGGTCATGTCGTCGGCCACGCCGACCGCGGTGCCCGCCGCCCCGAATCCCGCGCAGAGCAGGATGATCCCGGGCACCACGTAGTTGACGTACTGTCCGGTCGAGTCCAGCGCTCCACCGAACACGTAGACGAACAGCAGCATCAAGATCACCGGGAGCGCGATCCCCATGATCAACGCATCCACCTTGCGGACGCTGTGTCGCAGGCTGCGACCGACGAACGCCAGTTGGACGTCCACGGCGGTCGACATCACGCCACCTCCGCCAACTCGGGCGCCGACGTGAGCAGCACGAAGGCGTCGTCCAGGGTGGGTTTGCGCAGCACCACGTACGCGTCCTCGCCACCGTCGTCCGAGCCGGTCCAGGGCGGACCGGATCGAGGCCGGCGTGCCGTCGACCGGGACCTCGGCGACCAGCGCGTCGTCGGCCCGACGCCGCAGTTCCAGCCGTTCGCTGCCGACCAGCGCTTTGAGCGTGGCCGGCGTCCCCTGCGCGACGACCCGGCCGTTGTTGATCAAGGCCACCTCGTCGGCGAGTTGGTCGGCCTCCTCCAGGTACTGCGTGGTCAGCAGGATCGTCACTCCGTCGCCGGCGAGCCGGCTCGATGATCGACCACATGCTCTGCCGGCTCATCGTGTCCAGGCCGGTCGTCGGCTCGTCGAGGAAGATCACCGCCGGCGTGCCGACCAGGCCGAGAGCAAGATCGAGCCGGCGTCGCATGCCGCCCGAGTAGCGGCCGACCCGCCGGCGGGCCGCGTCGGTGAGCTCGAACTGGGTCAGCAGCCGCTCGACCGCCTCGCCGGTCGCCCGCCGATCCAGTCCCGGAAAGCCGGGCCACCAGGCGCAGATTCTCCTCGCCGGTCAGAAGTTGATCAACGGCGGCGTTCTGGCCGGTGACGCTGATCACCCGGCGTACCGCCTCCGGCTCGGTGATCACATCGTGGCCGCAGACCCGCGCCGTGCCGCTGTCGGGCCGCAGCAGGGTGGACAAGATGTTGATCATGGTCGTCTTGCCGGCGCCGTTGGGGCCGAGCAGGGCGAAGACCGATCCGCGCCGGACGGTCAGGTCGATCCCGTCCAGCACCACCTGCGGGCCGAAGCTCATCCGCAGGTCGCGGATCTCGATGGCGTCCATCGTGCTCCTCTTCATCGTCGTGCTGTCTGTGTACGATGCAAACTGTTTATACCGTACACACTGCGTATGGCGTACGCAATGACTACGATGAGCGGCGTGGACGAGGACATCCCGGCTGAACTCCCTCGGGGCATCGCCCTCGCCTGGGGGATAGCGGAGGCGCCGCAGCGCGGGCCGAAGCGGGAGATGAGCATCGAGCGGATCGTCGAGGCCGCGATGGAGATCGCCGATGCCGACGGGATCACCGCCGTCTCGATGAGCGGGGTGGCCGCCCGGCTCGGGTTCACCACCATGTCGCTCTACCGCTATGTGACGGCCAAGGACGACCTGCTGGTGCTGATGAACGAGGAGGGCGTCGGCCTGCCCCCCGATCACGACGTCATCGACGACGACTGGCGGACCGGCCTGCAGCGCTGGCTCGCCGCGCTGAAGGACGCCTACGAGGCCCACCCATGGCTGCTCGACATCCCGATCATCGGCATCCCGGTCACGCCGAACAACCTCGCCTGGCTGGACTGGGGCCTGCGCATCCTGCAGGTCACCTCCCTGACGCCGGACCAGGCGTTGTCGATCGTGCTGATGCTCAGCGGGATGGGCCGTTGGGAGGCGACGATCAGCCGGGCTACGGCGGGCCCGGAGCAGGGCGGCGAGCAACTCGTGCTCCGCGACCTGGTGACCGAGTCGCGGTACCCGGGACTCTTCGCGGCGATCGTCGCCGGCGCCTTCGACCCAGCGGACGAGACCGATCCGTTCGTCTTCTCGACCGCGCGGGTGCTCGACGGGGTGGCGGTTTTCGTCGAGCGCGCTGAGCGTCTCGCGTCCGGACGAAGCCGTCGAGCCGGCCGAGCCCCTCCCGCCCTATCAGCGTGACCAGCGGATCAAGGAAGCGACGCAGAAACGCCGGGAGGCCGAGGCCAAGCTGCGCGACGCACGCAAACGGGAAGCCGAATTGATCAAGTCAGCCGTGGAGAAGGCACGTCGGGAGGCGGCTCGCGGCGGGCCCAGAGGTGGTTAACTGAGCGCCGTGAGCGATCCTCAGGGGGCGGTCGCCGGGGATCCGGTGGTGGTGATCGGCAACTTCGACGGCGTCCACCGCGGACATGCCGAGCTGATCCGGACCGCGAAGGCCGCCGAGCCGGGCGCACCGCTGGTGGTGGTGACCTTCTGGCCGCACCCGATGTCGGTGATCCGTCCGGACCAGGCGCCGCTGCTGCTCACCTCGCTCGAACGCCGGATCGAGCTGCTGAAGACGGCCGGTGCGGCGCAGGTCGTCGTCGTGGAGTTCACCGCCGAGGTCGCGAGCTGGAGTCCCGCGCAGTTCGTCGATGCCGTGCTGCGGCCGCTGCATCCGGCCCGGATCGTGGTGGGGGAGAACTTCCGGTTCGGCTTCCGCGCCGCCGGCACCGCGACCACGCTGGCCGAGCTCGGCGGTGACGACTTCGTCGTCCAGGCCCTGCCGCTGGTCACCGACGGCACCCAGCCGAGCTCGTCCACCTTGATCCGGCACGCCGTGGCGGAGGGGGACTTCGGCCGGGTGCGGGAGCTGAGCGACCATCCGTTCCGGTTCTCCGGCGTGGTGGTTCGCGGGGACCGGCGCGGGCACGAACTGGGTTTTCCGACCGCCAATGTCGCCGTCAAGCCCGGGATGGCGGTTCCGGCCGACGGGGTCTACGCCGGCTGGGTGACCCGGTTGGACGGTGATCATCCGCGCTGGCCGGCGGCCATCTCGGTGGGCACCAACCCGACCTTCGACGGCGTGGAGCGCCGGGTCGAGGCGTACGTGCTGGACCGCGACGACCTGGAGCTCTACGACGTGGAGATCGCCATCGACTTCTACGCCCGGCTGCGCGGCCAGGTGAAGTACGCGGGGCTGGAGGCGCTGATCACCCAGATGCACGCCGATGTCGAGGAAGCGCGGCACCTGCTCCACCTCTCGTAGCCGAAGGGACCGCTCGCGTGGCCACCTCTCCAGACCGCCGTCCGATCTCCATCTGTCTGTCCGGGGGTGGTTTCCGGGCGACCTGCTTCGGCGCCGGCGCCTTGCTGGCCATCCTGGGATCGACGGCGAGGGACCGGATCCGCTCGGTCAGCTCGGTGTCCGGCGGCAGCGTGGCGTCGGCGCTGTTTCTCGGCGCCGCCGGTGACGAGACGGATCTCCGGCATCGTGCCCGGCTCGTGGGCGGCCTGGTCACCGGCGACCACATCGGCACCCAGGCCCGACTGCGATCGCTCAAGGTGCCACTTGCTGGTCGCCCTCGGATCGGTGGTGGCCGCGACCTGCGTGCTGCGCGACATCGACCCCGGGTTCGCGGAGATCTTCCGCTGGTCGGCGGTCTACTTCGTGATCGTCGGGCTGATCGTCGTCGTCGCCGCGGTGTGGGAGAGCGCGTACGCGGTCCAGTCGGTGATCGAGGCGCTGGTGCGGAGCGTGCGCAGGCGCCGCACGGCGGCGCGATCCGGCACGTGTTCTGTGCCACCGACCTGGGTTCGGGGGAGCACGCCTATCTCGCGGATCAACAGATGCTGCGGGTCCAGGGCGTCAGCGCCCTGCGCGCCGTACCGGTTGCGGACACGGTGGCGGCGTCGGCCGGATTTCCCGGGTTTCGGCCGGTGATCCTCGGTCCGCATCAGGTGGCCGGCCTGAGCGCCGGGCCGCGAGCGCCGGTCGGACCGGTCGCGCGGGTGCTGATCGCCGCGCTCGGCCTGCTGGCGGCCGCCGGGGTGCTGACGATCACCGTCGCCCGGATGCTGGATGCGCTGTCCGGTACCAGGGGTCTGCTGATCTGGACCGTGGGTGTCCTCGCCGGCTCGGCGCTGGCCGTCGGCTGCGCACTGCTGCTGCGAACCCAGGCGAACTTCGTCTACCTGGTGGACGGTGGGGTGTGCGACAACCTCGGGCCGGCGTTCGCGTACCTGACCCGTGACGATCGCTACGCGGGTCTCGAGGAGCTGTTGTACGGCCCGACCGGGCCGGACGACGGCCCGGAAACGCTCCTCATCGTCGTCGACGCGTCGAAGTCGGTCGACACCAACTACTTCGCCCGGACGCTGAGCCCGCCGGCGGCCCTGATCCCGCTGCGGTTCCGCATCCTGATGCGGTCGGGCGTCCAGCTCGTCGCGAGCTCCAACTCCAGCGCGCGGCGTCGAGCGGTGCAGACGCTGATCGACATCGACGAGACGGTCGACGGCTCGATCCTGTCGCTGAGTGAGCTGCCGGACGGTCCGCTTCCCGACGGGCGGGACTGGACGGCAGGTGGCAGCCGCGAACCGCGCCGTGCCGACCACCCTGTCGAAGATCGACGCCCGCACCGCGAGCGACCTGATGATGCACGGCTACGAGCTGATGGCCGACTACCTCACCTCGCTGGGCACGACGGTCCCGCGACCCGGGCCGGAGTACTTCGAGGACCTGACCGGCACCGAGGCCCAGGCGGCCACCACGTCCGCCATCGGCCACCGCCCGCGGGGCCGGTTCGGTCGCCGTCAGGACCGACTGAACCGGCTCTTCTGGATCCTGTTCGGCGCTGGTCTCGCTGGGCTACGTGCTGGTCATCGGTCGGCTCATCCTCGCGCCGGTGCCCGGTTAGCCGCGCAGGCTCTCCGTTGTCGCACTTTCCTGTCGCTGTACCCAGGTACTTCCTGGGTACAGTGCGGCTTTCCACGTATACGTGGGAACCGACAGCCCCCGCCCGGGCAAAATAGCGATTGAACGCGCAATTTCTTGCTAGCTGGTCTGCACTGGTAGCCTCGAGAGGCCGTTTGATCGGCCGCGGATCACCAAGAGCTCCCACCTCACGCCGTGTGAAAGGCCCATGCCGTAGGCAGCAGGGCACCTCGGGGGCGCCGCGCAACGGGAAACCGGGAGGAGAGCACGTGGCTTACGACGCTGCGATCAAGAAGCAGACCATCGAGGAGTACGCGACCAAAGAGGGCGATACGGGCTCTCCCGAGGTGCAGGTCGCGGTGCTCACCAAACGCATCGCACACCTCACCGAGCACCTGAAGGAGCACAAGCACGACCACCACAGTCGTCGTGGCCTGATGCTCCTGGTCGGCCAGCGCCGGCGACTGCTCAACTACGTCGCGAAGACCGACATCGAACGCTACCGGTCGCTCATCGAGCGACTCGGCCTGCGCCGCTGACGTGAAGGAGCGGTTCTCCAGACTCGATCACGGGTCCTCGAGAACCGCTCCGCTGCGTCATCAACAACTTCATATCCACTCAACTCAAGTGATCGCATCCCACCCCATGCTCGAATAAGGCGAATCTCGGTCTCCGGTAGTGGCCTTCGGGAGGACATATCCCCCCGCGGACCTCGATCGAAGACCGGCCTTCCCAGCTCGGGGGAGCAGCGCGGCCCCAACCTCGCGGGCCCCGCCACCGAGCAAGCGGTGTGCGGATGTGATCCACACCCCGGCGTACGCCTGAACGATCAGGCGCGCCAAAGAAAGGATTCCCGTGGAGGGACCAGACCTTCAGTTCGCTGAAGCCGTCATCGACAACGGCAGCCTCGGCCGGCACGTTGTCCGCTTCGAGTCGGGCCTGTTGGCCCGGCAGGCCGCCGGATCGGCGACCGTCTACCTGGACGACGACACCATGCTGTTGTCCGCCACCACCGCGCAGAGCAAGCCGCGCGACGCCCTCGACTTCTTCCCGCTGACCGTGGACGTCGAGGAGCGGATGTACGCCGTGGGCCGGATCCCCGGCTCCTTCTTCCGCCGCGAGGGCCGCCCGTCCGAGGGCGCGATCCTCACCTGCCGGCTGATCGACCGCCCGCTGCGGCCCTGCTTCGTCAAGGGCCTGCGCAACGAGGTTCAGGTCGTCGTCACGATCATGGCGCTGAACCCGGACAAGATGTACGACGTGGTGGCCATCAACGCCGCCTCGCTCTCGACCACGCTCGCCGGGCTTCCGTTCACCGGCCCGATCGGCGGCGTTCGCGTCGCCCTCATCGGTGACCAGTGGGTCGGCTTCCCCGACGTGTCCCAGCTGGAGCAGGCGACCTTCGACATGGTCGTCGCCGGCCGGGTGCTGGCCGACGGCGACGTCGCGATCATGATGGTCGAGGCCGAGTCCACCGAGGCGACCTGGAACCTGGTCGCCGACGGCAAGACCGCGCCGACCGAAGAGATCGTGGCCGCCGGGCTGGAAGCGGCCAAGCCGTTCATCAAGGCGCTGTGCGACGCGCAGGCCGAACTGGCCGCCAAGTTCCCGCCGAAGGCGACCGCGGACTTCCCGATCTTCCTGGACTACCAGGACGACGTCTACGCGGCGGTCTCGGATGCGGCCAGCACCAAGCTGGCCGAGGTCATGTCGATCGCCGACAAGCAGACCCGCGAGGAGTCGACCGAGACCCTCAAGGCCGAGATCGTCTCCCAGCTCGCCGGCCAGTTCGAGGGCCGCGAGAAGGAGATCACCGGGGCCTACCGGGCGCTGACCAAGAAGCTCGTCCGGCAGAAGATCCTCACCGACAAGGTCCGGATCGACGGTCGCGGGCTCTCCGACATCCGCACCCTGTCCGCCGAGGTCGGCGTGATCCCGCGGGTGCACGGCTCGGCCCTGTTCCAGCGCGGCGAGACCCAGATCCTGGGCGTCACCACGCTGAACATGCTCGGCCTCGAGCAGAAGCTCGACACCCTGGCGCCGGAGAAGACCAAGCGCTACATGCACAACTACAACTTCCCGCCCTACTCCACCGGTGAGACCGGCCGGGTCGGATCGCCGAAGCGGCGCGAGATCGGCCACGGCGCGCTCGCCGAGCGTGCCCTGGTGCCGGTGCTGCCGACCCGCGAGGAGTTCCCGTACGCCATCCGTCAGGTCTCCGAGGCGCTCGGCTCCAACGGCTCCACCTCGATGGGCTCGGTCTGTGCCTCGACCATGGCTCTGCTGAACGCGGGTGTGCCGCTGCGCGCGCCGGTCGCCGGCATCGCCATGGGCCTGGTCTCCGACACGGTCGACGGTGAGACCCGAGTATGTCGCGTTGACCGACATCCTGGGCGCGGAGGACGCGTACGGCGACATGGACTTCAAGGTCGCCGGTACCCGGGACTTCATCACCGCGCTGCAGTTGGACACCAAGCTGTCCGGCATTCCGGCGTCGGTGCTGGCCGGTGCGCTGACCCAGGCCAAGGATGCCCGGAACACCCTGCTCGACGTGATGAACGAAGCGATCGACGGGCCGGACGAGATGAGCCTGTACGCGCCGCGGATCATCACGATCAAGATCCCGGTGGACAAGATCGGCGAGGTCATCGGCCCCAAGGGCAAGGTGATCAACCAGATCCAGGACGACACCGGCGCCGACATCTCGATCGAGGACGACGGCACGATCTACGTCGGAGCCGACTCCGGCGACAAGGCCGAGGCCGCTCGTTCCATGATCAACGCGATCGCCAACCCGACGATGCCGGAGAAGGGCGAGCGGTACCTCGGCACCGTCGTCAAGATCACCGCGTTCGGCGCGTTCGTGTCGCTGCTGCCGGGCAAGGACGGCCTGCTGCACATCTCCAAGCTGCGCCCGCTCGCCGGCGGTTCGCGGGTGGAGAACGTGGAGGACGTGGTCAGCGTCGGCCAGAAGATCCAGGTGGAGATCAACGAGATCGATGATCGCGGCAAGCTGTCGCTGATCCCGGTGGTCGAGGAGAGCGTCTCCGTCTGAGCGGGACGGTGACGAGACGATCGACCCTGCGCGCGGCGCCATCCCCAGGTTGTGGATGGCGCCGTTGCCGGTCGCCGAGGGCGGAACGCATCGGGCGGAGTGAGCCAGACGATCCGCCGTACGGTGCTGCCCAACGGGCTGCAGGTGATCACCGAAGCCGTCCGGTCCAGCCGGACCGCGGCGATCGGCGTGTTCGTGCGCGTCGGCTCCCGGCAGGAGTCGGCGGCGCTGCACGGCGCCTCGCACTTCCTCGAACACGTGCTGTTCAAGGGAACTCCGTCCCGTACCGCCGAGCAGATCTCGTCCTCGATCGAGTCGGTGGGCGGCGAGCTCAATGCCTACACGGCCAAGGAGCACACCTGCTTCTATGCCCGGGTGCTGCACAGCGACGGTGCGCTGGTCGTCGACGTGCTGTCGGACATGATCAGCAATTCGTTGATCACCGGCCGCGACGTGGACGCCGAGCGGGCGGTGATCTTGGACGAGATCGCCATGCACGGCGACGATCCGGCCGAGCTCGTGTCCGAGTTGGTGACCGCCCAGATGCTTTCCGGTGTCGGACTCGGCCGGCCGGTGATCGGCTCCCCGGAATCCATCGCGGCGATGTCGCGGTCGCAGATCGTCCGGCACTGGCGCCGGCACTATCGGCCGCCGTCCCTGGTGGTCGCGGCCGCGGGCCGAGTTGATCATGATCGGCTGGTCGATCAGCTCGCCGGGCTCGACGACCGGGACCCGGGTGCGGAGCCGCGAACCCCGGCGCCGACCAAGATCGATTTCAGCGGTGGCCTGGTCAGCCGGCAGATCCGCCTGGAGCAGTCGACGGCGATGCTCGCCTTTCCCGGCCCCGGCCTGTTCGACGAACGCCGCTACGCCTCCGGTCTGCTGGCGCTGATCCTGGGCGGGGGCATGGCCTCCAGGCTCTTCCTGGAGGTACGCGAGCGACGCGGGCTCACGTACGGCATCGACGCCGGGGAGAGCGCGTACTCCGACGCCGGCATCTGGAGCGTCGACTGGCAGTGCGCCCCCGGTCGGATGCAGCCGATCGTCGAACTGGTCCGGGCGAGCCTGCTCGAGGTCGCCGAGCACGGGGTGAGCGAGGACGAACTGGCGCGCGCGAAGGGTCAGATGCGCGGCCAGACGGTGCTGTCGTTCGAGGGACCGTCCAGTCGGATGAGCCGGCTGGGGATCAATGCGCTCCTCGGCGACCAGCGCACCCTGGCCGAGATCCTGGGCTGCTTCGACGCGGTGACCGCCGACGAGGTGCGGCAGGTCGCCGCCGAACTCTTCGGCCGCACACCGGTGCTCGGTGTGGTCGGGCCGAAGCCGCCGACCCGCCGCGTGGAAGCGCTGATCGGTCGCTGGTGACAGAGTTGTCGGCGTGATGGGCGATTTGTCGGTCGAGGATGTGGGGGAGCTCGTGGTGATCAAGGTGGGTGTCTTCGGGTCTCGAGGACGGATGGGCGCCGAGGTCTGCCGGGCGGTCGAGGCGGCCGAGGGCCTGGAACTGGTAGCCGCCGTCGACGCCGGCGATGACCGTACGCCGGTCGAGGCCGCCGAGGTCGTCGTCGACTTCACCCATCCGGAAGCGGTGATGGACAACCTGGCCTGGTGCATCGAGCACCGGATCCACGCCGTGGTCGGCACCACCGGCTTCACCGACGAGCGCCTCGACACGTTGCGCGACCAGCTCCGCGGTCACGACGTCGGCATCATCGTCGCCGCGAACTTCTCCATCGGGGCGATCTTGATGATGCACTTCGCCGAGCAGGCGGCCGCGTTCTACGAGAGCGTGGAGATCATCGAGCTGCACCACCCGAACAAGGCCGACGCTCCGTCGGGTACGGCCGCCGCCACGGCCCGCAAGATCGCGGCGGCCCGAGCCGCTGCGCAGCTGCCCCCGCCCCCCGATGCGACGGTGCAGGAGCTCCCAGGCGCCCGTGGTGCGGACGTGGACGGCATCCGGGTGCACGGCGTCCGGCTGCGCGGACTGGTCGCCCATCAGGAGGTGCTGTTCGGCGCCGAGGGGGAGACCCTGACCCTGCGACACGACTCGCTGGATCGGGTCTCGTTCATGCCCGGCGTGATCGCCGCCGTGCGCGCGGTGGGTTCGCGGCCCGGGCTGACCGTGGGCATCGAATCGGTGCTGGGTATCTGAGATGCGGGCGGTCCGCGGGATCGTGATCGCCGTGGCGATCCTCGCCCTGCTGGCCGGCGGGCTGTACTACGCCGACGGCCGATTCGAGCGCCGGGCCGAGCGGGAGGTGGCGACCGAGCTGCAGCGCCAGCTGGGCACCCCCGAGCCGCCGACGGTCGACATCGAGGGCCGGCCGTTCCTGACCCAGGTGGCCAGCCGTTCGATCAGCACGGTGCACGTGGTGGCCGACCAGATCGGTGAGGTCAGCGAAGCGCCGCTGGTCATCGCGCATGCCGACCTGGTGCTGAGCGACGTGACCAGTGACGACTGGTTCGCGACCATGGTCGTCTCCCACGCCGCCGGTACGGCCCGGATGGACTACAGCGTGCTGCAGTCGCAGGCCGGCGTGCCGTTGACCTACGTCGGCGACGGTCGGGTGCAGATCGTGGAGACGGCGACGGTGTTCGGACAGCAGGTCGAGGCGAAGATCACCGGCGCGCCGGCCCTGAACGTCCGCGAGCAGACCATCAGCCTGAACGACCCCACGATCAGCGTGGCGAACATCACCCTGCCGGAGTTCACCGCCAAGGCCTTGCTGCGCGCCCTGCTGAAACCGATTCCGGTCAGCGGAGTGCCGTTCGGCCTGACGCTCACGTCGATCAGTGCCATGGACGACGGGCTGCACGCCGAGATCGCCGGGGACAACCTGCCGATCAGTCGCTGAGGGCCAGATCGGTCTGCAGCCGGACCTGCTTCAGCCGGACGGAGCCGTCGTCGAGCCCGATCTCCCGAGAGGCCCCGTCGGCCGCCCAGCCGGCGGCGGTCAGGAAGCTGCCGCAGGGCGTCATCGGTCGTCGCCACCCACCACGAGGCGCGGCCGAAGCCGTCGGCGCGCAGGGTGTCGGCGCACGCGTTCAGCAGCCGCGATCCGTGCCCCCGGTGCTGCGCCACCGGGTCGACGACGAACTGCTCCACCTCGCCGTCGCGGCCCTCCTCGGCGTCGTCGTCCGGGCTCGGCACGGTGGTGGCGAATCCGACCACCCGCTCCTGATCGACGGCGACCAGGACCCGGTAGCTGGCGCGCGGCGGGCGGGTGATGGCGGCCAGCCAGGCGGCGGCCATCTCCTCGACGGCGAGCCGGCCCAGCATGACCTCCGCCAGGTCGGCCGGAAGCTGGGTCGCCCACGCGCGCCGCTGGAGCTCGGCGATGCCGGCCGCCTCCGCCGGCCAGGCCAGGCGTACGGAGTCGGCGACCGGTCCGTCGGCGTGAGGAATCACCGGTCGATCGTACCGACGCGACAATGTGACGCAGGTCACATTTGATCTCGGTAATGTATTCGGGGCCGGTTCACGATGTTGTAGGTGAAGCCAGTGGCTTACCTGAACCCCCGAGCAGGTAAGCTACTGGCCTTTTTTGTTGTCTCGGGCCAGGCGCGCCTCGGATCGCTCAGACTCCGAGGTATTCGCCAGGACGTGTAGCGTTGCCTTTTGTGGCAGCCAGTAGCTTGAAGAGTCCGCCGCCCCTCGCCACCAATGCGATGCGCATCATTCCCCTGGGCGGGCTGGGTGATGTCGGCCGGAACATGGCCGTGCTGGAATTCGGCGGCCAGCTCTTGCTGGTCGACTGCGGCGTACTCTTCCCCGAAGATCATCATCCCGGCGTCGATCTGATCTTGCCCGGCTTCGATGCGATCGCCGACCGGCTGGACGACATCGTCGGGCTGGTGCTGACCCACGGCCACGAAGATCACATCGGTGCCGTGCCCTATCTGCTGCGGCAGCGGCCGACCATCCCGTTGATCGGATCGAAGCTGACGCTGGCCCTGCTGTCGGAGAAGTTCCGCGAACATCAGCTCCGCAACGTCTCCCGGCAGGTGGTCACCGACGGTGAGCGGATCAAGGTCGGCAAATTCGATCTTGAGTTCATCGCGGTGAACCACTCGATTCCGGATGCGCTCGCCGTGGCCATCCGCACGCCCGCCGGAACGATCTTGCACACCGGCGACTTCAAGATGGACCAGCTCCCGCTGGACGGCCGGATCACCGACCTGCGCGCGTTCGCCCGGCTCGGCGTCGAGGGCGTCGACCTGTTCATGGTCGACTCGACCAACGCGGAGGTTCCCGGTTTCACCACGCCGGAGCGCGACATCTCCCCGGCCCTGGAACGGGTCTTCGTCCGCAGCAAGCAGCGGGTGATCGTCGCCTGCTTCGCCTCCCACGTGCACCGCGTCCAGCAGGTGCTCGATGCCGCCGTCACTCATCGGCGCAAGGTGGTCTACGTCGGTCGCTCGATGGTGCGCAACATGGCGGTCGCTCGTGATCTTGGTTATCTCAAGGTGCCCGCCAACACCTTGATCGAACTGCGGGACATCGACAAGTTCCAGCCGCACGAGGTGGTGATCATCTCCACCGGGTCGCAGGGCGAGCCGCTGTCGGCCCTGTCCAGGATGGCCAATCGTGAGCACCCGGTGATCCAGCTGAAGCGCGGTGACACCGTCGTGCTGGCCAGTTCGCTGATCCCGGGCAACGAGAGCGCGGTCTACCGGGTGATCAACGGGCTCAGCAAGCTGGGCACCCAGGTGGTGCACAAGGGCAATGCGCTGGTGCACGTGTCCGGCCACGCCAGCGCCGGGGAACTGCTGTTCTGCTACAACATCGTGCGTCCCCGCAACGTCATGCCGGTGCACGGCGAGGCTCGCCATCTGATCGCCAACGCCGATCTGGCCGTCTCCACCGGGGTGCCGCGGGAGCGGACCATCATCGCCGAGGACGGCGCGGTCGTCGACCTGCAGAACGGCCGGGCCCGGATCGTCGGCAAGGTCGACGCCGGCTACGTCTTCGTCGACGGCAGCACCGTCGGCGACATCTCGGAGAACTCGCTGACCGACCGGTTGATCCTCGGCCAGGAGGGTTTCATCTCGGTGATCACCGTGATCAACACCCACGCGTCCAAGATCATCAGCGGACCCGACATCCACGCCCGCGGCTTCGTCGAGGACGATTCGATCTTCGACGACGTACGCCCGCTCATCCAGAAGGCTCTGGAGGAGGCCCTGGCCGAAGGCGTCGACGACTCCTACCGGCTGCAGCAGGTGATCCGCCGCCGGCTCGGAAAGTGGGTCAACGACACCCGCCGCCGCCGGCCGATGATCATCCCGCTGGTCATCCAGACCTGAGCCGATCCCGCTCCAGCTCGCGCTCATCGCGATTCCGCCGGGACGGCCTCGCCGGAGCAGGCCCCGCTTTACCCACTTTCCGACACCCCCGCCAGGCGCAAAAAGAAAGGAGCCCGCTCCCTTGAGGGGGCGGGCTCTTCCAGAAGGTTCAGGGGGTCAGCGCGAGGCTTTGCCGGCCTTGATGCAGGAGGTGCAGACGTTCTGCCGCTTGGCCGCGCCGGAGACGCTGGCGTTGACCCGCTGGATGTTGGGATTCCAGCGCCGGTTCGTCTTCTTCTTCGACCAGGGGACGTTGTGGCCGAAGCCGGGTCCCTTACCGCACACGTCACATACCGCAGCCACTGGAGTTCACTCCCAAAATCACGTCTGACAACTTGATGGGTCGCCCGAGTGGGCAACCGGAAAAGAGTACCTGACGACCGGACGACGGAGCCAATCGGCGAGCCGCGCGCGTCCCGATTCCAGGCTGAGGCAAATAGGGTAAGGGGCGTGTCAGCCCCGACCGAGCAGCAGGTGCCCAGCGTGTGGGACGCCTACGACGCCTGGTTGCGGCGCGCCACGACCATCATCGCCGAGTCGGCCGACGCGCTGAACGCGATGAACGTCTTCCCCATCTCCGACGCCGACACCGGATCCAACCTCAAGCTCACCCTCGCCGGGATCGCGCAGGCCGTGCCCGATGTCAATCGCGGGAGCCTGGACGCGATCGTCCAGGCCGCGATCCTGTCCGCGCACGGCAACTCGGGCGCGATCCTGGCCGAGATGTTCACCAGCGTCTGCCGGGCCCTCGAGCACGACCGGCCCGGTCTCCGCTCGACACCCCCCGGCGCGCTGATCGCGGTGCTGCTGCGGACCGTGGCCGTCGCCGCCCGCCGTGCCGTGGCCCGACCGGTCGCCGGCACCATCCTGACCGTCGCCGATGCCGCGGCTGACGCGGCCGAGGAGGCTCTCGGCAGCCACCTCGACTCCGCCCTGCCGGTCGCCGAGGCGGCCCAGCAGGGCGCCCACGAAGCACTGGCCCGTACGCCGGAACAGCTCGAGGTGCTGGCCTCAGCCGGGGTCGTCGACGCCGGCGGTCAGGCGTACGTGCTGCTGATCGACGTGCTGGTCGAAGTGCTCGGCGGTCCGGCCGCCCGCGCGCTGGCGCCCTCCGCGGCGCCGCCCCGCCCGGTCGGCGGCCGAGTTCACCGCGCCCGAGTACGAGGTGATGTACGCGCTGCGCGGCGCCGCCGGCGAGGAACTGGCGGCGCTCCGCGAAGAACTGTCGGAGCTCGGCCATAGCGTCGTGGTCGTGGGAGACCGGACCGTCGCGCAGGTGCACGTGCATCTGGCGGAGGCCGGCGCGGCGGTGGAGGCGGCGCTCGGCCGGGGCACGATCAGCCAGTTGCGGATCACCGCGCTGCCGCCGGAGTCGATCATGTCGGAGCGCGCGGTGCTGGCCGTCGTCGCCGGTCCCGGGCTGGCCGAGGCCGTCGAATCGCTCGGCGGCATCCCGGTGCCGGCCGCCGGCGGGCAACTGACGCTCGCGGAGCTGACCGCGGCCGCCGACACCACCTACGGCGACCTGGTCGTGCTGCCGAACGACATGGAGAGCCTGGAGATCGCCCACCATCACGCGACGCAGTGGCGGCGCCAGGGCCGCCGGGTGGCGGTCATCCCGACCGTCGCCCAGGTCCAGGGTCTGGCCGCCATGGCGGTGCACGAACCGACGGCCGACTTCGACTCGGCCGTGGTCGCGATGAGCAGCGCCGCCGGCCACGCCCGGCACGGCGCGGTCACCGTCGCCGAGAGCTCGGCGATGACCATGGCCGGTCGCTGCGAGCCGGGCGACGTCCTCGGTGTGGTCGAGGGTGACTTCGTGGAGATCGGTGCCTCGGTCACCGAGGTCGCCTGGCGGGTGATCGAGCGGCTGCTGTCGGCCGGCGGCGAACTCCTCACCGTGGTCCGCGGCGCCGACGCGGAGCAGAGCCTGGTCGACGAGCTGACCGAACGGCTGCGCGCTCCGCTCGCCGCTGCTCGACGTCGAGGTGCTGGACGGCGGCCAGCCCCGCTATCTGCTGCTCCTGGGGCTGGAATGAGCCACCTGCGACTTGCCCCGTCGCCCTGGCGTACGGACACCTTCCGCCGGATGTCGGTACGGCTGGAGAACATCCTCGGCGCCAAGACGGCCAAGCAGTTCGAGCCGCTGAAGATCTCGACCGTCGGCGACCTGGTGCGGCACCTGCCCCGCCGCTACTTCTCCGGGACCGAGCTCAGCGACCTGTCCCAGCTGCGCGACGGCGAGGAGGTCGCGGTGATGGCCGAGGTGGTGGACGCGCGCGTGTTCAACATGCCGAGCGGCTCGTACCGGTCGGCCAAGAAGCCTCGGCTCGAGGCGACGATCACCGACCACAAGGGCAGCCTGACCTGCACGTTCTTCGGGCAGCCGCGGCTGATCGACTACTGGCACGGACAGCTGCATCCGGGTGCTCGCGGCATCTTCGCCGGCAAGGTCAAGGAGTTCAACCGCAAGCTGCAACTGGCCCACCCCGACTTCGTCATCGTCGACGAGAGCGGCGCGATCATCGGTGGCGCGGCGCGCAACGCCGCCCTCGCGTCCGCATCCCAGGCCGCGTTCGTCGGGCTCTATCCGATGACCGGCAAGCTGCGGACCTGGACCATCGCCGACTGCGTCACGCTGGCGCTGGAATCACTCGACGGGATCGAGGACCCGCTGCCGGCCTGGGTACGCGCCGAAGCCGAGGTCTGGGAGCTGGAGCGGGCGCTGCGCGCGGTGCATCAACCCACCGGCCGGGCCGATATCCACCAGGGGCGCGAGCGGCTGCGATTCGACGAGGCCTTCGCGCTGCAGCTGACCATGGCGTACCGGCGCGCCGACGCGGCCGCCCACCACGCGGTGCCGCGTCCTCGCCGGCCCGGTGGACTGCTGGATGCGTTCGACGCCCGGTTGCCGTTCACCCTGACGCAGGGCCAGGTCGAGATCAGCGAGCAGCTGATGGCCGAGCTGGCCCGGCCGCAGCCGATGCAGCGGCTGCTGCAGGGCGAGGTCGGCTCGGGCAAGACCCTGGTGGCGCTCCGGGCGATGCTGGCCGTGGTCGACGCCGGCGGCCAGGCCGCGCTGCTGGCGCCCACCGAGGTGCTGGCCGGGCAGCACCTGCAGACGATCACCCGGCTGCTCGGAGACCTGGCCGACGGCGGGACGCTCGGAGCCGCCGACGCACGCGACCCGCGTGGTGCTGCTCACCGGATCGATGTCGGCCGCGCAGAAGCGCGAAGCCATGGCGGCCGCCGCCTCGGGCGAGGCCGGCATCGTCATCGGCACCCATGCCCTGCTCAGCGCCGGCGTGCAGTTCGCCGACCTGGGTTTCGTCGTGGTCGACGAGCAGCACCGGTTCGGAGTCGAGCAGCGAGCCGCGCTGAGCGCCAAGGCCGACGCCCGCCCGCACGTGCTGGTGATGACGGCGACCCCGATTCCCCGCTCGGTCGCCATGACGGTGTTCGGCGACCTGGAGACCTCGACGCTCCGGGAGATCCCGGCCGGCCGCGCCGACGTGTCGACCGTGGTGGTGGACGCCGCCCGCCAGCCGGCCTGGGTGCAGCGATCCTGGCAGCGCATCGTCGAGGAGGTCGGCCAGGGCCGGCAGGCCTTCGTGGTCTGTGCCCGGATCTCCGCCAGCTGAGCCGGCCGGCTCCGGCTCGACCCCCAAGGACGGCGATCTGCTGGAGGCGGAGGAGGACCTGCCGCCCCCCGTCGCGGTGGAGGACCTGTACGCCGAGCTGAGCAGCGGTCCGCTGGCCGGCGTTCGGGTCGCGATGCTGCACGGGCAGTTGCCGGCCGAGGAGAAGGACGCGGTGATGGCCCGGTTCGTGGCCGGTCAGCTCGACGTGCTGGTGGCGACCACGGTCGTCGAGGTCGGCGTGGACGTGCCGAACGCTTCGGTGATGGTGATCTGCGACGCCGACCGCTTCGGGATCTCCCAGCTGCATCAGCTCCGCGGCCGGATCGGCCGCGGAGCGCATCCCGGCGTCTGCCTGCTGCTCACCGCTGCGCCGCCGGACAGCCAGGCGCGGCAACGGCTGGCGGCGGTGGCCACGACCCGGGACGGGTTCGAGCTCGCCGAGATCGACCTCGAACAGCGGCGGGAGGGCGACGTGCTCGGCGCCAGCCAGTCGGGCAGCCGGTCGAGTCTGAAGCTGCTGCGGGTACTCGCCGACGCCGAGCTGATCGGCATCGCCCGCACCCTCGCCGAGCGCTGCATCGAGGCCGATCCCGCGCTGACCGACGCGGCCCTGGCCGACATCGTGACCGACATGGAGATGGACGCCGCCGGCGACTGGCTGGAGCGCACGTGAGCCGGATCATCGCGGGCTCCCGCGGCGGCCGGCGGCTCACCATGCCGAGCGGTGACCGGACCCGCCCGACGACCGACCGGGTACGCGAAGCCCTGTTCTCCGCCCTGACCGCGTGGGCGGGCACGTCAGCCGCCGCCGCTGAGGCGACGCTGGACGGGCTGTCCGTCTGCGACCTCTACGCCGGCTCGGGGGCCGTCGGCCTGGAAGCCGCCAGCCGCGGCGCGTCTCCGGTGCTGCTGGTGGAGGGCGACCGGCGTACGGCTCAGATCACCAGGCGCAACGCCGAGGAGCTGGGCCTGGTCGTCGACGTCCGCGCCCTCCGGGTCGAGACGGTGCTCGCCGCAGCGCGCGGCCCGCAGCTACGACATCGTCTTCGCCGATCCGCCGTACGAGCTGGCCACCGACGCCCTCGACCAGTTGCTCGCGCTGGCCTGGCAGCACGGGTGGGTCGCCGAGCACGGGCTGGTCGTGGTCGAGCGATCCCGAAGGACGCCGCCGCCGAGCTGGCCGGCTGCCGTCACCGACAGCTGGAGTCGCACCTACGGTGAGACCATCGTCTACTTCGGAGGGACATCATGAGCCGCGCCGTCTGCCCCGGATCCTTCGACCCGGTCACCCACGGGCACCTCGACGTCATCGGGCGGACCTCCCGACTCGTCGACGAGGTCGTGGTGGCGGTCGGGCAACAACGTGGCCAAGAACGCCCTGTTCAGCCCGCAGGAGCGGGTGGAGATGTTGCGGGAGGTGACGTCGGACCGGCCGAACGTGCAGGTGATGCTGTTCGACGGGCTGCTGGTCGACTTCTGCTCCGAACAGGGCGCCGAGGTGATCAGCAAGGGTCTGCGCGCGGCGGACTTCGACTACGAGTTGCAGATGGCGCAGATGAACCGGCGGCTGAGCGGCGTCGACACGGTGTTCCTGCCCACCGGCGCCGAGTGGGCGTACGTCTCCTCGTCCCTGGTTCGGGAGATCGCGAGCCTCGGCGGCGATGTCACCCCGTTCGTGCCGGCTTCGGTCGCCGATCGGATCACCCGGCGGTTGGCCGAGCGGAATCGTGAACACGGGCGGCAAGTCCGCGATCTGTGAGAGGTTACGGTTACACCCGGTTCCCCGACAGCGAGTCAGTTCCCGAGCGAGTGAGGATGGATGTCTGATGGCCGAGCGGCAAACGGCGGAGGAGAAGCTGGCGCGTCTGCGTGAGCTGGTTCTCAATGCCCGCGCGATGCCCATGTCGGCGTCGTGTGTGATCAACCGCGGCGACGTCCTGGCAGCCATCGACGACGTCATCGACAACCTGCCGGACGAGATCGCGGACGCGCAGCAGGTGATCGACCGCTCCCAGGCGAAGGTCGCCGAGGGCGAGGCTGAGGCGGGTCGCATCCTGGCCGAGGCCCGCGAACACGCCGCGACCCTGGCCCAGCACACCGAGGTCGTCCGGGTCGCCGAGGAGCAGGCCGCCCGGTTGCGGGCCGACGCCGAAGCCGACGCGGCCGCGCTGCGCCGCGAGACCGACGAGTTCATCGATTCCCGGATGGCCGGCTTCGAGTCGGTGCTGCACAAGACCGCGAGCCAGGTCCGGACCGCACGCTCCCGACTGGCCGAGCGCAGCGGCCTGAGCAGCGGCGACGGGCGCACCCACCGAGTAAAGGCGACTGCTCCGCATCGCTGTCGACACGGCCTCAGGCGGCTCGTACCGGTCGCTCGGTTTGGTCCCGTGCGCGCCCATCGGTAAGCTTGGGCGTCGGTCACGACGAGGAACAGACCGCTCGGCTTGGAAGGATTGCGATGGGTTCGCCGCATCGCTCGCTGGACCCCCGTTCGGGATTGGTCCTTGACACCCGCGTGCTGGGGCGTCGCGCGGGCGCGATGGTGGTGGTTCAGACATCCGTCGAAGCTCCTGCGGACCTGGGAATCGACGTGATCGGAGTGCCACCCGGATCTCCGGTCGAGCTCGATCTTCGACTCGAATCGGTGATCGAGGGAGTGCTGGTCTCTGGAACCGCCGCCGCGACGGTCCACGGGCAGTGCGTCCGGTGCTTGAGGGACATCTCCGACAATGTCGAGGTCGACCTTCAGGAACTGTTCGTCTACCCGGGCAGTACGGCGACCGAGGACGAGGCCAGCCGGCTGGAGGGCGATCTGATCGACCTCGAGCCACTCCTTCGAGACGACGTGGTGCTGGGCCTGCCTTTCCAGCCGCTGTGCCAGACCGACTGCGCTGGATTGTGTCCCGTGTGCGGTGTCAATCTCAACGACGACCCCGCCCACAGCCACGGATCGGAGACCGACTCACGTTGGGATGCGTTGCGTGGCCTTGAGGGCGAGGCAGGCAAAACTTACGATGGACCAGTCAGGCCCCAGGGTTGAATGAACTCCCGGAGAGATCCGGGCAGCGAGGAGTGAATCGTGGCCGTCCCGAAAAGACGTTTGTCGCGCAGTAATACGCGTCATCGTCGATCGCAATGGAAGGCATCGGCACCGGTACTGGTCACCTGCGTGAACCCTGCCTGCCGCGAGAAGCACCTGCCCCACGTGGCATGTCCTTCCTGCGGTCAGTACGGGCCTCGCGCGGCTCGGCGTCAGGTCCTCGCGTCCTGATCCGGCCTGAGGCGATCCCGGTTCGCCTCCCCGCAGGAGCTCTGCTCACCGAGCTCGGGATGAGTGTGGATCCCGAGCTCCTGGATCGTGCGCTGACCCACCGCTCGTACGCGTACGAGCAGGGCGGCCTGCCCACCAACGAGCGCCTGGAGTTTCTCGGTGACTCGGTGCTCGGCGTGGTCGTCACCGAGCACCTGTTCGTGTCCTATCCCGATCTGTCCGAGGGGCAGCTCGCGAAACTGCGGGCCGCCGTGGTCAACTCCCGCGCGCTCGCCGACGTCGCCCGCGACCTGGATCTCGGCTCGGTGGTCCATCTCGGCCGCGGCGAGGAGGCGACGGGCGGCCGGGACAAGTCCTCCATCCTCGCCGACACGATGGAGGCCGTGATCGGTGCGGTCTTCCTGCAGCACGGCATCGACGCCGCGCGGGTCTTCGTGCACCACCTCTTCGACTCGCTGATGGCCGACGTGGCCACCCGCGGTGCCGGCCTCGACTGGAAGACCAGCCTGCAGGAGGCGGCTTCGGTCGCCGGACTCGGCGTGCCGTCGTACGAGGTCTTCGACTCCGGACCTGATCACGCCAAGACGTTCGAGGCGATGGTCAAGATCGACCAGCGCAGCTTCGGTCCGGGCGCCGGCCGCAACAAGAAGGAAGCCGAGCAGAACGCCGCGGCCATCGCGTTCGCCGCCCTCCAGGGGGCTCGGGGCACCGACTCCACGCGTGCCTGAACTTCCCGAGGTCGAAACCGTTCGTCGAGGCCTCGACACCGCCATCAGCGGGCGGCAGATCTCCGCGGTCCAGGTGCTGCATCCCCGTCCCGTCCGGCGCCACCTGTCCGGGGCCTCGGACTTCGAGAGCCGACTGGCCGGCCGGGTCTTCGACGTGCCGCGCCGACGCGGCAAGTATCTCTGGCTGCCGCTCACCGACGGTGACGCCGTGCTGGCCCATCTCGGGATGAGCGGCCAGTTTCGCCTGGACGTCGCGAGTGCGCCGTTGCCTCCCAACACCCGGGTGCTGTTCGACTTCGCCGACGGGGGACCGCAACTCCGCTTCATCGATCAGCGCATGTTCGGCGGCCTCTCCCTCTCACCGGGTGGCGCCGACCTGCCCGACGGAGGTCGCCCACATCGGCCGGGATCCGTTCGATCCCGAGTTCGACCTCGGCGGAGTCCGTGACGAGGATGCGACGCAAACGCACCGGGATCAAGCGGGCCCTGCTCGATCAGCAACTCGTCTCGGGCATCGGCAACATCTACGCCGACGAGGCGCTGTGGGCCGCACGCACCCATTACGCGCGCCCGACCAGCGCCATGTCCCGGGCCAAGATCACCGAGGTGATCATGGCGGCGGCCGCCGTGATGCGCAGCGCGCTCGGCCAGGGCGGAACATCGTTCGACGCGCTATACGTCAACGTGAACGGCGCGAGTGGGTACTTCGACCGATCGCTGGCCGTCTACGGACGGGAAGGCGAACCGTGTCCGCGTTGCGGCACGGCGATCCGTCGCGAACCGTTCATGAACCGCTCGTCCTATCGCTGCCCACGCTGCCAGCGGACCCCGCGCGCGGCGGCGGCCCGGCTCATGATCAAGACCGCGTCAGGTGAACGGCGTGCTACAACCGCGTCGCTGAAGATCATTTCCGGCAGAATGTGTGGACAGCTATGCATCGACGGGTCCATGCTGTGCGTCATGAGGCTCAAAGATCTTTTCGCGGTACGCGATGTGGACGACTCTGATCGCCGAAACCAAGGAGGAGGGCGAGAGCCTCCGAAAGACGATCGGGGCGTTCGGCCTGACCGCGATGGGCGTCGGCGCCATCATCGGCACCGGAATCTTCGTGGTGATCGGGCAGGGCGTCGCAGCTGGCGGGGCCGGCACTCGTCCTGGCCTTCATCCTGGCCGCGATCACCTGCCTGTTCTCGGCCCTGTCCTACGCCGAACTCGCCTCCGCGGTTCCGGTCTCCGGCAGCGCGTACACCTTCTCCTACGCCACCATGGGCGAGATGGTCGCGTTCATCATCGGCTGGGACCTGATCTTGGAGTACGGCGTCTCCGTCGCCGCCGTCGCCGTCGGCTGGGGCGGCAATGTCAACGAGTTCCTCCTTGCGGCATTCGGCTACGAGTTGCCCGCCGCGATCAGCACATCCCCCTCCGATGGCGGCGTGTTCAACCTGCCCGCGGTCTTCATCGTCCTGGCGATCACCGTCCTGCTGGTCCGGGGCACGAAGGAGAGCGCCGCCGCCAACGCGGTCATGGTCGTGATCAAGATCGTCATCCTGCTGTTCTTCATCGTCGTCGCCTTCACCGCGTTCAACAGTGATCACTTCGTCCCCTTCGCGCCGAACGGCGCCCAGGGGATCACCATGGCGGCCGGGGTGATCTTCTTCGCCTACATCGGCTTCGACGCCGTCACGACCGGCTCGGAGGAGTCCAAGAATCCGAGCCGTGACCTGCCCATCGCGATCGTCGGCTCGTTGGCCATCTCGACCGTTCCTCTACGTGCTGGTGGCCATCGCCGCGGTCGGCGTCGCCCCGGTGGAGACGCTCGAGGGCAGCGACGCGCCGTTGGCCGCCGCGCTGCGCGAAGGCGCGGGCCTGCCGTGGGCCGGCGGGGTCCTGGCCGCTCGGCGCGTTGGTCGCCATCACCAGCGTGGTGCTGGTCATCATGTACGGCCAGACCCGGATCTTCTTCGCGATGTGCCGCGACGGCCTGCTGCCGCGGCGGCTGGCCCACGTGCATCCGCGCTATGGCACCCCGGCGCGACTGACCATCGGCTTCGGCATCCTGATCGCCATCCTGGCCGCGTTCGTGCCGCTGGACGAGATCGTCAAACTGGTGAACATCGGCACGCTGTTCGCGTTCATCCTGGTCAACGTCGGTGTCGTCGTGCTGCGCCGGACCAAACCCGACATGCCGCGGCCGTTCCGGGTGCCGCTCTCGCCGGTCTTCCCGATCATCGGCGTGGTGCTCTGCCTCTGGCTGATGAAGGACCTCCCCGGAACCACCTGGGTGCGGTTCCTCATCTGGCTGGTCGATCGGCCTGGTGATCTACTTCGGCTACTCCATCCGCCATTCGCGGCTCCGGCATGGCGACATCCCGGTCGCCGGTTCGGACCACAGATGAGCCCCGACGGTCAGTCCCCGGCCGCGGGCTTGATCGTCGGCTACAAGGGTGAGGCGGGCGCGGACGTGCTGGCCTTCGCCCGGCGTTGGGCGCGAGCCAGTGCCGAGCCGGTGAGCGTGATCACGGTCCATCCGGGCCGGGCGCCGATCGGGATGGGCCGGGTGGACGTCGAGTGGGTGGCCTACGTCCACTCCGAGGCCCAGAAGCTGATCGACGAAGCACGCAGCGCGCTCGGGGACGACGTCGCCGCGGAGTTCCGGACGGTGCCGGCGGACTCGGCATCCCACGGCATCCATGACGTCGCCGAGGACGCCCCGCCCGGTTCGATCGTGGTGCTCGGCTCGCACAAGAGCCGGGGGCTGCGGCGGACGAACCCCGGCAGCACGGCCGAACGGCTGCTGCAGGGCTCAGCCACCCCGATCGCCCTGGTGCCCTGGGACTACGAGAGCGCCGAGGACCACGAACTCGCTCGGATCGTCGTCGCCTACGTCGACACGCCGGACGGGCAGGCGGCACTCCGCCAGGCCGTGTCCATCGCGTCCAGGCTGGGCGCGTCGCTGGAACTGGTGAGCGTGGTGCCCGACACCAGGGTCCTCCCCTCGATGGGTGACATCCGCCGCTTCGGCAGTGAGCAGCGCGCCGCGTACGCCGAAGCCCTGGATCGGGCGATCGCCGGGCTGCCGGAGGGTACCCAGGCCACGGGCCGGCTGATCGACGGTTCCGTGGTCGACGCGCTCGCCGACATCACCCCCGATGCCGCGGATCTGCTGGTCTGCGGCTCGCGCGGATACGGGCCGGCCCGCCGCGTACTGCTCGGGGGCGTGTCCTCCCGCGTGCTCCGGCACGCCCGGGTGCCGGTCATTGTGGTACCCCGCGGATGAGTGCTGCGGTTGTGGGTATTGTCTAGCGATCGTGGACCGCCTGAAGCATTTCATCTTCGTACGCCACGGCCACAACTGGTTGCTGCTCCTCCGGTTCGGGCTGGTCGGCGCTTCCGGCGTCTTCGTGAACCTGCTGGTGGCGATCATCTGCAAGAAGCTGGGGCCCGATGAGAACGGGATCGCGCTCGGGTTGCCGCTGACCGACTTCAACATCCGCTGGTATCACGTGTACTCCACCATCGCCTTCCTGGTCGCGAACCTGTGGAACTTCCAGCTCAACCGCCGGTGGACCTTCCGCAGCGCCGAGCATTCGGGCTGGTTCCGGGAGTACCTTCCCTTCCTCACCGTCGGCATCCTCGGCCAGCTGGTCGGGCTCGGCATCCTGACGCTGCTGATGCACCCCGGATCGATCTTCTCCCTCTCGCCGACGTTCTTCGACAACTCCACCGGCTTCCGCACCCGCTTCTACTGGGCGCAGCTGATCACCATCGCCATCGTCACGCCGATCTCGTTCGTGCTGAACAAGCTCTGGACCTTCTCCGCGGTGCGCGGCCGGAACTCGGTCGCCGGATCGGCGGTCGACGAGCTGGATCCCGAGCACGCTCACCGCGACAAGCCGGCGGTCTGACCCGCCGACCGAGGTCACCGGATTCACCGGCCCGCGTGGTTAGAGTGAAGCGCCTTCCCGCAGCACCAAGAAAGGCCGGCGTTGTACCTCAAGAGCCTGACCCTGCGCGGATTCAAGTCGTTCGCCTCGGCGACGACGCTCAATTTCGAGCCCGGGATCACCTGCGTCGTCGGGCCGAACGGCTCCGGGAAGTCCAATGTCGTCGACGCGCTGAGCTGGGTGATGGGCGAGCAGGGCGCCAAGTCGCTGCGCGGCGGCAAGATGGAAGACGTCATCTTCGCCGGCACCTCAGGACGGGCGCCGCTGGGCCGCGCCGAGGTCGTGCTGACGATCGACAACTCCGACGGAGCGCTGCCGATCGACTACTCCGAGGTGACGATCTCCCGGACCATGTTCCGCAACGGCGGCTCGGAATACGCGATCAACTCCCAGCACGTGCGGCTGCTGGATGTGCAGGAACTGCTGAGTGACTCCGGCATCGGCCGGGAGATGCACGTCATCGTCGGCCAGGGCCAGCTGGATTCGATCCTGCAGGCCACGCCGGAGGGCCGCCGCGGCTTCATCGAGGAAGCCGCCGGGGTGCTCAAGCATCGCAAGCGCAAGGAGAAGGCCCTCCGCAAGCTCGAGGCGTGCGAAGGCAACCTCAATCGACTCTCGGATCTGATCACCGAGATCCGTCGCCAGCTCAAGCCCCTCGGCCGGCAGGCCGAGGTGGCGCGGAAGGCCGCGGTCATCCAGGCCGAGGTCCGCGATGCCCGGTCCCGGCTGCTGGCCGACGACCTGGTCCAGGCGACGCTGGCGCTGGAGGCCGACGTCGCCGACGAGCAGGCGATGAAGGATCGGCGGTTGGCGCTGGAGGCGACGCTGGCTCAGGCTCGCCAGACCGAGATCGAAGCCGAGGAGACCGTACGCCAGGGCGTGCCGAGGCTGACCACGGCGCAGGAGACCTGGTATTCGCTGGCCGCCCTGCGGGAGCGGGTGTCGACGACCATGTCGATCGCCCGGGAGCGGATGCGCAATGCCGACGACGATCCCGGCGAGCTGCGCACCGGCCGTGATCCCGCCGAACTCGATCGTGAGGCCGATTCGGTCGGTGCTCAGGAACGCGAACTGTCGGTCCAGGTCGCCGCGAAGGCGCGAGCCCTTGAGGAAGCCAGTGCCCATCGCGCCGACCGCGAGGAGGCGCATCGCGGTCGAGGAGGCCCGGCTGGCCGCGCTGGTCCGGGCCGCGGCCGACCGGCGCGAGGGTCTGGCCCGGCTGATCGGCCAGGTCAACTCGCTGCGCAGCCGGGCGGAGGCGGCGGCGGCCGAGATCGGCCGGCTGACCTCCTCGAGCGAGCAGGCGGCCGAGCGGGCCGAGCAGGCCGCCCGGGCGTTCACGGCCCTGGAGACGAAGGTGGCCGGCCTCGATGCGGGCGAGCTCGGCCTGGACACCGAGCACGAACAGGCCGTCGCCGAACTGGCCGCGCTGGACGAACAACTGGCTGAGCTGCGGCGGGAGGAGCTCGCCGCCGCGCAGGACCGAGCCGCACTGGCCGCTCGGGTCGAGGCGCTGCACGTCGGCCTGAATCGCAAGGACGCCTCGTCGGCGCTGCTCGCCGCCACGGACCAGCTCGACGGCCTGCTGGGTTCGGTCGCGGTGCTCGTCAGCGTCGAAGCGACCTACGAGAGGGCGGTCGCCGCGGCCTTCGGGTCGGCCGCGGACGCGGTGGCCGTGGTCGGGCTCGATGCCGCGGTCGGCGCGTTCGGCCATCTCAAGTCCGAGGATCTGGGCCGGGCCGGCCTCCTGCTGGGCGGCACGGATCCGGAGCCGATCGGCGAATGGCCGACGCTGCCGGCCACCGCGCGCTATGCGATCGACGTCGTCGAGGTGCCGACCGAGCTGACCGGGGCCGTACGCCGGGTGTTGCGCAAGGTCGCCGTGGTCGAGGATCTGCCGGCCGCGCAGTCGCTGGTCGCCGCGCTGCCGGATGTCGTCGCGGTCACCCGCGACGGGGACGTCCTGAGCACGCATTTCGCGGCCGGCGGCTCGTCGGCGCAGCCCAGCCTGATCGAGGTCCAGGCCGCCATCGACGACGCCGAGCAGCGGTTGGCCGCGGCGAACCACAGCTGCGAGCGGCTGCGGTTCGCCCAGAGCCAACTGGACGAGCAACATCGCGAGGCCGCGAACCGGGTCGACGTGGCGCTGGCCCGGCTGCACGAGTCGGACGCCGCGATGGCCGCGCTGGCCGAGGAACTCGGCCAGCTGAGTTCCACCGCCCGGTCGGCCCGGGGCGAGTCTGATCGGTTGCGGCAGGCGATCGTGCAGGCCGAACAAGCGCGGGACCGCGACGTCGACGGCTTGGCCGATCTCGAGCACCGGTTGGAGCTGGCCGGGGACACGGTCGACGATGCCGAGCCGGACCCGGCCGATCGGGATCGGCTCGCGGAGCAGGCCCGGCTGGCCCGGGCGGCCGAGATGGACGCCCGGCTCGCGCTGCGCACCTTGGAGGAGCGGGCGCGCGCGCTCTCCGGACGGGCGGAGGCGTTGCGCCGGGCCGCCGAGAATGAGCGGCAGGCCAGAGTCAGGGCGACGGCGCGGCGGGAGCGGCTGCTCCGCGAGGCGCGGACCGCTGCGGCCGTCCACGCCGGCGCCCAGTACCTGGCCGGGCTGGTCGAGACCTCGTTGGCCGCGGCGGCGAGCGAGCGGGCGCAGGCCGAGTCGGCGCGGACCGAGGCCGAGGCCGGACTCAGCGCCGCGCGCGCCGCGGTGCGGACGCTGACCTCGGAATTCGAGTCGCTGGTGGACGCCGTGCATCGTGATGAGATCGCCCGGGCCGAGCAGCAGATGCGGGTCGGCACCCTGGTCGAGAAGGCGATGGCCGAGCTGGGCCTGGAGCCGGAGGCGCTGGTCGCCGACTACGGGCCGGATCGGCTCGTCCCGGTGCTCACCCGCGAGGACGGCAGCGCGCTCACCGAGGACGACGAACAACCGGAGCCGGTGGCGTACGTGCGGGAACAGCAGCAGAAGCGGCTGCGGATCGCCGAACGGTCGCTGGGGGTGCTGGGTCGGGTCAATCCGCTCGCGCTGGAGGAGTTCGATGCGATGGAGGAGCGGCACAAGTTCCTCTCCGAACAACTCGACGATCTTCGCCGCACCCGCAAGGACCTGTTGGACATCATCGAGGAGGTGGACAACCGCGTCGAGCAGGTCTTCGCCGAGGCGTTCGCGGATGTCGAGCAGGCGTTCGAGCGGGTGTTCGCGCGGCTGTTCCCCGGCGGCGAGGGCCGATTGGTGCTGACCGAACCGGGCGACTGGTTGACGACCGGTGTCGACGTCGAGGCGCGGCCGCCCGGCAAGAAGATCAAGCGGCTGTCACTGCTGTCCGGCGGCGAGCGATCCCTGGTCGCGGTGGCGTTCCTGATCGCGCTGTTCATCGCCCGGCCCAGCCCGTTCTACATCCTCGACGAGGTCGAGGCCGCGCTCGACGACACCAATCTCGGGCGGCTGCTGGAGATCTACGAGGAGTTGCGGGCGAGCAGCCAACTGCTGGTGATCACCCATCAGAAGCGCACGATGGAGATCGCCGACGCGCTCTACGGCGTGACGATGCGCGGCGACGGGGTCTCGGCCGTGATCTCCCAGAGACTCCGGGAGATCGAGTCGGTCGCCTGAGGGTGCGAACGTGACCGAATCGAGAGCTACCGGCGGCGTCCAACCAAGCCAGAACCGGTGTCCGGGCTGACAAAATGAGGCCACGAACTGTTCCTCCGGTAGGACCGCCCCACCCGCAAAGCTGCAAGACAGTTCCTTTCCCCGATGACTGTCTGAAAGGCACCTCTCGTGACGTCCATCCTCGTCGCCATGATCACCGTTCTCCTCCTCGCCGTCGGCGTCGTCGGCCTCGTGCTCGTCGGAATCGAGGGTCGCGGCAAGCGGCGCGCTCCGAAGATCGCCCGGCGGATCAGGCGGGCCGCTCAGCACCTCAACGGTGACGGTCAGCCGCCGGCGCGCTTCGTCAAGCTGATCGAGTCGACGCTCCACCGCTGAGCGATTCGCTCGGCGCGGATGCCGATGGTCGCTGGTCTGGGGCCGTCGAGTTCGACCCTAGGATGAGCCGGTGGATCAAACGACCCTCTGGATCATCTCCGGCGTCATCATTCTGCTGGCGTTCTTCTTCGTCGGTTTCCTCGCGGTTCGGCGTCGTCGCTCGGCGCTGCCCGGTCGGCAGAAGCTCGAGATCCCCAACGAGCCGACGCCTCCGGTCATCAGCCAGCCGGCCCAGGACGCGGGAGACGACGACGGATCCTCGGTTGACGTCGCCGAGCGACCGCGTGCGTCGCTCGAGGTCACCGAACCGGCGCTGGTCGAGCCGGAGGCGCCGTCCATCGAGCGGCCGGAGGCCGCGGAGAGCCGGCTGGCCCGGCTGCGGCGGCGACTGGCGGGCTCCGACAGCGCCGCTGAGTCGCGGGCTGTTGATGTTGATCAGCCGGGACCGGATCGACGACGACACCTGGGACGAGTTCGAAGAGATCCTGATCACCTCCGATCTCGGTGTGGCCCCGGCCACCGAACTCGTCGATTCGCTGCGGACCAAGCTCCGCGTCGAGGGCATCGCCGAACCGGCGAAGGCCAAGGCCATCCTGCGGGCCGAGTTGATCAAGCTGGTGGATCCGACGTTCGATCGCACCCTGCACACCGATCGGGGTGAATTCCCGGCCGTCGTGCTGGTGGTCGGCGTGAACGGGACCGGCAAGACGACCACGGTGGGCAAGCTCGCCCGGGTCCTGGTCGCCGAGGACAAGGACGTGCTGCTGGGGGCCGCTGACACGTTCCGTGCGGCGGCTGCCGATCAGCTCGAGACCTGGGGCAGCCGGGTCGGGGTGCCGACCGTACGCGGCGCCGAGGGGGCCGATCCGGCCAGCGTCGCGTTCGAGGCGGTCAAGGCCGGCATCGAGCAGGAGGTCGACGTGGTGCTGATCGACACGGCCGGACGGCTGCACACCAAGACCGGGCTGATGGATGAGCTGGGCAAGGTGAAGCGGGTCATCGAGCGGCAGGCCCCGGTCGGCGAGGTGCTGCTGGTGCTGGACGCGACCACCGGCCAGAACGGCTTGACCCAGGCCCGGATCTTCGCCGAGGTGGTCGATGTGACGGGGATCGTGCTGACGAAGCTCGACGGATCGGCCAAAGGAGGCATTGTGGTGCAGGTGCAGCGTGAGCTCGGCGTACCGGTGAAGTTGGTGGGACTCGGCGAGGGCGCGGATGATCTGGCTCCCTTCGACGCCGAGATCTTCGTCGACGCGCTCCTCGAGCCGGCGGTCTAGACGTGTTACCGGAACGGGTGCTGGGCCGGACCGAGCGACCGGTCTCGGTCGTCGGGCAGGGAACCTGGCAGCTGGGCGCGGACTGGGGTGAGGTCAGCGAGCCGGAGGCGATGAGGGTGCTGGACGCCGCGGTCGAGGCCGGGGTCAGCTTCTTCGACACCGCGGACGTGTACGGCGACGGTCGCAGCGAGCAGCTGATCGGGCGTTACCTGGCCGATCAGTCCGATCTGGTGGTCACGGTCGCGACCAAGATGGGCCGCCGGGTGGAACAGCGACCGGAGAACTACACGCTCCCCAACTTCCACGCCTGGACCGATCGGTCCCGGCGCAATCTCCTCGTCGACCAGCTCGATCTCGTGCAGCTGCACTGCCCGCCGACCTCGGTCTACTCCCACGACCAGGTCTACGACGCGCTGGACACGCTGGTCGCCGAAGGAGCCATCGCGGCGTACGGGGTGAGCGTCGAGACCTGCGACGAAGCGCTCACCGCCATCTCCCGGCGCGGGCACCGCGACGGTGCAGATCATCCTGAACGCCTTCCGCCAGAAGCCGCTGGAGTACGTGCTGCCGGCGGCGCAACAGGCCGGGGTCGGCATCATCGCCCGGGTGCCGTTGGCCAGCGGCCTGCTGAGCGGGCGGTATTCGGAGACGACCCAGTTCGCGCCGAATGATCATCGCCAGTACAACCGGCACGGCGAGGCCTTCGACGCCGGCGAGACCTTCTCCGGCGTCGACTACGAGACCGGGGTCGCGGCGGCGCGGGAGTTCACCGGGCTCGTTCGTGATCATCTCGGGGCGGCGGTGACCCCCGCCCAGGCCGCGCTGGCCTGGGTGGTCCAGCAGCCCGGGGTGACCACGGTGATCCCCGGCGCCCGGTCGGTCGATCAGGCGCGGGCGAATGCCGCGGCCGGGGAGCTGCCGGCGTTGCCGGAAGAGTTCCTGACCGCCGTGACCGACCTCTACGACCGTCGACTGCGGGCCAGCATCCACGACCGCTGGTAACTGCGCTTGGCGTACCCTGCCCACGGGGGTGGCGTTCCCGCGGGAACGCTTCGAACGCGCCCTGAGCCTGTCGAAGGGCAGGATGACGGTCCTTCGACAGGCTCAGGACACGATTACGGCCAACGCCAGAACAGCCAGGCTGTCAGCGAGCGGCGGTGACGGTCACCTCGACCATCAGGGTGGGCATGGCCAGGGACTGGACCTGGGTGCAGATGCCACCGGCGGGGATGTTGCCGGCCGCGGCGAAGCGGGAGACGAGGATGCCGGCCGCGCCGAAGTAGGCGTTCAGGTCGGTGGTGTAGACGTCGTAGCGCACCACATCACCGAAGGTCATGCCGGCCGCGGTCAGCACCGTCTCGATGTTGTCGGCGACCTGGGCGACCTGGCCGGCCATGTCGCCGGGCGACACCGGGGTGCCGGCGGCGTCGACGGCGCACTGCCCGGCGACGTAGAGCGTCTGCTTCGGCTGGCTGACCAGCACGGCCTGGGAGTAGCCCAGTTGATCTTGCCAGGTCCACGGGTTGATCGCCCGATGGGTGCGCCGGCTGGCGGGCTGGTCGAGGGTCTCGGTGGTCATGATCATCTTCTTTCTCGGTGGGTGGTGGATGGTGTGATGGTTCAGGCGTGGACGGGTCGGTTGCTGCGGATCGTCGACATGGGATCGACGTCGGACTTGATCTTGCTCAGCCGCGCCCGGGTCTCGGGCGACCAGGCGCGCTTGACGTCGCCGTGGGCGCCGAGGAAGTTCGGCACCGTCCGGCCGTTGCGTGTGGCCGATCATCGCCTCGTCGAGGCGGTCGAACGTGCCGGCGATCGCCAGCGCCAGTTCCGGGACGGCGGGCACACCCATGGCGAACATCAGGTACGGCTCGTCGACGTGGCCGCAGGCACCATGATCAGCACGCGCCTGCCGGAAGGCGCCGCCGAGGTGCCGGATCTGCAGCACGGCCAGTGGCGACCGGCTGCCGGCGCCGGCGATCGACGTCAGCCGAGCGATCACCTCATCGCCGAGATCGTCGAGGAACATCGAGTGCTCGATCGACGGCATCGGCTCGGTCGGTTCGGCGGCGATGCTGCCGAGGTCCTTCATCGCCACCGGGCCCAGCAGATCCATGACCATCCCGGGGACCGACCGGAAAGGCGCCAGCAGCTCTTCGGCGGCCTCAGCGTCACCGAGATAGGCGACGGCGACGGAGGCGAAAGCCTGGCCGCGTAGGGGTTCGGGCACCTCGGGCGCCGGCGGGAACTGGTAGGTGTGGTACCACACCGTCAGCTCGTCCGGCGCCGTGGCGGTGACGGTGCGGAACGCCGCAGCACCTCGGGCATCTGCTCGACCGGCCAGAGCAGCCGCCCGCCGTAGAGCTGGAAGCCGGGCATCAGCCGCAGCTCCAGCGCGGTGATGATGCCGAAGTCGCCGCCACCGCCCCGGACGGCCCAGAACAGCTCCGGGTCCTCGGTCGGGCTGACCCGGCGGAGCCGCCCGTAGGCGTCGACCAACTCGAACGACACCACGGATTCGCGGCCAGGCCGTACTTGCGACCGAACCAGCTCATCCCGCCGGTGATCGTCATGCCGACCACGGTGGGGTCGGGGTTGCTCCCGGCCAGGAAGGTCAGGCCGGTGCCGTCCAGGGCAGCCAGCAACTCGCCGGCCTTGACCCCGGCGCCCACCGTCGCGGTGCCCGCCGCCAGGTCGATCGTGATGGAGTTCAGCGCCCGGGTGCGCAGCAGGAGCACCTGGGCGAAGGAGTTGCTCGCCCCGTGGCCGACCGGCTGCGCGGTGACCTGCCGGTCATGGCGCACGGCCCAGCGAACGGCGTGCCGGACGTCCTCGGCGTCGGCCACCTCGACGACGGCGAGCGGGGTCTGTTCGACCGCGAGCGCCCACGGGGTGCGGACGCGGTCCCAGTCGGGATCGCCGGGGGCGTAGACCTGGCCGGCGACGGTGCCGCGGAGTTCATCCAGGGCGCGGTGCGGGTGGACCGAAACGGTGTCGGTCGAGTGCGATGAAGTCGATGCTCATGTCGACCAGACTGGGCGGGCTCGCTTACGGCCCGCTTGCCGCCGACTTATCGCAGCGCGGTAAGCAGTTCTCGAGCTCGCCTCGCCCAGGGCACGTTGCCGACCCGGTCGCACAGCTCGAGCGGCCGCCAGTGCGTGCGTCCGGGCCCCATCATGATCATCAAGAGCGACCAGGCCGAGCGCGATGAAGAAGTCGACCGCCCCCAGATGATCAACGGTGCCGTAGGTGACGACATCGCCGCTCCACGGCCTGATCCGGCGGAGCGATTCACCGAGCTGGGGGAGTTGCCCACCGGCCGCGTAGACCCCGGCCCGCAGGCAGTCCGAGGCCAGCGAGCCATAGTCCCGCGCCTCCTCGGCGGCGTCGGGGCCCATGATCGACAGTGCGCCTTCGACCTCGCCGGCCTCGACCATCGCGTACGCGATCAGCGCGCGATATCCGGCGCTCAGACTGCTTCGCGCGCGACTGACGACATCGACCGGGACCGGCGTCCCGGGCTCCGCGCTGCGCACCGCGAAGATCCCGACCAGTTCGTCCATCGCGACCACGGTGCTGCGCCGGTGGAGGTCGAGGGCGGCCTCACCGATCTGCCGACGGTCCGGCGCATCGGACTTCACCGCGATCATGAACCACCACCAGGCGAGTGGGATGTCGGCACCGGTGTGCCGCAGCCGGTTGGCCACGGCCTGACAGCGCTCCATGATCATCTCGGCCTCGTCGGATCGTGCGGCCTGCTGCAGCGCCGAGCCGTACTGCCAGAGCACGCTCACCTCGGACTCGCCGGGCAGCGGCAGCGCTCAGCATCTCCTCGGCCATCGCGAGGCGCTCCTCGTGGGTGCCCGGTGCGTACGTGGCCAGGCCACGGACGAGCAGTACCTGCAGCAGCACCAGCGGATCGCCGGTCTCCCGCGCCATCTGCACCGAGCGCCGGCCGTACGCGTCCGCCTCGGCGACCCGGCGGCCGTAGTAGTCCTCCATCTGCAGGCAGGCCAACACCTGCGCGGCCAGCGCACCGTCGGGGAGTCGGGTCAGGCATTCCTCCAAGGCCGTTGATCATGGTCTCGTCGGTGGTCCCGAACTCGCGCCAGCTCCAGACCCCGGCCCCGGTCAGTGCGGTGGCGGCCTCGGCGACGAGATCCCAACGCTGCAAGGCCTGAGCGATCTCCACCGCCTCCGCGACATGATCACGGGCTCCGGCCATCTCGCTCACCCGGAGCTCGGCGATCGACAGCGCGACCAGCAGGCCATAGCGCTCCAGTCGATCGTCCCGGCCGGTCATCGCCGACGGCCGCGAGCGCCTGGGCCCACAGGGCCGTGGACTCGTCGAAGGCGTTTCGCGCGTCGGCCGTCCGGGCGGCAGCGCGGAGGTGCTCGACCGCCTTCGTCGCATACGCCGGATCGAGCGGAGCGGCCAGCCAGAAGTGATGGGCGACCTCGGTCCGCAGCTCCGGATCCGCGATGAGCCTGCTCTGCAAGGCATCCGCGACCTCGGCGTGCAACTGGGTGCGGCGCCCGGCCGGGCAGTCGGCGTAGATCGTCTCGCGGACCAGCGCGTGGGAGAACTGGTAGCCCTGCACCGACCTCGGACAGCAGGCCGGCGGCCGTGGCGGTGTCCAGGACGTCCAGCACCCCCGGCCATCGAGGTGCCGCGAGACCGTCATGATCAACCGTGGGTCGACGGCCCGACCGGCAACCGCGGCGATCGCCAAAATGTGCCGCGCCCGCGCCCGCGGCTCGAGCCGACCGAGCCGCAGCCGAAGGACATCCGCGATTCCTTCCGGTACGGCGATCTGAGCGGCTTCGGCCGCATCGCTGACGCCGCGGGCCCGGAGCAGCCGGCCCAGTTCGAGGACGAAGAACGGGTTGCCCTCGGTGCGCGCGGTGACCACGCCGGCGAGTGCGGGCGCGGGGTCGTCGATCTCGCGGGACAACAACTCCGAGACCTCGGCCGGCCCGAGACCGTCCAGGCGAATCCGTTCCGCGCCGTTGCGGGCCAGGCTGGCCAGGGTCGAGGTCAAGGCGTCGCTGACCCGGACGTCGGCCGTCCGCCGGGTGATGATGATCAAGACCGGTGCGTTGAGCGATTCGGCGGCGTACGACAACAGCCGCAGCGAGGACGTGTCGGCCCAGTGCAGGTCCTCCAAGATCACCAGCAGCGGACGACGGCGAGCCGCGGCGCAGATCAGCCGGGTGACGGCGTCGTAGGTCCGCAGCGCGGCGGCGCCGGCGTCGATCGGCTCCGAGCCGGAATCGGTGCCGCAGCAGCGCCATCACTTCGGCGGGAGCCGAGTCATCGGCCAACTCTCGCAGCACCGGCAGCCACGGCCAGTAGGCCGGCGCCACGTCGGCCTCGTGGCATCGTCCGACCAGCACGCTGATCCCGCGGGACTCCGCGGCCGCTGCGGCCGACGCGGCCAGCCGGGACTTGCCGATGCCCGCCTCGCCGGAGATGATCATGGTGCCGCCGACACCGGCCAGCAGCCGATCGACCGCCTTGGCTCAGGGTGCGCAGCGAATCGGCGCGGCCGACCAGTTCGGGGCCGCGAACGCCGGCCGGCGGGGCGGGTGCGGCCGAGGACAACTCGACCCGGGTCGCCGCGGCGCGTGGGGCGACTGCTGCAGCAGGTCCCGCTCCAGGTGCTGCACCTCCGGGCTCGGATCGACGCCCAGGTCCTCGTCCAGCCGTGCCCGCAGGGTGCGCAGCGTGGCCAGGGCGTCGGCCTGCCGAAGTGTCTGGTACTGGGCGAGGGCGAGCAGCGACCAGAGGTGCTCCCGGAACGGGTGCTGCTCGGCGAGCGGACGTACTTCGGTGGCGACGCGATCGGGATGTCCGAGGGCCAGCAGCGCGGCCGACCGCGCCTCGATCAGACTCAGCCGGAGCTCGTCGAGCCGTTCGACCTCGGCTCGTACCCACTCGGTGTCCGCGCAGTCGGCGTAGGGCGCGCCCCGCCACCGGGCCAGCGCGGTCTCGCTCCGGCTCACGCATTCCTGCGGCGCCGGCGGCCAGCGCGGCCCGCGCGTCGGTCTCGAACTGCCAGACGTCCACCTCATCGCTCGCGGCCCGGATCGCGTACCCGTCGGCGAGGCTGATCAGGTGGGTGGCGGGCGTCCGGGCGGCGCGGTCGGCATCGGTGATCCGGCGAATCCTGGAGATGGCCACCTGGAGCGACGTGCTGGCGCTGGGTGGCGGCTCGCCCTCCCACAGCTCCTCGATCAGCCGGCCGGCCGAGATGGCCTGGCCGTGTCCGGCCACCAGGAGGCCGAGCAGGGTGCGTTCCCGGCGCTGGGTCAGCCGGTGCTCCGCGCCGTCGACGACGATCGTCTGCGGCCCGAACACCTGGTAGGTCACCGGCCCCACGGCGGCCTCGTCACGGCCGCAGTCTACGGTCGATGGTGATCGCGAGTGGGCAAATCAGCACCCGCGCAGTAGAATAGTTGAAATATCAATCAGACTCGTGAGGGATCGATCACCGTGACCAGCATTCTGCATCCGCCCGTCGAGGGTGCCGCCTTCGACGCCTTCGTGGCGACCTCCGCGCCGAAGAGCCGCGACCATCAGCGCTGGACGCCCGAGTACGGCCCGATGCCGGCGCTCTACCTGAGCCACGGAGCGCCGCCGGTCTTCAACGACGCCCACTGGATGGACCAGTTGTTCGCCTGGTCGTTGTCGCTGCCCAAGCCGACCGCGATCCTGATCGTCAGCGCGCACTGGGAGTCCGCGCCGTTGATGATCTCGGCGCCGGAGGTCGGGACGCCCCTGGTCTATGACTTCAGCGGCTTCGGACGCCGCTACTTCGAGATGAGCTACGCCACGCCTGATGCTTCGGCGCTGGCCGGTCAGGTCACCGCCCTGCTGTCCGACGGGGAAACGGTGCACGAGCACCCCAGCCGCGGACTCGACCACGGAGCCTGGGTGCCGCTGAAGGTGATGTACCCGTACGCGGACGTGCCGGTGCTGCAGTTGAGCATGCCCACGCACGACCCGGATCGGCTGTTCATGATCGGTGAGAAGCTCCGTCCGCTGCGCGAGCAGGGCGTGTTGATCATCGGCTCCGGCTACATGACCCACGGCCTGCCCTTCCTGGGGCGGGACAGTTGGGAGCACAACGTGGTCCCGGGCTGGTCGCGCGACTTCGACGCCTGGGCAGCCGAGGCGCTGGCCGTCGGCGCCGTCGACACCCTGGCCGACTTCCACCGGGCCCCGGGCATGCCGTACGCCCACCCCACCGTCGAGCACTACACGCCGATGTTCGTCACCTTCGGCGCGGCCAGCGACCCCACCGCGGCGCCCGAAGATCATCATCGACGACTTCCAGATGGGTCTGGCCAAGCGGTCGTTCCAGGTCGCCTAACCTGTGCTCTAGCCGTCCGGCCAGAAACTTTCGACGCCATGTCCGGAAGTCGAGCCCGGCTTCGACGTCTCGGTCGAGCGGCACCAAGCGGGTGCCCGTAGAGAGAGGACGCGGCAATGAAGTACATGATCTTGACCTACGGGTCGCAGCAGGACTACGACGGGATGGCCGGCATCGACACCGGAACCCCGGCCTGGTCGGGCGAGGATTTCGCGGCGATGGGTGCGTTCATGACCGCCTTCAACGCCGAGCTGGAGGAGTCCGGGGAACTGGTCGAGACCCGAGCGCTCGCCGCCCCGGTCCACACCCGGCGGTTCGGCGCCAAGGACGGCGTGCCCTTCGTGACCGACGGCCCGTACGCCGAAACGCAGGAGGTACTGGCCGGCTACTGGGTCGTGGAGTGCGAGAGCTTCGACCGCGCCAACGAGATCGCCGGTCGGCTGGCGACCTGCCCCGCCCCGGCGCACGTTGCGGCCAACGTGTACGCCGATGTCCGGCCGGTCGTCGAGAGCAGCGACGAACTCGGGCAGTAGTCCGTGGTGCCCGGACAGACCATCGAGGACCTGCTGCGCGAACTCGCGCCGCAGGTCCTCGGTGCGTTGGTCCGGCGCTACGGGCACTTCGACACCGCCGAGGACGCGACCCAGGAGGCACTCCTGGCCGCGGCGCTCCAGTGGGCCGAGGACGGGATCCCGGACAACCCGCGCGGCTGGCTGATCACCGTCGGCTCCCGCCGGCTGACCGATCTGTTGCGGGCCCAGCAGGCCCGCCGGCGACGCGAGGGAGTCATCGCGCAACGAACGCCCGTCGACGAGTGGTTCAGCCCGGCCGCCGACCGCGAGCCGGTCGAGGCCGACGACACGCTGATCCTGCTGTTCCTGTGCTGCCACCCGGTGCTGTCACCGACCTCGCAGGTGGCCCTCACCCTGCGCGCGGTCGGCGGTCTGCGGACCAGCGAGATCGCGCACGCCTTCCTGGTCGACGAATCGACCATGACCCGACGGATCACCCGGGCCAAGAAGAGCATCGCCGACAGCGGACTGACGTTTCGGATGCCCACCGCTGACGAGCGGGACGGGCGACTCGCGGCCGTGCTCCGGGTGCTCTATCTGATCTTCAACGAGGGCTATGCGGCCACCTCGGGACTGACTCTGCAGCGCACCGAACTGGCGGCTGAGGCGATCCGGCTGACCCGGATGCTGCAAGCCCGGTTGCCGGCCGACGCCGAGATCTCCGGCCTGCTGGCGTTGATGTTGCTGACCGACGCGCGGCGTCCGGCCCGCACCGGTCCACACGGTGAGCTGATCGCCATGGCCGACCAAGATCGCCGGTTGTGGCGCGCCGACGCCATCGCTGAGGGGGTGGCGTTGATCACCGACGCCCTGCCACGCGGACCGGTCGGGCCGTACCAGTTGCAGGCCGCGATCGCCGCGCTGCACGACGAAGCCGCGACCTCGGAGGAGACCGACTGGCCGCAGATCGCCGCGCTGTACCAGGCGCTGCTACGGCTCGGTGACAACCCGGTGGTCCGGCTCAATCAGGCGGTCGCGATCGCGATGGTCGAAGGTCCACGTGCCGGCCTCGAGCGACTCGCCGCTCTGGACGCTGATCCGCGCATCGCCGGTGATCACCGACTGCACGCCGCGCGAGCGCACCTGCTGGAGTTGTCCGGTGATGAAGGGGAGGCGCATGCGGCGTACCTCGAAGCGGCTCGGCGAGCGAACAGCGTGCCCCAGCAGCGCTATCTCTACGCCAGGGCCGAGCGCCTGCGCAACCACTAGTCAGTGCGGATGAAGGTCTGGATCCAGGCGGAGCCCTCGTTGGTGGTCATGTAGTTGGTGCCGGCGTAAGCCTCGAACCGGCGGCGCTCGCAGATCACCCGGTCGAAGAACGGTGCGAACTGCCAGCGCAGCACCGGTTTGGTGGTGGCGAACGGGATCAGCGCACCGCCGACCCGCAGGGCACGGCGCAGGGCCGGCACCAGATGGTTCCACATGGCGACGTCGTCCAGCATCTCCTGCGGGAAGTACGGGTCGAAGAAGATGCCGTCGAGGCTCGCCGGCTCGAGGACGTCGACGTGATCGACGATGTCGGCGTGCACGATCTCCAGCGTCGGCGGGGCATCGGGGTGCCGTTCGGTGAAGAAGTCGATCACCCGGGCGTACTTCTCGACCACGGTATGGCGGGTGGTGGTCGATGCGCCGGCGATCCGCAGCGCGGAGATGCCCAGTCCCAGACCGACTTCGAGGAAGCGTGAGCCGTAGCCGCAGAGCACCTCGGCGGAGCGGTGCATCAGGTCGGTCTCCCAGGCCTGCATGGCCTGGCCGCCGTCGATCAGCAGTGTCTGTTCGCGGTCGGACTCGATCAGTTCGATCCGCGGCCGATGCCGCTGGTGCCGGTTCATGATCATCCTCCCGCCGTCAGCCGTTCCCGCAACGCCGGCGGTACCACCAGCCGGCCATGATCATCGATCTCCGCGCGATGGGCTTCGCGATCGAGGACAGCGATCCCGGTCGACCTGGTCCGCTCGGAGCCGGCCACCAGGGCGGCGAGGTCGGCGAGCCGACGGACGCCGAACAGGGAACGCAGGGGCACCTCCACCTCCAGTTCGGTGCGCAGCCGGGAGGCGACCTGGGTCAGCAGCAGAGAATGTCCGCCGAGGTCGAAGAAGTCCTGATCACGGCCGAGCGCCGACTTGTCGATCTTGAGCACGGCCGACCAGATCCGAGCGATCGCCTCCTCGGTCGCTGTGCTCGGCTGATCCTGGAGTTGATCAACAGTGCGGGGATCGGGCAACCGGGCGCGGTCGATCTTGCCGTTCGGATTGAGCGGCAGGGCGTCCATGATCATCAGTGCGCCGGGCACCAGGTGCTCGGGCAACCGGTCGCGCAGGAACATCCGTAGCTCTCCCGGATCCAGCCGCGCTCCCGGCTCGGGCACCGCGTACCCGGCCAGGAAGTGCACCTCGTCGCTCTCCCGTCGCGGCACGACCACAGCAGCCGCGACACCCGGCGCTGCGCACAACTGCGCTTCGACTTCGCCCGGCTCGATCCGGAAGCCTCTGATCTTGACCTGGCCGTCCAGTCGCCCACGGATCTCGATCGGCCCGCCGCTGCGCCGCAGCACGACGTCGCCGGTCCGATAGATCCTGCGTGTCGGGCTGCCACGGGTGCGGCACGAAACGCTGGGCAGTCAACTCGGCATCGTTCAGGTAGCCCAGCGCCAGCCCCGGCCCACCGATGAACAATTCGCCCTCGACCCCGGCCGGCACCGGCTCGCCGCGCCGATCGAGGATCAGCAGTTCGGTGTTGGCGATCGGGCCGCCGATCGGCACCGTGCCGGCACCCTCGGGCACCTCGGTGACCTCGTACCAGGACGAGAAGGTGGTCGCCTCGGTCGGCCCGTAGACGTGCAGCAGTCGGCGCGGGGGGCCGGCGTCGAGGACCCGCCGGACGGACCGCGGATCGGCGCGTTCGCCGCCGAACATCACCGTCGACAGCGAAGCGAAGGCGTCCGGCTGCTCGCCGGCGACGGCGTTGAAGGCCGCGGTGGTGATGAACAGCGTCGTCACCTGATGATCATGGAGTGCCTTGGCCAGCGACCGCGGGCTGAGCATCGTGTCGGCGTCGATCGGTGCCAGCCGGGCACCGTTGAGCAGGGCGCCCCAGATCTCGAACGTCGAGGCGTCGAAGGAGAACGTCGACGCGAGCGCGACCACGTCGCCGGGCCCCGGCCGGCAGTAGTCGGTGTTGATCACCAGCCGGGTCACCGCCCGGTGGGGCACCATGACCCCCTTCGGTTGTCCCGTCGACCCCGACGTATAGATCACGTACGCCGGTGCCGCCGTGCCCTCCTCGGTTTCCACGACTGGCACTTCGGCGACAGCGACCCGGGAGGCGAGGGGGAGAAGGTGCAGGGAGCTGGGGAGGCGGTCGAACAGGTGGGGTTCGGCGAGAGCCAGCCGCATCCCGGTGTCGTTGATCATGAAGTCGAGGCGGTCGTCGGGGTACGCGGGGTCGAGCGGCACGTAGGCACAGCCGGCCTGCACGATGCCGAGGACAGCGGCGACCAGTTCCGCCGAGCGCTGCCCGGCCAGGCCGATCAGATCGCCGGGCTGCGCCCCCGCCGCCAGAAGTCGCGCGGTCACCCGATCGGCATCGGCAGCCAGTTCGGCGTAGCTGACCGGACGCCCGTCGGGGCCGGTGATCGCGACGGACCGCGCATGATCCCGAGCGGCGGCTCGCCACTGGGCGCCGAGCGAGCGGTCGGGCAGCGGGCGCGAGGCGCCGTTCGCGGCGATCGCCCGCTCGCGTACCCGTGCCTTCAGCACCCGCAGATCTGAGACCGGCGCGTCGTCCGGGGCGGCAACGATCGCGGCCAGCGTCGCCCGGAACGCCTGCAGCAGATCGCCGATCCAGCCCGCCTCGAATCGCCTTGCGTCGAAGACGATGCTCAGCGCGACGTCGGGCGCCACCACCACGCTGAGAGGCACGTCGGGGATTTCGCGGACGCCGATCTCGCGGACCACGCCCGGCTCGCCGGGTGCCGGACGCCCGGCGTGCGGGCGATAGTTCTCCACCACGAGCAGCGATTCGAACAGCGGCGATCCGGCGGGCACTCCGGCCCACCGACCGATCGCCACCAGCCCGGCATGCGCGTGCTCGCGACGGATCGACTCCTGCGCGGCCAGTTCGGCCGCCCAGGCCGCCAGCGGTGTCGCCGACGGGATCCGCACCCGAGCCGGGTGCGTCGTGATGAACAGCCCGATCATCCGGTCGGCACCCGACAGCTCCACGGGCCGTCCCGACGCGGTCACCCCGAAGGTGAGGTCGTCGCTGCGGAGGTACTCGGCGAGCACCAGCGCCCAGCCGGCGTGAGCCAGGGTGGCCACACCGACTCGGAGCGAGCGGGCCCGTTCGGCGAGCGCCTTGCGTTCGTGGTCCGGCAGGCTCAGGGCGAGTGCCCGAGCGCGCGGCTGGCCGGCGCCGACATCGTGCGCCGGCAGCGCCGAGGCAGCCGGCCGCTCGCCGAGCTGAGCGGTCCAGTACCCGCGATCGGCCTCCGGGTCGCGAGCGTCCAGCCAGTCCAGGTAGTCCCCGAAGGGCGGGACCGGCACCGGCTCGGCGGACCGGTCGGCGATCTCCTCGAGGAGCGCCGTCGCGCTCCAGCCATCGAGCAGCGCGTGGTGATGACTCCAGACCAGCCGGTCACCGCCGGACAGTTGGATCACGGTCAGCCGCATCAACGGCGGTTTGTCGATGGCGAAGCCGCGGCGCCGGTCCTCGGCCAGCAGGCCGTCCAGCCGGAGCTGGGCCTCGTCCGGGGACAGGTGCCGCCAGTCGACGACCCGCCACGGCAGGGCCGCCCGAGGCAGCACCTGCTGGACCCGCACGCCGTCGGCGTCCTCGACGAAGCGGGTACGCAGGATGCCGTGCCGTCCGACGGCTCGCTCCCAGCGCCGGCGCAGTTCATGGTGATCGGTGCCGGCCGGGAGGTCGAGCACGCTCTGCTCCACGTACACGCCGCTACCCCTGGTCGCCTCGGGGGAGTAGAGCATGGCTTCCTGCATCGGGGTCAGCCGGTGGCCGGCGACGGACTCGGCCGGCTCGTCCGGCGGCTCGGCCCTGGCCAGTTCCCGAAGCAGGGTCAGGCAGCGCAACGCGATCGCCTCGGCGAGCTCGATTCCCGGCGCCTCCCCGGCGTGACTCAGCCAGATCACCAATTCACTTTCGCGGAGGGCGGCGACCACATCGAGGGCGTACGGCCGGACGGCCTCCGGATGGCGGGCCGGACCTGGAGCCGGGTCCCCGGGCCGCACGAGTTCGGAGCCGGCGGTGACACCGGAGTCCAACCGACCCAGATAGTTGACCGACACCTCGGCCCCCGGCTGCTGCCTGAGCGCGCACGCCAGAGGGTCATCCGCCGCCTGCAGCCAGCGCACCGCGCCGTACGCGAGGCCGTGCTGCGGCATGCCGCGGAGGGCTGCGACGGTCGCCCGCATAACCTCGCCGATGGGTTCCCGCAAGGGGACCGCGACCGGACGCAGCGTGGTGAACCAGCCGACCGTTCGCGACAGATCGAGGTCAGGCGCCAGTGACTCGCGACCATGACCTTCCACATCGATCGGCAACCACGACCCGGCCGGGACGGGGCCGTCGGCGGTGGTGGCCGCGGCCAGCGCGACGGCCGCGACCAGTGCTTCGTCGATCCGGGCGTCCAGCGCCGGCAAGGCGCCGAGCAACTGCGCCGTGTCCGTCGCATCCAGGGTGGCCCGAACCACGTCCTCATCACGAGCGAGGCCGGTCGGAAGCCCGGCCGGCAGCCGCAGGCAGGCTGCCGGATCGGGGGCACCGGTCAGCCACCAGCGAGCCTGTTCGGCGGCCTCGTCGCCGTGCGCCCAGACATTGAGTCGCCGGGCCCACGTCGACCACGAGGTCAGCACCGGGGGCAGCTGAGGCGGGTGGCCGGCCTGATGCTGGCCGAGGGCGGCCGACAGGTCGGAGATGATGATCTGCCAGGAGACGAGGTCGATCACCAGATGGTGGGCGATCAGCAGCAGCCGGTCAGGCGAACCCGGAAGTAGTTCGGCCCGGAAGACCGGTCCGGTGGACAGATCGAGAGCGGCATGGCCACCGGCGGCCACCGCGGACAGGTCGGCACCGCGCGGATGGACGGTCAGGTACGGCTCGGCCGGCGCCGGGTCGGTGCGGGACTGCCAATCCCCGTCGGTGAGGTCGAACCGCAGCCGCAATGCGTCATGGGTGACGACAACCGCGGCCAGCGCAGCCCGCACAGCCTCAACCGTGACCGTCGACTCGAGAGTCAGCACGACGGCCTGGTTGTCGTGATCGGGGCGACCGGACCCGAGCCCGAACTGCCACCGCTGGATCGGAGTCAGCGGCACGCCGTCGCCCGGCTCGTCCGGCGCCGGAGGGTCCGCGACCGCGGTGACCGTCGGCAGCGCGGCGGCGAGCGATCCGACCGTCTGGTGGGCGAACAGGTCGGCCAGGCTGACCGGCCAGCCCCGCTCTGCCAACCGCCACGCGACCTGCAGGCTGAGGATGGAATCGCCACCGAGATCGAAGAAGTTGCTGTCGGTGGAGATCGCCGAGGGCGGGATACGGAGCGTCTTCGCCCAGATGCCGGCGACCAGTTGCTCGATCGGTCCGGACGGCGCCGGCCCGGACGGCACCGATGGCGGCTCGGGTGGCTCGGGCAGCAGTGACCGATCGAGCTTGCCGCCGGCCGAGCGCGGCAGGCTGTCCAGCACCACGAAGGTGGCCGGCACCAGATACTCGGGCTGCTCGGCCAACAGGGCGGTCCGCAGCCGGTCGACGTCGAGCGGCTCCGAGGCAGCCACCAGGTACGCGACGAGTTTCGACCGTCCGTCCGGCGCAGTTCGAACGGCCACAGTCGCGGCCCCGACGCCCCGCTGCCGGAGTAGCGCGGCTTCTATCTCACCGAGCTCGATCCGGTGTCCCGCCAGTTTGAGCTGGTCGTCGAGCCGACCGATCAGCTCCAGTTGGCCGTCGAACCGGATGCGGCCGAGGTCTCCGGTCAGGTAGCGGCGGCGACCGGCGGGTCCCTGGACGAATCGCCGGCGGGTGAGTTTGGGCTCGCCGCGATAGCCCAGCGCCAGACATTCCCCTTCGACGACGAGTTCGCCGAGGCCTCCGGGTGGCAGGATCCGACCGTTGGGATCGACGGCCAGCACCCGCGTGTTCGGCAGCGCGCGACCGATCGGCACCCACTCCTCGTCCGCGCCGGCGTGATCATTCCACGCGCGATCGGCCTCGGGCACGAACAGCGCATTGGTGATCGTGGTCTCGCTCGTCCCGTACGCCGCCAGCAGTCGGCTGCTGGGCCGGAGCGCCTGCCACTGGCTCACCGCACGGGTACTCACCGGCTCGCTGCCGGTGATCACCAACCGCAAGCCGGCCGGCGCTCCTCGACCCTGCTGGCCGAGGTATCCGACCCACTCGTGCCAGTAGCTCGCCGGCAGGTTGAGGACGGTGACGCCACCGGGACCGCAGAGCTCGTCGAGCTCGGCGAAGGTCGGTGGCGCATCGGTCGGCCCGAAGTCGATGGTCGCGCCGACCGCGAGCGTGGGCAGGATCTCCTCGATGGCGACGTCGAAGCCCAGGGCGGCGAACTGCAACACCCGGTCCCGCTCGGTGAGGTCGTAGGCCGTGGCCAGCGCCGCGACCTGGACATCGACCGCCCGCCCGGAGACCGCGACGATCTTGGGTCGGCCGGTGGAGCCCGAGGTCGACACCAGGTACCCGCCGCTGAGCTGAACGTCAGGTTCACCGTCAGGGTGACAGACGGTGTCCGGCCCAAGGATGAAGGCGGCTTGCGCGCGGTCGATGAGCTCCCGGCGACGCCGGTCCGGCCACCGGGGATCGAGCAGCAGGAAGGCACCTCCGGACTCCCGGATCGCCCAGATGGCCGCGACGAGTTCGGCGCCCCGCGGCAGGTCGACGGCGATCACCGAACCGGTTGCCAGGTGGTGGTCGGCGAGCCGGGCGGCGAACCGGCCGACCAGCACGTGCAGGTCGTCGTAGCTCGTCGACGACCCCGCGCCGACCACCGCGATGCCCGAACCGCGCGGCAGGGCGAGCCGGCGCGGAACGGCGACATCGGTGATGTCGATGTCCGGTTCGGGCCCCAGCGGCAGCTCGGCCAAAACAGCGGCCGGGCCGGCTGTGACGGCGGCCAGCAGGGTGACCATCGCCTGAAGCAGGCATCGCGGTGCCACCTCGTCGAACAGATCGGTGGCGTACTCGAGGTAGATCGTGGGGACGGATCCGTCGTCGACCGTCATGCTCAGGTCGAACTTGGCCGTCGAAGTGTGCGTGACCTCGCTCGCCCCACCTTCCTCCCGGGCGCTGCCGACCGCGAACATGACCTGGAACAGGGGCGCGTACGCGAGCCTGCGTTGCGGCGCCACCCGGCGGACGATCTCCTCCAGCGGCGCCTCCTGGTGCTCCTGCGCCGCGGTCACGACCTCGCGGACCGTGTCCAGGAAATCCGCGAACGGCAGATCCGGGTCCGGGCGCAACCGCAACGGCAACGAGTTCACGAAAAGCCCGACGATGTCCTCGGTCTCGACCCGGGTGCGTCCCGCGACCGGGGTGCCGACCACCAGGTCGCGTTGACCCGACCAGCGGTGCAGGATCGTCGCGAATGCGGCGAGATAGACGGTGAACGGGGTGGTCTGGCGCGCGCGAGCGAGCCGGCGGCAGCTGGCGACCAGGTCGGCCGGCAATGGCACGGAGGCCAGCGAGCCCCGGAAGGTCGGAGTGACCGGCCGGGGGCGGTCAGTGGGCAGGTCGATCCGCTGCGGCGCGCCACCGAGCGCTCCGGCCCACCAGTCGATCGCCGAGCTTCGACTCTGCAGCTGTGACTCCCACACCGCGTAGTCGGCGTACTGCAGCGGCAGCGTCGGCAGTGGCGAGTCTCGCCCGTCACGCCGGGCCGCGAGCAGCAGCGCGCATTCCCGCCGCAGCAGGGTCAACGACCAGCCGTCGGCGACGATGTGATGAATGGCCAGGAACAGGAAGCCGCCGGCCTGCCCGCTGTCCACGAAGTGGGCCCGGATCAGCGGCCCACGGCGCAGATCGAACGCCGTGCTCGCCAGTTGCCGGGCGATTTCTTCCCGGCTGATGGCGGCGTGCCGCAGGATCGAGGCCGCCGACCTGGGTGACGCCGACGCGGAGCCTGAGCGTGGCGGCGACCTGCTGCCGGGGTTGCCCTTCGATGGTCAAGAAGGTGGTCCGGAGGGACTCGTGCCGAGCCAGCAGTTCGTCCAGGGCCGACTGCACGTGGCTGACGGGCGTGCCGGCCGGCACCGGGATCGTCGTCGTCATGGTGTAGGTGCTGAGCCCGGGACTGAGCTCCTCGATGAACCACAATCGCGCCTGCGCGGACGACAGAGGATAGGGCCCCGGCCTGGTTCGTGGCCGGATCGCCTGCTCGGCACCGCGCTGACCGTTCGGGTTCGGCTGGATCGCTCCCTGCTCAGCCTCGACGCGGGCAGCCAACTCGCGCAGCCGGGGGTTGTCGAACAACGCCCGCAACGGCACCCGGACCCGCAGCCGGTCGGCCAGCCGGGCGGCGACCTGAGTCAGCAGCAGCGAGTGTCCGCCGAAGTCGAAGAACGTGTCAGCGGAGCCGATCTCGGATTCGTCGGCGTCCAGCACCTCGGCCCAGATATCGGCCACGACCTGTTCGGCGGCCGAGCGTCTCGGCGCCGTCCCCGGCCGTTCTCGAATGGGACGAGACAGGAGCCCGGCCAGAGCGTGCCGGTCGACCTTGCCGCTGGTGGTCAGCGGCAGCCGGTCGACGGCGACGAAGCGGGCGGGGACCATTGCGTCGGGCAGGGCGCGGCGGAGGGAGCGGCGTAGCTGCGACGGACTCAGCTGCGAGCCGGGTGCGACCACGAGATGGCCGGTCAGCTGATCACCGGCCGTGACCGCGGCCGCGAGCACCCCGGTCTGGCGCCGCAGGGCCGCCTCGATCTCCGACGGCTCGATCCGGTATCCGCGTATCTTGAGTTGATCATCGTTGCGGCCGGCGAAGACCAGCGCGCCGTCGGCGCGCACCCGGACCAGATCGCCACTCCGGTAGTGGCCGCCCGCGAAAGCCCGCGCCGTGTCGTCGGGCTGGTGCCAATATCCCAGCGCCAGCCGAGATCCGTTGAGTACCAGCTCGCCGACCTCTCCAGTGGGGGTAGCTGTCCCGTCACTGGCCTGGACGCTCACCGTCATCCCGGCGACCGGCGTGCCCAGCGGCAACGCTTCGCCGACCAGCGCGGTGCGGTGATCGGCGAAGAACTGTAGGGCCACGGTCGATTCGGTGGGCCCGTAGCCGTTGACCAGCACTGCGTCGGCCGGCGTGTGCCGTTGGAAGCTCTCCAGATCGGTCCGGACGGCCGGCTCGCCGCCGAGAACCACCGCGCGCACTGCGGCCAAAGAGCCCGGCGGCGGTCGCTGGTCGTGTCGATCGAGCTCGGCGACCAGTTGGCGGAACACCGAGGGAGTCGAGTGCAGCACGGTGATGCTGCGATCGGTGATCAGCTCCGGCAGCTCCTCGAAGGTGACCGAAGACGGCCCGCCCGGCTGCAGGTCGATCGGGTGCAGGCAGGCTCCGGTCAACAGCGCGCCGAACAGATCCATCACCCCGGCGTCGGTGCCGAGTCCGGGCAGCAGGGACACCTGATCATCACCGGACAGCCCGATCGACGATGCGTAGGTCAGTGCGTTGCCGAGAACATGATCATGAGATTGCATCACTCCCTTCGGACGGCCCGTGGTGCCCGAGGTGTAGATCAGATAGGCGAGGGCGTCCTGGTCGATCGGCCTTACCGGACAGGGATCTGCGGGCTCGGTCACATCGATCCAGCCGAGTCCGGGTCTGGCCGCAGCGAGCCGGGACCGGAGCTCGTCCAGAGCTGGATCGACCATGATCATCTCGAGGCCGGCGTCGTCGGTGATCGCGCTCAACCGCGCCAACGGCCACCGTGGGTCGAGCGGTACGTACGCCGCACCCGCGCAGAGCGTGCCGACGATCGCGGACACCGCGTACGCGTCGTGCCGGGCGAGGACTCCGACCCGCCGACCGGCCCCGTCCCCCACGGTTGCCGCCAGCCCGAGTGCGCGGTCCCGCAGCTCCGCGTAGTTCCAGCGGTGGATCCCGTCATGGACGGCCGGCCGTCGGGCATTGCGGCCGGCGACGTCGAGAAAGGCCTCGACGAGATTGCCGTGCTCGGGTTCGGGTGCCGACGGGCTCGGATCGGGTGGTCGCTCGGCGACTGCGCGCTGGGGATCCCCGAGGAGCTTCATGATCAGGTCGAGCACATCCTGCGCAGTCTCGGCATCGACCGTGCCGTCGGCGTAGACCAGTTCCAGCCGAAGTTCATCGCCGAAGTCCAGTGCGTAGAGCTCGAGGTCGGTGTGGGTGCCACCGGTGACCGACGCCTGCTCGGTGCCCACCGGTCGGCGCGTACGACTGCGGTCGGGCAACGCCTTGCCCTCCAGGTAGTTGAACATCACCTCGAACAGCGGTGTGCCCTGCGCCTGGACTCGAGTGCCCTCGCCGTGTCGGACTGCGGCGCTGATCTGCTCGTACGGGATGTCTTGTCGGTCGAACGCCTCCACCGACAGCTCGCGAACCTGGTCCACGAGCTGGGTGAACGTGTCCTCTTCGAGGCGCAGCCGGATCGGCAGCGTGTTGACGAAGAATCCGACCACCCCGTCCAGATCGGAGTGGGTACGGCCGGCGACCGGACACCCGACGACCAGATCCCTGCGGCCGGTCAGGGTCCTGATCGCCAGCCCGAAGGCGGCGAGCAGCACGGCGAACGGGGTGGCGTCCCGCGCTCGAGCCAGGTCGCGGATCCGCCCGCTCAGCTCGGCATCGACCGTGCGGGCCAGCCGGATGCCGCCGGGGACGCTGGAGTCTGTGCCGTGGCGGGTGAAGAGCGGTGCGGGTACCGAGAAGTCGGCGAACTGCTCCTGCCACCAGCCGAGTCGATCCGGACCGAGATCCAGCAGCCGGGCTGACTGCCAACCGGCGAAGTCCGCATATTGCACGCGCAGCTCGGGGAGCGACCGACCTTCGATCAGCGCGGCGATGTCGTCGTGGATGACCTGGATCGACCATCCGTCGACGACGATGTGGTGGAAGGCCAACATCAGCTGCGCCCGTCGCTGGGTCCTGATCAGCTGGGCCCGGATCAGCGGTCCACGACGAAGATCAAACGGCGCGGTCAGGGCCGGCGACCGACGATCGACCGCCTCGACCGGGCAGTGGAGGTCGCCTGGCCGGTGGACCCGTTGGACCGCTCGGCCGTCGAGCTCGTCAAATGTGGTGCGCAGCGCCTCGTGCCGGGCGATCAGCGCCTGCACGGCAGCGCTCACCCGGTCATGATCAACTTCGGCCGGCAGGACCATGGGCGCGCGCACCACCAACGATCGTCCGCCGCGGCCCAACTGTTCGAGCAGCCACAGCCTGGTCTGCGACGGCGAGCAGTTGAAAACGCTGACCGGGTCGCTCACCGCGGGCCGGCCTCGGTGGCCAGTGACGCGATGAATCCCTTTCTGGGAAGGAAAGTGGCCAGATCGGCCGGCGGCTCGAAGGTGACATCCAGCTGGTTCGGCGGGCAGCCCCCGAGTCCCAGACCACTGGCCTTGACCGACGCCTCCTTGCGGGTCCAGGCGACGAAGAACGCGAGGATTCTCGACGGCCGACTGAGTCTCGACCATGAGTCGAACTCGCGGGTGGTCAGAAAGATCTCCGCGGCGGCGGCGCTGACCCGGTCGGCCCGCAGCTGTTCACAGTCGACGCCGACCGGCACCCGCGCGACCGCGATCAGCGCGAGCGTCTCCGCCGACGCGGTGCTGAACTGCACGTCGGTCGGCGGCCAGCCGATGGACGGCTTGCCGTGAGGCCCGGCGTCGAACCGGATCTCGCCCGCTGCACACCCGATCTCGGCGCCGAGTAGTCGTCGGAGCTCGAGGCGGCGTTGTACAAAGCGCTGCCGGTCGACCCGTCGGACGAACCGGTCGGCACGGGCCTGCTCGATCGGTTCAAGATCATCAAAGGCGGTCTGGGACGGTCGATCTTGATCAAGGTCAACGGCCCAGACGGTGACGTCCGCGATCGGTGCCGGGACCGCCAACGCATGACTGGGCGATCGCACCACTCCCCCCACGGTGGTCAATCTAGACCTCGGCGAGGGAGGCCGGGAAGGGCCGGATCAGGCCTTTCTAGCCGCGGGCCGCTGCGGCGCTCGAAAGGCTGTGATTGATCGCTTCCAGCAGTGCCGAATTGAACGCCGGGAGATCATCGGGCTTGCGGCTGGTGATCAGATTGCCGTCGACGACGACCTCCTCATCAACCCACTCGCCACCGGCATTGCGGATGTCGGTCTGCACGCTGGGCCAGGAGGTGAGCCGCTTGCCGCGGACGACATCAGCTTCGACCAGGGTCCAGGCAGCGTGGCAGATCGCGGCGACCGGTTTGCCCGACTCGACGAAGCCCCTGATGAAGGCCACGGCGTCCTTGTCCATCCGCAGCGCGTCCGGATTGGCCACCCCGCCGGGCAGGACCAGTGCGTCGTAGTCGTCGAGATCCGCGTCGGCGACCGTGACGTCGACCGCCTGGGTGTTCGCCTTGTCGAGATGCTCGAACAGCTGGACCTTGCCGTCCTCCGGGCTGAGCAGCACCGGCTCGTGCCCGGCATCCTCCACGGCGGCCCACGGCTCCACCAGTTCGGCCTTTTCGATGCCCTCGCTCGCTACCAGAAAAGCGATCTTCTTCGTATCAGCCATAGAGCCAACTTACCGAAGCGGTTTCCCGAGGTGCAGGGCCTTGGGGGAGTCGGCGTAGTGACCGAACCGGTCGACCGCGGCATAGCCGCAGGCTCGGTAGAAGGCGACGGCGGCAACCTGCGGCTGGCCGGTCTCCAAGATCATCCAGTCGGCCCCGGCGTCGTGAGCGCTGATCTCCAACGCGGTCAGGATCTCCCGCGCCAGACCGCGGCCCCGGAGCTCCTCGCGGACGAACATCCGCTTGATCTCCGCCGGCCGGGCGGCGCCCGCGACAGCATCAGTGCTGAATCGCCATCCGCCCATGGCGGCCGGATGTCCGTCGAGGTAGCCGACCAGGAACGTGCCCCGGGGCGGCGCGAACTCCTCGACCGTGAACGGGGAGTCGTCAGGACTGCCATAGATCTGGACGTAGAACCGCTGTGCCAGTTCGGTGAGCGCGACCGGGTCGGGATGGTCGTAGCTCACCACGCGGAGATCCAGCACGCGGCACAGCCTAGGAGCCGCCAGTCCGGTGGTTGCGGCGCTCAATCATGGCCGCGCGAGTCGCACCAAACTTTGGTGCTGGTAGTCGCTGATCTGCCCGTCGATCATGAAGCCGTCCTTCGCGACCGAGCCCTGGTTGAAGTCGATCAGCACGATGACGCACATGACATTCTCGGCCAGCCGGCACTCCAGGACGACGTTGGCGGTGTCGCGCAGCCGGTCGATCGTCACGCAAGCCGCGGTCACCGCCATCTCGCTCAGGTCGCGGACCCAGGGCAACAGCTCACCGGAGTCCACCGAGCGCATCACTCGAGCCCGGAGCAATTGATCGGGCTGCAGCCGAGCCATGACGGCCACCAGATTGAGCATCGATCGGTCGCCTGAGCCGAGGAAGGCGTCCGTCAACTGGGCAGATCAGCCCGTTTCGGCCCGCCGCGGCGTCGGTCGAGCGAGCCAGGTTGCGGCTCGGTTGCCGCCAGCAACGCGCTCGCCAGTCCCAACAGCCGGATCGGATGCGGATCTCGAAGTGATTCCTCGACCTCGGTCAGGAGATCCGTTCCTGCTGACGACGTTTTGGCACCGATTCAGCCTATTCGGTCCCTCAGCTGATGATGGGCTTGTTTCGGCGCACTCCGCTTTCGGCCGCTGAGTTCGGCCTGGATTCGGGTGTTGATCATGGGTTTCTGGTCTCGGTCGACCCTTTTGATGGCTCGCTCCGCTCGCTGGGATTGCGCTCTGAGCCGCGGCCAGACGTTGTGATGGCTCGAAGACGAAAGGCGTGTCTTCTCGCTCTTCGTCAGCCCGCCGTCGCCAATCCGGACGTGGTGTCGTTCGCAGTATTGCGGCGGATGGGCGCAGCCGGGGAAGGAGCAGCCGCCGTCGCGGGCGATCAACGCCATGGTCTGCGACCGGCTGGCGATCCGCCGGCTCCGGCCCAGATCCAGGACCGCTCCGGTGGCGGTGAGGACGGTGGGGATGATGTCGGCGTTGTTGGCCAACTGCAGCAGCTTCGCGGTCGGGATGAGGGTGCCGTCGCCGGTGCGGCCGTGGCCGACCCGGTCGATCAGGTCGTCGGCGTCGATGGTGACGATCACCGTGGCCGGGATGCCGCCGGCGTCCGGCACATCCCCGGCCCGTAGTTGCCGGTCGCACACGTCTTCGAGGGCGTCATGGGTGCGCTGCCCATAGGTCCGGCTATCGACCGCACCGGACGGATCGATCCGGGGTTTCGCGAGCGGATCGAGCAGGGTTTTCAGTTTGGCGCCGGCGGTGCCGGTGAGCCGGAAGTCCCCGACGTAGGCACCGTCGCGGGTTGCGTGGAGATGGAAGTAGCGCCGATCCTTATTCAACTGATCGTTGGGCAGGGTGCCGTCGGGGTCGATGGCATCCACCACTTTGTCGGCGAGGAGTTCGCAGGTCTTCGGGTGGAAACAGTGACGCATGTTCGGTGAGTAGTTGTTCTCCGGTGGCGATGTCGGCCGGGTTGAAGCCGCGCCGGTCGACCTTGTCGAGGGCGCGTTCGATGATCGCCACCTTCTCCGTACTCACCTCACCGGCCTGCTGGGCGGCGGCCAGCACCGGCCGGACCGGCTCCAGACGGTTCACCGAGCATCGAGGTCCGCGGCCCGACAGCCTCCGCCGCCCGCACCCGGCTGGCCGCCTCACGCTTTCGACAGACTCAACACCGACGTCAACACCCGCCGCATGCTGCCCTGACATAAGCACGGTCGGCAGATCCAGCCGCTCCGCGGCGCCGATGAGGTGGTGGTCGATCAGCGACCAACTGATTCCGCAGCCGTTCGAACTCCTGCATGAACCCGACCACCCCGACACCGTCGAACCCTCGAACCCGCCGTCGCCGGCCAGCTTGATCAGATGCTCAGACGTCGTGCCCCAGCGCGGCGAGGGCACGCGCCGATCGGTGTCAGCTCAGCCGGTCCCCTCGAAGGTCATGCTCCGATTCTACTCGAACACAATTTCGATTACAAGGTCTTTTCCCTTGTAAACAACGGATGTGGAGTATGACAGAAGTGACCGATGGGGCTAGATGCTTCCGATCAGCGTCGGAAGAGATGCAGGTTGTCGATCGGCCGCGCCCGCCTGCCACGTCGGCGTCGATGGTGACGATCACCGTGGCCGGGATGCCGCCGGCGTCCGGCACGTCGCCGGCCCGCAGTAGCCGGTCGCACAGATCTTCCAGGGCGTCGTGGCTGCGCTGCCCATAGCGTCCGGCCGATCGATCGCCCCGGACGGATCGACCCGGGGTTTCGCCAATGGATCGAGCAGGGTCTTCAGTTTCGCGCCGAGGGTGCCGGTGAGCCGGAAGTCCCCGACATAGGCCCCGTCCCGGGTCGGCCGGAGATGGAAGTAGCGCCGATCCTCGTTCAGTTGATCGTTCGGCACGGTGCCGTCGGGGTCGATCGCGTCCACGACCCGGTCGGCGAGCAGTTTCAGGTCCTCGGGCGGAAACACCGACCGCGTGTTCGGTGAGCAGCGCCTCGCCGGTGGCGATGTCGGCCGGGTCGAAGCCACGCCGATCCACCTTGTCCAGGGCGCGTTCGATGATCGCCACCTTCTCCGCACTCACCTCACCGGCCTGTTGGGCGGCGGCCAGCACCGGCCGCACCGGCTCCAACGGTTCGCCGAGCATCGACGTCCGCGGCCCGACCGCCTCCGCCGCCCGCACCCGCCGGGCCGCTTCACCTTTGGACAGACTCAACACCGACGTCAGCACCCGCCGCATCTGCCCTTGACACAAGACGGTCGGCAGATCCAGCCGCTCCGCGGCGGCGATGGTCTGGTGGTCGATCAACGACCACCGATTCCGCAGCCGTTCGAACTCCTGCATGAACCCGACCACCCCGCTGGCCGTCGAGGCGTCCGAGCCCGCCGTCGCCGGCGAGCTTGATCAGATGATCGAACGTCGTGACCCAGCGCGGCGAGGGCATGGTCGATCGGCGTCAGCTCGGCCGCCCCCTCGAAAGTCATGCTCTCGATTCTACTCGAACACACATTTCGAATACAAGGTCTTTTCCCTTGTAAATAACGGATGGGGAGTGTGACAGAAGTGATCGATGGGGCCGGATGGCTCCGATCAGCGTCGGACGAGATGCAGGTTGCCGATCGCCCGCGCCCAGCCGGCATGTTTGGCAAGATGTCGATTGCCGCTCGGGCGCTGATCACAGGAGATCTCATGGCCACGGACACCCTCTCCAACGCCGTCATCGCCCCGGTGGAGGTGCCGACCCACTGGTACAACCTCGCCGCGGAGCTGCCGACGCCACCGCCGCCCCACCTGCATCCCGGGACCAAGGAGCCGGTCCAGCCGTCCGACCTGGCGGCGCTGTTCCCGGCGGCGCTGATCGCCCAGGAGGGTTCGACCGAGGCCTACATCGAGATCCCCGAGCCGATCCGCGAGATCTATCGCACCTGGCGTCCGTCCCCGCTCATCCGGGCGACCCGCTTCGAGCAGGCGCTGAACACCAAGGCGCGGATCTACTGCAAGTACGAGGGCGTCAGCCCGGTCGGCAGCCACAAGACGAATTCGGCGGTCGCCCAGGCGTACTTCAACCATCTGGACGGCGTGACCAAGCTGACCACCGAGACCGGCGCCGGCCAGTGGGGGAGCGCGCTGGCCTTCGCCTGCGCGATGTTCGGCATCGAACTGGAGATCTGGCAGGTGCGGGCGTCGTACGACTCCAAGCCCTACCGGCGGCACCTGATGGACGTCTACGGCGCCACGGTGCACTCCAGCCCGTCGGATCTCACCGAGTCGGGCCGGGCGGTGCTCGCCGAGCATCCCGACACCAGCGGCAGTCTCGGTATCGCGGTCAGCGAAGCGGTCGAGGTGGCGGGCAAGGATCCGAAGGCCCGCTACGCGCTGGGCAGCGTGCTCAATCACGTGCTGCTGCACCAGACCGTGATCGGTCAGGAGGCCATCGAACAACTGCGACTCGCCGGCGAGGACGGGGCCGATCTGGTCATCGGCTGTGCCGGCGGCGGGTCGAACCTGGCCGGACTGTCCTTCCCCTTCCTGCGCGAGGTCGTGACCGGGTCCTCCACGACCAGGGTGATCGCGACCGAACCCACGGCCTGCCCGTCCATCACCCAGGGTGAGTACCGCTACGACCACGGCGACCTGGCCGGGCTGACCCCGCTGCTCAAGATGCACACCCTCGGCCAGAACTTCATCCCCGACCCGATCCACGCCGGTGGGCTGCGCTACCACGGCATGGCGCCGCTGCTCAGCCACACCGTCGAACTCGGCCTCGTCGAGGGCGAAGCGGTCGGGCAGAGCGATTCGTTCGCCGCGGGGGTGCTGTTCGCCCGGACCCAGGGCATCGTGCCGGCACCGGAGTCCTCGCATGCGCTGGCCGCCGCCGCTCGCCGGGTGCGGGACGACGACACCGAACAGGTCGTGGTGATCGGCCTCAGCGGGCACGGGCAGCTCGACCTGCCCGCGTACGAGGCCTACCTGGCCGGCGATCTCGCCGACACCTGACCGACCAACAAGGTGAGGACGCAATCCGCGAGCAACGTCAGGCCGCCCTCTGACGCTGAGCGGCCGGGCAGAGGTTAAGCGCACGTGTGCGAGCGGAAGGCCATGAATTAGTAGGCTGAACGGAGCCCGTTCGACGACCGAAACCTGAGGACCGCTGTGTTCGACACCCTGCAAGACCGCCTCGCGGCGACGTTCAAGAGCCTCCGCGGCAAGGGCCGGCTGTCCGACGCCGACATCGACGCCACGGCCCGGGAGATCCGGATCGCGCTGCTCGAGGCTGACGTCAACCTCTCCGTGGTGCGCGAGTTCGTGAACGCGGTCAAGGAACGCGCCCGGGTCGAGGAGATCTCCGGCGCGCTCAACCCCGCCCAGCAGATCATCAAGATCGTCAACGACGAACTCGTCGCCATCCTCGGCGGGGAGACCCGGGTGCTGCGGTTCGCGAAGCGGCCGCCGACGGTGATCATGCTGGCCGGCCTGCAGGGCTCCGGTAAGACCACCTTGGCCGGCAAGCTCGCGCTCTGGCTCAAGGGTGAGGGCCACTCGCCGCTGCTGGTCGCGGCCGATCTCCAGCGCCCCAACGCGGTCAACCAGTTGCAGATCGTCGGCCAGCGGGCCGGCGTGCACGTCTTCGCCCCTGAGCCGGGCAACGGCGTGGGGGATCCCGTCGCGGTGGCCCGCGACTCCATCGCCGAGGCCCAGCGCCGGCTGTACGACGTGGTCATCGTCGACACCGCCGGCCGGCTGGGCATCGATGCGGAGCTGATGCAGCAGGCCGCGGACATCCGCGACGCCGTCAATCCCGACGAGGTGTTGTTCGTCGTCGACGCGATGATCGGCCAGGACGCGGTCAACACGGCCAACGCGTTCGCCGAGGGCGTCGGCTTCGACGGCGTCGTGCTGACCAAGCTGGACGGCGACGCCCGTGGTGGTGCTGCGCTGTCGATCGCCCGGGTGACCGGCAGCCCGATCATGTTCGCCTCCAACGGTGAGGCGCTGAAGGATTTCGACGTCTTCCATCCGGACCGGATGGCGAGCCGGATCCTCGGCATGGGCGACATGCTCACCCTGATCGAACAGGCCGAGAAGACCTTCGACGCCGAGGAGTCGGCCAAGGCCGCGGCCAAGCTGGCGTCCAAGGGCGGCGGCGACTTCGGGCTCGCGGATTTCCTGCAGCAGATGCAGATGGTGCGCAAGATGGGCCCGCTGTCCAAGATCTTCGGCATGCTGCCCGGCATGGGCGAGATGAAGGATCAGCTCGCCAGCATCGACGAGAAGGATGTCGACCGGATCGAGGCGATCATCCACTCGATGACGCCGGCCGAGCGCGACGATCCCAAGATCATCGACGGCTCCCGCCGGGCCCGGATCGCCCGCGGCGCCGGGGTCGGGGTCAGCGATGTCAACGGCCTGGTCAACAAGTTCTTCGACGCCCGCAAGATGATGAACTCGATGGCCACCGGCAAGATGCCCGGCATGCCGGGCCTGCCCGGAATGTCCGGGCCCCGCAAGCAGCCGGCCAAGCAGAAGAAGAAGGGCGGCCGCGGCGTCTCCGGGAACCCGGCCAAGCGGAATGCGCCGCAGCACGAGGCGGCGCCGGCCGTCGACCCGGCCGCGGCGTTCGGCGCCGGCCAGTTCGACGAAGAGGCCATGCAGAAGGCGATGGCCGAGTTCCAGCTACCACCCGAGTTGCGCGGGCGCTTCGGCAAGTAAGGTCACGCCATGGCACCCCGGCTGAAACTCAGCGGTGTGGTGCTGCCTGACGGTGAACGGCGCGACCTCTGGGTGGTCGACGGACTGATCCGGACCGAACCCGTCGACGACGCCGAAGCGGTGCCCGGCGGCTGGCTGATGCCCGGACTGGTCGACGCCCACTGCCATGTCGGGCTGGAGATGAACGGCGCCGTGCCCGACGACGTCGCCGAACAGCACGCGCTCACGGAGCGGTCCGCCGGGGCGCTGTTGCTGCGTGATGCCGGCAGCCCGGCCGACACCCGGTGGATGGACGAGCGCGACGACCTGCCCAAGATCATCAGGGCCGGCCGGCACATCGCCCGGCCCAAGCGCTATCTGCGCAACTACGGGGCCGAGGTCGAGCCGGACGAACTGGTCGCCGAGGTCGAGCGGCAGGCCGCGCGCGGCGACGGCTGGATCAAGCTGGTCGGGGACTGGATCGACCGCGAGGTCGGTGATCTTACTCCGCTGTGGCCGGCCGACGTGGCCGCGGCGGCGATCGCCCGGGCCCACGAGCTCGGCTGCCGGGTGACCGCCCACGTCTTCGGCGAGCAGGCCGTCGCCGAGCTGGTGGCCGCCGGCATCGACGGCATCGAGCACGGCACCGGGATGGACGACGCGACGATCGCGATCATGGCCGAGCGCCAGGTCGCGCTGGTGCCGACGATGATCCAGCTCGACAACTTCGAGAACTACGCCGAAGCGGGCGAGGCCAGGTTCCCCGCGTACGCGAAGCACATGCGGGCCCTGTACGCGGGCCGGCTCGAGCGGTTCGGCAAGGCGCTGGACGCCGGCGTACCGATCTACGCCGGCACCGATGCCGGCGGCTATCTGCCGCACGGCCTGGTCGGCAAGGAGATCGCGGCCCTGGCCGGATTCAGCTCGCCGGAGTACGCGCTCGGCGCCGGTTCCTGGCGGGCCCGGTCCTGGCTCGGCCGCCCCGACCAGCTGGTCGAGGGCGCGCCGGCGGATGTGGTGATCTTCGACCGCGACCCGCGTGTTGATCTTGGTGTGCTGATGCAGCCGACCGCGGTGATCCTGCGCGGTGTCCGGGTGAGTTGATCATGACGGTGTGGATCTGTGCCCGATGTGCGGTGGAGTATCCCGACAGCGCCCAGCCGCCGGACCGCTGTGCGATCTGCAGCGAGGAACGGGAATGTGTCGAGCCACCGGGCCAGCGATGGACCACCCTGGCCGAACTCGAACGCGATGGTCACCGCGGATCGCTCCGCGAGGTGGAGTCCGGGCTGTTCGGTATCGACGTCGAGCCGACGGTCGGCATCGGCCAGCGCGCCCTCCTGGTCCGCAGCAGTGGCGGGAACCTGCTCTGGGACCCGACGGGCTATCTCGACGACGACCTGGTCGCGGCCGTCTCCGGCGCCGGGGGAGTGGCCGCGATCGCCGCGAGCCATCCGCACATGTTCGGCGTCCAGGTCGAGTGGTCGCACCGCTTCGGCGGCGCGCCGGTCTATGTGAATCGCGCCGACCAGGACTGGCTGCAGCGCGACGACCCGGCGATCCGGCGCTGGGACGCGTCGCTCGAGGTGCTGCCCGGCCTCACCCTGCACCGGATCGGCGGCCACTTTCCCGGCAGCGCGGTGCTGCACTTCGTCGGCGCGGACGGTCGCGGCGTGCTGCTCAGCGGCGACACCGTCCTGGTCACGCCGGACCAGCACTGGGTGAGCTTCATGCGGAGCTTTCCGAATCTCATTCCGCTGTCCGGCGCGGTGGTCGAGGGCGTGGCGGAACGCATGCTCGCCCGTGACTTCGACCGGCTCTACGACAACTTCGGCGGCCGGGTCGCGCCGGACGCCGCCGGACGGGTCCGGCGTTCCGCGGAGCGCTACATCGGCTGGGTCCGCGGCGACCACGACAATCTGACGACAGTGAGGTGATCACGATGGCTTCGTGGATCTGCGCGACCTGTGCGGTGGAGTATCCGGACAGCCCGCAGCCGCCGGAGCGCTGCCCGATCTGCAGCGACGAGCGACAGTACGTGCGACCCACCGGTCAGCGGTGGACGACGCTTGCTGATCTTGAAGGCCGAGGACACCGCGGCTCGGTCGCCGAGGTCGAGCCCGGTCTGCTGGGCATCGACATCGAGCCGAGCGTGGGCATCGGGCAACGGGCCCTGCTGGTCCAGACGCCCGGCGGCAACCTGTTGTGGGACTCGACCGGCTATCTCGACGATCGATCTGGTCGGCCGCGGTGTCGGCCGCCGGCGGAGTGGCCGCGATCGCCGCCAGTCACCCGCACATGTTCGGCGTGCAGGTCGAGTGGTCACACCGATTCCAGGGTGCGCCGGTCTACGTGGCCGAAGCCGATCAGGAGTGGGTGCAGCGAGACGATCCGGCCGTCCGGCTGTGGGACGAGCCGGTCGAGGTGCTCCCCGGTGTCACCCTGCACCGGATCGGCGGCCACTTTCCCGGCAGCGCGGTCGCGCATCTGGTCGGCGCCGACGGGAAGGGTGTGCTGCTCAGCGGCGACACCGTCGCCGGCACGCCGGATGAGCACTGGGTGTCGTTCATGCGCAGCTATCCCAACAAGCTCCCGATGTCGGCCGCGGTGATCGAGAAGGTGGCGAGCCGCGTGCTGGCGCTGGACTTCGACCGGCTGTACGACAACTTCGGCGGGCAGGTTCTCGCCGACGCGCAGACCTGGGTCCGCCGTTCGGCCGATCGCTACATCGCCTGGGTACGCGGGGACTTCGACCACCTCACCGGGTAAGCGAGCGTCGAGTGTCGCGCGCCCGATTAAAGGCGGAGCGATGAGCGACGCACGGCCTTCGCGACGGGCGACACCATCTCGTGATGGTCCGTGCGTTGCGAAGAGCGAGGACTTTCATCGGTTAAGCGCGATGCGCGAGCGCACTGAGGCATGAGCGAACAGAGCCTGGGTTGTGGCACCACCAAGCAAGATAGGGGCATGCGCAGCGACTCGGCCCGGCGACTGATCGCTGCGCTGTCGGCGCTGGTCGCCGCGATGGGCGGTGCCGTGGTGCCGGCGGCGCAGGCGGCCGAGCAGATCGTGGAGACGGCGTTGCTGACGCCGGGGACACCCGAGCCGGACGGCGAGCCGGTGATGATCGACACCACGATCCTCACCGCGGATCCGGCCACCGCCCAGCCGGCGATCGTCCTCGCTCACGGCTTCGGCGGGACCAAGGACGACAGCCTGGCCACCGCCCGGACGCTCGCCCGCGACGGCTACACGGTGATCATCTACACCGCTCGCGGGTTCGGGAAGTCCGGCGGCCTGATCCACCTGGACAATCCGGCGTACGAGGGTGCGGATGCCCGGAAGATCATCGACCTGGCCGCGAGCCGACCGGAGGTGATCAAGGACGGCGACGATCCGGTGATCGGCTTCGCCGGTGCCTCGTACGGCGGGGCGATCTCCTTGCTGGCTGCGGCGCTCGATCCTCGGGTGGATGCCATCGTCCCGGTGTTCACCTGGAACAGCCTGAGCCAGTCGCTCTTCCCGCAGCACCAGGTCGGCGCCGGACAGCAGTCACCGGCCGACGTCACCCCGAGCGGCCAGCCCGGAGTCTTCAAGCAGCGTTGGGCTTCGCTGTTGTTCCGCAGTGCCGGTCCGCCGCCCGACGGCGGCAACACCAACCCGGTGTGCGGGCGCTTCGCCCCCGAGTTCTGCACGGGCTACCTGCGGGCCGCGGAGTCGGGCCGACCGGATCGGGCGTTGATCAAGTTGCTCGACGAGTCCGGCCCCCGGCAGTACCTGGACAAGATCACCGCGCCGACCATGATCATCGCCGGCGAGGACGACACGCTGTTCCCGCTCGATCAGGCCGACGCCAACCTGCGTGGGCTGCCGCCGTCGACGCCGGCCCGGCTGAGCTGGGTGGCGGGCGGCCATGACGGTGACGTCTCCACCGACGAGCTGACCGGTGAGCTCGAGGCCTGGTTCGGCCGCTATCTGAAGCGCGACGGCTCGGCGCCGGACACCCGGTTCTCGCTGGTGATGCCGGAGACGTCACTGGTCGGTGAGGGCGGCAGCCGGGACCCGCAGACCCTGCTGGCGCCGACCTATCCCGGTCCGGGCACGGGCCTGTCCGAGCGCCGGGTCGATCTGTCCGGCGACGAGCAGACCGTGGTGTCACCGCCCGGTGGCACGCCGGCGGCGTTGACCAACCTGCCGGGCACCGGCGGGACGCTGGCCCAGGCGTCGAGCATCGCCGGGTACGCGCTGGGCGTGCTGCCCGGTCAGGCGGCGACCTTCACGTCCGCGCCGCTGGAGCAGCCGCTGGACCTGATCGGCAGCGGCCGGATCGAGCTGGCCGTCACCTCCGACCGCCCGACCGCGACCCTGTTCGCCTCGGTCTGGGATCTGGGGCCCGATCTGGAGCGCACGGTGGGTGGACGCACGACCAGCGGGCCGAGCACCGCGGTGCTGCCCCAGTTGGCCGTGGCGCCGGTCCGGCTCAGCGGACTCACCCCGGGCCGACCGAGCCGAGATCACCGTGGCCCTGCCGTCCGTGGCGCATCAGGTGCCGGTGGGCCACCGGCTGCAGCTGGTCGTGTCCAGCACTGATCAGGCGTACGCGGTGCCGGTCAGGCCGGCCGTCTACCGGATCGGGCTGGCCGCCGGCTCGGCACTGACCGTGCCCGAGTTCGCCACCACCGCGCTGAACGCCGGCACCCTGGACGTGCCGTTGCCGTTGATCATCGTCGTCGGCGCGCTGATCATCGCCGCGGTGCTGGCCGTGATCATCTTCGGTCGACGGCAGCGCCGGGCCCAGCTCCGCCCCGATCTGGCCGGTGTGCCACTGGTCGTCAACGATGTCGTCAAGACCTACGGCGACGGGTTCCGGGCGGTCGACGGGGTGTCCTTCCGGGCCGAGGCCGGCCAGGTGGTCGGGCTGCTCGGCCCCAACGGAGCCGGCAAGACCACCGCGATCCGGATGCTGGTCGGACTGATCCGGCCGGACTCGGGCGAGATCTTCGTCGACGGCGAGCCGGTGCATGACGGTGCCGATGTGCTCCGCTCGGTCGGCGCGTTCATCGAGGGTCCCGGGTTCCTGCCCCACCTCACCGGGATGCAGAACCTCAACGCGTACTGGCAGGCCACCGGCCGGCCGATCGAGGAGGCCCACTTCGACGAGGCGCTGGACATCGCCGGCCTCGGCACCGCGATCGACCGCCGGGTGCGCGGCTACAGCCAGGGCATGCGGCAGCGGCTCGGGATCGCCCAGGCCATGCTCGGCCTGCCTCCGCTGCTGCTGCTCGACGAGCCGACCAACGGGCTGGATCCGCCGCAGATCAAGGCGATGCGCTCCGTGCTGGCCGACTACGCCGCGACCGGCCGGACCGTCGTGGTGTCCAGTCACCTGCTGGCGGAGGTCCAGCAGACCTGCTCCCATGTCGTGGTCATGCATCTCGGCAAGGTGATCTTGACCGGGTCGATGGCCGAGCTCACCGCGACCGAGGACGTCACCCTGGTCGGGCTGGCCGATGCCGGAGATCGGGCGCTGGCCGAGAAGGTGCTGACCGGGCTCGGTCTCGACACGTCCAGCGACGGTGAGTTGATCAAGGTCACCGGCGCGGTGGCGCGGCCGCGGCTGGTGGCCGAGCTGGTGGGCGCCGGCGTGCAGGTCGATTCCCTCGACGGTCACCGCCAGCTGGAAGAGGTGTTCATGAACCTGGTCGATCCGCAGGCCACCCCGCAAGCAGCCAAGGAGGAGCCCCGATGAGCGTGGACGTCCGACCGCGCAGCAAGGCGCTGCCGCTGCGGGCCGAGCTCGGCCGCCAGCTACGACGGCGGCGTACCCAGGGCACCTTCATCGTGCTCACCGCGTTGCCGTTGATCTTGGTCCTGGCCTTCTGGCTCGGCGACGACGAGTCGGACTCGGGCGCGCGCGGCTTCGTCGACCTCGCCCAGGACAGCGGGGCCAACCTGGTGGTGTTCGCGTTGTTCGCCTCCACCGGCTTCCTGTTCATCGTCATCGTGGCGCTGTTCGCCGGGGACACCGTGCCGTCGGAGGCCAGTTGGTCCAGCCTGCGCTACCTGCTCGCCGCACCGGTGCGGCGCGGACGGCTGCTGCGGCAGAAGCTCATCGTGGCGGCGATCTCGTCGATGGCCGCGCTGATCTTCCTGCCGGCCTGGACGCTGCTGGTCGGTGGCCTCGCGTACGGCTGGGGTCCCTATGTCGGGCCGACGGGTGATCAGCTGACCCTCGGCCAGTTCGCCGGCCGGCTGGTGATCATCGTCGGCTACCTGCTGATCAATCTGGCGACCGTGGCCGCCTTCGCCTTCATGCTCGGGGTGCTGACCGACGCGCCGCTGGCCGCGGTGGGCGGCGCGGTGCTGCTGATGATCTTGTCGGCGATCCTGGATTCGATCACCGCCCTCGGGGGCATCCGGCAGGGTCTGCCCGGTCACTACGCCTACGCCTGGGCGGACGCGCTGGCCCCGACGGTGAACTTCTCGGACATGATCACCGGCGCGTTGTGGTCGGTCGGCTACGCCATCGTGCTGATCGGCTACGCCGTCTGGCACTTCGTCCGGAAGGACATCACCAGCTAGCGCGGGTCGGCTGGTACCTGTTGCAGGTGCTCGCCGAAGAACGCCTCGATCCGGTCCCAGGCGTCGGCCGCGGCGACCGGATCCGGGCCGACGTGGCTGATCTTCATCAGCGGGCGGAACACCAGGGGTCCGTTGGTGGCGTGGTTCAGGAAGCTGTGCCCGGCCGTGGGGTACACCTTGACGTCGGACGGGATCTGCCGCTCGGCCAGTGCCGCCTGGAGCCGGGGCAGGTTCTTGACGCCGCGGCGGTCCCGGCCGCCGTAGCTGGCCACGATCGGGCAGGCATCCCGCAGCACCTCGGCGGCGTCCTCGGGCACCTCGCCGTAGTTGACCGACGCCACGTCGAAGCCCTCCGCGGCGACCAGCAACGCGAACCCGCCGCCCAGGCAGAAGCCGATCACCCCGACCCGTCCGTTGCACCGCGGGTCGGCCAGCGCCGCCTGGCGGGCCGCCTCGATCAGTTCGAACGGCCGGCCCTTGCGCTCCGAGTACGCCCGAACGGTCGACACGATGCAGCGCAGCCACAGACCCTCTCCGAGCAGATCCGGCGCCAGCACCAGGTAACCCGCCGACGCCAGCCGCTCGGCCTGCCGGCGCAGCACGTCGTCCAACCCCCAGGCCTCGTGCAGCATCACCACGCCCGGCCAAGGCCCCTCACCCTCGGGCCGGGTCATCACCGACCCGCCGGTCGCCGATGCTGATGTCCTCGCTGATCGTCTGCATGCGGCCCACGCTACTGGCGGCGGCGGGGCTGTCGGATTCCCACGTATACGTGGGAAACTCGCACTGTACCCAGGAAGTTACCTGGGTACAGTGACAGGAAACTGGGTACAGCACGGCGGCGCGGAACGAGACATCGTGCGTTCAGTTCGCCTCGGAGCCGTGAACTCTGGCAGAATGCACTGCGCATCTGTGTCGAACGGCGCCCTCTAACTCCGTCCGGCACGGGTCCACCCGAGACCATCCGCGTGAGTGTCCCCACCGCGTTCGATGGGATCACCCGAAACCACACAGGAGAAACCACACACGTGGCTGTCAAGATTCGTCTGAAGCGACTCGGCAAGATCCGGTCGCCGCATTACCGCATCGTGGTCGCCGACTCCCGCACCAAGCGGGACGGTCGGGCCATCGAGGAGATCGGCAAGTACCACCCGAAGAACGATCCGTCCGTGATCGAGGTCAACTCCGAGCGGGCCCAGTACTGGCTGTCCGTCGGCGCCCAGCCGACCGAGGCCGTCGTCGCCCTGCTGAAGCGCACCGGGGACTGGCAGCAGTTCTCCGGCGACAAGTCCCCGTCCGGGGTCGATCCGCAGGCCGAGAAGAAGAACAAGACCGACATCTTCAACGCAGCGCTGGCCGAGATGGGTGGCGAGCCGAAGACGGCCGCCATCTCCAAGAGGTCGGCGCCCAAGGCCGCCAAGTCCGCTGAGGCCAAGTCTGATCAGGCCCCGCCGAAGAGGTCGAGGGCACCCCCGCCGAAGCCGCCGAGGCGGCCCAAGCCGGCGTCGCGGCGGCCGAGGCCTGACATGCTGGCCGACGCACTGGAGCATCTGGTTCGGGGAATCGTCACTCATCCTGACGATGTCACGGTGCGGGACAAGGATCTCCGCCGTGGCCGGATGCTCGAGGTGCGCGTCAACCCCGACGACATCGGCAAGGTCATCGGCCGGTCCGGTCGCACCGCGACGGCGTTGCGCACGGTGATCGGGGCGCTCGCCGGCCGCGACGAGGTCCGAGTGGATTTCGTCGATGTCGACAAGCAGCCACGTCGCGGTCCGAGCGGTCGCTCCGGACAGAGCCGACGCTGACCAGCAGCGAAACAACGATCAACCGCCTCGACCCTGATCCTGGGTCGGGGCGGTTGTCATTGGTGAGGAGTCGGCCCGGATGACCGAGACGATCGAGGTCGTGGTCGGGGTGATCGGCCGTGCCCACGGGGTACGCGGTGAGGTGGCGGTCGCGCCGCGGACCGACGAGCCGGAACGCCGGTTCGCCCCCGGGCAGCGTCTGCGCGCCGAAGGATCGGGTCGGGTCTTCACCGTGGGTGCCGCCCGCGACCATTCCGGTCGGCTGCTGGTGCACTTCGAGGAACTGACCGATCGGACCCAGGCCGAGGCCGTACGCGGCACCCGGTTGCTCACCGACGTGCCGTCGGCGGAGGTGCCGACCGAGGACGGGGAGTTCTACGACCGCCAACTGGTCGGCCTGCTCGCCCGCCTGGCGAACGGCGACGAGATCGGCCGGGTGATCTCGGTCCTGCACCTGCCGGCCCAGGATGTGCTGGAGATCCAGACGCCGAGCGGTGTGCGACTGGTGCCGTTCGTCGAGGCGCTGGTCCCCGAGGTCGATCTCGCCGCCGGTTCGCTGACCGTTGCCGACGTCGAGGGGTTGCTCAGCGACCAGGACGGCTCCTGATGCGCATCGACATCGTGTCGATCTTTCCCGCCTACCTCGAGCCGCTCCGGCTCTCCCTGGTGGGCAAGGCCATCGAGACCGGCATCGTGCAGCTCGGCGTCCATGATCTTCGGGACTGGACCCATGATCGGCATCGCACCGTTGACGACACCCCGTACGGGGGCGGCGCCGGGATGGTGATGCGGCCGGAGCCCTGGGGCGAGGTGCTTGACAGCCTCGCCCCGATAGGCGAGGTGCTTGACAGCCTCGCCCCCGAAAGCGGGCGAGGTGCTTGACAGCCTCGCCCCCGACAGCGCGGGCGAGGTGCTTGACAGCCTCGCCCCGACAATTCGGGCGAGGTGCTTGATCATCTAGCGAGGCCCCCGACGGAGATCGGCCCTTCGACAAGCTCAGGGCACGATACGGGCATGAGGGGCCGAGACTGATCGTGCTCACGCCGTCGGGTCGGACCTTCAACCAGACGATCGCGTACGAGCTGGCGGACGAAGATCATCTGATCTTCGCCTGCGGCCGCTACGAGGGCATCGATGCCCGGGTCGCCGAGTACGCGGCCGGCCGGATGCGGGTCGATGAGCTGAGCATCGGCGACTACGTGCTGAACGGGGGAGAGGCGGCCGCGCTGGTGATCATCGAGGCGGTGGTCCGGTTGCTGCCCGGGGTGATCGGCAACCCGGCGTCGCTCACCGAGGAATCGCACGGTGTTGATCATGACGGGCTGCTGGAGTACCCGCTCTACACCAAGCCGCCGAGCTGGCGCGGTCTCGACGTGCCGGAGATCCTGTTCAGCGGGCACCACGGCAAGATCGCCGAGTGGCGCCGCCAGCAGGCTCTCGCCCGGACCCGCGACCGCCGACCCGACCTGGTGCCCGACGAGCCGGAGCCCGCAGAATTGACCTGACCCGATCCGCGGAGGGGCTAGATGTCACTCGACCCATGGGTGGCGACCTCGGTCGCTGAACTGCTCCGCGACGCCACCGAGCGCCGGCCGGTGAAGACCGTCGACGCCAAGTCGGGAGCCCGGTTCGAGAAGTTGATCATCAAGGGTCGGCCGTGCTTCCTGAAGGTGCTGTCGACCGAGTCCGACTGGATCATGCGGTGCACCGGCAACACCAGCTACTGGGAGTTCCAGGTCTGGTCGGCCGGCCGCTATCACGCCGCGCCGGGGGTCATCGATCACGCGATGATCGGGATGGCCCTCGAGAGCACGGATGGGGAACCGCGGCTGGCCATGCTGATGGACGATCGGAGTGCTGACCTGGTGCCGCCCGGTGATCAGCCGATCGCTGCCGGCCCAGCACGCACGGTTCATCGAGCACCTGGCGATCATGCATGCCGCGGGCCTGGGCTGGCACGATGATCTTGGTCTGTATCCGCTGGAGCGCCGGCCGCTGTTCTTCGCGCCGGAGACGATCGCGCCCGAGTTGCAGCGCGGCGACGTGCCGGTGCCGATCATGGTGGCCGAGCAGGGCTGGGGCTTGTTGCCGGCGAAGGATCCGGCTCTCTTCGAACTCGTCACCGCCATCCATCGCGATCCCGGCCAGCTGGCGGGACTGTTGCGCGAGACACCGCAGACCTTCATCGCGGGCGACTGGAAGCTCGGCAACCTCGGCACCCGGCCGAACGGTGACACCGTGCTGCTGGACTGGGCCTATCCGGGCGAGGCGCCGCCGGCCTGGGAACTGGCCTGGTATCTGGCGCTGAATCGGTCCCGGCTGCCGGAGTCGAAGGAGACGACGATCGCTCGCTACCGGACGGCTCTGGAGGCCGCCGGGGTGACCACCGAGCCGTGGTGGGCGCGGCAACTGGATCTCTGCCTGCTCGGGATGGCCGCGACGATGGGCTGGGAGAAGGCGGTCGGCGACCCGCTCGAGCTGGCCTGGTGGTCAGCCCGGGCTCAGGACGCCGCGCGTTGGTTGTGATCAGCCGACGCGCTTCTCGCCGACCTTGTCACCGCAGCTCTCGAATGACCGGCCGTTCAGCCGAGGTACGGCGGCGCGACACCCCAGCCCCAACGCGGAACCGGCGCCTCAGGTACCACATCGGCGCCCGGTTTGGAGTTCTGCATGGCGAGCCGGGTGCCCCACTCGAGGTAGCCGAGGATCGCCGCCCGGAACTCCGGGTCGTCGGGCAGTCCGGCATCGTCGGCCGCGATGCTCATCAAGGAGACGAAGCGCCGGCGCTGCTCCGCGCTGATGTCGAGACCGAGGTGGTGGGCGAGCATTCGCGGGTATCCGCCGAGCGCGGTGTAGTCGGACGGCCCGCCGAGCACCTCGCTCCACCACACGGATACGTGCTCACGATGGCTGGCGCTCACTCCGCCCGGGAACAGCACGCTCAGCAGGTCGTCGTGCTCCACCCGGTCGTAGAACGCGTTGATCATCGCCGCGACGGCCGGACCGCCCCCGGCCCACTCGTACAGCGTCGGCACCTCGTCCATCCGCTCTGTCACCTGCTACTCCCCGTTCGGCCGTCGATCGACTCGCGCAGCAGGTCGGCATGGCCGTTGTGCCGCGCGTACTCCTCGATCATGTGGACCAGCACCCAGCGCAGATTGCGCGGCCGGCCTCGGGTGCCGCGGGCGAGATCGCCCGGGTCGGCGAAGGTCGCCGTGATTCGGCGAGCCTCAGTCACCGCCGCCTCGTACCCGGCCCGGACCTCGTCGACGGGCGCCGAGTCCAGATTGTCGAAGTCGCCGTCCGGATCGGTGTCGTCGTCGTAGTACAGCGGAGTGTTCGGCTGGCCGTCGAGATGGACGGCGAACCAGTTGCGCTCCACCTCGGTCAGGTGCCGTACCAGCCCGAGCAGCGACAGGTTCGACGGTCCACCGCCCGCTGCTTGAGTTGATCATCACTCAGTCCCGCGCACTTCATCCGCAACGTCGCCCGGTGGTAATCGAGGAACTGGGTCAAGACCTCGATCTCCGACCCCTCAAGATCCGGGTCGGTCCGACTGATCCCCTCGACCGCATCCATCGATCCGATAGTCATGCCGTCACGCTAACCGCCCACGTGCCCGAGCTTGTCGAAGGGCGGACTCGGTGCTTCGACAAGCTCAGCACGCGTTTGCCTGGACCCCCGCTCGCTCGACAGGTCACACGCAACCTATCTGCGAGCGTCGGTAGATCGTGCCGTCCTGTCTGGTCCCTGCCTGGGCACGACGCGCTTTTTGTCGTGCCCAGGGAGGGACCAAGACAGGACGACCCGCACGATCGCGCGAGCAGATGGAACAAGGGAGACAGTGACCGAAAACACCAGTGGACACACTGGTCTGGACTCGAGCGGAGCGCCGGTGGTTCTAGGGTGACAGCGTGGCGATAACTTCTCTGACCTCGGCGCAGAAGGCCGCCCGGTCAACGGTCGCAATGAAGGCGCTGATGGCCGTCAGCGGATTGATCATGATCGGCTACCTGCTGGCGCACATGTACGGCAACCTGAAACTCTTCGCCGGCCCGGAAGCTTTCAACGGCTACGCGCATCACCTGCGGACCCTGGGTGAGCCGATCCTGCCATTCACCGGGCTGCTGTGGATCATCCGCGTCGTGTTGGTGATCGCCATCGGCGTCCACGCCCTGTCGGCGCTCGCCCTGTGGGCGCGAGCCAACAAGGCCCGCGGCGGCGCGCGGCGCTATGAGACCAAGCGGGCCAGGGGCGGTGTGCAACGGACCTATGCGTCGTTCACCCTGCGCTGGGGTGGGGTGATCATCTTGCTGTTCGTGATCTACCACCTGCTTCATTTCACCTTCAACACCATCCATCCCGGCGG
>CAVXYL010000015.1:0-10105 GCA_963765975.1 uncultured Actinomycetota bacterium | reverse complement strand
GCTCCGGGTGCGCCGGCTCATCCGGGAATCTGCGCGGCCCACAGGTCAGGTCCGAACACCTCGTAGCGAATGCGCGAGGCCGGGATGTCGCGGGCCATCAGGCTCGACCGGACGTGACGCATGAACGGCAGCGGGCCGCAGGTGAACACCTGGACGTCCTCGGGCAGCGGCATCGCCGACAGATCCATGTAGCCCGAGTAGCGAGCGGGTATCACCCGGGTCGACCTTCTCGTACCAGGTGTAGGCGGTGAAGTCGTCGAGCTGTCGGCCGAGGTGCTGCACGGTCTCGCGGAGCGCATGGTCTTGGGCGGTCCGGTCGGCGTGAGCGACGATCACCGTGCGCTCGCGGCTGGGTGCGCGCGATGTGTTCGACGATCGGGCAGCACGGTGGTGATGCCGGCGCCGGCGCTGGCCAGCAGCAGCGGGGTGCTCGACGGCTCGACCACGAAGTCGCCCGCCGGTGCGCTCAGCTCGAGGACGTCGCCGAGCTGGACCGAGTCGTGCAGGAAGGACGACACCTGACCGTCGGGGGCGCCGTTCACGCCGCGGACCCGGCGCACCGTGATCTGCAGCCGGTTGCCCATAGCGGTCGACGAGACCGTGTACTGCCGCGGCTGCCGCTTCCCATCCGGCAGGTCGACGAAGACCGAGACGTACTGACCGGGCACGACCGTTCGGCAGCTCACCGCCATCGGCCGGTTCCAGCACCAAGGAGATGACGTCGGCCGTCTCCTCGATCCGGCGAACCACCCGGTACGGCCGCACCGGCTCGGTCGGGATCCACGGCGGCCTGCTGGTAGAGCCTGGCCTCCTCGGCGATCAGCTGCGCGGCGAACAGCCAGTACACCTCGTCCCAGGCCGCGGCCACCTCCGCGGTCACCGCGTCGCCCAGCACCTCGCCGACCGCGGCCATCAGATGGCGGCCGACGATCGTGTACTGCTCGGGCCGGATGCCCAACGAGACGTGCTTGTAGGCGATCCGGCGCAGCACGTGCGCGAAGGAGGGCGCCGCCGGGTCGATCAGGTGCACCGCGTACGCGACGACCGAGGCGGCCAGGGCCCGGCTCTGCTCACCCGTCGCCTGGTTGCCCAGATTGAAGACCCGAAGAGCTCGGGGTGCTCGTCGAACATCCGCGGATAGAAGCGCGCGGTGATCTGCTCGGCGTGCTCGGCGACGACGGCCGCGGTTGCCGAGACGACGGCCTGTGCCGGGCTCGACAGCAGTGAGGTAGCGCCACCGGTTGGCGGGGTGCAGTGATGGTCACGTCGGCTCCGGTGAATGCGAGGGAGGCACGTCGTGCCGACGGCCCCCGGATGAGGGTCCGGCTTCGCGTCTAGACCGCAGTTTCTCATTCGACCGTCGCCCTCAGTCCGGAGGGACAGGCCGAAGGTCCTGACTTCGGGGAGCCGAACGTCCTGACCCGTCCGAGGGGCTGACTTGCGACGGTCCGGATTCGTAATAATCGTCTGCCATGGCGCAGCGGGGCGTGGCCGGAACTGACGGATGGGCAGCCGACGCACTGCTTGCGGTGGGCCGGTTCTTCACCCGCTGGGAGGAGTCCGACGACGGCCGGGCGGCCTTCCTCAAAGGCGGTCGGGCCGGAGACGTCTTCTACCGGGACCGATGGAGCCACGACAAGGTGGTGCGGTCGACCCACGGGGTGAACTGCACCGGCTCGTGCTCGTGGAAGGTGTACGTCCGCGACGGGATCATCACCTGGGAGTCCCAGCAGACCGACTACCCCTCGGTGGGTCCGGACCGTCCCGAGTACGAACCGCGCGGCTGCCCGCGCGGCGCCGCGTTCTCCTGGTACACCTACTCCCCCACCCGGGTCCGCTACCCGTACATCCGGGGCGTGCTGCTGGAGATGTACCGGGAGGCCAAGCAGCGGCTGGGCGACCCGGTGCTCGCCTGGGCCGACGTGACCGGCGACCCGGCGCGGCGCCGCCGCTACCAGTCCGCCCGCGGCAAGGGCGGCCTGGTCCGGGCCAGTTGGTCCGAGGCGGTGGAGATGATCGCCGCGGCGTACGTGAACACGATCAAGACCTACGGCCCGGACCGGGTCGCCGGCTTCTCGCCGATTCCGGCGATGTCGATGGTCTCCCACTGCATCGGCACCCGCTTCACCCAGCTGATCGGCGGGGTGATGACCTCCTTCTACGACTGGTACGCCGACCTGCCGGTGGCCAGCCCGCAGGTCTTCGGCGACCAGACCGACGTGCCGGAGTCCGGCGACTGGTGGGACGCCACCTACCTGATGATGTGGGGCTCCAACGTGCCGGTCACCCGGACGCCGGACGCGCACTGGATGACCGAGGTGCGCTACCGCGGCACCAAGGTGGTCACGGTCAGCCCGGACTACGCCGACAACACCAAGTTCGCCGACGAGTGGCTGCCCGCCCAGGCCGGCACCGACGCGGCGCTGGCGATGGCCATGGGGCACGTGATCTTGAAGGAGTTCTTCGTCGACCGGCGGGTGCCGTTCTTCGTCGAGTACGTGCGTACCTACACCGACCTGCCGTTCCTGGTCACCCTGGTCGAGAACGCCGAGCACGGTGGGCTGGTTGCGGGCAAGTTCCTCACCGAAGCGGACCTGAACCCCGAGCGAGTCGATCCCAGGAGCGCCTGCGCTGGAAGACGGTGCTGCTGGATGCGGCCAGCGGCCAGCCGGTGGTGCCGAACGGCTCGATCGGCTTCCGCTACGCCGACTCCGGCGTGGGCAAGTGGAATCTCGACCTGGAGGGCGTCGTGCCGGCGCTGTCGCTGCGCGACGCGAAGGTCGAGGCGGAGTCCGCCGAGGTGCTGCTGCCGTACTTCGAGGCCCCCGACGGCACCGGCGACGTGATGCGCCGCGGCGTCCCGGTGACGCGGATCGGCGACCGCCTGGTCACCACCGTCTTCGACCTGATGCTCGCCCACTACGGCGTGGCCCGGGACGGGCTGCCCGGCGACTGGCCGACCGGCTACGACGACGCGACCCGGCCCTTCACCCCGGCCTGGCAGGCGTCGATCACCAGCGTCCCGGCCGAGGCCGCCATCCGGATCGCTCGCGAGTTCGCCACCAACGCGGTCGACTCGGGCGGCCGGTCCATGATCATCATGGGCGCCGGGATCTGCCAGTGGTTCCACGGCGACGCGACCTATCGGGCGATCCTGTCCATGCTGTTGCTCACCGGATCGATGGGTCGCAACGGCGGCGGCTGGGCCCACTACGTCGGCCAGGAGAAGTGCCGGCCGATCACCGGCTGGCTCAATCTGGCCAACGCCTTGGACTGGTCCCGGCCACCGCGGACCATGATCGGCACCGCGTACTGGTACATGCACACCGACCAGTACCGGTTCGACGGCTACTCCGCCGACGCGCTCGCCTCGCCGTTGGCCGAGGGCCACCTCGCCGGGATGCACACCGCGGACACCATCGCCCAGGCGACGCGGATGGGCTGGATGCCGTTCTATCCCCAGTTCGACGCCAACCCGCTGGATCTGGCCGACCAGGCGACCGCCGCGGTCGACGCCGGGCAGGCCGAGGACGCCGGCGCGTACGTCGCCTCCCAGCTCACCGAGGGCGGACTGCGGTTCTCGGTGGAGGACGTCGACGCGCCGCAGAACTGGCCGCGGGTGCTGACGCTGTGGCGCTCCAACCTGATGGGTTCCTCGGCCAAGGGCAACGAGTACTTCCTCAAGTACCTGCTCGGCACCCACTCCAACGTGATGGCGACCGAAGGTGACGTCCGCCCGATCGACGTCACCTGGCGCGACGAGCCGCCGGAGGGCAAGCTCGACCTGCTGCTCTCGGCCGACTTCCGGATGACGTCGACCACCCTGCTGTCCGACGTGGTGCTGCCCGCGGCCACCTGGTACGAGAAGCACGACCTGTCCTCCACCGACATGCACCCCTTCGTGCACGCCTTCACCCCGGCGATCGACCCGCCGTGGGAGGCCAAGAGCGACTTCGAGACCTTCCACCTGATCGCCCGCGAGCTGTCCCGGCTGGCCGCCACCCATCTGGGCACCCGCAAGGACCTGGTCGTGGTGCCGGTGCAGCACGACACGCCCGGCGAGACCGCGCAGCCGGGCGGTGTGGTCCGGGACTGGAAGCGCGGCGACGTGCCGGCGATCCCCGGCAAGACCATGCCGGTGGTGCAGGTGGTGGAGCGGGACTACACCGCGATCGCCGACAAGCTCGCCGCGATCGGTCCGCTGGCCGACAAGCTGGGCTTCACCACCAAGAACGTCACCTTCCGGCTGGAGCACCAGATCGCGCCAACTGGCGCAGTCGGGCGGGGTGATGCTCGGCGGTGCGGCCGACGGCCGGCCGGCGATCGACACCGACGCCAAGATGGCCGAGGCCATCCTGACCTTCTCCGGCACCACCAACGGCGAGTTGGCCGTCCAAGGCTTCGAGACCCTGGAGAAGCGGGTCGGCAAGCCGCTGAGCGACCTGGCCCATGGCTCGGAGGAGAAGCGCATCACCTTCGCCCAGACCCAGCAGGCCCCGGTGCCGGTGATCACCTCACCGGAGTGGTCGGGCTCGGAGACCGGCGGCCGGCGCTACGCGCCGTTCACCGTCAACGTGGAGCGGCTGAAACCCTGGCACACGCTGACCGGTCGGATGCACTTCTTCCTCGACCACGACTGGATGCGCGACACCGGTGAGGCGCTGCCGCAGTACCGCCCGCCGCTGGACATGCACCGGCTGTTCGGCGAGCCGGTGCTCGGCCCCGACGGCTCGCGGCAGATCACCGTCCGCTATCTGACCCCGCACAACAAGTGGTCCATCCATTCCGAGTACCAGGACAACCTGTTCATGCTGTCGCTGGCGCGTGGCGGCACGGCGATCTGGATGAGCCCGGACGACGCGGCGAGCATCGGGGTCGCCGACAACGACTGGGTGGAATGCGTCAACGCCAACGGGGTGCTGGTCGGCCGGGCGATCGTCAGCCACCGGATGCCGGTCGGCATCGTCTACGTCCACCACGCGCAGGAGCGGATGATCGACGTGCCCAAGTCCGAGGCGACCGGCCGCCGCGGCGGCATCCACAACTCGGTCACCCGGCTGCTGGTCAAGCCGACGCATCTGATCGGCGGCTACGCCCAACTGTCGTACGCGTTCAACTATCTCGGCCCGACCGGCAACCAGCGGGACATGGTGTCCACCATCCGCCGCCGCTCCCAGGAGGTCGAGTACTGATGAGAGTCATGGCCCAGATGGGCATGGTGATGAACCTGGACAAGTGCATCGGCTGCCACACCTGCTCGGTGACCTGCAAGCAGGCGTGGACCAACCGCTCCGGCACCGAGTACGTGTGGTTCAACAACGTCGAGACCCGGCCCGGCCAGGGCTATCCGCGCCGGTACGAGGACCAGGAGACCTGGAAGGGCGGTTGGACCCTCAACAGCCGGGGCCGGCTGAAGCTCAGGGCCGGCGGGCGGGTGAAGAAGCTGTTCGGCATCTTCGCCTCACCCGTCCAGCCCAAGCTCGCCGACTACTACGAGCCGTGGACCTACGACTACGAGAACCTGACCAACGCCCCGCTCGGCGACGACTTTCCGGTGGCCCGGCCGAAGTCGTTGATCACCGGCAAGAACATGAAGATCACCTGGTCGGCCAACTGGGACGACAACCTCGGCGGCGCTCCGGAGATGGGGCATCTCGACCCGATCGTCGAGCGGGTGCGCCGCGAGGCGGAGGACAAGATCAAGTTCGAGTTCGAGCAAACGTTCATGTTCTACCTGCCGCGGATCTGCGAGCACTGCCTCAACCCGTCCTGCATGGCCTCCTGCCCCTCCGGCGCGATCTACAAGCGCACCGAGGACGGCATCGTGCTGGTCGACCAGGACCGGTGCCGCGGCTGGCGGCAGTGCGTCACCGGGTGCCCGTACAAGAAGATCTACTTCAACCACAAGACCGGCAAGGCCGAGAAGTGCACCTTCTGCTACCCGCGGGTCGAGGTGGGCCTGCCCACCGTGTGCTCGGAGACCTGCGTCGGCCGGCTGCGCTATCTCGGGCTGTTCCTCTACGACGTCGACGCGGTCACCGCCGCCGCCTCGACCCCCGATCCCCGAGATCTCTACCAGGCTCAGCTGGATCTGCTGCTCGACCCGGACGACCCGGCGGTGATCGCCGGCGCCCGCGCCTCGGGCATCCCGCCGGACTGGATGGAGGCCGCCCGCCGCTCGCCGGTGTACGCGCTGGCCAAGAAGTACAAGGTGGCGCTGCCGCTGCACCCGGAGTACCGGACCATGCCGATGGTCTGGTACATCCCGCCGCTGTCGCCGATCGTCGACCTGCTGCGCGACCAGGGGCACGACGCGGAGAGCTCCGGGGTGCTGTTCGGGGCCATCGAGGCGTTGCGCATCCCGGTCGAGTATCTCGCCGAGCTGTTCACCGCCGGCGACACCGAGATGATCTCCCGTGTGCTGCGCAAGCTCGCGGCCATGCGGTCCTACCTGCGCGACATCGCGCTGGACAAGCCGCGCGACGAGTCGATCCCGGCCTCGGTGGGGATGAGCGGTGACGAGATGTACGCGATGTACCGGCTGCTCGCCATCGCCAAGTACGAAGAGCGCTACGTGATCCCGAAGGCGCACGCGGAACAGGCGCACGACCTGGAGGAGCTGGGTTGCTCGCTGGATTTCGACGGCGGGCCGTACGAGTCAGGTCCGTTCGGCGAAGCGAGCGGGCGGCCGTCGCCGGTCGCCGTGGAGAACTTCCAGGCCCTCCGGGAACGGCAGACCACCGGCGCGTACGCCGATTCCGGTGATCTGCGCGGCCGGGTCAACCTGCTGAACTGGGACGGCAAGGGCAGTCCCAGCGGCTTGTTCCCGGACCAACGAGATGGCGCCCCGCCCGAAGTCGTTCAGAAGGAAGGCGCGCCGTGAGGCGGGGTGCCCGCGTCGAGGCGCAACGGATCGTCTGGCAGGCGGCCTCGCTCGGCCTCAGCTACCCCGACCGCGAGTTGCTCGGCCGGGCCGATCTGCTCCGGCAGGCGCTGGCCCAGGGGGCGCCGGACGCCGTGGGTCACTTCACCGAACTCCTCGACCGCTGGCAGCGCGAGCCGCCGGCGCAGTTGCAGGCCGACTATGTCGAGCTGTTCGACCTCTCCCGCAAGCACACCCTCTACCTGTCCTACTGGACCGACGGCGACACCCGGCGCCGCGGCCAGGTGCTGGCCGAGGTGAAGCAGCACTACCGCCGCAGCGGCTTCCTGGTCAACCTGCGCGGTGAGCTGCCGGACTACCTGCCGGTGGTGCTGGAGTACGCCGCGATGGTCGGCCCGAAGGACGGGATCGACCTGCTGCAGCGCTATCGGGCCAGCCTGGAACTGATCCGCCTCTCCCTGGCCGAGCGCAGTGCCGCGTACAGCGCCGTGCTGCAGGCGGTCTGCGAGACCCTGCCCGGTGCCTCGCCGGCCGACCGGCAGGCCGCGCTCGCGATGGCCCGCTCCGGGCCGCCGCGGGAAGCCGTCGGCCTGGATCCGTACGACCCGCGGCTGCTCCCGTTCGTCGAGAGTGCGACGCGATGAAGGTGCTGCTCTGGGGCGTGCTCCCCTATCATCGCGCTGGCGATCCTGATCGGCGGCACCATCTGGCGCTACCGCTACGACCAGTTCGGCTGGACCACCCGCTCCTCCCAGCTGTATGAGTCCCGGCTGCTGCGGATCGGCTCTCCGCTGTTCCACTTCGGCATCCTCTTCGTCCTGGTCGGCCACATCGTCGGTCTGCTGATCCCGATGTGGTTGACCGAGGCGGTGGGGGTCAGCCAGGAGCTGTACCACCTCAATGCCTTGCTGGTCGGCGGCATCGCCGGGTTCTGCACGCTCGCCGGAATCGTGATCCTGATCTATCGCCGGCGCACCACCGGACCGGTGTTCATGGCCACCACCAAGAACGACAAGTTCATGTACGTGGTGCTGGTGGCCGCGTTGGTGGCCGGGCTCTGGACCACGCTGAACAGCGTCGGCGCCGGGCATCACGCGCACAACTACCGCGAGACCGTCGCGCCCTGGTTCCGGTCGATCTTCGTGCTGCAACCCGACGTGGACGCGATGGCCGCCGCCCCGGTCTCCTTCCAGATCCATGTGCTGATCGGCCTGCTGCTCTTCACCATCTGGCCGTTCACCCGCCTGGTGCACGCCTTCACCGCCCCACTGCACTACCTCTTCCGCCCCTACATCGTGTATCGCAGCCGGGATGCGCAACCGCGTCCCGGCGCCACGCCGCCCGCCCGAGGCTGGGCGCCGGTCGGCACCCGCGACCGCGACACCTCGCGCTGAAAGGTCCCTCCGATGTCGACTCCAGCCGCCGACGCCGCGCCCAACCCAGGCCAGGGGAAGAACCTGGCCCTGGCCCTGCTGGCCTTCACCATCACCTTCTGGGCCTGGAACCTGATCGGGCCGCTGGGGGTGCGCTACGCCGCCGAGCTCGGTCTTTCGGCGACCCAGAAGTCACTGCTGGTCGCCATGCCGGTGCTCGTCGGCTCTCTGGGCCGGATCGCCACCGGCGCGCTGACCGACCGGTTCGGCGGGCGGCTGATGTTCACCGCGCTGACTCTGATCTCGATCGGCGCCCGTACTGCTGGTGGCGCTGGCCGGCTCGATGGGCTCCTACCCCCTTCTCCTCATCGCCGCCTTCTTCCTGGGCATCGCCGGAACCACCTTCGCGGTCGGCATCCCCTTCGTCAACGGCTGGTATGCGGCCTCACGGCGCGGCTTCGCCACTGGACTCTTCGGAGCCGGCATGGGCGGCACGGCACTGTCGGCCTTCTTCACCCCACGGTTCGTCCGCTGGTTCGGCTACGTCACCACGCACCTGATTCATCGCGGCTGGCGCTGCTGGTGACCGCCGCGATCGTCTGGTTCGTGATGCGCAATGCGCCGAGCTGGAAATCGAACACGGAACCGGTCGCACCGAAGCTGGCCGCGGCCGTGAAGTTGCCCGTGACCTGGCAGATGGCCTTCCTGTACGCGGTGACCTTCGGCGGCTTCGTCGCCTTCTCGACCTACCTGCCGACCTATCTCAAGGACGTCTACGACTTCGACCTCACCGGTGCCGGCACCCGGACCGCCGGATTCGCCATCGCGGCGGTGATCGCCCGGCCGATCGGCGGCGTCCTCTCCGACCGGATCGGCGCCCCCCGCGTGGTGGCCATCTCGCTCGCCGGCGCCGCGCTCCTGGCCATCGTCATCGCCCTCCAGCCGCCGCCCGAACTGGCGGCCGGCACCAGCTTCGTGGTGATGGCATTCGCGCTGGGTCTCGGCACCGGCGGGGTGTTCGCCTGGCTGGCCCGACGGGCCCCGGCCGAACAGGTCGGCACGGTCACCGGCATCGTCGGCGCCGCCGGTGGCCTGGGCGGCTACTTCCCCCCGCTGGTCATGGGGCTGACCTACAACGCCGCCGCCCACAGCTACACCGTCGGGTTGGTGCTGCTCTGCGTCACCGCGGTTGCGGCGTTGGTGTTCACCCTGACCTTGAGCCGCAAGACTGCTGACCGGACCCGTCAGCTGGCATCGAGTCGTGGGTACGAAGAACGAGACCGAGAGGACGTCAACATGAGCCGCAATGGCACTGACGACGACGAGACCGGGATCTTCTCAGCCATCGGTCCCGAGCAGTGCGTTCAGCTACTGACTGAACACAGCATCGGTCGGGTGGCTTGGCAGGCCGCCGAAGGGCCGCAGATCCTGCCGGTGACCTACGCCTGGTTCGAAGGGACGGTGGCGTTCCGCACCTCGCCCTACGGGGTGTTGTCGGAACTGGTGCGCCCGACCGAGGTGGCGTTCGAGGTCGACGATCTCGACCAAGATCACCATCAGGGTTGGAGCGTCGTGGTCCACGGTCGCGCCCAGGCCGTCGCCGAACCCAGCGAGCTGATCCGGCTGTGGACGGTCGACGGCGTGGTCCCTTGGGCTTCGGGCATCCGGAACCTGTTCATCCAGATCACGCCGCACCGGCTGACCGGACGTCGGGTCGCCGCCCGCGCCGACTGAGCGCCGCGTGTCGGCGTCGGACGCGCGCCACGAGTGGTTGTCATCGGACGGCCAAACGTGGCACGGTGCGGCTGACGGTACGTTTCCGCCCGCGGGTGCGAAACGCGCGCTTCCA
>CAVXYL010000014.1:0-29914 GCA_963765975.1 uncultured Actinomycetota bacterium | reverse complement strand
ACGTTCCCGTCGATCTCGACGCCGCGCGGCAGCGCAACCTGCACACCTAGCGGGCATCCAGCGCACTGCTGTACGCCCGCCGGATAGAGGAGTACGTGGAGTACTGGACCCCTGACGCCAGCTACGAGGCCGCCCTGCCGGTACCTGGGCTACCGGCGGTGATCACCGGTCGCGACGCCCTGCGGGCCGCCTTCGGCGCGCTGGTCGCGTCGGCCACCTCGATCCGCGTACACGACGTGGTCTTCCACCAGACCGACGACCCCGACGTCGCCTTCGTCGAGGAACGGATGGTCGGCGAGATCAGCGACGGCTGGCGCTACGAGAATCGGCTCGCCATCCGAGTCCGGTTCGCCGGCGACCAGATCGCGTACATGCTGGAGTACTACGGCCAGTTCGCCCACGCCGAACTGCTCAGCCACCTCGGCTTCTGAACCGCCCCGCCCACCGCTCGGGCTGGCCTGTCGGATTCCCACGACATACGTGGGAATCCGTCACTGCACCCAGGAACTTCCTGGGTACAGCGGCAGGAAAGTGGGTGAAGCGCCACCGGCTGGCGCGCTTCACGGGACCGGTACGGCCGACCCCCGCGTGCGCTCGGGCGGGGACCCGAGGCCGGCTCCGGGCGAAGCTTTTGACCGTAGGTGTGGGACGAGATAACCTAGGCGCTTGTGTTCGGGCTTGCCCGACTCCTTGTGCGTGCCGCAAATGTCTTCGTGCTGGTGGTGTTCGCACGGTGGTCTCTCCGGACGTATCCGGAGCCCCACAACCATTCAACACAGACAGAAAGAAGAACTACGCGGTGCCCACAATTCAGCAGTTGGTCCGCAAGGGCCGCGAGGACAAGGTGAGCAAGACCAAGACGCCTGCGCTCAAGGGATCTCCCCAGCGCCGGGGTGTGTGCACCCGGGTGTACACGACCACCCCGAAGAAGCCGAACTCGGCGTTGCGCAAGGTCGCTCGTGTCCGGCTGTCCTCGGGCGTGGAGGTCACCGCCTACATCCCCGGCGTCGGTCACAACCTGCAGGAGCACTCGATGGTGCTCGTTCGCGGCGGCCGCGTGAAGGACCTGCCGGGCGTGCGTTACAAGATCATCCGCGGCTCGCTCGACACCCAGGGCGTGAAGAACCGCAAGCAGGCTCGCAGCCGCTACGGCGCGAAGAAGGAGAAGTAATGCCTCGCAAGGGCCCCGCGCCGAAGCGCCCGCTGCCAGCCGATCCGGTCTACGGGTCGCCGCTGGTCAGCCAGTTGGTCAGCAAGATCCTGCTGGACGGGAAGAAAACGATCGCTCAGGGCATTGTCTATACGGCGATGGAAGGCACTCGGACCAAGACCGGCATCGACCCGGTGCAGACGCTGAAGCGTGCGCTGGACAACGTCCGGCCGTCGCTCGAGGTCAAGAGCCGCCGCGTCGGCGGTGCCACCTACCAGGTGCCCGTCGAGGTCAAGCCTTCTCGCGCCACCACGCTGGCGATGCGCTGGCTGGTCAGCTTCGCCCGGCAGCGCCGCGAGAAGACGATGTCCGAGCGCCTGATGAACGAGCTGCTCGACGCCTCGAATGGTCTCGGTGCCGCCGTCAAGCGCCGCGAGGACACGCACAAGATGGCCGAGGCCAACAAGGCCTTCGCCCACTACCGCTGGTAGACCCACCTCACTTTTCTCAGCAACAGACGAGAGGTTGAAGCCAACACATGGCTGTCGACATCAAGACCGACCTGTCCAAGGTTCGCAACATCGGGATCATGGCCCACATCGATGCGGGCAAGACCACGACGACCGAGCGCATCCTCTTCTACACCGGTATCAACTACAAGATCGGTGAAGTGCACGAGGGTGCGGCGACCATGGACTGGATGGAGCAGGAGCAGGAGCGCGGCATCACCATCACGTCCGCCGCGACGACCTGTCACTGGAAAGACCACCAGATCAACATCATCGACACTCCCGGTCACGTGGACTTCACGGTCGAGGTCGAGCGCTCGCTGCGCGTCCTCGACGGCGCCGTCGCGGTGTTCGACGGCGTTGCCGGTGTCGAGCCGCAGAGCCAGACGGTGTGGCGCCAAGCCGACCGCTACAAGGTGCCGCGGATCTGTTTCATCAACAAGCTGGACCGTACGGGTGCGAGCTTCGACTTCTGCGTCCAGACGATCAAGCAGCGGCTGAACGCCATCCCGGCCATCCTGCAGTTGCCGATCGGCTCCGAGGGCGGCTTCATCGGCGTGGTCGACCTGGTCCGGATGCGCGCACTCACCTGGCACGGCGAGACGACCATCGGCGATGACTACACCGTCGAGGAGATCCCGGCCGACATGGTCGAGAAGGCCCATGCGGCTCATCACGCGCTGATCGAGCTGGTCGCCGACTACGACGACGGGCTGATGGAGGCCTACCTCACCGACGAGGAGTCCATCGACGCCGACCTGCTGCAGGGCGCCATCCGACGCGCCGTGCTGTCCTCGCAGATCACCGCCGTGCTCTGCGGCAGCGCGTTCAAGAACAAGGGCGTGCAGCCGCTGCTCGACGCGGTCATCGCGTACCTGCCGGCCCCGACCGACGTGCCGGCCATCGACGGCTTCAAGCCGGGCGACGAGAGTGTGAAGATCGAGCGGCATCCCGACGCCACCGACCCGTTCTCGGCGCTCGCGTTCAAGATCGCCGCCGACCCGCACCTGGGCCGGCTCACCTACATCCGGCTCTACTCGGGCCGGCTCGAGTCGGGCTCGACCGTGCTCAACGCGACCAAGGGCCGCAAGGAACGGATCGGCAAGATCTACCAGATGCACGCGAACAAGCGTGAGGAGATCGCGTCGGTCGGCGCCGGCCAGATCGTCGCGGTGATGGGTCTGAAGGACACCACCACCGGCGAGACGCTCGCCGACCCGGCCCAGCCCGTCGTCCTGGAGTCGATGGACTTCCCGGCGCCGGTGATCGAGCAGGCGATCGAGCCGAAGACCAAGTCCGACCAGGAGAAGCTCGGCGTCGCCATCCAGCGCCTCGCCGAGGAGGATCCGACCTTCCGCGTGCACACCGACGACGAGACCGGTCAGACGATCATCGCCGGGATGGGCGAGTTGCACCTCGAGGTGCTGATCGACCGGATGAAGCGCGAGTTCAGGGTCGAGGCCAACATCGGCAAGCCCCAGGTCGCGTACCGCGAGACGTTGCGGCGCAAGGTCGAGAAGATCGACTACGTCCACAAGAAGCAGTCGGGTGGTTCGGGTCAGTACGCGAAGGTGATCATCGACCTCGAGCCGTTGGAGCCGGGTTCGGGGTACGAGTTCGTCAACGCCGTCACCGGCGGTCGGATCCCCAAGGAGTACATCCCGGCCGTCGACCACGGCATCCAGGACGCGATGCAGTTCGGCGTCCTGGCCGGCTATGCGGTGGAGGACGTCAAGGTCACGCTGCAGGACGGCGCGTACCACGATGTCGACTCCTCCGAGCTCGCCTTCAAGATCGCCGGCTCGATGGTGTTCAAGGAGGCCGCCCGCCGGGCCGATCCGGCTCTGCTGGAGCCGGTGATGGCGGTCGAGGTGACCACCCCCGAGGACTACCTGGGCATCGTGATCGGCGACCTGAACGCCCGCCGCGGGCAGATCCAGGCGATGAACGACCAGCACGGGAACAAGCTCATCGAGGCCCTGGTGCCGCTGTCGGAGATGTTCGGCTACGTCGGCGACCTGCGGTCGAAGACCTCTGGCCAGGCCAGCTACTCGATGGAGTTCCACTCCTACGCCGAGACCCCGAAGTCGATCTCCGACGAGATCATCCAGAAGGCCAGAGGGGAATGATTTCTGCCCGGACGGCTCGGGTTTGACCTGAGCCGTACGGGAAGGAAAACTTAGGCCGGGCCAAACCCGGTCACCCAACTTTGTACTCAACCAAGAAACGCCCCGCGACCGCGTGGCGAACATCCTAGAAGGAGCCTCAGTGGCAAAGGCCAAGTTCCAGCGGACAAAGCCGCACGTCAACATCGGCACCATCGGGCACATCGACCACGGCAAGACCACGCTGACCGCGGCGATCACCAAGGTGCTGCACGACAAGTACCCGACCCTGAACGAGGCCTCGGCCTTCGATCAGATCGACAAGGCTCCCGAGGAGCGTCAGCGCGGCATCACGATCTCGATCGCGCACGTCGAGTACCAGACCGAGGCGCGGCACTACGCGCACGTCGACTGCCCCGGCCACGCTGACTACATCAAGAACATGATCACCGGCGCGGCCCAGATGGACGGTGCGATCCTCGTGGTCGCGGCGACCGACGGCCCGATGCCGCAGACCCGCGAGCACGTGCTGCTGGCTCGCCAGGTCGGCGTGCCGGCGATCGTCGTCGCGCTCAACAAGTGCGACATGGTCGACGACGAGGAGATCCTGGAGCTCGTCGAGCTCGAGGTTCGCGAGCTGCTCAGCGAGTACGAGTACGACGGCGACGAGATCCCCGTGGTCAAGGTCGCGGCCTTCCCGGCCCTGAACGGCGACGCCAAGTGGAGCGAGTCGATCATGGAGCTGATGACCGCGGTCGACGAGCACATCCCGCAGCCGACGCGCGAGATGGACAAGCCGTTCCTGATGCCGGTCGAGGACGTCTTCACCATCACCGGCCGCGGCACGGTGATCACCGGACGGATCGAGCGCGGTGTCGTCAAGGTCAACGAGACCGTCGACATCATCGGCATCCGCCCGACCAAGCAGACGACCACGGTCACCGGTGTGGAGATGTTCCGCAAGCTGCTCGACGAGGGCCAGGCGGGCGAGAACGTCGGTCTGCTGCTGCGTGGCACCAAGCGCGAGGACGTCGAGCGCGGCATGGTCGTGATCAAGCCGGGCACCACGACGCCGCACACCGATTTCGAGGCGCGCGTCTACATCCTCTCCAAGGAGGAGGGCGGCCGCCACACGCCGTTCTTCAACAACTACCGGCCGCAGTTCTACTTCCGGACCACGGACGTGACCGGTGTGGTGAATCTGCCGGAGGGCACCGACATGGTCATGCCCGGTGACAACACCGACATGTCCGTGCAGCTCATCCAGCCGATCGCCATGGAGGAGGAGCTCAAGTTCGCCATCCGTGAAGGTGGCCGCACCGTCGGCGCCGGTCGGGTGACGAAGATCCTCAAGTGATCGACCTGATCGACTGATCCACCAGCTTGGCCCCGGACCTCGGTCCGGGGCCAAGCTGCTTTCTGGGCTCCTGCGAGGCTGTGCGCGTTTCCCGTCGTGTGCGGGCAAACCTGGGTCGGCACGGGCGTCCGATGGCCCGGTTTCCCGTCGTGTGCGGGGAAACGTGGGTCGGCAGAGGCGTCAGGACACGAACCGACACGCGCCCTGAGCTTGTCGAAGGGCAGGATGGCGGTCCTTCGACAGGCTCAGGACACGATGACGCGGTCCGTGCAGGCTCAGGCGCGAGGACAGCAGTCCGTCGACGCGGCAGGTCGCTGGAGCACGGTCGCGTCCGACAGGCGCGGACACGATCGGTCAGTCGCGGAGCAGCAGTGCGCCGGCAGGTCCGGAGCAGGTCGGCCACGCGCACGTCGGTCGCGCCGTCCGGGAGCCGGACCGTCGTCGATCCCCAGCCGCCCCGGCGTTCCAGGCCGAGGGGAAGCCGGGTCGCCAGCGTCACCGCGCCACCCCGGTCGAACGCCACCAGATGGGCGGCCGCCGGCCCGTCGGCCTCGAGCGGGGTGTAGCCGGTGAACAGCTCAGGATGGTCCCGCCGGGCGTGCAACGCGTGCCGGGTCAGCCACAACTTGGCCGCGCCCGACGCATCGGGCACCGGCGGCGTCTCCGACTGCTGAGTCAGCAGGCGCGCGCGTACGCCGTAGTCGACCGGCCGGCGGTTGTCCGGGTCGACCAGCGAGTCCTCCCACAGCTCGGTCCCCTGGTAGACGTCCGGAATGCCCGGCATGGTCAGCTGGACCAGCTTCTGCCCGAGCGCGTTCGACCAGCCGGGGGCGGTGATCAGCTCATCGAGCTGGTCCCAGGCCGCCCGAAGCCGGGGGTCGTCGTACGCGCGGTCGACCGCCTCGTGCACGGCGGCCTCGAAGGCCTCCACCGGCGCGGTCCAGGTCGTGCCGTCGCTGGCCTCCCGCATGGCCTTCTCCGCGTAGGCGTGCATCCGGTCCCGGGCGATCGGTCCGGCCCCGACGAGGGTCTGGGCCAGGAAGTAGCCGAAGGACCGATTCGGTACGCCGGTGGCGGAGAGGAACAGCTCGGCGAAAGCGGCCCAACGGTCGGGAATCTCCGCGAGCACGGCGAGCCGGGCCCGGACGTCCTCACCGCGCTTGGTGTCGTGGGTGGACAAGCCGGTCATCGACAGCGGCTGGTGAGCCTGGCGCTCGACCTGCAGCCGGTGGAACTCCTCGACCGGGATGCCGAACTGCGCCGGGTTGCCGCCCACCTCGTTCAGGGCGATGAACCGGGCGTAGCGGTAGTAGGCGGTGTCCTCGACCCCCTTGGCCATCGTCGCGCCGCTGAGCTGCTGCAGCCGCCGGGCCAGCTCGTCGCGATGATCATGAAGCCGGGGGCTGAGCTGGTCCAGGGTTCCGGCCAGCTCCGGACGCCGGCGGGCAGCCGTGGCCAGCGCATGATCAAGATCATCCGCACCGGCCGGCAGGTAGGAACGGTAGACCTCGAAGGCGACCGCGATCTCGGCGAGCGCGGCCTCGGCACCGTCGATCTCCGGGACCAGCCGCGCCATCCGATGCAGCTCGGCGGGCAGCAGCTCGCGCACCACCATCCGTTTGCCGATCTCGATGTGCTCGGCGATCGACTTCTGATCACCGGTCAGCTGCTGATACAGCGCGGTGAAGTCAGCCTCGTGATCATGATCGATGAAGACGCCGTTGACCTCGCGCATGGCGTCGTAGCCGGTGGTGCCCTCGACCGGCCAATCGGACAGCAGCGCCTCGCCCGGTTCCAAGATCTTTTCCACGGTGATCCACTGGTCCGGGGCCAGCTCGCGCAGCCGGCGCAGATACTCGCCGGGCTCGACGAGCCCGTCGGGATGGTCGATGCGCAGGCCGGTGACCCCGGCGCCGGCCCAGTCACGGACCCGGACGTGCGTCGCCTCCAGCACGCCCGCGTCCTCGACCCGGACGCCGGCCAAGGTCGTCACGGCGAAGAACCGGCGGTAGTTCAGCTCCTCGTTCCCCCGCGACCAGTGCACCAGCTCGTAGTGCTGCCGCCCGTGGATGGTGGCCGGCGTCGTCACCGTCCCGCCAGCTGCCCGGAGCCAGCGGAAACCGGTGGTCGAAATAGCGCAGCTCGCCGTCGGACGACGGTCAGCGTCTGATCATCGCCGAGCACCGGAACCACGATCCGGCCCCGGCTCCAGTCGATGTCGAACCAGTCGGCGTACGCGGACTCCCGGCCCAGTCGCAGCACGTCCCACCACGCCGGGTTCTCCGCCGGTGCCGAGATCCCGAGATGATTCGGCACGATGTCGACCACCACACCGAGCCCCGCCGCGCGGGCAGCGGCCAGCAGGCGGTCGAAGCCCGCATCCCCGCCGCGGTCACGATCGATCCGGGTCGGGTCGGTGGTGTCGTAGCCGTGATCGGAGCCGATCGTCGACTGCAGCACCGGCGACAGGTAGACCGCTCCGACACCGAGTTCGTGCAGGTAGCCCGTCAGCTCGGCGGCATCATCGAGAGTGAAGTCGCGGGTGATCTGCAGCCGGTAGGTCGATGCTGGGGTCGTCACCGGTCGACTCTATCGAGATCGGCGCGACCGGCCGATCAGCCCCGATCAGTCCGCCATCACCACGTATCCACTGCGGCGCGGGTCGGCGCCACCGCCGAGCGAGCCGATGGCCGACACGCCGCCGAAGTACGGATCCAGTCCGGGCGCCACGGCCACCCGGTCGCCCGCCGCCTCGATGGCGGCGACGACCTCGGGCGCGAAACCGGGTTCGAGACGGACCAGGCCGGGCAGCGCATTGAGCCGGGCGGCGTCGATGGCGTCCTGGGGAGCCGCACCGCGCAGGATCCGCAGCAGGCACTGGACCAGGGCCGGCCTGATCCGGCTGCCGCCGGCCGCCCCGGCCAGCGCCGCGAGCGCGCCATGATCATCGAGGGCGACCATCGGCGACATCATCGAACCCATCCGCTGCGCCGGATGGGCCAGCCCGCGGGCCAGTTCGCCCTCGCCGATCATGGAGTTCAGGTGCACCCCGTACCCCGGCACCCAGACGCCCGACCCGAGGCCGAGGCTGGTGGTGATCACGCAGCCGTCGCCCTGATCGTCGACGGCCACGACGTTGGTGGTCTCGGCGCGGCGATCCGGCGCTCGCAGGGCTTCGATCAGCGCCAGGGTCGCCGGCGGGTCGGTCAACGGATCGCCCGCCATGGCGGCCGCGGCCGCCTGCAGGGTCCCCAGCGCGTCGTCGAGATCGTTGCCTCGGGCGTGCACGGTGTAGCCGTCGACCGGCACCGAACGCGGGACCGACTCGATCACCCGATAGGCATCCAGGTCCTCCTGGCTCAGCGCGCCGCCGTCGGCCACCGACGCGACCAGGGCATCGGCGTACGCGCCGTGGTAGAACGCGCCCGGGTCGGCGATCAGCAGTTCGTAGGCCCGATGGTGATCAGGGTGGAACAGGGGGTCGCCGGCCTGGAGCAGTGAGCCGTCCGCACGCTGGTAGACCTGGACACCGTCACCCACCACATCGCCGCGGTGACCGCAGGCAGCAGCGAGGCATGCGCCTCGGAGAACGGGGTGCCGTACGACGCCTGCAGGCCGGGATCCACCACGTCGGCCCAGGGCAGCCGTCCCCAGTGCCGCCACAGGTGATGGGCGCCGGCCGGGACGCCCGGCACCGCGACCGTGGCCGGCCCGATCTCGTAGGGCACCCGCTGACCGACGAAGATCACCTCGATATCGATGCCGGGCGTGGGGCGCTTGCCACCCAGACCCGGCACGCTGACGAAGAAGTCGACGCAGCGCACCTGCCGCCTGGTCGCGTCGTACAAGGTCGCGAATCCGCCCCCGGCCAGCCCGGTGAAGATCGTCTCCGCGGCGCAACTGACCAGCATCATGGCGACCGCGGCGTCGACCGCGTTGCCGCCGCGGGCGAGCACCTCGGCGCCGGCGTGCGCGGTCGAACGGTGGCCGGCCGCAACCCCCGGACGGATCTTCATTGGCCCCTGCCTTTCACGCGCTCGACCTTATCCGTGCCCATCGGTGACAGTTGTCACGCCTGCATCGTGACAGCGACTATCACCGTTCACGCCTCGGGAGGCGCACGCTGGAGGCATGACCACGACCAACCTGCAGCATCCGGTCGGCACGACCTCCGGCACACCCGCGATCGACGGGCAGCCAGCCATCGAACTGGTCGCGCTGACCAAGTCCTATCGAGACGTGCACGCCGTACGCGGCGTGGACCTCACCCTCGCACCGGGCGAGATCGTGGCCATGCTCGGCCCGAACGGTGCGGGGAAGTCCACCACCAACGAGTTGATCCTCGGCATGATCCGTCCCGACACCGGACGGGTGCGGGTGTTCGGACGCGATCCGGTGCAGGCCGTTCGCGAGGGTCGGGTCGGTGCCATGCTGCAGGCCGGGGCGCTGCTGCACGACGCGACCGTACGCGACGTGCTGCGGCTGATGTACGGACTGCACGTGCACCCGCTGAGCCTGCCGGAGATCGTCGAGCGGGCCGACCTGGGCAGCTTCCTCAAGACCAAGACCGACAAGCTCTCCGGCGGTCAGGCCCAGCGGTTGCGCTACGCCCTGGCGATCATGCCGGATCCCGAACTGCTGATCTTGGACGAGCCGACCGTCGGGATGGACGTGGAGATCCGTCGCGCGTTCTGGCAGTCGATGGAGGACTTCACCGCCGATGGCCGGACCGTGCTGTTCGCCACCCACTATCTCGACGAAGCCGATGCCGTCGCCGATCGCATCGTGGTGCTCGCCGAGGGCCGGATCGTGGCCGACGGCACCGGGGCCGAGATCAAGTCGCGGGTGGCCGGCCGCACCATCGGCGTGGCCGCCGACAGCGTGTCCGTCGGCCCAGCTCGAGCAGCTGCCCGGACTGGGCAAGATCACCGAGGTCGGCGCCCGGCTGCTGATCCACGCCAGCGATTCCGACGCGGCGCTGCGGGTGTTGCTGCAGCGCTGTCCCGGCGCCCGGGACATCGAGGTGACCTCGGCCAAGCTCGAGGACGCCTTCCTCGCCCTCACCCAGACCACGTCGGCTCCGGCCGGCACCTCGAAGGAGTGATCATGACCAGTACGACGATCATCCGGCCGGTGGCCGGCCCGCGGCTGTCGCCGGCGTTGCACTACACGGTGCGCACCGCCTTGCTCACGGCCAAGAACTTCGGATTCGTGATCTTCTCCCTCGCGATGCCGGTGATCTTGTACGTGGTGTTCTCCCGGATGTACGGCACCGCGACCGATGACAGCGGCGTCAACTGGTCGGCGATGATCATGATCTCGATGGCCGCCTACGGCTCGCTGGGTGCGGCGATGAGCGGGGGAGCGCAACTGGCGGTGGAACGCCGGTCCGGCTGGTTCCGCCAGCTCAGCATCACCGCGCTGCCGCCGCGCTCGTTCCTCTGGGCGAAGGCGGCGGTGATCATGCTGATCGTGCTGCCGGCGTTGATCTTGGTCTTCGGGGCCGGGTACCTGATCGGTGGCGTGCGCGCGCCGCTGACCGACTGGCTCCTCTCGCTCGGCCTGATGTGGCTGGCCCTGGTCCCGCTGGCCGTGCTCGGCATCGTGATCGGGTTGTGGGTGAAGGCCGAGGTGGTCCAGGGCCTGACCACGTTGGCGTTGCTGCTGCTGTCGATGCTCGGCGGGCTGTGGTTCCCGGTGCAGATCATGCCGAGCCTGATGCAGTCGGTGGCGCACGCGCTGCCCTCGTTCTGGGTGGCCGAACTGGGCCGCTACCCCTTCCTGCCCGGCGGTGACTTCCCGTGGACCGGCATCTGGGTGCTGGTCGGCTGGAGCGCAGCGCTGACCGTGATCGGCGCCCTGGGTTATCGTCGGGCTGCAGCCAACAGCAAGCGCTGAGGAAGGAGCCGATGGTGATCGGCAGGCCGGGAAGGCGACGGACGCCGAGGCTCTTGCCGGCGGACGCGTTCGCGGACTGCGATGACCCGAATGCCGCCCCGGGCGCCCTCGGCGGGCCACGGGCGCTGCCGCCCTGGACGCTGCGCCGCGGCCTGCAGAATCTGTTCTGGATCTATGTCTCCGGGCTGGTCTTCCTGATCTTCACGGTCGCGGACCTGGTGACCGACCAGTTCGACACCGTCCACACGGTCATCGGGAGTGTGCAGGTCGCCCTGATCGCCGCCGGCTATGTGTTCGCCGCGTGGATCTCGGACGCGTCCCTCCGGGTGCGCTGGGCGTACGTGGTCGGGTTCGCCGCTCTGCTCGGTTCGACCGCGATCGTCTGGGGCTGGGGCTTCGCCAACAACGGCGTCTATCTGGCCATCATGCTGGCGACGCTGATCCCCTGGCGCCAGTCCAGGGTGGCGATCCCGGTCCTGGGCGTGATCTTGAGCATCATCTCCGCCATCAGCGGCGACCTCACTCCGGTGTACATCGCGGTGATCGGGGTCGGCGTCGGCCTGGCGACCGCGGCGGGGATCGAGTCCGGCCGGGTGTCGTACCGGCTGGCCGAGGCCGAACAACGCGTCTCGGTGCTGGCGCTGGCCGCCGAGCGCGAGCGGATCGGGCGCGACCTGCACGACATCCTCGGCCATTCGCTGACGGCGATCTCGATCAAGTCCGGGCTGGCCGCCAAGCTTGTCGATCATGATCCGGCCGCGGCCAAGGAGCAGCTCGCCGAGATCGCCGATGTGGCCCGCCAAGCGCTCGCCGACGTGCGGTCGACCGCGTCGGGGTTCCGCCAGATCCGGGTGACCTCGGAGATCGCGAGCGCGCGTTCGGTGCTGCTCGCGGCGGGCATCGACGCCCATCTGCCGACGGCGATCGAGCCGATGCCGGACGAGGTGAGTGAGCTGTTCGGCTATGTGGTCCGCGAGGCGGTCACCAATGTCGTCCGGCACAGCGACGCGGCCAGTTGCACGGTCACCGTGGACGCCCGCCAGGTCACGGTCACCGATGACGGGCGCGGCTTCCCCGCCAGCCGACTCCGGTCGGGTTTGCGGGGGCTCGACGAGCGGGTGGCCGCCGCGGGCGGGGCGCTGGACGTCAATTCGGCGCCCGGCCGCGGGACGACGATCACCGTCGTCGCCGCCGCGCCCGCCGGCGAAGGTGAGCGGGCGATGGAGATCGCCCGTTCATGATCAAGATGTCTGTCATGATCAAGGTGCTGGCATGATCAAGGTGCTGCTCGCCGATGATCAAGCGATGATTCGCGAGGCCTTCGCCGCCCTGCTTCAGCTCGAAGCCGATTTCCAGGTGGTCGGCCAGGCGGCCACCTGCGCGGCGGCGGTCGAAGTGGCGCGGGAGACCGATCCGGATGTCGTGCTGATGGACGTGCAGATGCCTTCCGGCCCGGGACAGTTGAGCGACGGCATCGCCGCCACCGCCCAGATCATCGCCGAACAGCCCAGGACCCGGGTGATCATCTTGACCACCTTCGGCCGGCCCGGCTATCTGCGCCGCGCGATGGAAGCCGGAGCGGTCGGATTCATGGTGAAGGATGCACCGGCCGATCAGCTGATCGAGGGGATCCGCCGGGTGCACCGCGGACTGCGGGTGGTGGATCCGGCGCTGGCGGCCGACAGCCTCAGTCTGGGCGCGTCGCCGCTGACCGAACGGGAGACCGAGGTGCTGGCCGCCGCGGCCCGTGGCGGCTCGACCGGAGCGATTGCGGCGAAGGTCTATCTGTCGGAGGGCACCGTCCGCAATCACCTGTCGGCCGCGATGGGCAAGCTCGGCGCGGCCACCCGGGCCGAGGCTGTTCGGATGGCCACCGAGAACGGCTGGCTCAGCTGAAGTCCGGCGCGATCGGGCTCTGGGGTCAGGCTTCCCGGGGCAACCGCGGCTGGACCAGGTCGAAGATCAACTCGAAGATCTGCCGCAGTTCGGCGGTCGTCACCTCGGCAGAGCTCATGCTGGCACCGACCATGATCAAGTACGGCACCAGCGCGTAGATCCGGACCTGATCATGATCATCGAGCAGCCGGCGCCAGATCGCTTCGAGTGCGGACAGCCGGGCCGCGTCGACCCTGGTCTGCACGGCGTGCGCCGCCGGGTCGGAGTAGGACCAGGCGCGGACGGCGATCTCGAGTTCGGGGTGCAGCGGTGAGTCCTCGGTGCCCACCGACGCGGCCAACTCGCGCAGCACCTCAGCGGGGCCGGCTGCCTCGAGTCGCGCGGCGGTCTGGGCGCAGCGCCCGGTCGGCTTCGGCCTCGTAACGCTCCAGCAGGGCGCTGCGAAACGCGGCCGCGCTGGCGAAATGGTGGAAGAACGAGCCCTTGCTCAGGCCCAGCCGGGCGGCCAGCGGATCGATCCGGAGGGCGCCGAGTCCATCGGTCGCGAGGACGTCCAGGCCGAGGTCGAGCCAACGATCACGAGCGGATGACATGTTGTGAACATACCATACCGTATGGTACGGTCAGCCCATGACACACCAGGAACAGGTTTCAGTTGTGGGCGGCGGGATCGGCGGGCTGGTCGCCGCGGTCACCGCGGCCGAGTGCGGCGCTTCGGTCACCCTGTACGAGGCGCATCAGGAGCTCGGTGGGCGGTGGCGGGTGACCGACGGTCCCTACGCGCTGCACGAAGGCCCACACGTGATCTACCGAGACGGCCCCACCTGGGCCTGGCTGGCCGAACGCCGACTGCTCGGCCGCACCTGCGGCATGCCCGCCCGCGCGCTCGGACGCTTCTACTTCCGCTACGAGGGCCGACTGAGCCGGCGGCCTCCGATGGCGCTGCTGCGGGTGCTGGCGTCACGGGGTGAGGCGCCCGTCGGGGCGTCCTTCACCGAGTGGGCGACGGCGCGGTTCGACGCCAAGGCCGCGCGGGTGGCCGCGGCGGCCAGCGGGGTCGGACTGTTCCACCCCGATCCCGGCGAGCTTTCGGCCGCGTTCGTCTTCGAGCGGCTCAAGCGGGTCTTCGCCATGCCGCCGACCGTGGCGTACCGGCAGGGCGGCTGGGGATCGCTGATGGACGACATCGGCGCGTACGCCAGAACGCTCGGAGTGCGGATCGTGACCGGATCACGGGTCGAGGAACTACCCGGCGGTACCACGATCGTGGCCACCAGCCTGCCGGCGGCCCGCCGATTGCTGCGGGACGACTCGCTGAGCTGGCCGTCCGGACAGGTCGGGATGCTCGACCTCGGGCTGCGGGAGAGCCGTCGCGACGCCTTCGTGGTCAGCGATCTCGACGGCGGCGGCTGGCTGGAGACGTTCTCGATGCCCGACCCGTCGATCGCGCCGAAAGGCTGTTCGGTCACGCCAGTTGCAGCTGCCACTGCTCGACGGCGAGGCTCGGGCCGACACGATCGCCCGGCTGGAGGAGCTGGCCGATCGAGGCCTGCCGGGCTGGCGAGACCGGCTGGAGTTTCGCCGGGACTCGGTGGCCCGCGGGCGCTCCGGTGCGGTCGACTACCCGGGCACCAGCTGGCGCGATCGGCCGGCCATCGACCGCGGATCCGGCATCTACCTGGTCGGCGATCAGGTGGCTGCGCCCGGATTGCTGAGCGAGGTGAGTGTCTCCAGCGGCCTGCAGGCCGGCAGATTGGCGGCTGCGGCCGAATCCGCGGCGCGCCATCTTCCCCGATCGCTCGCCGCTCCCGCCGAACAGGGTTAACGTGAAGGTGGACCTCGGGGATCGACAAGCGGGTTCGTAGGAGTTGAGCGACGTCTCGGCTCCTGCGGCGTGCAGTGTAGGAGCGATGGCATGAAGGCCCTGAAGATTCTCGCGATCGTATTCGGCATCCTGTTGCTGCTGACCGGCGGGGCGACTGCTGGTCGTCTCCGCTTTCGCCGGCACGGGTCAGACCGCGATCGACAACGAGCTGGCGAAGTCGGGGTACGCCGGGCCGGCGCAGGGCACCGTGACCGCAGTCGACCCCAGCACGAAGTACGTCACGGTGGCGTACACCGACAAGCGGGGCCAGGAGCAGACCGGCGAGGGTCCGTCCACGAACCAGTCCGATCCGCCCGAGGTGGGAGAAAAGGTCAGCGTCTACTACCTCACCTCGAGTCCGGACCAGATCGTCGTCCTGGACATTCCCGGGTGGGGGCAGCCTGCTGGGAGTCGGCGGTGCGCTCAAAACCGGCGGCATCGTGACCCTGATCGTCGGTGCGGTGCTGCTGCTGGCCGGCATCCTCGGGCTCGCGCTCGGCAAGAAGAAGCCCGCCATCGCGGCGGCGTACCCGTCTGGGCCGGCCGATCAGGCGCCCCCGGGCTACCCCGGCCAGCAGTACCCGCCGCAGGACCAGCCCGGTCAGGGATACCCGCCGCAGCCGTACGGGCAGGGCTATCCGCCCGAACAGCCGGTGGATATCCGCCGCAAGGACCCGGACCCGGCTATCCGCAGCAGCCTGGGCAGTACCCGCCCGGGCCAGGTCAGCAGTACCCGCCTCAGCCCGGGCCACCTCCGCAGTACCCGCCCGCCCCGGGTCAGCAGTACCCTCCGCAAGGGCCACCGCCGACCTCGTAGTCGGATCGCACGGTCGCGGTCGGCCCCTGGAATTTCCGAGGCGAAATTAGCGTGGTCCGGGAGACGTGCGACATGCCTGGACTTGATCCGCTTGGGCGTCTCTGACAGAATCGTCAGGTTGCTCCGACGGGGTCGCCGGGATTTGCTGCGTAACTGCGTGGCGGATCGCACCGTGAGACTCCACCGCTCGGCTCGTCTGAACACCCGTTCATGACGGCTGGGCCACCTCCTACAACACTCGGTTGGTGGTGTGGCGTGCCGAAAGGCCGCGACACGCCCGACCTCGGGGGTCGGAGCAACGAGCAGGAACAGCGAGAACCCGAGAAGTATCCAGAACGGCAGAAGAGGACGAACTGTGGCGGGACAAAAGATCCGCATCAGGCTCAAGGCCTACGACCACGAGGTCATCGACTCGTCGGCGCGCAAGATCGTCGACACGGTGACGCGTACGGGCGCGAAGGTTGCCGGCCCGGTGCCGCTGCCCACGGAGAAGAACGTGTTCTGCGTGATCCGCTCCCCGCACAAGTACAAGGACAGCCGGGAGCACTTCGAGATGCGGACGCACAAGCGGCTGATCGACATCATCGACCCGACCCCCAAGACCGTTGACTCCCTGATGCGCCTCGACCTTCCGGCCGGTGTCGACATCGAGATCAAGCTCTGAGGACGAAAGAACAATGACGGCCACCAAGATTGAACGCAAAGTGAAGGGTCTGCTGGGCACCAAGCTCGGCATGACCCAGCTCTGGGATGCGAACAACCGTGTCGTACCGGTCACCGTCGTCCAGGCCGGTCCGTGCGTCGTGACCCAGGTCAGGACGCCCGACTCCGACGGCTATTCGGCCGTGCAACTGGGCTTCGGTGCGGTCAAGGCCAAGCAGGTCACCAAGCCGGACGCCGGTCACTTCGAGAAGGCCGGGGTCACCCCGCGCAAGCACCTCGTGGAGATCCGGACCGCCGATGCCGGCGAGTTCACCCTGGGCCAGGAACTGACCGCCGAGGTCTTCGCGGCCGACGAGATCGTCGACGTGACCGGCGTGAGCAAGGGCAAGGGCACCGCGGGCGTGATGAAGCGCCACGGCTTCCACGGTCTGCGCGCCAGCCACGGTGTGCACCGCAAGCACCGCTCGCCGGGCTCCATCGGTGGCTGCGCCACCCCCGGCCGGGTCTTCAAGGGCCTCAAGATGGCCGGACGGATGGGTGTCGAGCGGGTCACCGTGCAGAACCTCACCGTGCACGCCGTGGACGCCGAGCGCGGCCTGATCCTGATCAAGGGCGCCATCCCGGGCAACAAGGGTGGCCTGGTCATCCTGCGCAGCGCGGCCAAGAAGGGAGATGCCGCATGAGCACCGTTACCGGCGAAAGCCGAGTGATCGACATCGTCGACGCGAAGGGTGCCAAGACCGGCACCGCCGAGCTCCCCGCTGAGCTCTTCGACGTCACCGCCAACATCCCGCTGATCCACCAGGTCGTGGTGGCCCAGCTGGCCGCAGCCCGTCAGGGCACCCACTCCACCAAGACCCGCGGCGAGGTTCGCGGCGGTGGCAAGAAGCCGTACCGGCAGAAGGGCACCGGCCGCGCCCGTCAGGGTTCGACCCGCTCCCCGCAGTTCGCCGGTGGTGGCATCGCCCACGGCCCGCAGCCGCACGGGTACGCCCAGCGCACGCCCAAGAAGATGATCGCCGCCGCCCTGCGCGGTGCGCTCTCCGACCGGGCTCGCGACGGACGCGTCCACGTGATCAGCGACCTGACCTTCGGCGATGTCCCGTCGACCAAGACGGCGCTGGCCGCCATCAAGAGTGTCGTCAGCAGCGACAAGGTGCTGGTCGTCATCCATCGCGATGAGGATCTCGCCTGGCTGAGCCTGCGCAATGCCGTCGCCGTGCACGCGATCGCGGTCGACCAGTTGAACGCGTACGACGTGCTGGTCAACGACGAGGTGGTCTTCACCTCCGTCGCCTTCGACGCGTACGTGGCCGGTCCGAAGGCCGGCAAGGCCGCCAAGTCGGTCGCTCGGGAGTCCGAGACGGTCGACGAGCCGAGCAACGAGGAACTGGCCGCCGCCACGGCCGCCACGGTCGCCGAGCTCACCGCTCAGGCCGCCGAGGACGACGTGGTGGCTGAGGCCGACAGCGTGGAGGACGCGGACGACGACGCCGAGGACTACGGCACCGGCTCGTTCCGGGGTGAGGAGCCGCCCACCGGCTTCGACATCAAGGGCAACGAGGACTCGATGAAGTACCACACGCCCGAGTCGCCGTACTACACCCGCACCAAGTCCGAGGTCTGGTTCGACTCGGTCGAGGCCGCCGAGGCCGCCGGCTTCGAGAGCGCCTCGGCGACGAGGAGCCGACGAGGTCGACACGCCGACGAGGGCGCAACGAGGAAGAGGGTGACGACAAGTGAGCAGCATCAAGATCCGCGACCACCGCGACATCCTGCTCGCCCCGGTGGTGAGTGAGAAGTCGTACAGCCTGCTGGACGAGAACAAGTACACGTTCCTGGTAGCACCCGGGGCCAACAAGACGGAGATCAAGATCGCCGTCGAGACGGTGTTCAAGGTGCACGTCACCGGCGTGAACACGCTCAACCGCCAGGGCAAGAAGCGGCGGACCCGCTCCGGCTTCGGGAAGCGACCCGACACCAAGCGGGCCATCGTGACCGTCGCCGACGGCGAGCGCATCGACATCTTCTCCGCACCCGCCGGCTGAGTGAATAAGGACTGAATCCATGGCTATCCGTAAGTACAAGCCGACCACCCCGGGCCGTCGCGGCTCGAGCGTGGCCGACTTCGCCGAGATCACCCGGACCACCCCGGAGAAGTCCCTGCGTCGTCCCGAGCCCGAAGACCGGCGGTCGCAACAACACCGGCCGGATCACCACCCGGCACATCGGTGGCGGCCACAAGCAGGCCTACCGGCTCGTCGACTTCAAGCGGTACGACAAGGACGGGGTGCCGGCCAAGGTCGCGCACATCGAGTACGACCCCAACCGGACCGCGCGGATCGCGCTGCTGCACTACGCCGACGGGGAGAAGCGCTACATCATCGCCCCCGAGGGCATGGGCCAGGGCTCGGCCGTCGAGGCCGGTGAGGGTGCCGACATCAAGCCGGGCAACAACCTGCCGCTGCGCAACATCCCGGTCGGCACCACGGTGCACGCCGTCGAGTTGCGTCCCGGCGGTGGAGCCAAGCTCGGCCGCTCGGCCGGCGCGAGCATCCAGCTGGTCGCCCGCGAGGGCAAGAACGCCACGCTGCGGATGCCGTCCGGCGAGATGCGGATGGTCGACGTTCGCTGCCGCGCCACGATCGGCGAGGTCGGCAACGCCGAGCAGTCCAACATCAACTGGGGCAAAGCCGGCCGCAACCGCTGGAAGGGCAAGCGCCCGACCGTCCGCGGTGTGGCCATGAACCCGATCGACCACCCGCACGGTGGCGGTGAGGGCAAGACGTCCGGTGGACGTCACCCGGTCTCGCCGTGGGGCCAGCCTGAGGGCCGGACCCGCGACAAGAACAAGGCGAGTTCTCGCATGATCGTCCGCCGCCGCAAGTCCGGCAAGAAGCGCTGAGCAGGAGCTAGGAAAAGATGCCACGCAGCCTGAAGAAGGGCCCGTTCGTCGACGACCATCTGGCGAAGAAGGTCGAGGTCCAGAACGCCAAGGGGACCAAGACCGTGATCAAGACCTGGTCACGTCGCTCGATGATCGTGCCCGACATGATCGGCCACACCATTGCGGTGCACGACGGTCGCAAGCACGTGCCGGTCTTCGTGACCGACTCGATGGTGGGTCACAAGCTCGGAGAGTTCGCTCCCACGCGGACCTTCAAGGGCCACATCAAGGACGACCGGAAGTCGCGCCGCCGCTGAGGCGGTGGCTCCAGATAAGGAAGCTGAAACAGATGAGCAAGGACAAGGACTCGCGTCCCAGCCGCCGCAAGGCGCTGCTCGGCGACCGTCCCGGTTCGTACGCCATTGCGCGACAGGTCCGGATCTCGCCGACCAAGGTCCGCCGGGTGCTCGACCTGATCCGCGGGCATGGACGTCGGTGATGCCCTGAACACGCTGAAGTTCGCACCGCAGGCGGCCAGCGACCCGCTCTACAAGGTGATCGCGAGCGCGGCGAGCAACGCCGAGCAGAGCGACAACCTCAAGCGGGACGAGTTGTTCGTGTCGCAGGCGTTCGTGGACGACGGCGTCACCATGCGCCGGATCCGTCCCCGGGCCAAGGGCAGCGCGAGCCGGATCCTCAAGCGGTCCAGCCACATCACCGTCGTCGTCGAGCCGCGCTCGCAATCGAACACTGCACCGCGTGCCGCGGCAGCCGGCCATCCGAACCGAACCCGTCAGGAGGCCTGAGCATGGGCCAGAAGATCAATCCGTACGGCTTCCGCCTCGGCATCAGCACCGACCACAAGAGCCGTTGGTTCGCCGACAAGCTGTACTCCAGCTACATCGGCGAGGACGTCAAGATCCGCAAGCTGCTGGTCAAGGGCCTGGAGCGGGCCGGCATCTCCTCGGTCGAGATCGAGCGCACCCGTGACCGGGTCCGCGTCGACATCTACACCGCCCGTCCGGGCATCGTCATCGGCCGTAACGGTGCCGAGGCCGAGCGGGTTCGCGGCGAGTTGGAGAAGCTGACCGGCAAGCAGGTCCAGCTGAACATCCTCGAGGTGAAGAACCCCGAGATCGACTCCCAGCTGGTGGCCCAGGGTGTGGCCGAGCAGCTCGCGTCCCGCGTGCAGTTCCGGCGGGCGATGCGCAAGGCTCAGCAGAGCGCGATGCGCGGCGGGGCCCAGGGCATTCGGATCCAGTGCTCGGGTCGTCTCGGCGGCGCCGAGATGAGCCGTTCGGAGTTCTACCGCGAGGGTCGCGTCCCGCTGCACACGCTGCGGGCCGACATCGACTACGGCTTCTACGAGGCCAAGACGACCTTCGGCCGGATCGGCGTGAAGGTCTGGATCTACAAGGGTGACGTCTCCGGCACCCGGGCCGAGCGCGCTGCGCAGAAGGCGGCCCGCAATGCCGCCGGCAGCCGGGCCCGCCCGGGCCGCGGCGATCGTCCGGGTCGCAGCGACCGTCCGCAGCGGGCCGATCGTCCCGAGCGGGGCGGACGCCGTCGCGCCGAGGGTGCGCCCGAGTCGGTCGAAGCAGCTCCCGTCGAGGCGGCGGCCGTTGCGCCGGTGGCCAGTGCGGCACCTGCTCCCGTCGAGTCCGGTCAGGAGGGCTGATCATGCTCGTACCTCGCAAGGTCAAGTTCCGCAAGCAGCACCATCCCCGGCGGACCGGTGCGGCCAAGGGCGGCACGGCGCTCGCGTTCGGTGACTACGGCATCCAGGCCATGGAGGCCACGTACCTGACCAACCGTCAGATCGAGTCGGCCCGTATCGCGATGACCCGTCACATCAAGCGTGGCGGCAAGGTCTGGATCAACGTCTACCCCGACCGCCCGCTGACCAAGAAGCCCGCCGAGACCCGGATGGGCTCGGGCAAGGGCTCGCCGGAATGGTGGATCGCCAACATCAAGCCGGGCCGGGTGCTCTTCGAGCTGTCCGGCGTGACCGAGGAAGTGGCTCGCGAGGCCATGCGGCTGGCGATTCACAAGCTGCCGATGAAGGCGCGTTTCATCAAGCGCGATACAGGTGAGATCTGATGGCCAAGGCTGCAACCGCCGCCGAGCTGCGCGGCTTGACCCGCGACGAGCTCAACACCAAGGTGACCGAGCTGAAAGAGGAGCTGTTCACGCTCCGCTTCTCCGCCGCCACCGGTCAGCTGGAGTCGCACGGCCGGCTCCGCGCCGTACGCAAGGACATCGCCCGGATCTACACGGTGCTCACCGAGCGCGAGCTCGGCATCGTCGACGATCCGGACACCGGCATCGAAGAAGTTCCCGCGACGACAGTCGCAGAGAGAGTCAGATCATGAGTGACGTCGTCAACGAAACCGCTGAGGCCGCGAAGGACCGCGGCCGTCGCAAGGTCCGCGAGGGCTACGTGGTCAGCGACAAGATGGACAAGACCGTCGTCGTCGCGGTCGAGGACCGGGTCAAGCACCGCCTGTACGGCAAGGTGCTGCGCCACACCACCCGGCTCAAGGCCCACGACGAGGCCAACAGCGCCGGACTCGGCGACCGCGTACGCGTGATGGAGACCCGACCGCTCAGCGCCACCAAGCGCTGGCGGCTGGTCGAAATCCTCGAAAAGGCCAAGTAACACCCCCGAGTTGTCAGACTCTCAGCGCGCTCAGCGCGCCGCGCATCTGACAAGTCAGAGAGAAAGAGCAACAGATGATTCAGCAGGAGTCGCGGCTGAAGGTCGCCGACAACACCGGTGCCAAGGAGATCTTGTGCATCCGGGTGCTCGGCGGTTCCGGTCGTCGGTACGCCGGCATCGGGGACGTCATCGTCGCCACCGTCAAGGACGCCATTCCCGGCGGCAACGTCAAGAAGGGCGAGGTCGTCAAGGCCGTCATCGTCCGCACCGTCAAGGAGCGGCGTCGCGCGGACGGCTCGTACATCAAGTTCGACGAGAACGCTGCGGTGATCTTGAAGAGCGACGGCGAGCCCCGTGGCACCCGCATCTTCGGCCCGGTCGGCCGCGAGCTCCGCGAGAAGCGCTTCATGCGCATCATCTCGCTCGCACCAGAGGTGATTTGAGTCCCATGCCTACCAAGAACCAAGCACAGAACAAGCTGCACGTCCGCAAGGGCGACCGCGTCAAGGTGATCGCGGGCAAGGACAAAGGCGTGGTCGGTGAGGTCATCGCCGTCCATCCCGAGCGCAACAAGGTGACGGTCGCCGGCGTGAACATCGTCAAGCGGCACCTGAAGGACACCGCGGCCCAGCCGCAGGCCCGGCAGACCACCAAGGGCGGCATCGTGTCCTCCGAGGCGCCGATCCACGCGTCCAACGTCCAGTTGGTCGTGAAGAACAGCGGCGGCGACGAGGTCGTGACCCGCGTCGGCTACGACCGCGCCGAGGTCACCAAGCGCCGTCCCGACGGCTCGGAGTACAGCTCGACCCGCAGCGTGCGCATCGCCCGGGTCACCGGAGAGGAGATCTGATGAGCGTGTCGACTGAAGCGTCGGCCCCGGCTGAGAAGCGGGCCCTGCCGCGACTCAAGCAGCGCTACCGCGAAGAGATCACCAAGGCGCTGCAGGACGAGTTCAAGATCGCCAACGTGATGCTGATCCCCGGTCTGACCAAGATCGTGGTCAACATGGGCGTCGGCGACGCGGCCCGCGACTCCAAGGTGATCGACGGGGCCGTCCGCGACCTCGCCACCATCACCGGCCAGAAGCCGCAGATCACCAAGGCCCGCAAGTCCATCGCCCAGTTCAAGCTGCGCGAGGGCATGCCGATCGGCTGCCACGTGACGCTGCGCGGTGACCGGATGTGGGAGTTCGCCGACCGGCTGCTGACCCTGGCGCTGCCCCGCATCCGTGACTTCCGCGGGCTGTCGCCGAAGCAGTTCGACGGCAACGGCAACTACACCTTCGGTCTCAACGAGCAGGTCATGTTCCACGAGATCGACCAGGACAAGATCGACCGGGTACGCGGCATGGACATCACGTTCGTGACCACGGCCAAGACCGACGACGAGGGCCGGGCGCTGTTGCGCCATCTCGGCTTCCCGTTCCGGGCGAACTGAGAGAGGCGACAGATTCCATGGCCAAAACAGCACTCCGCGTCAAGCAGGCCCGTACGCCGAAGTTCGGCGTACGCGGCTACAGCCGCTGCCAGAAGTGCGGCCGGCCCCGCGCCGTCTTCCGCAAGTTCGGGTTGTGCCGGATCTGCATGCGGGAAATGGCTCACAAGGGCGAGCTCCCCGGCATCACGAAGTCTTCCTGGTGATGCGGTCGATCGTTCTGCGCTCGCTCGGAGCGGCCCTCGGGCAACCATCCGCCCTCCGCAGGCTCCGGGCTCCCGCCAGGCCCATCCACGCTCCGGCGCCGCTCCGATCGAACGCACGAACGACACCGATCACTCAGCCTCCGCGGCCAGCCGCTCGCAAATCATCTACGGAACGGAGCAGGTCCGGTGACGGAAACCACTTCGAGAGAGAAGTACCACTCATGACGATGACAGACCCGATTGCGGACATGTTGACCCGCGTCCGGAATGCCAATCAGGCGTACCACGACACGGCGGTGATGCCGCACAGCAAGCTCAAGGTCGGCATTGCCGAGATCCTCGTCAACGAGGGCTACATCGCCTCGTACGAGGTGAACGACGCGCCCGAGGGCCAGGTCGGCAAGACGCTTGACGATCACGCTCAAGTACGGCCAGAACCGGGAGCGGTCGATCGCCGGGGTCCGCCGGATCTCCAAGCCCGGGCTGCGGGTGTACGCGAAGTCGACCGCGCTGCCCAAGGTGCTCGGCGGCCTCGGGATCGCGATCATCTCGACCTCCCAGGGTTTGTTGACCGACAAGTACGCACATCGAACCGGCGTTGGCGGCGAAGTCGTCGCCTACGTCTGGTGACCGGCGAGACAACAGAGAGGTAGAACATGTCACGCATTGGCAGGCTCCCTGTCGTGGTCCCGTCCGGCGTCGAGGTCACCCTCGACGGCCAGCAGGTTTCCGTCAAGGGTCCCAAGGGCACGCTCCAGCACAGCATCAAGGAACCGATCACCATCGCGCGCGCCGACAACGGCCTGCTCGAGGTGTCGCGGCCCAACGACGAGCGGATCAGCAAGTCGCTGCACGGGCTGACCCGGACCCTGGTGGCCAACATGGTCACCGGTGTCACCGACGGTTATGAGAAGAAGCTCGAGATCGTCGGCGTCGGCTACCGCGTCATCTCCAAGGGCCCGACCGAGCTGGAGTTCGCGCTCGGCTTCTCGCACCCGGTCAAGGTGAAGGCGCCCGAGGGCATCACGTTCAACGTCGAGGCTCCGACCCGGTTCTCGGTGATCGGCATCGACAAGCAGCAGGTCGGTGAGGTTGCGGCCAACATCCGCAAGATCCGCAAGCCCGAGCCGTACAAGGGCAAGGGCGTTCGGTACGCGGGCGAACGCGTCCGTCGCAAGGTCGGAAAGGCCGGTAAGTAATCATGGGTGTCTCACTGTCACCGCACAAGGGCACGGCGGCCAAGACCCGGTCGCGGCTGCGCCGCCAGCTCCGGGGGCGGAAGAAGATCTTCGGCAGCACCGAGCGTCCGCGCCTGGTGATCACCAGGTCGGCTCGCCACATCTCGGCGCAGGTGATCGACGACGTCGCCGGTCGCACGCTGGCCTCGGCCTCGACCATGGAAGCCGATCTGCGGACCGCCTCGGGCGACAAGTCCGAGAAGGCCAAGCAGGTCGGTGGCCTGGTCGCCGAGCGGGCCAAGGCCGCCGGTATCGAGAACGTGGTCTTCGACCGCGCCGGCAACCGGTACCACGGCCGGATCGCATCGCTGGCCGACGGCGCCCGCGAAGCGCGGCTTGAGTTTCTGAGCAACGACGAATAGGGATAAGGAAGCGATATGAGTGGAACCCAGCGCCGCAGTGGCGGTGCCGGTGGTGACCGTCGCGGCCGTGACGATCGTCGTGGCCAGCAGGCGGAGAAGAGCAACTACATCGAGCGCGTGGTCGCGATCAACCGGGTGGCGAAGGTGGTCAAGGGCGGTCGGCGATTCAGCTTCACCGCGCTGGTCGTCGTCGGCGACGGCGACGGCACGGTAGGCGTCGGCTACGGCAAGGCCAAGGAGGTGCCCGCGGCGATCGCCAAGGGCGTCGAGGAGGCGAAGAAGCACTTCTTCGCTCGTGCCTCGGATCCAGGGCACCATCCCGCACCCGGTGCAGGGCGAGAAGGCTGCCGGCGTCGTGATGCTGCGGCCGGCCTCGCCCGGTACCGGTGTCATCGCGGGCGGCTCGGCCCGTGCGGTGCTGGAATGCGCCGGCGTACACGATGTGCTGGCGAAGTCGCTGGGCTCGGCGAACGCGATCAACGTGGTGCACGCCACGGTGGCGGCGTTGCAGTCCCTGGAGCAGCCGGAGCAGGTGGCCAAGCGCCGCGGCAAGTCCGTCGAGGACGTGACGCCGGCCGCCATCCTGCGGGCGCGTGCGGCGGTGACCACCTGATGGCCCAGCTCAAGGTCCGCCAGGTGCGCAGCGGCGTGGGCGGCAAGCAGAATCAGCGGGACACGCTGCGGACATTGGGCCTGAAGCGGGTCGGCGACGAGTCGGTGCGCGAGGATCGGCCCGAGGTCCGCGGCATGATCAAGACGGTTGCCCATCTGGTGGCCGTGGAGGAGGTCGACTGACATGGCGTTGAAGGTTCATCATTTGAGGCCGGCGCCGGGCGCCAAGACCGCCAAGACCCGGGTGGGTCGTGGCGAGGGCGGCAAGCGCGGCAAGACCGCCGGCCGTGGCACGAAGGGCACCGGTGCTCGCAAGAACACTCCGGAGAACTTCGAGGGTGGCCAGATGCCGATGCACATGCGGGTGCCGAAGCTGCGTGGCTTCAAGAACCCGTTCCGGGTCCAGTATCAGGTCGTCAACCTGTCCGCGCTGGGAGAACTGTTCCCCCAGGGCGGTTCGGTCGGCGTCGAGGATCTGGTGGGTGCCGGTGCGGTACGCGCCGGGCGGCCGGTCAAGATCCTCGGCAACGGCGACATCTCGGTGGCTGTGCAGGTGAGCGCCGACGCGTTCTCCGCCTCGGCCAAGGAGAAGATCGCCGCAGCCGGTGGGAGCACCACCGAGCTCTGAGCTCACGGCTCGCACGACGCGTTGTCAGAACCCAGTTGACCCTCGAGGTCAGCTGGGTTCTGGCGTTCTGGTCCGTCGGGCGACCAGCACGGCGTCCTTGACCTTGACGTCGCGCCCATCACCGTCGGCGACCGAACGGGAGCGCGCCTCGGCGGTGACGATCTGCCACTCGGCCGGATCGAGCAGCGCGGCGATCTCGTCCGCCGTGAACATCAGCTCCGGATGATGGGGGCGCAGGTGCGCCGCCGTCTCAGGTCCGACGGGTGATGACCGACGACGAGCAGGGTGCCATCGGCCGCCGACCACGGCGGCCAGCGCGCGGTACAGGTTGTCCCGCTGCGGCTGCGGCAGGTGCATGAACTGTGCGGAGACCAGCCCGTACGTCTCGGTCAGCGTGACGCCCTCGGTCAGGTCGGCCTGCTGCCAGGTGATCCGCTCGGCGACTTCCGGCGCCCGCCGCCCGGGCGTGGGCGGCGGCCCGATCCAGGGCCACGCGGGAGATGTCCAGGGCGGTCACCTGCCAGCCGCGGGCGGCGAGCCAGACGGCGTCGGCGCCCTCGCCGCAGCCCACGTCGAGGGCGGTCGTCGGGGTCAGCTCGGCCGCTTCGGCCACCAGTTGCGGGTTCGGCTTGCCGCTCCAGATCGCCGGTGCGCTGGCGTACCGGGCATCCCAGAACGCCGCGTCGAAGACGTCCGCTTCGTCGACGCCCGGCGCCGGATCATGATGATGCGAGTGCTCGGCCACGGGCCCATCATCCCGGCCACTCAGCTGGCTCCTCGACCGCCCCGCCGACCCGTGAGCTGGGTCCAGGCCAGAGCGATCAGCCAGCCGAAGCCGATGATCAAGCACAGTCGCTGCCAGAGGCCGCCGGTCGGGACGAAAGGGCCGACGCGGTTGAAGCCGAGGGCGGCCAGGACGAAGCAGATCCAGAACGTCACCGCGGTGGCGATCGAGTACGCCCGCCAGCGCCGCGCGCCCTGCCGGCCGAACCGCCGGGCCATCACCAGGCAGGCCGCCGGCAACGCGGTGAAGACCGGCGTCGAGAACTGGTCGTGCAGGATCCCGGGCAAGGTGCGCGGCGCGGGGATCGGCGTACCGGGCGGGTAGCCGTTGACCGGGTCGGAGGCGAACACCCCGGCGCCCATCAGGCCGAGGCCGACCAGCCCGATCAGGATCGGTGTCCAGCGGCCGCAGCCGGCGAGACCGAGGCCGACAGCGAACGCGATCACCAGCAGCCCGGTGATCAGGAAGGTCGCCGACTGCACCCAGGCCGCCCCGCCGCCGAGTGACAGTGAGCTGACCGGATGCCGCAGCGGGTCGTACGCCGGGCGCAGCGCACCCTGGACCAGGAACGAGACGACGAAGAATGCCGGTCCGACCACGCCGCACCAGAGCAGGATCCGTCCGAGACGACGCCCCGCGACCACGTCCGCCAGTCTAGGCAGCGGCGGCCGACTCAGCGGCGCACTCCGGGTCAGTACCGGGACCGCCGCGTGGCAGGATTCCGACATGGCGACCAACGAAATCGAGGCCGACTGTTCTCCGGATGCCGTCTTCGCCGTGCTGGCTGACGGCTGGCTGTACCCGACCTGGGTGGTCGGTGCGTCGCGGATGCGGGATGTGGACGACACCTGGCCGGAGCCGGGATCGCGGCTGCACCATTCGGTCGGAGCCTGGCCGGCGCTGCTCGACGACATCACCGAATCGCTGGAGTGGCAGCCACCGCAACGGGCGGTGTTCAAGGCCCGCGGCTGGCCGCTGGGCACTGCCCGGGTCGAGATGGAGGTCGAGCCGCGGACTGACGGCTGTCTGATCCGGATCACCGAGAACGTCCAGGACGGTCCTGGTCTGCTGATCCTCAAGCCCATCCGCGACACCATGATCTACCTGCGCAACACCGAGACGCTGAAGCGGCTGCGATACCTGGCCGAAGGTGGCGCCGGGGCCGACAACGCCTGGCCGAGCGGTTAAGGGGGCTCCAGGCTAGAGGGGGACGACCCCTTGAACCCCCGCGGGCGTGAATTGCTTACCGGTCAGGGGACACGCCCAGTTAGATCCGCCCGAGGCGGGCCGCGGCCAGGGTCGCGCGCGCGGCATTGGCCCCGCACGCGCCGTGCACCGCACCGCCGGGATGCGCCGACGCCGAGCCGAGGAACAGACCGCGGATCGGCGTCTCCGCCCGGCTGAGTCCCGGGACCGGCCGGAAGATCAACTGCTGGTGCAGGCTGGAGGTGCCGCCGCCGAGCGCTCCGTTGATCAGATTCGCGTTGCGACTCTGCAGTTCCAGCGGGCCGAGGATCCGTCGGGAGATGATCTTGGAACTGAAGTCGGGCGCGTACTCCTCGATCCGGCGCTGCATCCGGTCGGCCATCCGCTCGATCTCATCGTGATTCCAGCGTCCGGTCAGGCCGTCGGGACCTTGATCACCTTCGGCCTGCTGCGGCACGTGGGTGTAGGCCCAGAAGGACTCGGTGCCGGCCGGTGAGCGGGTGGGGTCGGTGGTCGACATCTGGCCGGCGAGGATGAACGGCTCCGCCGGTATCTGATGGCTGATGATCGCGGCCTGCGCCTCGCTCATCTGCTCCACCGAGTCGGAGATGTGGATCGTGCCGGGCGACACGGCCGGCGGGCTGGACCAGGGCACCGGCCCGCTCAGGGCCCAGTCGACCTTGATCGTCGCCGGGTCCAGTTCGAATCGGTTCATCGCGGTACGGGTCCGGGGCGGCAGGTCCGACCAGTCGACGAGGCCGCCGTACAACGCCGGCGCCGAGACGTCGGCGATGACCGCCCGGGCGTCGATGCGCTCACCCTCGCTGGTCAGCACGCCTCGCGCGGTGCGCCGGTCGACCAGCACCCCGTCCACCCGGACGCCGCAGCGGATCTGACCGCCCAGGGCCTCGAAGCGGCGAGCGAGGGCCGCTGAGAGCTCTCCGGCACCACCTTCGGGCACTGGAAATCCCTGATGTTGGCCGATCATCGTCAGCAGCAGGCCGAGCATCCCTGATCCCGGCGCGGACAGCGGGATGTCGCTGTGCATGGCATTTCCGGCGATCAGCAGCGGTGCATGGGGCGCGGCGAAACGGGCCGAGCCGAGCGTCAGCGCCGGCTCCAGCAAGGTGCGCAGATACTGCAGCCCGCCGACTCCGGGCAGCTTGGCGAGCATCCGCAGGCCGCCGCGGACCGGCGGGAACGGGGTCAGCAACGCATCGGTGAGCGAGGGCCCGATCCGCCGCCAGTCCGCGCACAGCTCACGCCAGGCCGGCCCGTCCGGCGCCGCGGCGGCCGCCAGCGCCTGAGCGGTCGCCTCCACGTCGCTGTACAGCAGGGCCCAGTCGCCGTCGGGCAGCGGATGGCCGAGTACGGCCGGTGCCCGCCGCCAGGTCAGGCCGTGCTGCTCGAGACCGAGCCTCTTGATCACCGGCGACACCGCCGCCATCGGATAGAAGCTGCTGAAGGTGTCGTGGACGAAGCCCTCAGCCACGTCGGAGTCGCTCTTGACCGCTCCGCCGACCGCGGCTTCGGCCTCCAGCAGGAGCACGTCCCAGCCGGCGTCGGCGAGCAGATTGGCCGCCACCAGTCCGTTGGGCCCGGCCCCGATCACCACGGCTTCGCGTGGTTTCGGCATCAG
>CAVXYL010000013.1:0-72379 GCA_963765975.1 uncultured Actinomycetota bacterium | reverse complement strand
CCTGAGTCGTGCCACTTGCTTTAGTTACCTTCGTGTCCCAGTGCGATGAGGATTTCGCGGGCTGACGGCGGTATTTCCGGGTCGAGGGTGAGCAGTTCGCCGTTGAGGTTGATAGTCGCGGACCTGACGGTGCGCAGGGTGTTTACGAGCTTCTTGATCGAGACGCCGGTCTGCTCTTGGAGGTAGCGGCTGATCGCGAGCGCGGCGAACACGATGGTCAGGTGGGCCTCGATCGAGTCACGCTGGCGATGAAACATCGGCCGGGCACGGAGGTCGGTCTTGGCCATCCGGAACGACCGCTCGACCTGCCACAGGTCGTGATAGGCGGCGATCACCGCGGCACCGGTCATGGCGTCGAGGGGGATGTTGCTGACGTAGCCCTTCAGACCGGCGAGCTGCCGGGCGCGGTCGACGAGCTTCTGGTCGATCTGCTTGGTGGCCCCGGTGACCTTGAGGAACCGCACCTTGCGCATCGCTGCCTGACCGGAGGTGATCTTCTCGGCACGCTCGATCATCGCGTTGATCGCCCGGTCGTCCCGGCTGCGCCGCTTGAAGGAGTACTGGTAGACGATCCGACGCGTTCGCGCCGCCTTCCCGGTCCCCATCACCCGCGACGATTCCAGGATCTGCCCGTCGGCGAAGTAGTCCCCGCGCCGTTTGAAGTGTTCGGCCAGATCGTAGGGAGCCTTGCTGATCCGCGACCCGACGATGAAGGAGAACCCGGCGTCCTCGACGGCGTTGAGGTTCGCCGCGGACAGCATCCCGGCATCAGCGACCACGACCATGTCAGCGACCCCGTGCCGTTCCTGGAAGGCCTGCAGGACCGGGATGAGGGTGCGGGTCTCGGCCTTGTTCCCCTCAAAGCAGTGCACCTCCAGCGGGAAGCCGGCGGCGTCGACCATCAGCCCGATCTGGATCTGCGGGTCGACCCGGCGTTCCTTGCTCATCCCGACCTTGCGGAGCTGGTCCTCGTTCTCGATCTCGAAGTACAACGTCGTGCAGTCATAGAGGACCAACGACACCTGCCCAGCCGGCGTCGTGGCCGAATGCGCCAGGCAGGCCGTGGCCACGCTGCCGCGGTAGTCCCGGTCGATGCAGCGGGCCAGCGCCCGGAACACCGTGCGCAGCGACGGCGCCTCGACGCCGATATCGCCCAGCACCCGCAACGTGTCGGCCTTCGAGGTGGGCTCGATGATCCGCCCCAACACCAAGTCCTTGAACGCCTCATCACCGATGACGTCGAAGCCGAGCCGGCCATAGGCCTCGCCAGCACATTCCACAACAGCAGCGAGGCCGTCCCGACCACCCTGCCGCCGGCCACCAGCGGTCGCACGGCCACCCCCGTCGGCGGGCGCCGAAGCAGCCAGCGGCAACTCGGCGGCCGGCGCCCGCGTCCAGTCCGCCACATCGTCGACAGCGACCCTGGCCTCCTGCGCCGGGCCGAAGTCGAGTTCCCCCTGCCCCCGATGCAACCGCTCCCGAGCTGCGCGCAGCAACAGCGCCAGCTCTGCGTCGGTGTGCGCCGAGCCGACGTGCTCGAGCTCCACGATCTCGCCGTGAGCCTTCGTCACGACCTGAACAGCCACCGCCCCCGAGGCGGTCCGGACCTTCCGCACGAACCGCGAAACCACAGTCGAACGGTATCCAGACCCCACCCTTAGTGACCCGATCGACCCACCCACCAACACAAACCACCATGTCAGCGGCCTGTCACCCCAACCGAACGGCCGAGGTGGCACGACTCAGGCCAGACGTTGGCGCCCCCCGCACCGGTGGCCTGGCCGATGCTCACCAGGTCGCCGATCTGGTGATCCACCCAGCCGGCCGCGAACAGGTCGCCCGAGGAGTAGGTGTTGGCGTCGACGATGAGAACGGATCGCCCGGGATAGATCCAGGTCTGGTCGTTGCACCACGACGGATCGGTGAGCGGGAGCGGCTGCGCCCAGAGCTCCCCGGTGGAGACCGCGTCCTGGAGCGACTGGCTCCAGGCCTCCAGCTCGATCCGGTTGAACGGGTTGTCGGCCAGTTGCCGGGTGACCGGCGTCGCCAGCAGCGAGAATCTCGTCGGCTGGATCGGGCGCCGGGTGGTGAACAGCTGCAGAGCCCGCTCGGCTGCCCAGATCAGGCCGCCGGGGTTGGCGCGCAGATCCACGATGAGCCCGGTCTGGGGCAGCAGTCCCAGCAGCCTGATCAGCTCGGCGACGAACGCTTCGTCGTCGTTGACGTCGAACGACCAGATCCGCAGGTAGCCGACCTTCCGGCTCAGGGCTTTCGCCGCCAGCACGTCCTGCATCGGCGTGTCGATCCACTCCCCGAGTTTCGATCGGGAGTCCGCGGCGGCCGGCGCCTGTCGGACGATCCTGGTCGCCCGCCCAGAGCTTGGTGGAGTACATCTGCTTCTTCGCCCGGCGGTTGGCTTCGGCGGCGGGATCGGTGCCCTGCTTCAGGGCGCCGAGGGAACCGGACTTCCGGTCCATGGCCGTCGCCGCCGTACCCGGACGCAACACCCGCCAGTGCAGCCGCACCTCGCGGACCGCGGCTCGCCCGGTCCGGTAGCCGACGATCACCCAGTACTCATCGGGCGGCGGCCCGTAGTCCAGCGCCCGCAGCGTCAGCGACTCGAGCGCTCGAGCCCGCCGGGAATCGGGTCGGCCGCCGGTCTCGTGATCGGCGTACACCTCGACGGCGCGGGCGAACGGGATGCCGTTCCAGGACACGAGTTCCGAGCCTGCTTGCAGCCGGTGGCGGTCCTGCAGCTCCTCGCCTGGACCCAGCAGGTAGTCGGCGTCGTCGATCGCGTCGGTGTTCAGCTTGCTGACCAGATAGCGCGGAGCCCGGTCTGGTCCGTACTGCTCGACCAGGAACGGCAGCACCGCGACCTGATCACCCAGGGTCTGGGGCCCGACGTAGCGGGTATGAGCGTCGCGAAGCCCGGTGACGATCGTGGTGACGGCCCGGTGGAACTCGGAGTTGGGCAGTTCCGCCGCGCGGCGGCGGAGCAGGGTCAGGGCCTGGATGGGATCGGACGCGTAGGCGGCGCGCTTGGCGGGCAGGTGGGCGTACGTGCCGCCCAGCACCTCGATCAGGATGTCCAGGATCTGCACGCGCTGCCCGCCGTCGAGCTCGGCGTCGGCCTGGGCGCCGGCCCGTTTCAGCGCCTCGGGCAACAGCATCCCGCGGCGCGCGCGGCTCAGCGTGGCGTCGCGGCCGGCCCGGGTCGGATTGTCGCTCATGTCGGTCTCAGCCGTAGTAGCGGGCGAGGTCGTCGAGGATGCCGCCGTGGAAGCCGCGGCCCTTCACCGACGCGAGCCACTCGGCGTCGTGGGTCAGCGACTGCAGGGGCGGCACGGCCAAGTCGTCCAGATCCTTGGGCAGCCCGCCGATCGGCCCCAGCCCGGTCGGCATGTCGAGCGCCAGCCGCAGCGGCGCGTTCGGTCGGTCCAGCTTCCCGGCCCATCTCGCGAACATGGATTGCGCGGCCTCGACCTCCCGCCGGGGATGAGTACGCACCTCGTCCATCCGGTCGCCGATCTCGCCCCACTCCCAGGTCGCGGGCGGATTGCTCGGCTGGGTGATCAACATCTTCATCGACCGGTCCCCGACCGGCACCGTCGTCATCGCCGGAAGTGTCGTGTGCGGCCGCCTGGAGGGCCTTCGCGGTCGACTCGCTGGTGCCGTACCGCGGGATGCCGTCGATCACGACGAGATCGATGTCGTCCTCGGTCGAGGAGACGATCGTGCTGAACGGATCGGCGCCGCGCTTGGCGTCGATCACCACCAGGTCGGCCTGCGCCCGCGGCTGCAGCCTGCCCACCTGGCGTCCCCAGGCCCGGGCCAAGACATCGCCGGGCAGGCTGGTGGCCATCGCCACGATGTCGAAATCGGTGAGCGTCCAGCCGAGGGCGTCGGCGGTCAGCCGGGCCGACTTGAGCTCGCCCTGGATCTGCTTGGTACCCGATGGCGCCCAGTCCGATCCGAGACAGACCGACACGCCCGCCGCCCGGGCGGCCGGCACGTCGGCGGTCTGCCCGTAGAGCCACAGGTTGGAGAACGGTGACCAGGCGATGGCTCCGGGGGTCCGCCAGTCCTGGTACCACTCGGGGTCGACGGCGTTGGTGTGCACGGCGACGAATTCGGGTCGCAGGCAGCCGGCCTGCTCGGCGTCGGTGAATTCCCGGGCCACGATGCTGCCGCGCCGGCCCTCCGAGCAGTGGTAGATGAAGACCGAGCCGTTGCGCATCTTGTTGGCCCGGTCGGCCAGCGCGGCGGTCTTCATGGTGAGCACCGAGGCATAGATCAGATTCGGGTTGCGGCTGTCGAAGCTCTCGTCGTCGATGTTGCGGACCAGCCAGCCGTTCCGCGGCTTGTTCTTCGGCGGCGAGCCCTGGATCGAGGTGGTGCCACCGACGATCGCCTTGGCCTCGACGTAGGCCAGCAGTTCCTGCGGGCAGGCGGTGATCAGCGCGTACGCGGGCCAGGTGGTGGCCTTCGAGTAGCTGTCGGCCTTGGTCCAGGAGTTGTGGTGCAGGAACGGCGTCTGCTGCTTGGGCTCGGTCCACAGCGGCAGGGTGTTGTAGGCCAGGTGATTGTGCAGGTCGACGAGGCCCGGAACGACCAGCGACGTACCCACGTCGACGACAGTCGCCCCTGCAGAACCCGGCGGGCCGGCCGAGCGGCCCTCGGTCACGGCGACGATCCGGCCGTCGTCACCGATCCAGACCCGGCCGGTGAACACCGCCGACTCGCTCGGCGCCACGGTGGTGTCCTGCGTCATCGCCACGATCCGACCGCGGATGGCCCACATGGACGCCTTCCCTTCTGCAAGCTGTCGCCGGCCCCCTTGGAAGAGTCACCGGCAGGCCGATTCGATACCTCAGTGTCCGAAGTGCGCCCGCAGAATCGAGCCGTAGCGCTCGCCGATCTCGGCTGCGGCCTGTTCGTCGGCCTGGGTCGGGTCATGCCGGCTGAGCACCGGAACGCTCCATTCGGGCAGCGACCCGGTCAGCGCCCAGGCGGCCTGCCGGGCCGCGCCGACCGCGACGCTTTCGAAGGTGTCGGTCACCACGATGGGCAGACCGAACACCGCCGTGGCGATCTTGCGGACCGCGTCGGACTGCGAAGCGCCGCCGGTCAGCGTGATCGAGCTGATCTCACCGATCTGCTCGCGCAGCACCTGGACCCCGTACGCGAGGCTCCACAGCACGCCCTCCACCGCGGCCCGGGCCAGGTTGGCCGGGGTCAGGTTGCGGAGCGTCATGCCGACGAGCTGGCCCCGGGCGTCCGGTAACGGCGGCGTGCGCTCGCCCTCGAGGTACGGCATGAAGGTCAGCCCGTCGCTGCCCGGACTGGCCGACAGCGCCAGCCGGCTCAGTTCGTCGAGGCCGACGCCGAGGACCTGCGCGGTGGCCACCAGGTTGCGGGCCCCGTTCAGGGTGCAGACCAAGGGCATGAACTCCCCGGTCGCGTCCGCGAATCCGGCCACCGTCCCGGTGGGCTCGTGGGTCTGGCTCGTGCTGCGGGTGAACGCCGTCCCGCTCGTGCCGAGGGAGACCACGGCGGCTCCGGCTGATCACCCCGAGGCCGAGTCCGGCGGCCATGTTGTCCCCGGTCCCGGCGGCCAGGGCCACTCCGGCCGGGGTGTGGCCGATGATCTCGGTCGGGGCGGCCACGCGCGGCAGTTCCAGTTCGTGCCCGAGAGCCCGGGTGACCAGATCCTGGCGATACTCGTTGGCGGTGGCGTCGAAGTAGCAGGTGCCCGAGGCGTCCCCGCGGTCGGTGGTCGGTGCGAAGCTCATGCCGCCGATCTGCCAGGTCAGCCAGTCGTGCGGCAGCACCACCGAGGCCGTACGCGCCGCGTTGTCCGGTTCCGCGCGAGCCAGCCAGCGGAGCTTGGACACCGTCATCGAGGCGACCGGCACCGAACCGACGGCATCGGCCCACGCCTGGCCACCCCCCAGCTCGGCGATCAGGTCGTCGGCGTCGGGGGCCGACCGGTTGTCGTTCCACAGCAGGGCATCACGAACGAGACCATGCTGATCATCGAGGGTGACCATGCCGTGTTGCTGACCACCGACCGCCAGCGCCGCCACCCCGTCCAGCAGTGCGGGATCCGCCGTGGCCTGCTGGTAGGCGGTCCACCACGCCTCGGCGGAAACCTCGGTGCCGTCAGGATGCGAAGCGCGAGCGGACCGGACGACGGCACCGGTCTCCAACTCGCAGACGACGACTTTCACGGACTGGGTCGAAGAATCGACTCCGGCCACGAGCGTCATACCGTTCTCCTCCCGTGGGTCGTTCGCCACGATATTGCACGCAGATCCGGCGGACCGGACACGGTCCCCTCACGGTCCGGTGCTGAGCGCGATACCCCGTTCGGCGAACGGCTGGAGCACGGCCTGACTGGGCGAGCCCGCCACCGCGATCAGGTCGACCTGGTCGACCGTGGCGAACTGGACGAATCCCGACGCGCCCAGGGTCATCGGGCTGGCGAGCGCGATCACCCGGTCACCGGAGGCGACCTCGACCTGGGAGACCGCGGCCGCGGCCGGGGTCGCCTGGGTGAGGCCGCGCTCGACGCTGATGCCGGCCGGGCAGACCACGCTGACGTCGACATGCAGTCGTTCCATCTCGTGCACCGCCCAGTCGCCCTCCTGGGCCCGGGTGACCGGCGAGACCGTGCCGCCGATGTTGTAGACCTCGAGCCGGCTGGCTCGGGAGAGCACGATCGCCGCGTCCAGGGAGTTCGTCACCACGGTCAGCCCGGCCTCCTCCGGCGGTGACGCGGCCATCACGTACGCCAGCGCCAGGGTGAGGCGTCCGGTCCCGATCAGGATGGAGCCGCTTCGTGGCAGGCTCTGCCAGACCCGGGTGGACAGCTCGAGGTCGTCGCCGTCGGGGGCGTCGTTGCTGTTGCGAATCGCCAGCGGGCCGGCATCGATCCGGACCGCGCCGCCGTGCACCCGCTGCAGCTTGCCGGCGGTCTCCATGGTGCGCAGGTCGCGGCGGATGGTCTCCTGAGCGACTCCGAGGCGGTTCGCGATGTCGACGACGTCGACCCGGCCCTCGGCGGTGAGCCAGTCGCTGATCGCCTGGTAGCGGGTCGTGGCCTGCTGTGGCACGGTCATCGGCTCAACAGTTCCACCGACTGGCCGCGCTGGGGCCGAATCTGCAGTTCTCGTCCGGAGAGAACGATGGCGCGCATCAACTCCTCATCTCGCGGCATTGCCGTTCTCGACCGCATTGCCTGCTCGACGGCGTTGCCGAATCGTTGTCATATCGTCCCGATTCTCTGTCTTTGGTGGAGACTAATCGACGCTCTTGCCGCAGGTCCAGTAGCGAACGGCTGGGAAGACGCTGAGGATCGTGCCCGTTTGTTTGGATCGGGCCTTTCCTCACTTCGTTCGGGCATGCGTGTCAGGATGAAGAGCAGAAAGGCGACCCATGACGATGTATCCGCCCGAGCGGCAGCGGGCGATCACCGACCTCCTGCTGCGCCACGACGGCCGCCGGGCCAGCGTCAGCCAGATCAGCGAGCAGTTGAAGGTGACGACCGAGACGGTGCGTCGAGACCTCGATGTGCTCGAACGCCGAGGGGTCCTCCGCCGGATTCGTGGTGGCGCCGAACTGATGGACTCCACGCCGTTCGAGCAGGCGCTCGCGGCCCGGCATGCCGAGCAGTTCGACGACAAGGTGGTGATTGCCCGCCGGGTCGCCGAGGAGCTTCCCGAGGACGGCGTGGTGGTGCTCGACTCCGGCTCGCTGACCTTCTTCTGTGCCCAGGCGATGCCGAAGGATCGGTCACTGGTCGTGGTCACCAACAACCTGCCGGCCGCGCAGTACCTCGCCGACTACGAGAACCTGCGGGTCTTCACCCTGCCCGGGATGATCAGGGGCCTGACCTCGGCGGCCGTCGATTCCTGGACCAGCCGCCGGCTCTCGACGCTCACCGCCGATCTGGCCATCATCGGCGTGAACGGCATGACGACGTCGCACGGACTGACCACCACCAATCCCGAAGAGGCCGCCACCAAGCGCGCGATGCTGCTCGCGGCCCGCCGCCGCATCGTGCCGGTGATCTCGGGAAAGCTCGGCCGGAACTCGTTCTGCTCCTTCGCGGCCGTGAACGAGGTCGACCTGGTGATCACCGACGCCGCCGCCAACACCGAACTGGTCCGCGAACTCGCCGCCGCCGGCCCCGAGGTCACCCTTGCGGTGTGATGCATCGTGTCCTGAGCTTGTCGAATGGACCGCATCTTGCCCTTCGACAGGCTCAGGGCGCGTGGGCGCGGATAGCTGACGCTCGGTAGCCGCGGTCGAGCGGAGCGCCCGGTACGCGGGAGCGCGCGGATGGCAGGCGCATGACACCTACGATGTGCGGGTGGCACATGACGGACGGGCGGATCGACCCCGGCGCACTTCGGCTCCCCGGGGTGAGCGGCCGGATCGCCGTGAGTCGGCCGGTCGGGATGATCGGCTGCGCCGACCGCCCGAGCCGCCGCGGCCCGGTCTGGCCCGCAAGGAGAACGAACCGCCGATCCCCGAAGGCGTCGACATCAAGACGCTGCATCGGGCCGTCCGGGCGGAATTGCGCGGCCTGCCCAAGGACCTCGCCGAGATCGTCGCCAGCCACCTGGTGGTGGCGGGCGAACTGATCGAGGAGGACCCCGAACTCGCGTACGCGCATGCCGAGGCGGCTCGTCGCCGGGCGGCCCGACTGCCCATCGTGCGCGAGGCGACGGCGGAGACCGCGTACGCGGCCGGCCTCTACGACGTGGCGCTGAGCGAGTTCAGGGCGCTGCGGCGGATGACCGGAACCCACGACTATCTTCCGGTGATGGCCGACTGCGAACGCGCTCTCGGCCGGCCGCACAACGCGTTGAAGCTGGCCCGGGAAGCCGACCGACTCGAGCTCGACCCGGCGCTGCGGATCGAGATGATCATCGTCGAAGCCGGCGCCCGGGCCGACCTGGGACAGGACCCGGAAGCGCGGCGCATCCTCTCCAAGGCGGTCGAGTCGGTCAAGCCGACGGCCGGTCTGCAGCTGCCCGTCGCTCGGCTGCGGTACGCCCTGGCCGAGGCGTTTCTCAAAGCAGGTAAGCAGTCTGAGGCTCGGCGCTGGTTCGCGGCGGCGGCCGAGCTGGATCATGATCAAGAAATCGATGCCGCCCGGCGGGTCGACGAGCTGGACGGTTTCTTGATCGACTTCGACGAAGACGACGGTGATGCTCGTTGACCCGACCCGCGCTGATCGACGCGTACGACGGCGTGCTGTTCGACCTGGACGGCGTCATCTATCTGGGCCCGATCGCGGTGCCGGGAGCGGCCGAGGGCATCGCCTTGCTGCGCGGCCGCGGGACCAAGATCGGCTTTGTCACCAACAATGCGGCGCGCCCGCCGCAGGCGGTCGCTGAGCACCTGGTCGAGACTCGGTATCGACGCCACCGCGGCCGACGTGGTGACCTCGGCGCAGGCCGCCGCGCACCTGGTGCTGAACCGGTTCGGCGTCGGAGCCAGGGTGTTGCTGGTCGGGGGTGAGGGCGTCGCCGACGCCGTTTCCGAGGCCGGGACTGATCGGCGTCCGGTCTGCCGACGACGATCCGGATCGCGGTGATCCAGGGCTACGGATTCGACCTGGCGTGGCGGGAACTGAACGAGGCGGCGATCGCCATCCAGCGCGGGGCGTACTGGGTGGCCACGAACACCGACCCGACCCGGCCGACCGATCGCGGACTGGTCCCGGGGAACGGTGCCGCGGTCGCGGCGGTCCGGCTGACGGTGGATCACGATCCGGAGGTGGCCGGCAAGCCGTACCGGCCGCTGCTGGACGACACGGTCGAGCGGCTCGGGGTCGCCCGGCCGCTGTTCGTCGGCGATCGGCTGGACACCGACATCGGCGGGGCGGTGAACGCCGGCCTGCACAGCATGCTGGTGCTCAGCGGCTCCCACGGACCACGAGATCTCCTGCTCGCACCGCCTGCTCAGCGGCCGACCTACCTCGGTGAGGACATCGGCGCCCTGCTGCGACCGCCGGCCGAGGCCGTGCCGGCGGCCGACGGGGTGCACTGCGGACCGGCGCTCGCGTACGCCGAAGACGGCGCCCTGGTCGTGCGCGGTGACGGCTCGCTGGTGGAGTCCACCTGGGCGGCCGCTCACGTGGCCTGGGCGGCGGCTGATCAGGGCGAGGATCTGCGCCACGACGATGCCCTGGCCGTGCTCGACGGTCTCCGCTGAGCCTCCCGGCTCGAGCCCGCACCCGTGTGGGCCGCTGCGACGTTTCGCTGGGGTAGCGTGAAGATGATCGAGGAAGGTGGGATCGAGCGTGGCGGATGCACTACAGACGTATGTCAACCTGGTCAGTGGACTGACCAAAGCGACGCGGGCCCGTGCCTCGGCGACGGCGCACGCACTGCTCGCCCAGGCCGGCCTCGAAGAGGCGGCGAACGAGGCGAGTGATCGGGTGACCAAGCTGGCCGAGGAGATCCTGCACGCGAGCCGGGCGAATCGGGAGATGTTCGAGAAGCTGGTCACCGCGGAGGTCGACCGGGCCGCCGCACGGCTGGGCTTCGCCCGGGCCGAGGACGTCGAGGCGCTTCGCGCCGAGGTCGACGCCCTGCGCTCGGAGCTGCGGTCGGCGAAGACACAGCCGGCGGCGAAGAAGGCCGCGCCGGCCAAGAAGGCCGCGCCCGCGAAGAAGGCCGCGCCCGCGAAGAAGGCGCCGGCCAAGAAGGCCCCGACGCCGTGAGTGAATCGCCCTCCTCCGAGGCCCGTGAACCGACCGGCGATCCGGAGATCGACGCCGCCCTCGACGAACTCGATGATCTTCCCGACCGTCCGGTCAGCGAGCACCATGATCATCTTGCCCGGGCGCACGAGACGCTGCACGCGGCGCTGAATCGCACCGACCAGGTCGAGCCCGGCTGAGGCGAGCGGCTGTGCGCCAGCGCCTCGATCGCGAGCTCGCCGCGCGTGGGCTGGCCCGATCCCGCAGCCATGCCCAGACCATGATCAACTCGGGCTCGGTGTCGGTCGACGGGGTGATCATCGACCAGGCCGGCCGAACTGGTCGAGGCCACCGCCCAGATCGTCGCCGCCGCCGATCACTACGTGTCCCGGGCGGCGCACAAGCTGCTCGGCGCGCTGGACGATCTCCGGTTGAGCGTGTCCGGCCGTGCCCTCGACGCCGGATCCTCGACCGGCGGGTTCACCCAGGTGCTGCTCGAACGGGGCTGCTCGCAGGTGATCGCGATCGACGTCGGCACCGACCAGCTCGCGCCCGAGCTGCGGCGCGATCCGCGGGTCCGGGAGTGGGAGCGGACCAATCTCCGCGATCTCGCGCTCGAGCACGTCGACCGCCACCCGGTCGACCTGGTGGTGGCCGACGTGTCCTTCATCTCGCTGGTCTTGTTGATCGAGCGGTTCAGCTCGGTGGTCGCCCCGACCGGGCGGATGCTGCTGATGATCAAGCCGCAGTTCGAAGTGGGCCGCGAGCAGCTCGGCAAGGGCGGCGTGGTCCGCGAGCCGGCCCTGCACCGCCAGGCGATCGACCAGGTCGTGGCCGAGGCGCGCCGATGCGGCTGGCAGCTGCTGGCGACCGTGCCGAGCCGGCTGCTCGGCCCGGCGGGCAACCAGGAGTTCTTCGCGCTCTTCGCCCGCAGCTCGGTTCGGCTGAGGGCGTTCGCAAATCGCTCCGCCGATCGCCAGCGCGCGATACCGACGCTCGCAGAGGGCGTCATATGCTTTCGCAGGTGACTCGTACGGTGGCAGTGCTGACCCACATGGGCCGTCCGGCGGCGATCGCCGCGGCGACCCGGCTGGTCGAGGGCCTGAGCGCGGCGGGCATCGTCGCCGCCCTTCCCGACGATGATCTCGGCCAGCTGGATCCGCGGCTCGCGCACGCGGTGAAGCCATTGCCCAAGCCGATCAACGAAGCGCACGGCATCGAGCTGATGGTGGTGCTCGGCGGTGACGGGACGATCCTCCGGGGGGCCGAATGGGTGCTCGCGTCGGAGATTCCCCTGCTGGGCGTCAATCTGGGGCATATCGGCTTCCTCGCCGAAGCCGAGTCCTCGGAGATCGACAGCATCGTGCAGCGGATCGTGGACCGGTCCTACACGGTCGAGGAACGGTTCACCATCGAGGTGAAGCTGCGGGTCTGCGATTCCGCCGAGACCGTCTGGTCCTCGTACGCGATCAACGAGGTCTCGATCGAGAAGGCGTCCCGCGAGCGGATGCTCGAGGTGCTGGTCGAGGTCGACGGCCGGCCGCTGTCCCGCTGGGCCTGCGACGGGATGCTGGTCGCCACGCCCACCGGCTCCACCGCGTACGCCTTCTCCGCCGGTGGTCCGGTGATCTGGCCCGGAGTGGACGCACTGCTGGTCGTGCCGCTCAGCGCGCATGCCCTGTTCGCCCGGCCGCTGGTCCTCGGCCCGACCTCGACCGTGGTCGTCGAGGTGATCGACGGGTCGCAGACCCACGGGTTGGTCTGGTGCGACGGCCGCCGCTCGATCGAGCTGCGCACCGGGATGGAGATCGAGGTGACCCGGGGCCACCACCGGCTCCGGCTGGCCCGGCTCTCCGAGGCGCCGTTCACCGATCGACTGGTCAACAAGTTCGGGCTGCGGGTCGAGGGGTGGCGCGGGGCAGCCGAGGCGAGAAACCGGATCGACTTGTGATCGACGAGCTCCGGATCACCGATCTCGGGGTGATCAGCGAGGCCACCATCAGCCTGCACCCCGGCCTCACCGTCGTGACGGGGGAGACCGGCGCCGGCAAGACCATGATCGTCACCGGGCTCGGCCTGCTGCTGGGCGAGCGGGCTGACGCCCGGACCGTACGCAGCGGCGCGGACCGGGCCCGGGTGCAGGGAGTCTTCCGAGTGGCGGAGCCGGCGATCCTGCAGCGCGTGCACGACGCGGGCGGTGAGTTGGAGGACGACGAGTTGATCGTCGCGCGGCACCTGACGTCGGCCGGCCGCTCCCGGGCGTACGTCGGGGGTGCGCAGGTGCCGGCGCCGGTGTGCGCCGCGATCACCGAGCAGCTGATCGCCATCCACGGGCAGTCCGAGCAGCAACGCCTGACTGCTGCCGACCGGCCGCGGCAGCTCCTGGATCGCTTCGCCGGTGAGGATCTGGCCGTCGTGCTGAGCCGCTTCGGCGAGCTCTACGCCGAACGGCGCACCGCCGCGACCGAGCTGACCCGGCTGCGCGCTGAGGCTCAGGCCCGGGCCCGGGAGATCGATCTGCTGCGCTTCGGACTGGAGGAGATCGAACGGGTGGCCCCCGAACCCGGGGAGGACGTCGCGCTGGCCGCCGAGACCCTGCGGCTGCAGTCCGCGGACGACCTGCGGCAGGCGGCCCAGGCGGCACTCGCGGCCGTCGCGGGCGCCGAGGACGAACCCGGGGGAGCGCTCACCGAGGTCACCGTGGCTCGCAAGGTGCTCGACCGGGTCGCCGCCGATCAGGAGCTCGCCGAGCTGGCCCGTCGGCTGGCCGAGACGAGCTACCTGCTGGCCGACGTGGCGGCCGATCTCGCCCGCTACCTCGACACCCTGGACGCCGAGCCGGGACGGCTGGAGTGGATCGCGGCGCGCCGGTCGGCGCTCGCCGGTCTGACCCGCAAGTACGGGACGACGATCGACGAGGTGATCGGCTGGAGCGCGGAATCGGCCGTCCGACTGGACAGCCTGCAGTCCAGCGACGACCGGATCGACCTGCTCGCCGCTCGGGTGACCGAGCTCGATCGTCAGCTGACCGAGCTCGCGACCGCGATCACGGCCGCCCGGACGGTTGCCGCGCGGGCGTTCGCCGACCAGGTCGTCAGCGAGCTCGCCGCGCTGGCCATGCCGCACGCGCGGCTGGCCTTCCAGCTCAGTCCGGCCGCACTCGGACCGCACGGTGCCGACCAGATCGAGCTGCTGTTCTCGGCCAATCCGGGCAGCGAGCCCCGGAGCCTGGGCAAGGTCGCCTCCGGCGGCGAACTCTCCCGGGTCCGGCTGGCGCTGGAGGTCGTGCTGGCGGCCGGACGGGAGGCCGGAACCCTGGTCTTCGACGAGGTGGACGCCGGCGTCGGCGGCCGGGTGGCCGTCGAGATCGGCCGGCGACTGGCGCGGCTGGCCCAGGCCAGCCAGGTCGTCGTGGTCACCCATCTGGCCCAGGTCGCGGCGTTCGCCGACCGGCACTACGTGGTGATCAAGGCCGACGACGGTCAGGTGACCACCAGCGGCGTACAGCTGGTGTCCGACGAGGAGCGCGCCGCCGAGCTGGCCCGGATGATGGCCGGTCTGGAGACCACCGAGTCGGCCCTCGCCCACGCCGGCGAGTTGGTCGAGCTGGCCGCCGCGACCCGGCTCGGAGCCTGACGATGGACCTCGGCCCGTTCGCGACCAGCCTCGGTCTCACCTTGACCTCGGCCTCGGGCGAGCAGGTGGTGGGTGACTGGCGGGTCACCGAGGTCATGCTCCAGCCCGCCGGCCTGCTGCACGGGGGCGTGCACTGCTCGATGGTGGAGACGTTGGCCAGCGTCGCGGCATCGCTCTGGCTCGGCGACCGCGGCCAGATCGTCGGAGTGGCCAACAGCACCGACTTCTTCCGGGCATCACGGCCCGGAGACCGGCTGACCTCGACCGCGCGTGCCGATCCACCGGGGGCGGTCCCAGCAGGTCTGGCGGGTCGAGACGCGCAACGTCGAGCAGCAACTTGTTGCCGTGGGTCAGGTGCGATTGCAGAACCTCACCGGTTGACGCCTGGCAGGATGGAGGTCGAAATGAGACTCCCGGCCCTGCTACGGCGACACTCCACCCCGATCGAGATCGGCGGTGTGGTGCGGCTCGACCGACGGACGAAGAATCTCACCAAGCGGCTCGGAGCGGGCGAGATCGCCGTCATCCACCACAGCGACCTGGATCGGGTCAGCGCCGAGGCCCTGGTCCTGACCGGGGTCAGCGCCGTGGTCAACGCGGTGCCGTCGGTGTCCGGCCGGTACCCGAATCTCGGACCGGGCATCCTGCTCGAGGCCGGCATCGTGCTGATCGACGACGTGGGGGAGGAGATCTTCACCACAGTGCACGAAGGCGACCGGCTCACCGTCGACGGCCACACCCTGGTCGATCCCAGTGGTGCCGTGGTCGCCGAGGGCACGCTGTACACCACCGACATCTTGGACGAGCAGTTGCAGTACGCCCGCGAGGGCCTGTCGGACCAGATCGAGGCCTTCGCCGACAACACGATGATCTATCTCCGCGAGGAGAAGGAACTGCTGCTCGAGGGCGTCGGCGTGCCCGAGGTGCGGACCGAGATCGAGGGCCGGCACGTGCTGATCGTGGTCCGCGGGTACGACTACCGCAGCGACCTGGACGCGCTGCGGCCCTACATCTCCGAGTACAAGCCGCTGCTGATGGGCGTCGACGGCGGGGCCGACGCGCTGATCGAGGCCGGCTACAAGCCGGACATGATCATCGGCGACATGGATTCCTGCTCCGATGCCACGCTGAAGTCCGGAGCCGAACTGGTGGTCCACGCCTACCACGACGGCCGGGCCCCCGGTCTGGAACGGATCACCGAGCTCGGCCTGGAGGCCGTCGTCTTCCCCGCCCTGGGCACCTCGGAGGACGCCGCGATGCTGCTGGCCGACTCCAAGGGAGCGCAGTTGCTGGTCGCGGTCGGCACCCATGCGTCTCTGGTCGAGTTCTTGGACAAGGGCCGCGCCGGCATGGCCTCGACCTTCCTCACCCGGTTGCGGGTGGGTCCGAAACTCGTCGACGCCAAAGGGGTCTCCCGGATCTACCGCAGCCAGATCAAGACCTGGCACCTGGTCCTGCTGGTGCTGTCCGGCCTGCTCGCGCTGAGCACCGCGTTGCTGTTCACCGACGTCGGATCGGCGGTCGGCAGCGTCATCGTCGCGAGGATCCGCGATGCGCTCTACTGGATTAAGGAACTGTTCACTTGATCAACTTCCGCTACCACATCGTGTCGTTGATGGCGGTGTTCATCGCCTTGTCCGTCGGCATCGCGGTCGGGGTCTCGCTGAGCCCGTCGGTCGACCAGGGCATCATCACCCAGGCCGCGGTCGGCATCGCGGTCGGTGTCTCGCTGAGCCCCTCGGTGGACCAGGGCATCATCACCCAGGCCGCCCAGGATCGTAAGCAGGTAACAGATCTGCGGGCCGAGCTCGATCGGCGCAACGCACTCGACCAATACCGTGAGGCCTACGACCAGCGGGTCGGCCAGGTCGTCGCCGAGAACGTGCTCAGCGGCATCCGGGTCGCCATCGTCGCCATGCCCGACGCGCCGACCGCGGTCGTCGAGGCGATCTCCACCGCCGCCGAAGAGGCCGGCGGGAACGTCGTACGGGAGGTGACGATCAACGCGGAGGTCTTCGAGGCCGAGCCAGACCGACAAGATCAACGAAGCGCTGGCCCCGTGGGCAGCCGATATCAACTCCGACGATTCGATGTCCGCGGCCACCAAGGTCGGGCTCGCGCTGGGCGGTCCATCGCGGCCCGCGGAGTACTGGATCGAGACACCCAGCACGCCAGGCGCTGGCCATCGGCGATGCCCTGACCAGCAACGGCTGGGCGACGATCAGCAAGGGTTCGGCCGCCCAGGCCCAGCTGGTCATCGTGGTCGCCGCGGAAGCCACCGAACCGCGTCCGACGCCGGAGCTCCTGGCCGCCCACGTTCAGTTCGACGTCGCCTTGAAGACCCGTGCCTCGGTCGTGGTGGCCGGTCCCAACAGCGAGGACCTGGAAGGGACCGACGTCCTCGCCGTGCGCTCCGACCCGACGGCGGTCGACCTGCTGAGCACGGTCGACGTCGCCGACCTGACCAGCGGCGTGACCACCACCGTGCTGGCCGGACGCGAGCAGCTGAACGGCAGCGCCGGGCGGCACTACGGCGCGCTGGCGAAGGCCGACGCGCCGTTGCCTGACCTGCCGGTGCGCTGAGATGGCTCGCCTGCTGGCCGGGCTCGCGTCCGGTGCAGCCGCGGCCGCGGTCGCGCTGGTCGGGAACCGGCTCACCGCCCCTGACCAGTCCGCGACCTCCCGATGGACCCGGACCAATCACGCGGGGGCGACCGTGACCCTCGCCGAGGGCCCGGTCGCGGTCGGCGCGGTGCTCGCCGGAGTCGCGGTTCAGCAGCTGATCGGCGGTTCGGGCCGCCGGGCGGCGGCGGTAGCCCTCGGAGCGGCCGGGTCGGGGCTGGTCGGCGCGTTCGACGACCTCTACGGGGCCAGTCAGGTCAAGGGATTCCGCGGCCACCTCCGCGCCCTCCGGACCGGCACGGTGACCAGCGGGTTGATCAAGATCGTCGGCGTCGGAGCCAGTGCGGCCGGAGCGGCGTTGATCATCAGGCGCAAGACCGGCGCCGCCGGCCTTCGCCGATCTCGTCATCGACACCGCGCTGATCGCGGGCACGGCCAATCTGGTGAACCTGCTCGATCTGCGACCCGGGCGGGCCGCGAAGGTGATCATGGTCCTCGGTCTGCCGCTGGTCGGCCACGGGGCGGGAGCCGCCGTCGGCGCGGCGGCCGGCAGCCTGCCGAGTGATCTGGCCGCGCGGTCGATGCTCGGCGACTGCGGGGCGAACGCGCTGGGCGCCGCCGTGGCGACGGTCGCCGCCGACGTGCTGCCCCGGCCCGCCCGGGTGCTCGCCCTCCTCGGGATCGCCGGCCTGAACCTGGCCAGCGAGCGGGTCAGCTTCACCGCGGTGATCGAGAAGACGCCGTGGCTGCGCCGGCTGGACCAGCTGGGCCGGGCGTGAAGGCTGGATTCGGCTCGATCGCGCTGAGCCTGGCCGGCCTGACCCTCGCGGCGCGCATCGTCGGCTTCGGCCGCTCGCTGGTGTTCTCCAAGACCGTCGGCGACACGTGCCTGGGCGATGCCTACAACGCCGCGAACTCGTTGCCGAACGTGCTGTTCGAGATCGTCGCCGGCGGCGTGCTCGCCGGCGTGGTCATCCCGGTGGTCGCCCGGCACGTCGGCGGCGGTCGGCAACGCGAGGCGTCCCAGACCGTGTCGGCGTTGATCACCTGGACGCTGTTGGCGCTGACCCCCGCCGCCCTCGCGGCGTTCGCCGGCGCCGCGCTGTACGGGCGCACCTTCGCCACCCAGTGCGCCGGGAGCGCATCGACGATCGCCGCGTTGTTGATCATGTTCGTGCCGCAGATCTGGTTCTACGGGCTCGCCGTGGTCAGTGCCGGTGTGCTGCAGGCCCATCAGCGCTTCCTGGCCGCCGCCGTGGCGCCGCTGCTGTCCAGCGTCGTGGTGATCATCGCGTACCTGATCTTCGCGGGCACCTCGGGTCGCACCGCGTTGTGGGTGCTCGGCCTGGGCACCACGCTCGGCGTGGTGGCGCTCGCGCTGACCACGGCCGTGCCGCTGTCCCGGCTCGGCCTGCGACTCCGGCCGCGACTGCGGTTCGCCGCCGGAGATCGGGCAGGTGGTGACCAGGATCGCCGCCGCCGGCATCGTCGGCCTGGTGCTCCAGCAGATCAGCGTGTTGTTGATCAACTACTCCGCCCAGCGCACTCTCGATCCGGGCGCCCTGACCCGCTACACCTGGGCCAACGCGATCTACCTGCTGCCGTACGCCGTGCTCGCGGCACCGCTGCTGCAACTGGCCTTTCCCCGACTCGCCGCGGCGGCCGACAGCGATGCCGGCGCGGTACGCGGGGTGCTCGCGGAGTTCCTGCCCGTGCTGACGATCTCGGCCTGGCTCGGCGCGGCGCTGCTGGTCGCGACGGCGGTTCCGGTGGCCCGGGTCTTCGTGCTCGGCCCGGGTTCGGAGCGTACGGCGGCACTGGCCTGGCCGATCGCCCTCTTCGGCCCCGCGGTGGTCGGTTTCGCGCTGTTGGGGCTGGCGTCTCGCACCCTGCTGGCTCAGCACCGGGCCCGGGACGCCGGTCTGGTGACCATCGCCGGTTGGGGCGCGGTGATCATCGGTGTGCTGCTGTTCGGTCGGACCGTGCCGCTGCTGGCCGTCGCGATGTCGGCCGGTCTGGGCGTCGGCGCCGTCGTCGGCTGGATCCTGGTCCGTCGTTCGGCGGCCATCGCGCTGGGCGGTCCGCTGGGCCGGCCGATGCTGGCCGGCCTGCTCGCCGCCGTCGTGGCTGCCGGGGCCGTGCTGTGGCCGGCTCTGCAACTCCTCGACGCCGGTCTGCTCGCGGCAACCGCCGGGGCGATCGGGCTCGCGCTGCTCTGCACGATGATCTTCGTCGGCGTGCTGCGTCTCGTCCAGCCGCGGCTGGCCGCCGAGCTCTGGGCGCGCCGTCCGCGGCCGGCCGGGCGGGTGAGTTGATCATGAAGATCGCCCAGGTGCTCAGTGCCAGCACCGGCGGGATCGGGCGCCACGTGGCGAGCATCGCACCACGGATGCGGGACCGCGGTCATCAGGTGCGGATCTTCTGCCCGGAGGTCACCGCGCGAGCTCAGCAGCTTGGCTGATCTTGGTCTCGAGGTGCTGCCGCTGACGTCGCTGCATCGGGCCGCCGGCGCCGACGTGCTGCACGCGCACGGCTTCAAGGCGGCCGGCTTCGCGCTGCCGGTGGCCAAGATCATCCGCGCACCGTTGGTCGTCACCTGGCACAACGCCGTGCTCGGCTCGGGCGGCTCGGCCCGGGCCGCGCGGATGCTGCAGCGACTGGTGGCGCGCGGCGCCGATCTCACCCTCGGGGCGAGCAGCGATCTGGTGGCCGAGGCGGTCCGGCTGGGTGCCCGGCGGGCTCGGCTGGCTCCGGTCGCGGCCCCGGCGCTACCCGTCGCGACGGTCAGCCGCGAGGACGAACGAGCCCGGCTCGGGCTGTCCCCCGACGACCTGATGGTGCTGACGGTGAGCCGGCTGGCGCCGCAGAAGAATCTCGGCCATGCTCGCCGATGTGGCGGCGGCGGTCCGGGACCGGGCCGACCTGCAGTTCGTGGTGGTCGGCGAGGGGCCCGAGCGGCCGGCGCTCGAGCGGCGGATCGCCGACGACGGGTCACGGATCAGGTTGCTCGGTCATCGCGACGACGTGCCGTCGCTGCTGCACGCCGCCGATCTGGCCCTGCTGACCTCGACGTGGGAGGCCCGCGCGCTGGTGGCCCAGGAGGCGCTGCTGTCCGGATTGCCGCTGATCAGCACCCGGGTCGGCGGCATCGAGGAACTGGTCGGTGAGGCCGCCGTGCTGGTCGAGCCCGGCGACGCGGCCGGCGCGGCGCGCCGGCTGATCGCGCTGGCCGACGACCCGCAGGAGCGGGCCCGGCTGGCGGCGGCGAGCCTGCAGCAGGCGGCCGGCTGGCCGGACGAGGACGATGTGGTCGAGGATCTGCTCGCCGGCTATGCGGCCGTCCGGACGCCGCGGTGAAGGCGGAGGGCGAGCCCGGATCGGTCCCGATGATCCGGCCGCCCCGGCTGCACCTCGGGCGGGAGGGCACGGCCAGCCGGCTGGAGTTGTTCTTCGACCTGGCCTACGTCCTGGTGATCATGCAACTGGCGATCGCCTTCGTCGACGACCTGAGCTGGCTCGGGCTGGCCACGCTGGCCGGACTCTTCGTCGCGATCTGGTTCTCCTGGGTCGGCTTCACGCTGTACGCCAACCGGTTCGACACCGACGACCTGATCTTCCGGCTGGCCAAACTGCTGGCCACCGGTGCGATCGCCGGCTGTGCGGCCAGCGCCGCGGACGCGGTCGGCTCGACCGCCGATCCCGTTCGCGGCGTGCTACCTGGCCAGCCGGCTGATCCTGTTCGGGCTCTACCTCCGCGCCTGGCGGGCCCTGCCGGATGCCCGGCCGACCATCAACGTCTACCTGACCGTGATCGGCCTGAGCAGTGTCGTCTGGGCCATCTCGATCGCCACCCCCGGCGACATCCGGTACCTGCTGTGGGGCGTGGCGGTGGCCATCGACGCCGTCGGTCCGGCGCTGGCCACCCTGCGCCGGGACAAGCTTCCGCTGCATGTCGAGCACCTGCCGGAGCGCTTCGCCCTGCTGGTCATCCTGGTCCTCGGCGAGGCGGTCGGTGGCGGGGTCCGCGGCGTGCACGAGGCCCACTGGGCCGGCCCCAGCGTTGCCGTCGCCGCGGTCGGGTTCGCGGTCGCCGGTGCGATGTGGTGGATCTACTTCGACGTCGGCGCCCGCGACAGCGCGGACGAACTGCAGGACGCCGAGGAGGATTCGGCGCCGGAGAAGGAGGCGGTCGACGAACGCCATGACCTCTTCGTCTACGGGCACCTGCCGACGGCCTTCGGGGTGGTGCTGGCCGGGGTGGGCATCGAGGAACTGGTGCTGCACCCGAGCACGCCGCTGCCGTCGGCGTACGGCTGGCTGCTGGCCACCGGCCTCGGGCTGTTCCTCGGCTGGGGTGGCGATGATCCTGGGCGGCACCCAGCGCAGCTGGCGTGCGGTGTGGCCCTGGCCCCTGGCGGCGGTCCCGCTGGTGCTCGCCATCGGCCTGGTGCCGACCACCGCCCTGCCGATCACCGGCGGCTACGCGGTCTTGCTGATCGCGCTGGCGATCGTCGGGACCCGGCGGAGTCGCCGCTGAGCGAGTGGCACGTTCGGGCGAGTCATTCGGCGCAGGGCCGATAACGACGTAGGCTGAAGGCCCGTGGGCTCCCGCGCGAAATTTACCAAGCATCTCTTCGTCACCGGCGGCGTCGCGTCCTCGCTCGGGAAGGGCCTGACCGCCTCAAGCCTCGGCAGCCTGCTGGTCGCCCGAGGCCTCAGTGTCTCCATGCAGAAGCTGGACCCGTATCTCAACGTGGACCCCGGCACCATGAACCCGTTCCAGCACGGTGAGGTGTTCGTCACCGAGGACGGGGCGGAGACCGATCTGGATGTCGGCCACTACGAGCGCTTCCTGAACGTCAACCTGTCCGCCGAGGCCAACATCACCACGGGCAAGGTCTACTCGTCGGTGATCGCCAAGGAGCGCCGCGGTGACTATCTGGGCGACACGGTCCAGGTCATCCCGCACATCACCAACGAGATCAAGGAGTCCATGCTCGCCATGGGCGGGCCGGACATCGACGTGGTGATCCATGAGATCGGCGGCACGGTGGGCGACATCGAGTCGCTGCCGTTCCTCGAGGCCGCGCGCCAGGTCCGGCACGACGTCGGGCGGGAGAACGTGTTCTTCCTGCACGTCTCGCTGGTCCCCTACATCGGGCCCAGCGGGGAGTTGAAGACCAAGCCGACGCAGCACTCGGTCGCTGCGCTGCGCCAGGTCGGTATCCAGCCCGACGCCGTGGTCTGCCGCGCCGACCGGGACATCCCCGAGTCGGTGAAGCGCAAGATCTCGCTGATGTGCGACGTCGACGAGCAGGCCGTGGTGGCCGCCATCGACGCACCGAGCATCTACGACATCCCGAAGGTGCTGCACTCCGAAGGACTGGACGCGTACGTGGTGCGGCGGCTCGATCTGCGGTTCCGCGATGTCGACTGGACCCGTGTGGAACGACCTGCTGGACCGGGTGCACCACCCCAAGGAAGAGGTCACCGTCGCGCTGGTCGGGAAGTACATCGACCTGCCCGACGCGTACCTCTCGGTCAGTGAGGCGCTGCGGGCCGGGGGGTTCGCCAACCATGCCAAGGTGAACATCCGCTGGGTGCCGTCGGACGACTGCGAGACCGCCGAGGGCGCGGCCCGGGCGCTGGGCGACGTCGACGGCGTGGTGATCCCCGGAGGCTTCGGGATCCGCGGCGTGGAGGGGAAGGTCGGGGCGGTCCGCTTCGCCCGGGAGAGCCAGATCCCGATCCTGGGGCTGTGCCTGGGGCTGCAGTGCATGGTGATCGAGGTCGCGCGGCACCTGGCCGGTCTGGACGGCGCCGACAGCAGCGAGTTCAGCCCCGACGCACCGCACAAGGTGATCGCGACGATGGCCGAGCAGGTGGCGATCGTCGACGGCGGTGGTGATCTCGGTGGCTCGATGCGCCTCGGGTCCTATCCGGCCGATCTGCTGCCCGGCTCGGTCGTGGCCAAGCGCTACGGCCAGGCGCAGGTGGACGAGCGGCACCGGCACCGGTACGAGGTCAACAACGCCTACCGTGATCGGCTCGAGGAAGCGGGCCTGGTGATCAGCGGCACGTCGCCGGACTCCAAGCTGGTGGAGTTCATCGAGCTGCCCAATGACGTCCACCCCTACTTCGTCGCCACCCAGGCGCACCCGGAACTGAAGTCTCGGCCGACCAAGCCGCACCCGTTGTTCGTCGGACTGGTCGAGGCCGCGCTGGACCGCAAGCTGGCCACCCGGTTGCCGGTCGACGGCGATCGCCGGTGATCATCCTCGGCCGCGAGGAGCTCGCGGACACACCGGAGTCGTGGCCGGTGATCGGTACCGAAGTGCTGGCGAGCGGTGCCATCGTCGACCTGGTCGAAGATCAGATCCAGACGCCGGACGGCGAGTTGATCAAGCGGGAGTACCTGGCCCATCCGGGCGCCGTCGGCATCATCGCTCTCGATGATCATGATCGGGTGGTGCTGGTGCGGCAGTACCGGCACCCGGTCCGGCATCGGCTGATCGAACCGCCCGCGGGCCTGCTGGACGTCGACGGTGAAGATCCGCTGCTCGCGGCGGAACGAGAACTGGCCGAGGAGGTCGGCCTGGCGGCCGGCACCTGGCACCTGCTGGTCGATCTGTTCACCACGCCCGGCATCATCGGCGAGCCGCTGCGGATCTTCCTGGCTCGGGACCTGTCCGAGGTCGATGCGCCGGACGGCTTCGTCCGCGGCGGCGAGGAGGCGCACATGGACACCGTGCGCGCCCCGCTCGATGATCTGGTCGACGCCGTGCTCGACGGCCGGCTGCACAACCCCGCCCTGGTGTCGGGCGTGCTGGCCGCATGGACGGCGCGTCAGCGGGACAACTTCGCCAGCCTGCGACCGCCGGACGCCCCCTGGGCGGCCCGGACGGTCAAGCGGCTCGAGATAGGCAAGGGGGACGACCCCCTTGAACCCCCGCCGCGCGCGCAAGAACACACGGGTGCGCGCGATGATCAGGCAGTAACGGGGCGGAGGTCTGGTGAGCACCTTGCACTGGCCCGATCCGTTGCCGGCGTACGGGTCGGTGCGGTTGCGTCCCTATCGCGATGATGATCTTCATCTGGTCGCGGAACTGTCGGCCGATCCGTACGTGCCGCTGATCGGTACCGTTCCGTCGAGGTTCACCGAGGCCGAAGGCCTGGCCTATCTCCGGCGTCAACATCAGCGGCTGAGCGACGGGGTGGGCTATTCGTTCGCCGTCGCCGATCGGGCCACCGACGTGGCGCTCGGCGGCGCGGGCCTGTGGATCCACGGCGAGCCTACCGGCGACGGCCGGATACGTGATCGCACCGAGCCGTCGCGGTCGCGGCGCCGCGTCGGACGCGTTGCGGGCGCTGCTCGGCTTTGCCTGGACACTGCCCGGGATCGATCGGGTCGAGTTGTTCATCGAGCCGTGGAACGCCGCCTCGATCCGGGTGGCCGAGAAGTGCGGGTTCAGCTCCGACGGTCTGCTGCCCGAGCACGGCGACATCGGTGGCGAGCGGAAGGACATGCTGCGCTATCGGCGTAGACCGGCCAACGAATAGGGGGGTTTCCCGTACTGCGGATCTGAGCGGAACGTAACAAGATGGCAGCTATGAACCCGGTTCCAGCAGCATCGGTCGTCGATCGTGATCAGCCCAAGGTCATCGGCTCCCGGTCCCGTCGGATCGGCTGGGGTGTCGTCACCGTGTTGTCGGTGCTCATCGGCGCGTACGCGGTCGCGGTCGTCGCCAGCAACTTCGCCCTGGTGGCGGGCGAGATCGCAGCCAACAGCTTCCCGACCCCACTGGGCCTGCGGGTGCACATCGTGGCTTCCGGCCTGGCCCTGCTGATCGGGCCGTTCCAGTTCCTCCGGGCCTTGCGCAACCGGGCGCCCCGCGTCCATCGCTGGATGGGCCGGACCTATGTGCTGGCCTGCCTGATCGGCGGTCTGGCCGGCGGGTCGATCGCCCTGTTCTCCAGCAGCGGCCTGGTCGCCGGATTCGGCTTCTTCGGGCTCGCCGTCGCCTGGCTGTTCTGCACCGTGCGCGCCTACCTGGCGGTCCGGGCGCACGACTACGTCACCCATCAGCAGTGGATGATCCGCTCGTTCGCGCTCACCTTCGCGGCGGTGATGCTCCGTGTCTACATCCCCCTCGCCCTGGTCACCGGGATCGGATACGAGGCGTCCTACCCGGCGATCGCGTGGCTCTGCTGGGTGCCCAACCTGGTGGTGGCCCAGTTCCTCGTCCGGTCAGCCCGCGGCGTCTGAGGTCGCGTCCAGGGCCTGCCTGAGGTCCTCCAGCAGGGCGTCCTCGCCCTCGAGCCCGATGGACAGCCGCACCGTGCCGGGCTGAATGCCCGCGGCCAGTCGTTCCTCGCTGCTCATGTTGAAGTGCGAGGAGTTGAACGGCGTGCTGGCCAGGGTCTCGACTCCACCCAGGCTGGTTGCCTCCACCGCCACCGAGAGGGCTCTGAGCATCGCCGCGGCCCGCTGGTCGCCGCCCTCGACCACCAGCGTGAGCATGGCGCCCGCCGCACCCGGCATCACCCGCTCGACCACGGCCCCCGCGTCGGCGTGGTCCTCGCGTCCGGGATAGACCACCTCACGTACGCCCGGCTCCTTGGCCAGTTGGTCGGCGAGGGCGGCGGCGGTCCGGCAGGCCTCGGTCAGCCGGACCCGGAACGTCCGCATCCCCCGCCAGAGCAGGAAGGCCGCATGCGGGTCGGCGCAGCCGCCGAAGGTGATCAGCCGCCGCTGGATCTCCTCGTGCAAGGCCGGGTCATCGGTGGTCACCGCTCCGGCCACCACGTCGGAGTGGCCGGCCAGGAACTTGGTCGCCGACTCGACCACCACGTCGGCGCCCAGTTCGAGCGGCTTGGTGCAGAACGGTGTCGCGAAGGTGTTGTCGACGACGAGCCGGGCACCGGCCGCGTGCGCCGCCTGGGCGATCGCGGGCACGTCCATCAGCCGCAGGGCGGGATTGGACAGGGTCTCGCCGTAGACCACCGCCGGCCGGCGGGTCCTGATCTGGCGGATCCAGCCGTCGGTGTCGAAGGCGTCGATCCGGAACACCTCGATGCCCAGCGCCGGCAGGTCGCGGCGCAGCAGATCGTCGGTGTCGCCGTAGACCTGCTTGGAGGCCAGCAGGGTGTCGCCGCTGCGCAGCAGGGCGACCAGGGTGGTGGCGATCGCCGCCATGCCGCTGGCGGTGACCAGGGACTGCCGGGCGCCGTGGAGCCGGGCGACCTCGGCCGCCGCGGCGTCGACGGTCGGATTGTTGAACCGCGAGTACCAGGTCTCGTGCAACCCGCCGGCGGACTGGATGTCGGCGTAGGAGGTCTCGTCCAACTCGAAGGTGGTGGTCTGGTAGATCGGCGGGATCACCGGGAACGTGCGCGACGTGTGGGTGCGGCCTGGACGGTACGGGTTCACTGAAGTCACCCGGGCAACGTATTCGATCGGGCCCGCGAGCGCCGGAGGTCAGGCCGCGGTGACGGTCGGCCCGAGCCGGAATTTGGGCGACGGGGGCCCGAGCGGACCTGAATTAATCGTGACATGATCGGCGAACAGGCGAGATGTTCTCATCAGGAGGGTTGCATGAAGGTCGGCGTGCCTACCGAGATCAAGAACCACGAGTACCGGGTCGCGATCACCCCCTCCGGTGTCAATGAGTTCACCCGCCACGGGCACGAGGTGCTCGTCCAGGCCGGCGCCGGCGCCGGATCCTCGATCACCGACGACGAGTTCAGCGCGGCCGGTGCGACGATCGTTCCCGATCATGATCAGGTGTGGGGCCAGGCGGAGTTGATCTTGAAGGTCAAGGAGCCGATCGCCGTCGAGTACGAGCGGATGCGCGACGGCCAGACGTTGTTCACCTACCTGCATCTCGCCGCCAGCCGGGACTGCACGCGGGCGCTGGTCGACCGCAAGGTGACCGGGATCGCGTACGAGACCGTGCAGCTGCCGAACGGCGCGCTGCCGCTGCTCGCCCCGATGAGCGAGGTCGCCGGTCGGCTGGCGCCGCAGGTCGGCGCCTACCACCTGATGCGGCAGGGCGGTGGCCGCGGCACCTTGATGGGCGGCGTCTCCGGGGTCTACGCGGCGAAGGTCGTGGTGATCGGCGCGGGCGTGTCCGGGATGAACGCCGCGGCCATCTCGCTCGGCATGCAGGCCGAGGTCTTGTTGCTGGACAGGAACATCGACAAGTTGCGGGATGCGGACCGGATCTATCAGGGACACCTGCAGACCGTCGCGTCCAACGCGTACGAGGTCGAGCGGGCGGTGCTCGATGCCGATCTGGTGATCGGCGCGGTGCTGGTGCCGGGCGCCAAGGCTCCCACCTTGATCAGCAACGAACTCGTCTCCCGGATGCGGCCCGGCAGCGTGCTGGTCGACATCGCCATCGACCAGGGCGGTTGCTTCGAGGACAGTCGGCCCACCACGCACGCCGAGCCGACCTACCTGGTGCACAACTCGGTGTTCTACTGCGTGGCCAACATGCCCGGCGCGGTGCCGAACACCTCCACCTACGCACTCACCAACGTGACCCTGCCGTACGCGCTCAGCCTGGCCGACAAGGGATGGCGGGATGCGCTGCGCAGCGATCCGGCCCTGGCGCTCGGACTCAACACCTACGCCGGCGAGGTCACCTATGCGCCGGTCGCCCAGGCGCACGAGCTCCCGCATCGCGAACTCGCCGACGTGCTCGGCTGAGTCGACGTCGCATCGGACTCTCGGCGGTGACGCTCGGCGTGGCGGGACTGGTCTCGTCCTATCTTGATCATCTGAGCGTCGAGCGGGGGATGTCGCCGCACACCATCGCGGCCTACCGTCGTGATCTTGGTCGCTACACCGGGTTTCTCGCCGAGCGCGGCATCGATGACCCGAGCATGATCACCGCGCCGATGATCAACGACTACGCCGCCTCGTTGCGAACCGCGTCGCTGGCCCCGGCCAGCGTCGCCCGCGCGGTGGTCGCGGTCCGCAGCCTGCATCGGTTCGCCCTCGACGAAGGGGTGACCCTCGACGATCCGGCTCGCGCGGTTCAGCCGCCCCGTCCGTCCAAGCGGCTGCCGAAGGCGCTCAGCCTCGATCAGGTTCAGTCGATGCTCGACGTGCCGGACACCGACACCGCGCTCGGGCTGCGGGACGCCGCCCTGCTGGAGTTGCTCTACGGCACCGGCGCCCGGGTGTCCGAGGCCGTCGCGCTGGACGTCGACGACGTCTCCCGGCTGCTGGCCGTGCCCGCCGGAGAACCCAGCCCGGGCCTGCGGTTGTTCGGCAAGGGCAGCAAGGAGCGGATCGTGCCGCTCGGCTCGTACGCCCGCGCGGCGCTGGACGCCTACCTGGTCCGGGCCCGTCCGGCCCTGGCGGCCAAGGGCACCGGGAAGCCCGCCCTGTTCCTGAACGCCCGCGGCGGACGGCTGTCCCGGCAGAGCGCCTGGATGATCATCCAGACCGTGGCGGAGAAGGCGGGGATTCAGGCCGACGTGTCGCCGCACACCCTGCGGCACTCGTTCGCCACGCACCTGCTGGACGGCGGGGCCGACGTCCGGGTGGTCCAGGAACTGCTCGGCCACGCCTCGGTGACCACCACCCAGATCTACACCCTGGTGACCGTCGACCACCTCCGCGAGGTCTACCTCACCTCCCACCCCCGCGCGCGCTGACTGATAAGCAAGGGGGACGACCCCTTGAACCCGCGCGTGCCACGGCGTATCGCGCCCTGAGCTTGTCGAAGGGCCCGATGTCGGTCCTTCGACGGGCTCAGGACACGAAACGCGAACGGGCTCAGGACACGATCAGGACGGGCTCAGGAGACGGCAACGCTGCCGGATGCGACAAGTCGTTAAATCGACACGCCACGCTCCTTCCGCGCTGGGAGGACCTTTGAACGCCCGCTGCGTACTAGAGTCCTTCGGGAGCGGATCAGGCGAGCGAGGGAGGCAGCCGTGGACGAGTCCCACGACGGTCACGAGTCGTCGCCGACGCTGGTCGACGTCTCCGAGCCGGCGCGGAGCTGATCGACGGGCACGACCCGGCCCCGGCCGCCGCCCCCGACGTGGTGATCGGACCGACCGGACGGCCGTGGCCCGATCTGCCCGAACCGCGCGCCGATCTACTCCCACGGCCCGGCGATGATCATCGCGATGTGCAACCAGAAGGGCGGGGTCGGGAAGACCACCAGCACGATCAATCTGGGAGCGGCGCTGGCCGAGGTCGGCCGCAAGGTGCTGCTGGTCGACTTCGATCCGCAGGGCTCGCTGTCGGTCGGCCTCGGCGTCAACCCGCACACCCTCGAGTACAGCATCTACAACGTGCTGCTCGGCCGGGACACCGACCGTCGAGAACGTGATCAACTCCACCAAGGTGCCCGGGCTGGACATCCTGCCGAGCAACATCGACCTCTCGGCGGCCGAAGTGCAACTGGTCTCGGAGGTGGCCCGCGAGCAGACGCTGCTGCGGGTGCTGGAGAAGATCAGGAGCCGCTACGACCTGATCTTGATCGACTGCGCGCCCTCGCTCGGTCTGCTGACGATCAACGCGCTGACCGCGGCGGACAAGGTGATCATGCCGCTGGAGTGCGAGTTCTTCGCGCTGCGGGGGATCGCGCTGCTCAACGACACGATCGTCAAGGTGCAGGACCGGCTCAATCCGCAGCTGGAGATCCTCGGCATCCTCGGCACCATGTACGACCCGCGTACGCTGCACAGCCGCGAGGTCCTGGAACGGGTGGTGCAGGCGTTCGGCGATCGGGTCTTCCACACGGTGATCAAGCGCACCGTGAAGTTCCCGGAGACCACCGTCGCGGGTGAGCCGATCACCACGTACGCCCCCACCTCGCCGGGGGCCGAGGCTTATCGCAACCTGGCCCGTGAGGTGCTCGCCCGATGTCGCGCCGCGTGAGGCTGCCCGGGGCCTCGGAGCTCTTCCGCCCGACGAACAGCGAGGACGAGCCACCCGCTCCGGCCGGACCGGATCCGGCGCCACCCGGATCGGGACGGGTCCGGCACGACGAGAAGATCACGGTCTACGTGAGCGGTGACGAGCTGCTGGCGCTGGAGCAGGCGCGGCTCACCTTGCGGGCTCGGCACGGCATGGCGGTGGATCGGGGCCGGATCGTCCGCGAGGCGATCGCCGCGGCACTGGCCGACTTCGACGCCCGGGCCGAGGAGTCCGAGCTGGTCCGCCGGCTGTCGCAGTCGTGATCGATTCGCTCCACGGCGGATCGGCACCGGTCCTTCGACGGGCTCAGGACACGACTTGTCCTGAGCCCGTCGAAGGGCCTCGGCGGTTCGACGTCCACCTCGACAACTTCGAGGGTCCGTTCGACCTGCTGCTGCAGCTCATCTCCCGGCACAAGCTCGACATCACCGAGGTGGCGCTCTCCCAGGTCACCGACGATTTCATCGGCCACATCAAGGCCGCCGGCAGCGCCTGGGACCTTGATCAGACCAGCCAGTTCATCGTGGTCGCCGCGACGTTGCTCGATCTCAAGGCGGCGCGGCTGATCCCGTCGGGTGAGATCGACGACCCCGAGGATCTGGCCTTGCTGGAGGCCCGTGACCTGTTGTTCGCGCGGCTGCTGCAGTACCGGGCGTACAAGCAGGTGGCGGCCTGGATCGCCGCGACTCTGGCCGTCCAGGGCCGGCGGTATCCCGCGCGACGTCGGCGTCGAGCCGCGGTTCGCGTCGCTGCTTCCCGAGGTGCAGATCACCATCAGCCCGGAGCGGTTCGCCGCACTCGCGGCCAAGGCGATGGCGCCCAAGCAGGCCGACGTGCTGTCGCTGGCTCACCTGCATGCGCCCGCGGTCAGCGTCCGGGAACAAGCCGCGATCGTGGTCGAACGGCTCCGCCGGCAGCGCACCCTCACCTTCCGGGCGCTGACCGGCGACTCGCCGGATCTGGTCACCACGGTGGCCCGCTTCCTCGCGCTGCTCGAGCTCTTCCGGGAAGGCGCGGTGGCCTTCGAACAGCTGACCCCGCTCGGCGAGTTGACCATTCGCTGGACGGGCAGCGACGATGGCGAGCTGGACATCTCGCCGGAGTTCGACGAGCCGGCCCCCGAGGAGACGCCATGACCGACCTGATCGACCCCGACGGGTCGGCGCCCAGCTGGGACGTCGACCGAGCCGGTGCTGAGCGGTCGGCGGCCGAGGTGGCCGGGGCGATCGAGGCATTGCTGCTGATGGCGGTGGAACCGATGGGGGAGACCGAGCTGGCCCAGGTGATCGGGGTGCCGGAGACCGTGGTGGCCGACGCGCTGGCCGAGCTGGCCGCGTTCTACGACGAGACCGGGCGCGGCTTCGACCTGCGGCAGGTCGGCGGTGGCTGGCGCTACTACACCCGCGAGGAGCACGCCGAGCTGATCAGCCGGCACGTGCTGGAGGGCCAGCAGTCGAGGCTCTCCCAGGCCGCACTGGAGACCCTGGCGGTGATCGCCTACAGCCAGCCGATCTCCCGGGCCCGGGTGTCGGCGGTCCGCGGGGTGAACGTCGACGGGGTCATCAGGACGCTGCTGGCCCGTGGGCTGATCGAGGAGGCCGGACACGATCAGGACTCCGGCGCGGTGGTGTTCGCGACCACCAGCTACTTCCTGGAGCGGCTCGGACTGCGGTCGCTCGACGACCTGCCGCCGCTGGCTCCGCACCTGCCCGAGGTCGAGGACCTGGAGGCCGAGCTGAGCCAGCTCGCCGAGACCCCGCCACGTCCGAGCCCGATCCCGAGCCCGACCAGCTCCCTGAGCCCGTCGAAGGGCGCGAAGATGCCTGACACCGAAGGAATCCGCCTGCAGAAGGTCCTGGCCAGCGCGGCCTGGCCTCCCGGCGGGCCTGCGAGATCATGATCAGCGAGGGCCGGGTCGAGGTCAACGGCCGGATCGTCCTCGAGCAGGGACTGCGCGTCGACCCTGAGCGCGACGTCATCCGGGTCGACGGCTCGCGGATCCCGCCTCCGCGTCGGCACCTCTACCTGGTGCTCAACAAGCCGCGGGGCGTGGTCTCCACCATGGACGATCCGGAGGGCCGGCGTACGCTCGCCGACCTCTTGGTGGGCAAGGTCCCGGGCCGGCGCTCGGCCAACGACCGGCTCTTCCACGTCGGGCGGCTGGACACCGAGACCGAAGGCTTGTTGATCTTGACCAACGACGGTGACTTCGCGTCACCGGCTCGCGCATCCCTCGTACGAGGTGCCGAAGACCTATCTCGTCGAGGTCGAGGGGGCGGTGACTCCGCACACTCTGGCGCGATTGCGGAAGGGCGTCACGCTCGAGGACGGACCGGTCAATCCGACGTCGGTCAAGCTCGTCTCGACCGCCGGGGAGAAGACACTGGTCAAGATCACCTTGACCGAGGGTCGGAACCGGATCGTCCGCCGTACCATGGAGGCGGTCGGCCACCCGGTGCGCCGGCTGTCGCGGACCGCCATCGGACCCGTACGGCTGGGCACTCTCAAGGTCGGAGAGTTCCGAGAGCTGACCCGCGACGAGCTCGGTGCGCTGCTGGATCTGACCGGCGGCTGACCGGGCGCTGGGCGGTCCGAGCAGGAACGTCACGGCGTGGGCGTGCAGAAGGGTAGACATGGACCGGCGGATCTACGGGCTGGAGACCGAGTACGGGGTCGCGTGCACGTCGGGCGGCACCCGGCGGCTCACCCCCGACGAAGTCGCGCGCTATCTCTTCCGCCGCGTGGTGACCTGGGGCCGGAGCAGCAATGTCTTCCTGCGCAACGGATCGCGCATCTACCTCGACGTCGGATCGCACCCGGAGTACGCCACCGCCGAGTGCGACGACCTGGTGCAGTTGATCAACCATGACCGGGCCGGCGAACGCATCCTCGAGGACCTGATCATCGACGCCGAGCAACGGCTGGCGAGCGAAGGCATCAGCGGTGACATCTACCTGTTCAAGAACAACACCGACAGCCACGGCAACTCCTACGGCTGCCACGAGAACTACCTGATCTCCCGGATCGGCGACTTCTCCAAGATCACCGACGTGCTGGTGCCGTTCCTGGTCTCCCGGCAGCTGATCTGCGGGGCGGGCAAGGTGCTGCACACCGCGCGGGGTGCGGAGTACAGCGTCAGCCAGCGGGCCGAGCACATCTGGGAGAGCGTGTCGTCGGCGACCACCCGGAGCCGGCCGATCATCAACACCCGCGACGAGCCGCATGCCGACCCCGAGCGTTACCGCCGGCTGCACGTCATCGTCGGCGACTCCAACATGAGCGAGACGACGACCCTGCTGAAGGTCGGCACGGCGGAACTGGTGCTGCGGCTGATCGAGGCCGGCGTACCGATGCGCGACTTCACGCTGGAGAATCCGATCCGGGCGATCCGGGACATGAGCCGGGACCGCACCGGTCAGGTGAAGGTGGCGCTCTCCAACGGGCGGCGGATCTCCGCGCTGGAGCTGCAGACCGAGTACTACGAGAAGGTCGCCGAGTTCGTCCGGCGGGAGAACCTCGGCACGCGTCGTCATCGACCGGGTCCTGGACCTGTGGGAGCGGACGCTGCGGGCCGTGGGGGAGGACAAGCTCGGCCTGATCGACACCGAGATCGACTGGGCGATCAAGCTCCGGCTGCTCGACCGGTACGCGGCCAAGCACGACATGAGCCTCGCCGATCCGCGGATCGCGCAACTGGATCTGGCCTATCACGACATCCGGCGGGGCCGGGGGATCTTCTCCATCCTGGAGGCGCGCGGCCAGGCCGCCCGGGTCACCCACGATCCCGCGATCTTCCGGGCCAAGGCGGTCCCGCCGCAGACCACCCGGGCCAAGCTGCGCGGCGACTTCATCCGCGCCGCCCAGGAGGGCCGCAACGACTACACCGTCGACTGGGTCCACCTGAAGCTGAACGACCAGGCGCAGCGCACCGTCCTGTGCAAGGACCCCTTCCAATCCACCGACGACCGCGTCGACCGGCTGATCGCGAGCATGCGCGGCACCTGACCGCTCTGCCGGGCCCGGGCTTCCGCAGCCTGCGGTTTCCCGCGTATACGTGGGAAACCGGCACTGTACCCAGGAAGTTTCCTGGGTACAGCGCCAAGAACCTACCGTTATCCGTCTCAGTTTGAGTGACTAGGGCGTTGACCTTGGCGAGGATCGACCACTCGTCGGGAGCGCCGCTGGGCTACGAGCTGCCGTCGGCCTTCGCGTACTCGATGACCGCCTTGCCGACCTCCTGGCCCATCGCCACGCCGTCGACGCAGTCGCTGCGGAAGTGGATGCCGGCCCACAATCGCGACGCTGCGTTCTCCTTGGCCCGGCTCAGGAAGTAGTGCGCGTCGCGCGGAAACAGGTACCCGAGCACGGTCGCCGGCGCGGTCAGGTTGCTTGAGTGACCGGACGGGTAGCAGGCGAGCGGATAGGTGGTCCACAACGTGTCGACCGTCGGGTCGAAGTGAATCGGTCGCCCGACGAGGTAGTAGTACTTCGCGTCCCAGCAGGCTATGTACGCGTCGAGCATGGCGGCGAACGCCAGCGCGTACGTGCGCGCCGCACGCGGCGGGTTCGTGTCGAGCTTGTACTCGTGGATCTTCTGGTTCACGTCCTCGAGCACGATCAGCGAGACGTCGACCGCGTAATAGAACGCCGCCCCCGCAGCGTTCACGAACGCCCCCGAGTCGGGCTCCGGCCGGCCGGCCGGGTCCTGCGCCCAGAAGAACAGCTCGGCGAAGTCGGGCTGCTTGCGGCGCGGGTAGTTCTTCACCTCGGCCAGCTCGGCCGCCCGCTCGGCCGAGGCCTTGGCCGGGGGCGGCGGTGGGCGGAACGCCGTGACGTCGCCGATCACGAGCGGCGTCCACTCGCCGATCATGATCTGGAAGCCCTCGTCCTTCGGCAGGACCGGGTACGAGCCGTCGCCGCCGGGGTATGGCGCGTTCGGATCGCCGGGGTACGGCGCGCCGAACCCGTCGGCGTCGATCCTTGCGCTGGCGACCTTGGCGGCGACCGCCTTGCCGAGCGCGTAGCCGGCCTCGAAGTCGCTCGGGTGCTCGACACCGGCGGCGACGCGTGAGGCAGCGTGCTCGGCCGCCCGCTCGGCCAGCTCGGTCGCCTTGTCCGGGTAGAGGTGGCCGAGCACGCCGACCGCCGCGCCGGCCGCCGCGCCGTGTTCGCTCGGGTACGACGGGCTGTTCGGTGTGTCGATCGCCGTCTTCAGCCGGTGCTCGCTCGGGCGCCGCCGCCGGTAGTGCTGCTTCCACGCCCACGAGGCGATCGTCGCGTCGTAGATCGCGAGGTTGAGGTAGGTGACCACCCGGAACGTGTCGGGTGCCGGGTCGGCGACGAGCAGCTGCGCGCCGATCTGGTTCCAGCGGAACCCGGGCGATCCCGTGTCCCAGAACGAGATCGCGTCGAGCGTCTCGTCCGTGCGGGCCGCTGCGGCCTTCACCACTGCGTCGAGGTCGCGCTTGGCCGCCTGCCCCTTTGGCGGCGGCGGCACCGGGATCTCGGTGCCCGACGACAGCACCCACGTCTTCCAGGTGCCGGCGGTCGGCTCGACGCCGCGGTTGCGTCCGCGGTCGTCATCTCCCTTGCCGTCGTCGGCGTGCGCGGCACCGGCGCCCGCACCGGTCACGATCGCGGTCGCACCAGTGGCTCCTGCGGCCTTCAGCGCCCATCGGCGGCTCACGCCGCCCGTCCGTCGTCTCCATGATGGTGTGCGTCCTTTCCCGCCCGGGCCTGAATCTGGTCCGGCGGACGCGACGCCATGGACCTGCGAGGCTCGACCTTTCACCATCGAACGACAAGCTCGTGCGCGCGCTTCGTGCGCGCGCCTCGAACGCCCTTACCCGCCACGTTCGCCCGAAGAGACGTTACGCCTCGTTGCGCAGCGTCTATGGCTGTCGCCCGCATCGAGGGATGTCGCGCCGGCACGACGCGCACTAGCGACGCCAGGTACAGCACCGGGGCCTGCGCGGTTCGCGTTCCCGGGAGCCGATAGCAAAACCCTGTAAGGTTCTCCGGTGCGTTCCTCTCAAGCTGTGACCGTGATCGTCCTCGGGCTCAGCGCCTCGCTGCTGCTCGGAGCCTGCGGCAAGGACGATCCCGAGGGGCCGGCCTCCGCCTCGCCTTCCGCGCCTGCGTCGTCGGCCAGTTCCACGCCTTCGGCGTCGCCGAGCGCGAGCCCGACCAAGCCCAAGCCGGTGAAGCCGTCGAGCGATCTCGATGAGATCAAGGTGTCCGGTGACATGGGCAAGGCCCCGAAGGTCACCATCGACGACCCGTGGGCGGTCGACAAGACCCGGACCAAGGTGCTCGAGGCCAATGCCAAGGGCCCGACGGTCAAGGCCGGACAGAGTGTCGAGATGAACTACGCCGGCTACAACGCGCGTACCGGCGAGATGTTCGACGACTCCTTCAGTCGGGGGACGACGGCCACGTTCAACCTGGCCCAGGTGGTCCCCGGATTCCAGAAGGGCCTGGTCGGACAGCACGAGGGGAGCCGGGTGCTGGTCGCCATGCCCGGTTCGGACGGCTACGACGGCAGCGGCGGAAACCCGCAGATCGGCGTGGAGATGGGCGACACCCTGGTGTTCGTGGTCGATCTCGTGGCGGTGCCGCTGGAAGGGCCCGAGGGCACCAAGAAGGCACCGAAGGCCGGGCTGCCGACGGTCACCGACAAGGACGGGGTTCCGGAGATCACCATCCCCAAGTCCGATCCGCCGGCCGAACTGCAGGCCGAGACGCTGATCGAGGGCCAGGGCAAGAAGGTCACCGAGAGTGACGCGATCACCTTCAACTACACGCTGGGTGCGCTGGAGCGACGGCAAACTGCTCGAGGAGAACTACAGCAAGGCCCCGGCTGAGGTCGCCCTGTCCAGCCTGGTGCCCGGCGCGGTGAAGGGACTGACCGGCAAGACGGTCGGCAGCCGGGTGCTGCTGGTCATCCCGCCGGCCGAAGGCTATCCCAACGGCAACGAGACGCCGTCGATCTCGCCGACGGAGACCACGGTGATGGTCGTCGACATCCTCTTCGCCGCCAGCCAGTGAGCCAGTAGCTCATTGATCCAGCAGGGCGGCGGCGTGCCGCCCGGCCGCCGCGGCGGCGAGGAAGTAGCCCGGGTCCGCATCGAGTCCCCGACCCATGCTGGAAAGTCGTACCGGCGACTCGGCCAACGCGTTCCGGAGACCGGTCAGCGCGACGGTGACGAGCCGGTGCCGGCTCAGGGCGGACAGGGCGGCGGCGATCGGTGCGACCAGATCGGCGACGTCCGCCGAGCCGTCACCGGCGAAGTCGGGCACCGCGATGTCGGCCGCTCGCAGTGCCACCCGGCCGTACGCGGTGAGGCTGTGGTGCGAGATGCCGCGATGCCGCTCCCGAGCGTCGGCTCCGGAGATCCGCAGCGAGCCGACCGGGCGCCCGCCCAGGATCGAGGCGGCGTTGACGGCCTCGCCCGCGCTCACCCCGGAGAAGCCCCAGCGGGTGCCGGTGCCGAGATTGCCCGGGACCCTGGGTCACGATGGCCAGATCGGCGTGCAGAGCCAGCCGTGCCGCCAGCAGGCCGGAGTGCACCGTGACGGCCTCCAGATCGCCGCCGAACGCCTGTCCGACGGTCACCGTCGCGGCCAGCAGTCCGGCATCGCGGAGGGTGGCCACCGAGCGCGAGAAGGCCAGCGGCAGCGCGCCCTGGTCGCTCATCACGTAGACGACGCGGGTGCCCGGCCGATCATGGGCGATGGCCACCAGCGCCGGCGCCAGAGCGGAATGCAGATCCGCGACCAGGACCGGCATCGCGTCCAGCGAATCCGCGTCGGCCAGCAGTTCGTGATGGTCTGACCCCTGCTCGTCCGCGCCGGCGACCATGGCCTGCAGCGGCAGATAGCGGGCCTTGACCAGATGCCCGGCCGGCTGCGGCGGCTGGGCGCCGACCCGGCCGGCGGCGTCGAGCACCGCGATGACCAGGGCGTACCCGCCGGTGCCGAGGCCACGGTCGAGTGCCGCCACGTTGAGCAGCACCCGGTCGCCGATGGCCGGTGCCGCCATCAGGTCGGTGTAGACCAGGGCCCGAACGTCGGCGCCGGTGTCGCGGCGGGTGGCGGTGAGTTCCACGGCTCCGCGCCATTCGGCGCGGATCGCCGTCACTTCGCCGTCGGCCCAGATGATCACCCGCCGACTGTATTCGCTCTCCACTCCGCTGCTCGGCGAGTGAACCCTGGAATCTGCACTCGATCGACGCCCAGAACGCCGATTTCGAGCCGATTTCGCCATCATCGAGTGCGATTTCCAGGGAAGACCCACGGTTCCCGCGGCAGCGCGGCCGGATCGAAGGCCGACAGCAGGTCCGCCAGCCGCCGCGGCGCCGGGAGGCCGAGGGAATCCGCGATCAGAGCCAGCACGGCCGAGGGGCCGACACCGAGTGCGGCCAGGTCCTGCATGGTCACCGCACCGTCACGCTTGGCCAGCCGGCGACCGTCGGCGTTCACGGCCAGCGGCACATGGGCATAGGTCGGGGGTACCGCGCCGAGCAGCGGTCGCGAGATAGGCCTGGTTGACCGCCGCCGGCAGCAGGTCGTCACCGCGGACCACCTGGTCCACGCTCGCTGGCCGCGTCGTCCACCACCACGGCCAGGTTGTACGCCGCCACCCCGTCGTTGCGTCGCACCACGAAGTCCTCGACCGTCCCCGCGACCTCGCCGTGCAGCAGGTCGTGCACGGTCTGCCGCGCCCCGTCGGCCCGCAGCCTCAGCGCCGGCGACCGGACGCGTCGGCGTTCGGCCCGCTCGGCGTCCGTCAGATTCCGGCAGGTGCCCGGATAGCGCGCCTGCACCCCGTGCGGCGCCGACGCGGCCTCGGCAATCTCCCTCCGGGTGCAGAAGCACTCATACGTCCGATCAGCGATCGCGGCCAACGCCGCCCGATACACCTCGCCCCGCTGCGACTGCACCAACGGGCTCCCGTCGAAGGTCAGCCCCGAGCGCGGCCAGATCGGCAGACTGCCGCTCGGCCATCCCGGGTCGCACCCGCGACGCATCGAGATCCTCGATCCGCAGCAGGAACCGGCGACCGGTGGAGCGGGCGAACAACCAGGCCAGCACGGCCGTACGCAGGTTCCCGACGTGCAGGTCTCCGGTCGGACTGGGCGCATAGCGGCCGGCGGCAACGTCCACGGCCAACGCTCACCTCCCTGATAACGTGCTCAGCGACGCACAGGTGAGGAAGTAGAGCACGCATGGCACCGCGCAAGACCGAGAGAATCCTCAACCTGACCATCTGCCTCCTGGTCTCGGGTCGCTATCTTCCCAAGAGCCGGATCCGGGAGGCGGTCGAGGGCTATCACGACCTCAGCGATGCGGCATTCGAGCGGACCTTCGAGCGGGACAAGGATGAGCTCCGATCACTCGGCGTGCCGATCGAGGTCGGCAACTACGATCCGTTGTTCGACGACGAGCCCGGCTATCGCATCCTGTCCAGCGAGTTCGAGCTGCCGGCCATCGAGTTGGACGCCGAGGAGGCCTCCGTGGTCGGCGTGGCCGCCCGGGTCTGGCAGCACGCGAGCATGGCCGCCTCGACGATGAGTGCGATCGCCAAGCTCCGGGCCGCCGGCGTCGAGCCGGACACCTCCCAGCTGGCCTCGCTGGAGCCGTCGGTGCAGGCGACCGAGCCGGCCTTCGAGCCGCTGTGGAACGCCGTGCTGGAGCGCACCCGGATGAGCTTCACCTATCGCGACGGGCGCACGAGAACGCTGGAGCCGTGGGGAATGACGGCCTCGAAGGGCCGCTGGTATGTCGATCGGGCGCGACGTGGACCGGGAGGCCACCCGGATGTTCAAGCTGTCCCGGATCACCGATCAGCCGAAGCGGATGTCCCGGCACGGCGCGTACGAGGTGCCGGCCGATCTCGATCTGCGGACGCTCGCCCGCTCGCTCGCGCCCCGCGAGCCGACGGCCGCGACGCTGCTGGCCATCCGGACCGGACGCGCGCCGGCGCTGCGCCGACGCGGTGAGCCGGCGACGACCGACATGCCCCTCCCGAGCGGCTTCGACGTGATCAGCGTGAGCTTCACCGACCTCTACGCCGCCGCCGAGGAGATCACCCAGCATGCCGCCGATGTGCTCGTCCTCGAGCCGGTCGAGCTGCGCGAACTCGTCGTCAAAGGCCTGAAAGCCGTCGCGGATTCGGCGGCTGCCGCATGACCTCCCAGGCGCAGGTCCGCCGGCTGCTCAGCCTGGTGCCCTACCTCCGCGAGCACGACGGCATCGCCATGACCGAGGTCGCCGCCGCGTTCGGCATCACGCTCAAGACGCTGCGGGAGGACCTCAGCGTGCTGTGGATGTGCGGCATGCCGGGACTGGCTCCGGGCGACCTGATCGACATCGACATGGACGCCGTGGACGGCGAAGGCGTCATCCACCTGAGCAATGCCGACTACCTGACCCGGCCGTTGCGGCTTGTCGGCGGACGAGGCGCTGGCGCTGGTCCTGGCCCTGCGGACGCTCCGCGAGATCGCCGATCCCGGGCAGCGCGAGGCGGTGGACCGGGCCTTGAAGAAGCTCGGGGCCGCGACCGGGGACCGGGCTCACCCCGATCAGGCCACCGTCGCCGTCACCGCGGCCCGCGACGACATCCAGGCCAGGGTGAACGACGGGCTGCAGCGCCGGAAGCGGCTCGACCTGACCTACGACGTGGCCACCCGGGCCGAGACGACCCAGCGGCTGGTCGACCCGCTGCGGGTCTTCGTGCTCGAGGGGTACGGCTATCTCGAGGCCTGGTGCTACTCCGCGAAGGCGCTGCGCACCTTCCGGCTGGATCGGATCGTCGCCGTCGAGGTCACCGATGTCGACGTTGATGCCCATGACGTGCAGCTCAAGGACCTGTCGACCGGCTGGTTCGAGGCCTTGAAGGATGCACCGCTGGTGAGCCTCGAACTTCAGCCGTGGGCGGCCTGGGTCGCGGAGTACTACCCGACCGAGTCGGTGCAGCGGCTCGACGACGGCCGGCTGACGATCTCCGTACGGGTCACCGATCCGGCCTGGCTGCGCAATCTGCTGCTGCGGCTCCGGGGCAGCGCGAAGGTGCTCGCGCCGGTCGGCGCCGGCGACTCCGCCGCAGAAGCGGCTCGGGAGGCCCTGCAGCAGTACGAGGCTGTGTTCGACGGCGCGGGGATCACACCTCAGCACAGCGCATCGGTCTAGCGAACGGTGGCCGACGGCGTGACGGCGCCGCAACAGTCTCGGCTCTGCTCGGATTGCGGCTTTGCCTGAGGTCGGCGTACGCATTGCCTCTGGCGCAACGCTGTCGGAGGCCGTGCGGCGCTGCCAGGCTGTGTGGTCGGAATGGCGGTGTTCCTGTTCGCGGTCCCGTCCTGGTTCCAGCACTACGCCGCGTTGACCGCTCCGGCATTGGCCCTGGCGTTCGGGTCGGCGGCGCAGCAGGTGGACGACCTGCTCGGTTCAGAAGCGAGCGGGCCTGGGCGTGCTGGCGAGTGCGGCGATCGCGCTCAGTCTGCTGGTCTACGCGAGCCCGTTGACCAAGGTGTCCTTCGGGCGCCCGTTCCCGGGCGCAGCGCTGTCGGAAGCCGTGCGGTCGCTGCCAGGCTGCGTCGCGGCCGACAATCAGGTGGCGCTGATCGAGATGGATGTGCTGGGACGCAATCTTGCAGCGGGGTTGCCCGCCGGTGGTCGACGTGCACGGATACTCCTTCGCCTTGCCGCGAACCAGGGCGGAAGCGCGCCTCCAGCGTCGACGACGAGGCCTGGCAGCAGTGGCTCCTGAACTACCTGAAGTCCTGCGATGCGGTCGTCATCGTCGACTACCGATCCGGCGTACGCCTCAGCTCGGCCACCGCGAAGGAGGTGCAGTCGTGGCGAGAGCTGAGTCAGGTCGGAAACGTCAAGGTACGGTCGCCGCGGCCACTCGCGATGACCGAACCGCCGCGACCCGGCCGGGAGAGGCTAATCTGTGCCCCATGATCTGGGTCGTCATCTTCTGCGGGATCGCCGCGGCCGGCCTGTTCATGGTCGTCTCCTATGGCATCTGGCTGGCCCACAAGGCCTCCGACGTGATCAGTGAGGTCGCGGTTCTCGGCGATCGTGCGGGCCAGCTGACGGAGCTGTTGAGCCAGATCCAGGTCCCTGAGCGCCGCTTCGATGCTCCGGACCGGGACGACGACGCGTTGCTGCACAGCAATCTCACCAGCTGAGTGATGGGCTCGACCCCAGCGAAGCGACATAGGATGACCACATGAGAACCGCTGGTACTGGGCCTGGGCGTCCCCGAGCTGTTGATCATCCTGGCCGTCGTGCTGCTGCTGTTCGGCGGTTCCCGGTTGGCCGGTCTGGGCAAGAGCACCGGACGCGCGCTGAAGGAGTTCAAGGAGGAGACCAAGGGTCTCAAGGCCGAGGACGGTACGACCGCAGCGACTCCGCCTCATCTGCAGCCGGGCGGCTCGACCACTCCGCAGGCGCAACAGCAGAGCAGCCCGCCGCCGCAGTTCCAGCAGCCGCCGCCGAGCAACCTGTCGAATCCGGACCCGACGGATCCCGAGCCTCCGCAGCGCCCCCTGAACTGACCGACTTCTTGTTGACCGAGCCCCTGCCGTGTCTTTGACGATCAAGGGCCGGCAGATCCGCTTCAGCCTGAAGTGGCTCAAGCCGCCGCCCGCACCACCTGACGGCTCGATGACGCTCTTCGAGCATCTGCGCGAACTGCGCTACCGGTTGGTGGTCTCCGCGCTCGGCCATCATCGTCGGGATGATCGTCGCCTGGTTCTTCCGTGAGCCGTTGATGGATCTGTTGCAGCAGCCGTACTTCAAGGCCATCGAGGCCTTGAAGGTCAGCAATCCGGACGCGAACACGTCGCTGGTCAACATCAACCTCACCTCGCCGTTGACCCTGGCGCTCAAGGTGTCCGCGCTCGCCGGAGCCATCGTCACCGCGCCGATCTGGCTCTACCAGCTGTGGGCGTTCATCGTTCCCGGCCTGTTGGCCAAGGAGAAGAAGTGGGCCCTCATCTTCATCGGGGCCGCCACGCCGATGTTCGCCGGCGGGGTCGCGGTGGCCTACTTCGTGATGCCCAAGGGCATCATGGTGCTGCTGAGCTTCACCCAGTCCGGCGTGACCAACCTGCAGGACATCAACGCCTATCTGTCCTTTCTGCTCCGCGCGATGGTCGTGTTCGGGATCGCCTTCGTCATCCCGTTGGTCGTCCTGATGCTCAACATCGTCGGCGTGATCAGCGCCAAGCAGCTGTCGAAGTACCGGACTCTGGTCATCTTCGGAACCTTCATCTTCGGCGCGATCGCCACGCCGTCGACCGACCCGTTCTCCATGCTGGCTCTGGCCGCGCCGATGTCGCTGCTGTTCCTGGCCGCCGAGGTGATCGCCCACATCCTCGACCGGCGCAAGGCTCGCCGCGCGAAGGCGGCCGGAGACGACCTGCTGATCGCGGGCAGCGTCGCCGACGACAAGGCCCTGCGTGAGCTGTCGGACGAGGACGGGCCGGCTCCCGCGTGAACCGGCAGATCAGGCTGGTCGTCAATCCGTCAGCGGGCAAGGGCCGAGCCCTCGAGCTGCTGCCGCAGGTGGCGGGCACCCTGCGCGACGGCGGTGACGAGCTCGACGTGCTGCTCAGCCGGGACTTCGTCGAGGCGAGGGAGATGACCGAGGCCGCGGTCGCCGACGGTGTCGATGTGCTCGCCGTGATGGGCGGTGACGGGATGATGCATCTCGGGGTCAACACGTCGGCTCGCGCTCATCTCGTGACCGGGAGCCGGACCACGCTCGGACTGATCCCCGCCGGCACGGGCAACGACCTCTGCCGGGGCATCGGGCTCGACCCGGAGGACTCGGTCGCTGCCGCAGCGGTGATCGCGGCCGGCTACACCCGCTCGATCGACCTGGCGCGGGTGGGGCCGCACTACGTCGCCGCCGTGCTGGCCACCGGCTTCGACGCACTGGTCAACCGGCGCGCGAACGCGATGACCTGGCCGCGTGGCTCGTCGCGCTACACGATCGCCGCGCTCGCCGAGCTCCGGGTGTTCTCGCCGCTGCGGTACCGGCTGACGCTCGACGGCGAGGTGCGCGAGCTGGAGGCGATGATCGTGGCGGTCGGGAACACCGCCTCGTACGGCGGCGGCATGCGGATCTGCCTGAACGCCGACCCCTACGACGGCCTGCTCGACGTGACGATCATCCACCCGGTGGGTCGGGTCAAGCTGCTGCGGCTGCTGCCGCTGATGTACTCCGGGAAGTTCGCCCGGGACGCGTGCGTCGAGCAGTTGCGGGTCCGCGAGGTCCGCGTCGAGGGACCCGGGCTGGTCGGTTTCGGCGACGGCGAGATGCTCGGGGCCACGCCGCTGACGGCGACCGCCGTGCCGCGGGCGCTGCCGGTCTTCGTGCACCGAACCCCGGCGAACGTCGGGTGAGCGAGCCCAGCCCGGCCGAGGCGTACGCGAGGTTCCACAGCAACCGGTCGTCCCCGTTGCTGGCGAAGTTCGCCGACGGCTACGGCTTCAGCTTCGACGACTACCAGCGCGAGGCCTGCGCCCATGTCGAGGCCGGGTCCGGCGTGCTGGTGGCCGCGCCGACCGGGGCCGGCAAGACGATCGTCGGCGAGTTCGCGGTGTTCCTGGCTCTGCACCAGGGCCGGAAGTGCTTCTACACCACCCCGATCAAGGCCCTCTCCAACCAGAAGTACGCCGATCTGGTGCGCCGGCACGGTGCCGACCAGGTCGGTCTGCTGACCGGGGACTCCTCGATCAACTCCGAGGCGCCGGTGGTCGTGATGACCACCGAGGTGCTGCGCAACATGATCTACGCCCGCTCGGACACCCTGCTGAATCTCGGCTACGTGGTGATGGACGAGGTGCACTATCTCGCCGATCGCTTCCGCGGCGCGGTCTGGGAGGAGGTGATCATCGGACTGGCGGAGTCGATCCAGGTGGTCGCGCTGTCGGCGACGGTGAGCAACGCCGAGGAGTTCGGCGAGTGGCTGTCGGAGGTGCGGGGCGAGATGGCGGTCGTGGTCTCCGAACGTCGCCCGGTGCCGCTGTTCCAGCACGTGCTGGTCGGCAACACGATCTACGACCTGTTCAAGGACTCCGACAGTGGTGGCCGGACCGAGGTCAACCCGGCCCTGGTCCGGGTCGCCCGCGAGGAGTCGCGCTACGTCCGAGACGACTCGCGCCGGCCCCGCGGCCGCTCCGGCAAGGGCAAGCGGACGGTCAGCTACGGCAGCGGGTCCTACGGGGGAGCGGCGCACCCTTCGACGAGCTCAGGGCGCGGTGGGTGGCGGCTCAGGGCGCGGCGCGGGGGTGGCTCAGGGCGCGCGGGGAGCGGCTCAGGCCGCGATGCGGGTTGGTCGGGGCGGGTGCGAAGAGGGCCGAGCCGGCCGGAGATGGTCGAGCTGCTCGACGCCGAGGCCCTGCTGCCGGCGATCGTCTTCATCTTCTCCCGGGTGGGCTGTGATGCCGCGGTGCGCCAGCTGCTGGCGTCCGGCGTCCGGCTGACCAGTCCCGGCGAGCAGCAGGAGATCGGCGCGATCCTGGCGCGGCATGTGGCCGGACTGTCCGGCGCCGACCTCCGCGCGCTCGACTACGACCGGTTCGCCGAGGCGCTGATCCGCGGCATCGCCGCCCACCACGCCGGCATGCTGCCCGCCTTCAAGGAATGCGTCGAGGAGGCCTTCGTCAACGGCCTGATCAAGGTCGTCTTCGCCACCGAGACGCTGGCTCTCGGCATCAACATGCCGGCGCGATCGGTGGTCCTGGAGAAGCTGGTCAAGTACAACGGCGAGACCCACGCCGACGTCACGCCGGGGGAGTACACCCAGCTCACCGGTCGGGCCGGGCGCCGGGGCATCGACGTCGAGGGTCACGCCGTCGTGCTGTGGCAGCCGGGCCTGGATCCGCGCGCGGTCGCCGGGCTGGCGTCGCGGCGTACCTATCCGCTCCGGTCCTCGTTCGCGCCGACCTACAACATGGCGGTCAACCTGGTGGCCAGCGTCGGCCGGGACCGGGCGCGTACCCTCCTGGAACAGTCGTTCGCGCAGTTCCAGTCCGACCGCTCGGTGGTCGGCGTGGCGCGCACCCTGGCCCGGAACACCGAAGGGATCGACGGCTACTGGGAGGCCGCAGCCTGCGAACGCGGTGACTTCGTCGGCTACGCACGGCTGCGGGCCGAGATCGCGCGGCTGGAGGCCGAGGCCGCCCGGGAACGCCAGTCGGACCGCAAGGCCGAGGCGATGCAGACGCTGTTGATCTTGAAGCCGGGTGACATCGTCCGGGTGCCGAGCGGCCGGAGCCAGGGCTGGGCGGTGATCATCGACCCGGGCAGCCGAAATGATCATGAAGCGCCGCGACCCCTGGTGCTGACCGAAGATCGGCAGGTACGGCGGCTGTCGCTCACCGATTTCCCCACCCCACCGGCGATTGCGGGCCGGATGAAGATCGGCAAGCACTTCAATCCCAAGGACGCGGCGTCGCGGCGCAACCTCGCCGCCGCCTTCCGGTCCAAGCTGGCCGAGATCGACCTCAGTGCGCCGCGCTACCGCAAGCCGGGAGTTGATCATGAACTGGGCTCCCGGATCGAGGAGCTGCGGGCCGAGCTGCGCCGGCATCCCTGCCACAACTGCCCCGACCGGGACACCCATGCCCGATGGGCCGAACGGGCGTTGAAGCTCGAGGCCGAGAGCACCCGGTTGCAGGCGCGGTCCGCCACCAGGACCAACACGATCGCCAATCATTTCGACAAGATCTGCCTGGTGCTGGAGTCGCTCGGCTACCTGTCCGACGGTGCGGTCACCGAGCACGGCCGGATGCTGGCCCGGATCTACGCCGAGCTCGACCTGGTCGCCGCCGAATCCGTTCGCGCCGGGGTGTTCGACGATCTGACCCCGCCGCAACTGGCGGCGGTGCTGGCGGCGTTCGTCTACGAGGCCCGGCGGCAGTGACGACGGCGAGCGGCGGCCACGATTGCCCGACGCCCGGACCAATGACGCGATGACCCAGGTACGCCGGATCTGGCGCGAGGTGTCGCTGATCGAGCGGGACACCCGGCTGGAGCGCGCCGGCGAACCGGACATCGGGTTCAGCGAGGTCGCGTACGGCTGGGCGTCCGGGCGATCGCTCTCGGCGGTGCTGGCCGACACCGACCTGACGGCCGGTGACTTCGTCCGCTGGATCCGCCAGGTGGCCGACTTCGCCGGGCAGATCGCCGACGCGGCGGGCCCGGGCGGTCTCCGCGAGACCGCCCGGGCCCTGATCCGTGCCCTGCGCCGTGGTGTCGTCACCTACTCACCCGACGAGGACTGAAGCTATCGCGCCCTGAGCTTGTCGAAAGGCAGGATGGGGCGGTCCAACGACGAAGCTCAGGACACGAATGCGTGCGGATCCCGGGAGGTGGGATCGGTCAGTCGTCGATGCCGTGGGCGCGCTCCCAGGCGTCCTCGGCCCGCTCGGAGGCGTTGCCCTGGTACTTCTGGTCATTGCCGGCGCCGCCGTTCAGCCGGTCGCTGCCGCGGCCGCCTTCCAGGAAGTCACGACCGGTCCGGCCCCACAGCTTGTCGTCACCGGAGTCGCCGTCGATCTTGTCGTTGTGCTTGCCGCCGCTCAGCTTGTCGTTGCCGCTGCCGCCGCTCAGGTCGTCGCGTCCGCTGCCGCCCCACACGGTGTCGCGGCCGGACTCGCCGTCCAACTCGTCGTGACCGGTGCCGCCGGAGATGAAGTCGTTGCCGCTGCCGCCGTCGACCTCGTCGCGGCCGGCGCCCGCGCAGATCACGTCGTTGCCGCCGTTGCCGTCGATCTCGTCGTTGCCGCCCAGGCCGACGATCACGTCCCGGCCGGAGGTGCCGTTGAGCTCGTCGGCGCCGGAGGTGCCGACGATGGTTGCGGTCAGCCCGTGGCAGGTCTGCGCGGCGGCGGCGCTGGCCGGGGCGACGGCGCCGAGCCACAGGCCCGCCCCGCCGAGCAGGACGACGCTGAGGCCGGCGATGGTCCGGCGGGCCCGGATCGAGTTGTTGATCATGATGATCTCCTTCTGGGAAGAGTGTCTCTGGGGTGCTTGGTGAGATCAGTTCACCGGTCGCCGGTGAGACAGCCGTGAGCCGCCGATGAGAAGATCCTCATCGCCCCGGCTCTCCTTTTCTTTGCCCGCTTGGCATGCTGGACAGGTGTCAGCCCGAGTCAGAGCAGCGCCGTCGGTCCGGGTGCGCATCATGACCGCGGTGTTGATCACCACCTTGCTCGGCATGGTCGGCGCCGGGACGGTGTCCTATCTGCTGGCCCGGCACTCCACCTACGACGGCATCCAGCGCGCCCTGAGCCAGGAGAACGCCGAGATCAAGACGGTCGCGGCGATCGCCGAGGCGGGGAACGCGGGCCGGCCGATCCGCGGTCCGGGCGACGTGCTCTACGTCGCGATCAAGAGCACGGTGCCGGATCCGGACGAGGCGATCCTCGGCCTGGTCAACTCCAAGGTCACCTGGGTGCCGCAGTCCGACGACCGGTTCCAGCAGACGCTGGCCGACGACGAGGACCTGGTCCGGGCCGCCGCGTCCACGATGCCCGGTGAGCCGGTCTTCGTCCGCGAACTGCAGACCCCCGCGCACGGGCCGCTGGCGTTCATCTCGGTCCCGATCCAGGTGCGCGGCTCCACCGACCTCGGACACTATGTCGCGGTCGTCGATGTCCGGGCGGCGATGGCGCCGGTCAACCGGACCCACCTGACGTACGCGGCGATCTGTCTGCTCGCCCTGCTGGTCGTCGGGTTCGTCGGCTACCAGGTCGCGGGACGCCTGCTGTCGCCGTTGCGCACCCTGCGGCGTACGGCGCAACAGATCACCGACACCGACCTGCAGAGCCGCATCCCCGAGGAGCTGCTGTCCAGCAAGGACGAGGTCGCCGACCTCGGGCGCACCATGAACGCGATGCTGGACCGGCTGTCGTCGTCCTTCGACGCGCAGCGACGGATGCTCGACGACGCCGGCCACGAGCTGCGCACCCCGATCACCATCGTCCGCGGCCACCTGGAACTGGTCGACGTCGACGATCCCGGCGACGTGATCAAGACCCGCGACCTGGCACTGGACGAGCTGGACCGGATGCAGCGCCTGGTCGAGGAGCTGATGGTGCTGGCCAAGGCCAGCCGGCCCGACTTCATCCGGCTCGAGGAGGTGGCGTTGGACGAGTTGATCTACGCCGTGTTCGAGAAGGTGTCGCCGATCGCCGACCGTCGGTGGACCGTCGACGCGGCGTCGGAGAGCACCGGATGGCTCGATCCGCAACGGATCACCCAGGCGCTGCTCCAACTCGTCGCCAACGCGGTCCGCTTCACCGAGCCGGGTGCCGTGATCGCCCTCGGCGCGCGGACCGACGGTGCCGAGCATCGGTTCTGGGTTCGTGACGCCGGCACCGGGATCGACCCGGCTGACCAGGACGTTCATCTTCGAGCGCTTCCACCGCGGAGCCGAGGGAACGTCCCGGACCGCCGAGGACGGCGGCGCCGGTCTCGGTCTGTCGATCGTCAACGCGATCGTCGAGGCCCACCACGGCACCGTGACCGTCGACAGCACCCCGGGCCAGGGCGCGACCTTTACCATGATCATTCCGCAGCGGACGCCGCCGGCTGTCGCCGCCGCGCCCACCGGACCAGCACTCGAGGAGCAGTCATGGCAGCGATCCTGATCGCCGAGGACGAGGCGCGGATCGCCGCCTTCGTGGACAAGGGCCTGCGGGCCGCGGGACATTCGACGCTGGTCGCCGGTGATGGCCGCGAGGCGCTGGAGCACGCGGTGTCCGGAGAGTTCGATCTGATGATCTTGGACATCGGACTGCCGCAGCTGGACGGGTTCGAGGTCCTGGAAGCCCTGCGTGGACAGGGATCGGCGATGCCGGTGATCATCTTGACGGCGCGTGACTCGGTCACCGACACGGTCGCCGGTCTCGAGGGTGGCGCCGACGACTACATGAGCAAGCCGTTCCGGTTCGAGGAGCTGCTGGCCCGGGTGCGGATCCGGCTACGTGATCAAGGATCGGCCGAGCAGGGCCAGCCGAACGGCAACCTGGCCCACGGTGACCTGCGCCTCGACGTCCGGACCAGGATCGCCAGCTTGGGCGATCGCCACGTGGAACTGTCCGCCCGGGAGTTCGCGCTGCTGGAGATGTTCCTGCAACACCCGGGCCAGGTGCTCAGTCGCGAGCAGTTGCTGTCGAGGGTCTGGGGGTACGACTTCGACCCGGGTTCCAACGTGGTCGACGTGTACGTCCGCTATCTGCGGAACAAGATCACCGGGCCGCGGATCGAGACGGTCCGCGGCGCCGGTTATCGGTTGGGACGCTGAGCGTCGTGTGATCATCTCAGTTCGGGGTCTGCGGGGAACGCGGCGAAGCGGGCGAGTTCGCCGTCTTCGGTGAGACCGGTGACTTGGCGGAGGCCGGGCTGTTCGGGGTGACGGGGCTGGGCGGGCTCGCCTGGGTCGGCGGGGTGGCCGGACTCGTCGGCGTCACCGTCTCGCCGGGGGTCTGCGGGCTGGCCGGGGTGACGGTGTTGGTGCCGTCCGGCGCACCGGTCGCCGTCGGGTCGCCCGCTTCGGCCGAGGGTCCGGTGGTGGCAGCGGCCACCACGACGCCGGATCCCGACATGGGCTGATCGAACAGGGACGGTCCCGCCGCGGCGGCCAAGGGTGCAAGAGCGAAGGCGGAAGCAGCGCCGCCGATGACGATCCATTTCTTCTTGTTCATGGGCACTAGCAAACCGGGCCGGGGTGAGACGGCCAAGGAGACCTCGATGAGAGAGCTCTCATCTTGACCGGGCGTGCTCCCGTGTTTTCTTGCGCACGCCGCGGGGGTTCAAGGGGGTCGTCCCCCTTGCATTTCGAGACCGGGCGTGCTCCCGTGTGTTCTTGTGCACGCCGCGGGGGTTCAAGGGGGTCGTCCCCCTTGCATTTAAAAAGGGTTCAGGAGGCTTGGCTCGACGGTGGACATGTTGAAGTCCGGGACCCGGATGGGCGGCATCACCGTGTGGTGGAAGAAGTCGTTCCACTCCCGGCACAGGGTGACCTGGGTGGCGCCGACCTCGGTGATCCGGCCGAGCAGTTCGACCGGCGACTCGTTGAACCGGAAGTTGTTCACCGCGCCGACCACCTCGCCGTGCTCGATCAGATAGACGCCGTCCCGGGTCAGACCGGTCAGCAGCAGCCGCTCCGGATCGACATCGCGGATGTACCACAGGCAGGTCAGCAGCAGCCCGCGTTCGGTGCCGGCGATCATCTCCTCCAGCGTCGCGGTGCCGCCGGCGTCCATGATCAAGTTGTCCGGCGGCGGTGTCGGCGCCGCACCGGTGCGGGCGGCCTGCGCCCGATTGCGGATCAGCTCGCTGAGCACGCCACGGTCGATCCAGACCGTCTTCTCGATGGGCTGGCCGGCGTCGAACGCCCAGGAGGTGCCGTCGGAGCTGAACGGCGAGTCGACGAACGGGATGGTCTCCGAACCGGGATAGCGCGGATCCGAATGCAGGGTGATCGGCAGCTGGGACAGCGTCTCGCCGATCCGCGTGGTGCGGTCGGGACCGGCGAAGACGTTGCGGCCCTCCTCGGCGTCCCGGGCATTGGCCGTCCAGTACATGTAGACCAGCAGGTCGGCCACGGCCCCGGGCGGCAGCAGGGTCTCGTAGCGCCCCGGCGCCAGTTCGATCCGGTGCTGCGCCCAGCCGAGCTGAATGGTCAGGCCGGCGTGCAGCTCGGCGATGTCCACGTCGGTGAAGTCCCGGGTGGGGCGTCCGACCCAGGCCGAGGCCGAGAGGTCGGCGGATTTGGCGTTCAGCTCGAGCCGTCCGGTCGGCTGGACGCCGCGTCGCCGCAGGCCGGTGCTGCTGCCGAGATAACTGGTGCTCACCACGTGCTCGGCGAAGCCGAACAGCAGCTGGTCGGCCGCCCGGGCCCGGTCGAAGGCGTCGCCGAGCGCTCTGGCCAGCTCGGCGAGCACCTCGATGCCGGTCGTCTCCGGTGGGGCGTCCCAGACGTCGGAGTGCGGATAGTCGGCCACCGGCTCGGCGGCGTCCTCGGCGGCTGATCCACTCCGGGCGAGCCGTTCGGCCTCGGCGACGACCGCCGAGACCGCTGCCGGATCGGAGATCTCCTGGCTGACGGTGCCGGCCGAGGTGCCGTCCTCGACCGCGGCCGTGCAGATGACGGTGAGGGTGACGCTGCGCATCTCGCCGTTGGTGGTGAGCGCATTGTTCGCCCAGCGCAGGTTCGCCTCGATGCGCTGGGTGACGACGGCCACGGTCGGCAGCGTGGCGTGTTCGAGCGCCAGTTCCACCAGTTGCTGGGGGCCGGGATCGATCCGTGCCGGCTCGGTCACGAGTCCGCCCCCTCGGCCTGGGTGTTCAGCACGTTCACCCGGCGGAACAACGCCGACGGGCAGCCGTGGGACACCGGTGCGACCTGGCCGGGTTGACCCTTGCCGCAGTTGAACGCGCCGCCGAGCTGATAGGTCTCGGCGTTGCCGACGGCCTCCATCGAACGCCAGAAATCGGTCGTCGTCGCCTGGTAGGCGACGTCCTTGAGCTGCCCGTCCAGCCGGCCGTCGGTGATCTTGAAGAAGCGCTGCCCGGTGAACTGGAAGTTGTAGCGCTGCATGTCGATCGACCAGGACTTGTCGCCGACGATGTAGATGCCGCGGTCGACGCCGGAGATCAACTCCTCGGTGGAGGGGCCGTCGGGCGCCGGTTGCAGGGAGACGTTGGGCATCCGCTGCATCGGGATGTGACCGGGGGAGTCGGCGTACGCGCAGCCGTTCGAGCGGCCGAGGTTCTTCTCCGCGGCCATCTGGCGATTCAGCTGATAGCCGACCAGGATGCCGTCGCGGATCAGGTCGAACTGCTGCTGGCCGACGCCCTCGTCGTCGTAGCCGATGGTCGCCAGACCATGATCGACGACGCGGTCGCCGGTCACGTTCATCACCGGGCTGCCGTAGTGCAGCGAGCCGAGCTGGTCGAAGGTGGCGAACGAGGTGCCCGCGTACGCGGCCTCGTAGCCGAGCGCCCGATCCAGCTCGGTGGCGTGCCCGATGGACTCGTGGATGGTCAGGAACAGGTTGCTCGGGTGGATGACCAGGTCGTAGTGCCCGGCCAGCACCGACGGGGCGGCGACCTGTTCGGCGAGCAGTTCCGGCATCTCGGCGGTCTCCGCGTCGAAGTCCCACCCGGTCCCGGTCAGATACTCCCAGCCGCGCCCGGTCGGCGGAGCGGTGCTGCGCATGGTGGCGAATCCATGATCACCGACACTGACGGCGGTGAGCTGGGTCTGGATCCGTACCCGCTGCTGGGTGGTCGTGGTGCCGGCGAGGTTGGCGAAGAACTTGTTCTCCTGGACGTAGGCCAGCATCGAGTCGGCGTGGGTGACGCCGGGTGCGGCCAGCAGCACCTCGTTCAGTTCCAGCAGTCGCCCGGACTTGGTCGATTCGTCCACGTCGAACGGATTGATCTCGTACGCGGACACCCAGCTCGCGTCCGGGTACACCTGCTCGTCGGCCAGTTCGACCGACACCGGCGTCAGCGGACGGGACACCTTGGCGGTGGCGACCGCGCGCTCGGCCAGTCGGGCCGCGGAGTCCGGGGTCAGCGCGATGTCGGCCGCGAAACCCCACACCCCGTTGTGCACCACCCGGACGGACAGGCCGAGAACCTGGCCGTCCGTCGTCGACTCCAGGCCATGATCACGGAAGCTGCGGTACGCCTCGCGCAGCCGCTCCACCCGGAACTCGGCGTGCCGGCAGCCCAGTTCGGCGGCGCGGGACAGGGCCGCATCGGCCAGCGCCGAAAGCGGCAAGGCCGTGAAGTCGGAGTCGAGGTCGGGCACGACGATCACCCTAATCGTCCGACGCCACCCTCGCCGGGCCCACCGCCAAAGATGGCGGAGGCTGCGTCCATGACGGGATCCCAGGTTGATCCGCCGTTCCACGGCCCCAGACTCACGACACTAGGCTGTCGCTCGTGAGTGTGGCGGTCCGTGTCATCCCCTGTCTGGACGTGCATGCCGGCCGGGTGGTCAAAGGCGTGAACTTCGTCGACCTGCGCGACGCGGGCGATCCGGTCGAGCTCGGCGCGGTCTACGACGCCGAGGGTGCCGACGAGCTGACCTTCCTCGACATCTCGGCCTCCGTCGAGGGTCGGGAGACCACCCTCGAGGTGGTGCGCCGCACGGCCGAGACCGTGTTCATCCCGCTCACCGTGGGCGGCGGCGTCGGCTCGGTCGACGACGTCGACACCCTGCTGCGGGCCGGCGCGGACAAGGTGGCGATCAACACCGGGGCCATCCGCCGGCCCCAGGTGATCTCCGAGATCACCAGCCGGTTCGGCAATCAGGTGCTCGTGCTGTCGGTCGACGCCCGGCGGGCGCCCGGCACGAGGTCCGGCTTCGAGGTGACCACCCACGGCGGTCGCACCGCGGCCGGGCTGGACGCGGTCGAGTGGGCGCGCCGCGGCGTCGAGCTCGGCGTGGGCGAGATCCTGCTCAACTCGATGGACGCCGACGGCACGACCGGCGGATTCGACCTGGAGATGATCAGGGCGGTCCGCGCGGTCGTCGACGTGCCGCTGATCGCCTCCGGCGGCGCCGGCCGGGTCGCCGACTTTCCGCCGGCGGTGGCCGCCGGGGCCGACGCGGTGCTGGCCGCAACGGTCTTCCACTTCGGAACGCTGCGGATCGCCGAGGTGAAGGCCGCGATCGCGGCCGCCGGGTATCCGGTCCGAGAACTGGCCACGCCGGCCGGGAGGATCTGACCATGGCGCTCGCGTGGCTGCCGTACGCCGACGTGGCCGAGGCCGAGCGCCGGCTCGGTGGCATCCCGCCCGGTATCGACGTCGACTGCTACCGAGGGTTCGACGCACCCGTGGCCGGACTCGATCGGTGAGGTCGAGTTCTACGTGCTGCCGTACATGTCGGGTGCCGAGGTGCTCGCCCGGGCGACCGAGATGAGTCGCCTCCGGGTCATCCAGACCCTGACGGCCGGGGTGGAGAACTTCCTGCCGCACGGTGCCCGACGGGGTCACCCTCTGCAACGCCGCCGGGGTGCACGACGCGAGCACCGCCGAACTCGCGATCGCGCTGACGCTGGCCAGCGGACGCCGGCTGGACAGCTTTCGCCCGCAACATGAGCACCGGGCGGTGGGACGTCGAATTCGGCAGCGCGCTCGCCGACAAGCGGGTGTTGATCATCGGCTACGGCAACATCGGCGCGGCCATCGAGCGGCGGCTGGCCGGCTTCGAAGTCGCGTCGGTGACCCGGGTGGCCCGGCGGCGGCGAACCGGGGACGTCGAGGTCCATCCGATCACCGAGCTCGACGCCCTGCTGCCGGACGCCGACGTGGCCATCGTCATCGCGCCGCACACCCCCGAGACCGAGGGCATGATCGGTGCGCAGCAGCTGCGGCTGCTGCCGGACCAGGCCCTGCTGGTCAACGTCGCCCGCGGCCGGCTGGTGGATACCGACGCCTTGCTGGCCGAGGTCTCGACCGGTCGGATCCGGGCGGCCCTCGATGTGGTCGAGCCCGAGCCGCTGCCGCCGGATCATCCGTTGTGGCGCGCGCCCGGCGTGCTGATCTCGCCCCACGTCGGCGGAGCCAGTTCGGCGTTCTTCCCGCGCGCCGACCGGTTGATCGCCGCCCAGCTGAAGCGTTTCGCCCACGGTCAACCACTGGAGAACACGATCACATGAGCAAGCCCAAGCAGCCGTTCTGAGACCCCGGCCGAGCCGGACTGCATCTTCTGCAAGATCATCGCCGGCGACCTGCCGTCCCGGCGGATCTACGAAGATGATCATGCGATCGCCTTCCTCGACATCGCGGCCTGGCACCGCGGGCACACGCTCGTGGTGCCGAAACGCCACGTCGCCGACATGATCACCGGGACGCCGTCGCTGCCCGAGATCGCGCCGGCGGTCGACGCCGTGGCCCGGATGCTGATGCACCGGCTGGCCGCTGACGGGATGAACATCTTCTCCTCGGCCCGCGAGATCGCCGGCCAGGAGGTCTTCCACATGCACGTGCACGTGGTTCCGCGGTATGCCGACGAGCCCGGTCTGGATCTGTTGATCAACCGTGGTGGGGTGCCCGATGGTGAGCTGGAGTCGGTGTACCGGCAGATCCAGGCGGGCGCGTGAGCCTGAGCACCGACCGCCGAATGTCCACGAGCCGCAAGCTCGCCCGGACGGCGATCGAGTTCGTTCCACCGTTCGCGGTCGCGCTGTTGCTGCTGCCGTTCATCATCCAGTACGGCAAGGTCCAGCCCTGGGAGCCGTCGACCATCGACCTGCAGGTGTACGTGGCCGCGGTCAAGGACATGCTGGCCGGCCGGGACATTTTCGCCACCACCACGCCGTTCTGGAACCTGTACTTCATCTACCCGCCGATCGCCGCGATCTTGATGACTCCGCTCGCCTTCGGCCCGTACCTGTTCTGGCAGGTGGTCTGGACCGCGGGCCTGGTCTGGGCCCAGCAGTCGGTGCTGAAGCGCTGCGGCGTCCCTCGCGGCTGGAAGCTCGGGCTGATCGGGATCGCCGTGGTGCTGGCGGTCGAACCGGTGCGGACGACCCTCGGCTACGGTCAGGTCAACACGATGCTGATGGCTCTGGTGGTCGCCGACCTGCTGCCCGATGCCCCGGGGGAGCGGCGACGGATCCCGCAGGGGTCGCTGATCGGACTGGCCGCGGCGATCAAGCTGACCCCGATGCTGTTCGTGGTCTTCGCGTTCCTGATCGGCAAGCGCCGGGTCGCGGTCACGGCCCTGATCAGCTTCGCGGCCTTCACCGTGATCGGCGCGATCCTGTTGTTCTCCGAGACGGTGGAGTTCTTCGGCGGCCTGTCGGGAGGCAACACGCGGACGGCCTCGCCGTTGTACGCCGGGAACCAGTCGCTGCTCGGGGTGTTCTTCCGGCTCGGTGACTCCTCCCGGGCCACCACGCTTGATCGGGCTCGCCATCGCCGGCCTGGTGGCGCTGCTCGGATGCCTGGTCGCGGCGTACTGGTGGCGCGCCGGCCAGCCGGTGTTCGCGGTGGCCCTCGTCGGGGTCTGCACCTGCCTGGCCTCGCCGCTGTCCTGGACCCACCACTACGTCTGGATCCTGCCGCTGGCGGTGGCCGTCGTCCGTCCGGGGCCACCGAAGTGGGCCCGGGTGCTCGGCGGCTTCTGGGTGGTCTGGGTGGCGGTCTGCCCTGCCGCTGGCGGTGCTGCCGTACGGCGGTGGCCGGGAACGGCACTTCGACGGCCTGCAGCAACTGGTGGCCAATCTCGGCCCGGTGCTCGGCGTGATCCTGGTGGCCGGACTGGCCTGGCAGTTGGTGATCACCACCCGATCGCCGCGGCTGGTCGGCGCCGGTAGCCGCCATGACGACGTCCCCTGACGGTCGGCGGTAGATTGACGCCGTGCCACAGACTGAGAGCAGTGTTGACATCAAGCCACGCTCACGCGTGGTCACCGACGGGCTGGAGGCGACCGCGTCCCGCGGCATGCTCCGAGCGGTCGGCATGGGCGACGACGACTGGGTGAAGCCGCAGGTCGGCGTCGCGTCCAGCTGGAACGAGATCACCCCGTGCAACCTCAGCCTCGACCGGCTGGCCAAGGCGGTCAAGGACGGGGTCCATGCGGCGGGCGGCTACCCGCTGGAGTTCGGCACCATCTCGGTCTCGGACGGCATCTCGATGGGCCACGAGGGCATGCACTTCTCCCTGGTCAGCCGGGAGATCATCGCCGACTCCGTGGAGACGGTGATGTCGGCGGAGCGGCTCGACGGCTCGGTGCTGCTGGCCGGCTGCGACAAGTCGCTGCCGGGCATGCTGATGGCCGCGGCCCGCCTCGATCTGGCGTCGGTCTTCCTCTACGCGGGTTCGATCATGCCGGGCCGGGTGGGCGACAAGGACGTGACGATCATCGATGCCTTCGAGGCGGTGGGCGCCTGCATCAGAGGCCTCATCACCCGGGACCAGGTGACCGAGATCGAGAAGGCGATCTGTCCGGGGGAGGGCGCCTGCGGCGGGATGTTCACGGCCAACACGATGGCCAGCGCGGCCGAAGCGCTCGGCATGTCGCTCCCCGGATCGGCCGCCCCGCCGGCCGTGGACCGGCGGCGGGACGGATACGCCCGGCGCAGTGGCATGGCGGTGGTCGAGATGCTGCGCCGGGGCATCACCGCCCGCCAGATCATGACCAAGGAGGCCTTCGAGAACGCCATCGCCGTGACCATGGCCTTCGGCGGCTCGACCAACGCCGTGCTGCACCTGCTCGCCATCGCCAACGAGGCCGAGGTGGACCTGACCCTCGACGACTTCGTCCGGGTGGGCAAGAACGTGCCCCACCTCGGTGACCTCAAGCCGTTCGGCCGCTACGTGATGAACGACGTCGACCGGGTCGGTGGCGTGCCGGTGGTGATGAAGGCCCTGCTGGACGCCGGGCTGATGCACGGTGACTGTCTGACCGTGACCGGCAAGACGATGGCCGAGAACCTGGCCGACATCGCCCCGCCGGACATCGACGGCACCATCGTGCGGGCGATCAGCAACCCGATGCATCCCACCGGCGGTATCACCATCCTGTACGGATCGCTGGCGCCGGAAGGGGCGGTGGTGAAGAGTGCCGGGTTCGACACCGACGTCTGGAAGGGCACCGCTCGGGTCTTCGACGGCGAGCGGGCGGCGATGGACGCCCTGGAGGACGGCACCGTGACGGCCGGCGACGTGGTGGTGATCCGCTACGAGGGCCCCAAGGGTGGTCCCGGCATGCGCGAGATGCTGGCCATCACCGGTGCGATCAAGGGCGCCGGTCTCGGCAAGGACGTCATGTTGATCACCGACGGCCGGTTCTCCGGCGGCACGACCGGGCTGTGCGTCGGGCACATCGCGCCCGAGGCCACCGAGGGTGGACCGATCGCGCTGGTCGCCGACGGCGACCCGATCACCCTCGACGTGGCCAACGGGCGGCTCGACGTCGAGGTCGACGAGGCCGAGCTCGAGCGTCGCCGGGCCGGCTGGACTCCGACCCCGCGGCCGGTGCGGCGCGGCGTACTCGCCAAGTACGCGAAGCTGGTCCGCTCGGCCAACGTGGGCGCCACCTGCTCCTGATCGCCCGCCCATGGACGTCGAGCGAGCGGCGGGCGCGGCTTGCGGTGCGGCATCATCTGCTGCCCGGCACCCGCATCGACGACCTTCCGCAGCTCGCCGACGATCTTGTCGCTCTGCATTCCACCGATCCGCCGACGGTCTACCTCTCGGCGATGGCGCGGATGCGACAGCCGTCCATCGCGGCCGTCGAACAGGCGCTGTACGACGATCGCAGCCTGATCCGGCACCACGCGATGCGACGCACCTTGTGGGTCGCGACGCCGGAGGTGGTCCGTCAGATGCATGCCGCGGCGACCCGCAAGCTCGTGCCGCCGGAGCGCAAGCGGGTCGCCGGCCTGCTCGCGCAGAGTGGGATCGACGATCCCGACGCCTGGCTGGCCCAGGCGCGCGACCAGATCCTGGCCTACCTGCGCGCCCACGGCCCCACCGCGGCCCGCGCGCTGGGCCAGCAGGTCCCCGCCCTTCGGCAGCCTCTCCTGATGGCGCCCGGGACGCGGTGGCAGGCGACCGTCTCGGCCCACACCCGGGTGCTGACCCTGCTCGGGTTCGAGGGCGAGATCCTCCGGACCCGGCCGACCGGCAGCTGGGTGAACGGTGCCTACCGGTATGCCGCCGCCGACACCTGGCTGCCCGGCGGCCTCGGCGACCTGGATGAGCGCACCGCGGCCGAGCAGTTGACCCGTCGGTGGCTGCGGGCCTTCGGACCGGCGACGCACCACCGACCTTCGATGGTGGATGGGCTGGACCGTCGCCACGACGAAGCGGGCGCTGGCCGATGCCGGGGCCCGCGAGGTCGATCTGGAGACCGGTGCCGGCTGGCTGGCCGAGGATGACGACGAGGTTCCCGCGACCGAGCCGTGGGTGGCGCTGCTACCCGGGCTGGATCCGACCACCATGGGCTGGAAGGAGCGCGCCTGGTACCTGCCGGAGTCGGCTGCGGCAGCCTTCGACAGCAGCGGGAACGCCGGACCGACGATCTGGCTGGACGGTCGGGTGGTCGGCGCCTGGGCCCAGTCCCCGGACGGCCGGGTCCACCTGCACTACTTCGAGAAGGTGCGCGGCGAGGCGGCGCCGGGAGATCGACGAACGGGTCGCCGACCTGAAGCGATGGGTGGGCGAGACCCGGTTCACCATCCGCTTTCCCGGTGAGATCCACAAGACGATCCTCGGCTAAGACTCGACGGCCGTAGAGTCTGCGAGAGTCGGCAGATCGCGCCGGCCTGTCTGGACGACCGAGCGAGCACGACGCGCTTTTTGTCGTGCGAGGGAGGGAGTCCGGACAGGGCGAACCAGCGCGATCGCGCGAGCAGATACCAAACAATCAGCCCCGCGGGTACTTGTCCAGGTACTCGGCCATCTTGTCGTTCTTGAGCGCCTTGCCGAACTCGGCGATCCGGCGCTCGTCGACGCGGTGCACTTCCTGACCGCCGACCCGATCGGCCTTGCCGAGCGGTGCCTGCATCATCACGAGGTTCGTTCGGGCGCAGCCGCAACGACAGCATGGTGCTCCGGATCTCGGTCTGGGTGAGGCTGTTGTCCACCTTGATCCGCTTGGCGGCGTTGGCGACGAACTTCGTGAACCGGACCGGGTCGGCCACCACCTCGGCGGAGAGCCCCTTGGTCAGGATCGCGTTCAGCATGTTGCGCTGGTTCTCGGCCCGGTCCAGTTCGCTCGGCAGCGCCTGGCGCTCCCGCACGAACCACAGCGCCCGGTCACCGGACAGGGTGATCCGGCCCTTCGGATAGCTGTAGCCGTGGGACGAGAAGGCGGTCCGGTTGTTGACGGTGACGCCGTCCAGATCCTCGGTCAGGCTCACGAAGCCCTCGAAGTCGATCATGGCGACGTGGTCCATCCGGCTGCCGGTCAACGATTCGAGGGTGCGGACGACCAGTGCCGGGCCGCCGATCTCGTATGCGGCGTTGATCTTGTTCTTGCCGTGACCCGGGATCGTCACGTACATGTCGCGGGGGAAGGAGATGATGTAGGCCTGATTGCGCTTCTGGTTCAGGTGGACGAGCATGATCGAATCGCTGCGGCCGTCCCGGTCCAGACTCGGGTCGCCCTCGTCGGATCCGATCAGCACGTAGTCGAGGGCCTCCGCAGCCTCGCGAGTCTTGACGGGCCTCGCCTCCGCGGTCGGAGCTGCCCCAGTCCGGCGGGAGCTCGATGCCCCGGTTGATGTTGGCGTTCACGCTGTGATCGATCCGATACAGATAGACGCCGCTGCCGGCGAGGATGACCGCCAGCACGCCGACCACCCCGGCCAGGACGATGCCGAGGACCAGCCTGCGGCGGCGCCGCGGCTTGGGGTCGGCCGTGTTGGGACCGTCGGTATGGGGGCCGTCGTGGACGGGCGACTCGAGAGCAGGGGCCACCACGGCGCCGGCTCCTCCTTCGGCAGGCCGCGATCCTCGGGCCGCTGGCGAGCTTAGGCTGCCCACGGGGGCCAGGTCGATGGCCGCGAGCTGGTCGCGGAACGCGGCCGCCGTCGGCCGGGCGCTGGCGTCGGACGACAGGCCGGCGAGGACGACGGCCATCAGGTCGGCGTTCACCTCGGGCAGCGGCTCGACCGGCTGACTGTGCAGCTGCGATCAGCTCCGGCAGCGGCGGCGTGGTCTGGTCCGGCAGCCGCGGAGGATGACCGCTGAGCAGCGCGTACAGGGTCGCGGCGAGCTGGTAGACGTCACCGGACTTCGCTCGGATTCTGCAGCCGGAGGACTTCCAGCGGCGCGTACGCGGGCGTCATGGCCGCGTACCGGTCCCGCGGGGACGCGTCCGGCTCCGGCGGAGCGGAGAGCCCGAAGTCGGCCAGCCCCGGGTTGCCGTACCGATCGATCAAGATGTTGGCCGGCTTGACGTCGCGATGCAGCATGCCGCGGGCGTGGGCCGCCGCGAGCGCGTCCGCGATCTCGACACCGACGTCTCGGATGCGTTCCTGGCTCGGCCGATGGGCCGGGTCCAGCCAGCTCGTCAACGAGCCGCCCGGACACAGATCCATCACCAGGTAGGGACGCCCGTCGGGCAGGATGCCGGCGTTGTGCACCGTCACGATGCCGGGATGCCCCGACAGGCCTCCGGCCGCCTGCGCCTCACCGAGGAACCGCCGCTGCTCGGCCGGATTGTCGAGCACCCGGTCGTCGACCTTGACCGCGACGAACCGGTCCAAGGAGTCCTGACGCGCCTTCCATACAGTGGCGAAGCCACCTCGGGCCAGCGGTACCCAGCCGCTGATTCCTGCTATGTCGGGTGGTATCGCTGCCACGAGGTACAACATACGGCGGATCGGTTCGCGATACGGCCGATTGTCCCAACCCGAGTCACCCAGCGACCGGATTTATGAGGACATCCGAGCGTCCTTCCGAATGTCAAGACACTGGCCGTGAGGTTGGTTGACCTCGGATCAGCCGGAGTTATCGTTGCCGCGTGCGCATCACATCGCTTCTCGTCGTATGTCAGCGTGTCGGCTGAGTTCCACTACTCACCCCGACGCGCTCCCTCGTCTGCCATCCGGCGGCGGGGGTTTTTTCTTGGTCGAGAGCGCAGCCGTAGCACAGGCGTAACATCCACCACGGATCCCTCGGCGGGACCGGATCGCAAGGAGACAAGGACATGTCAGACAACGACAGCGCAGAAGAGCTGACCGGGGCACAGTCTCTGGTCAGGTCGCTCGAGCAGGTCGGAGCTGACGTCGTATTCGGCATTCCGGGCGGAGCGATCCTGCCCGCGTACGATCCGCTCTTCGACTCCAAGAAGGTGCGGCACATCCTGGTGCGGCACGAGCAGGGCGCCGGGCACGCGGCCGAGGGGTACGCGATGGTCACCGGCAAGGTGGGCGTCTGCATGGCGACCTCCGGTCCCGGCGCGACCAACCTGGTGACCCCGATCGCCGACGCCCACATGGACTCGGTGCCGATCGTCGCGATCACCGGACAGGTCGGCAGTGCCGCCATCGGCACCGACGCCTTCCAGGAGGCCGACATCCGTGGCATCACCATGCCGATCACCAAGCACAGCTTCCTGGTCACCAAGGCGGCCGACATCGCCGAGGCGGTCGCGTCGGCCTTCCACATCGCCGGCACCGGCCGTCCCGGACCGGTCCTGGTCGACGTCACCAAGGACGCGCTGCAGGCCAAGACGACGTGGCACTGGCCCACGCAGCTCGACCTGCCGGGCTATCGGCCGGTGACCAAGCCGCACGGCAAGCAGGTGCGGGAAGCCGCCAAGCTGATCTCCGAGTCGAGGCGGCCGGTGCTCTACGTCGGCGGTGGGGTGCTGAAGGCCCGCGCCTGGAAGGAGCTGAAGGAGCTCACCGAGCTGACCGGCATCCCGATGGTGACCACCTTGATGGCCCGCGGCATCTTCCCCGACAGCCACCCGCTGAACATGGGGATGCCCGGCATGCACGGCTCCGTGGCGGCGGTCGGAGCCCTGCAGCGCGCCGATCTGCTGATCGCCCTGGGCACCCGCTTCGACGACCGGGTGACCGGTCAGCTGTCGAGCTTCGCACCGCTGGCCAAGGTGATCCACGCCGACATCGACCCGGCCGAGATCTCCAAGAACCGCACCGCCGACGTGCCGATCGTGGGCGACTGCAAGGAGGTGATCGCCGAGTTGATCACGCTGCTCCGGCCCGACGATCGGCGACCCGACGTCGGTGAGTGGGCGCGCTACCTGATCGATCTCAAGCGGCGCTATCCCACCGGCTACGACCTGCCGGCCGACGGCAGCCTGTCGCCGCAGCATGTGATCAAGCGGATCGGCGAGATCACCGGACCGGACGCGTACTACGCGGCGGGGGTCGGCCAGCACCAGATGTGGGCCGCGCACTTCCTGCCCTGGGAGCTGCCCGGCCGCTGGCTCAACTCCGGCGGCCTCGGCACCATGGGCTACTGCGTGCCGGCCGCGATGGGGGCCAAGGTCGGCCAGCCCGACTCGATCGTCTGGGGGATCGACGGCGACGGCTGCTTCCAGATGACCAACCAGGAGCTCGTGACCTGTGCCCTGGAAGGGATTCCGGTCAAGATCGCGGTGATCAACAACCAGAGCCTCGGGATGGTGCGGCAGTGGCAGACGCTGTTCTATCAGGGCCGCTACTCCAACACCGATCTGAAGACCAACCGGATCCCCGACTTCCCCAAGCTGGCCGAGGCCATGGGCTGCGTGGGACTGCGGGCCGAGGCGGCCGACGACGTGGACTCGGTGATCGAGAAGGCGCTGTCGATCAACGACGCCCCGGTGGTCGTGGAGTTCGTGGTGAACAAGGACGCGATGGTCTGGCCGATGGTCGCTGCCGGCACCAGCAACGACGACATCAAGGTGGCCCGCGACATGGCCCCCAAGTGGCAAGACGAGGAGTTGTGATGAGTGGCCGGCAACATCCACACGCTCAGCGTGCTGGTGGAGAACAAGCCGGGCGTCCTGGCTCGGGTGTCCGGCCTGATCTCGCGGCGCGGCTACAACATCGAGTCGCTCGCGGTCGGGCCGACCGAGTCTCCGGACATGTCGCGGATGACGCTGCAGATGAACGTCGACGACGTCGTGCTCGAGCAGATGACCAAGCAGCTCAACAAGCTGATCGAGGTGCTGAAGATCGTCGAACTCGAGAACAGCGCGGTGCGCCGGGAACTGGTCCTGGTCAAGGTCAAGGCCACCGCCGAGACCCGCGGCCAGCTGATCGAGATCATCGGGCTCTTCGGCGCGAAAGCCGTCGACCTGACCGGTGAGGTGATCACCGTCGAGGCCACCGGCAGCCCGGCGAAACTCGATGCCCTGCTGGAGCTCTTCGAGCCGTACGGGATCCGCGAGCTCGTCCAGTCCGGGCTGGTCGCGCTCGGCCGCGGCAACCGGTCGCTGACCGACCGCGCGCCGCGTACTGATCGACTCAAGAGCGTCCGAGCGCTCTAGGGCCGCCGGGCTCCTGGCCGGTCGCGCGCCGTTTCCACTAACCTGACCCGCACCACATCCAACGAAGGAAGTACCACAGTGCCAGCAGAGATGTTCTACGACTCCGACGCCGACCTGTCGACCATCCAGGGGCGGAACGTCGCCATCCTGGGCTTCGGCAGCCAGGGCCATGCGCACGCGCTTTCGCTGCGCGACTCCGGTGTCGACGTACGCGTCGGCCTGCCCGAGGGCAGCAAGAGCCGCGCCAAAGCCGAGGCCCAGGGCCTGCGGGTGCTGACGCCGTTCGAGGCCTGCGAGGAAGCCGACCTGATCATGGTGCTGACCCCTGATCCCTCGCAGCGCAAGCTCTACACCGAGGCGATCGAGCCCAACCTGGTGCCCGGCGACGCGCTGTTCTTCGCGCACGGCTTCAACATCCGCTACGGCTACATCAAGCCCCCGGAGGGTGTCGACGTCGCGCTCGTGGCGCCGAAGGGTCCGGGTCACCTGGTCCGGCGGGAGTACGCCGAGGGTCGCGGCGTCCCGGTGCTGGTCGCGGTGGAGCAGGACGCCTCCGGCAAGGCCTGGGACCTGGCGCTGTCGTACGCGAAGGGCATCGGCGGCCTGCGGGCCGGCGGCATCAAGACCACCTTCACCGAGGAGACCGAGACCGACCTCTTCGGCGAGCAGGCTGTCCTGTGCGGCGGTGCGAGTGCGCTGGTGATGGCCGGTTTCGAGATCCTGACCGAGGCCGGCTACCAGCCCGAGGTCGCCTACTTCGAGTGCCTGCACGAGCTCAAGCTGATCGTCGACCTGATGTACGAGGGTGGCATCGCCAAGCAGCGTTGGAGTGTCTCCGACACCGCCGAGTACGGCGACTACGTCTCCGGCCCGCGGGTGATCGACGCCCGGGTCAAGGAGAACATGAAGGCTGTCCTCGACGACGTCCAGAACGGTGCCTTCGCCGAGCGCTTCATCAAGGACCAGGACGCTGGCGCGCCGGAGTTCCTGAAGCTCGCGGGCCGAAGGCGCGGCGCACCCGATCGAGGAGACGGGGCATCAGTTGCGTGGCCTCATGGCCTGGGTCAAGAGCCACGACGACGACTACGTCGAGGGCCAAGCGGCTCGCTGACTCTGGTTCGCGGGCGCTCAGCGCCTGGCAGGCCCCGAAGCGCGCATCGCCGGGGGCGGTGGTCATTCGAGTGCGTCGTTGTGACTCAGTGCGTGGTTCCGTTTCAGGCGTCTTAGCCCCGGCGACGCGCGCTTCGGGGCCTACCGGCGCTCGCTCCTCACAGGTTCGCGAGGCGGGTGCCCTCGACGTAGTCGGCTAGTGGCTCGGTTGATGGAAGGGCTTCGGGAATCGTGTCCTGAGCTTGTCGAAGGACCGATGGGGTTGCGGTAATCCGTGTTCGTCTGCGACCAGTGGGTCGAAACGGACGCGTCTGAGCGCGGAAATCGTGCCCTTTGCGACCAGTGGGCTGCGAAACGTACGCGCGGAGTGGGGGGCGGCGGAATGCGGGGGTGAATGTCGGGGGCAGTGGTTAGGCTTGAGCCGATCACACAGTGAGCACCGGATTTGGAGCACCGAATGGCTGAGTCAGAGCAGAGCCAACGCAAGGCCCGGCGGTCGGAAGATCGCGAGATCGAGGAGTTGGCGCCGGCCGACTCGACGCACAAGGCCGAGCTGGATTCCGAGGTCGACTCGCTGCTGGATGAGATCGACGACGTGCTCGAGGTCAACGCCGAGGAGTTCGTCCGCTCCTTCGTCCAGAAGGGCGGCCAGTGATCGATCGGTCGACCCCAGGTGATCTGACCGCTGGTCTCGTTCAAGCGGGCGCATCCTCTTTCGCCGACTTCGCCGCACGCGTGGCGCCGAATGTCCTGCCGTCGTCCCGGGCCGCCGGTCCAGGGGTCGCCGACCTCGCACCGCACGGGACCACGATCGTCGCGGCCACCTTCCCGGGCGGCGTCGTCGTCGCCGGCGATCGGCGGGCCACGATGGGCAACGTGATCGCCCAGCGCGACATCGAGAAGGTGTTCGCGGCCGACGAGTTCTCGATCATCGGGATCGCCGGTGCGGCCGGCATCGCCGTCGAGCTGGTCGGGCTCTTCCAGGTCGAGCTGGAGCACTACGAGAAGATCGAGGGCGCGCCGCTTTCCCTGGTGGGCAAGGCCAATCGGCTGGCGACCATGATCAGGATGAATCTCGGCCTCGCCATGCAGGGGCTCGTCGTGGTGCCACTGTTCGCCGGCTGGGACGTCACCTCCGAAGAGGGACGGATCTTCTCCTACGACGCCACCGGCGGCCGGTACGAGGAGCATGCCTTCTTCTCCGTCGGCTCCGGAGCGGTCTTCGCTCGCGGCTCGCTGAAGAAGCTCTACCGACCGGACTTCCAGGCCCCCGAGGCGACGATGGCCGTCATCCAGGCGCTGTACGACGCGGCGGACGACGACTCGGCCACCGGCGGGCCCGACCTCACCCGGAAGATCTTCCCGGTGGTCCTGGTCGCCACCGCCGACGGCGTCGAGCGGGTGGCGGATTCGGAGATCGCGGCCATGGTGACCCAGATGATGGCCGGCCGCAACGAGCGACCCGACGGACCCGGAGCCCCCCTTGCATAGGCGATGCATTGCGCTCCTCCTGCGAGCGTCGGAAATCGCGCGCTCGCCGATCGGAGGAGGAGCGAGTGAACCACGCTTTTCCGGTTCACGAGCGACGACGAGGCTCGGCGGCCATCAGCGCGATGCGCGAGCAGGAGCAAACAGACATGACCATGCCGTTCTATGTTGCGCCCGAGCAGCAGATGAAGGATCGGGCCGACTACGCGCGCAAGGGGATCGCCCGGGGACGGTCGGTCATCGTGCTGCACTACGCCGACGGCATCTTGTTCGTGGCGGAGAACCGCTCGGCCGCCCTGCACAAGGTGAGCGAGATCTACGACCGGATCGGCTTCGCCGCGGTCGGTCGCTACAACGAGTTCGAGCGGTTGCGGACCGCCGGCATCCAGTACGCCGATCTCCGTGGTTACAGCTACGACCGGACCGACGTGACCGGCCGCGGGCTCGCCAACGCGTACGCGCAGTTGCTCGGCACCATCTTCTCCTCCGGCGGCGAGAAGCCCTACGAGGTGGAGATCGTCGTCGCCGAGCTCGGAATCACCGCCGAACAGGATCAGATCTACCGGCTGACCTACGACGGCTCGGTCGCCGACGAGAACAACTTCGCCGTGATGGGCGGCTCGGCCGACGTGATCACCGAAGCGGTCGGCCGGGGCTATCGCCCGGGGCTCAGCCTGGCCGATGCCATCGGTCTGGCCGTGACCGCCCTGGCCTCGGACGGGGGACCGACGGCCGCCCGGCGCGAGTTGGGCGTCGAAGCGCTCGAGGTGGCCATCCTGGACCGGACTCGCGCCCTGCCGCGCAAGTTCCGCCGGATCACCGGTGGACGGCTGGCCGGACTGCTGGCCGAGCAGGCCGTCGAGTCCGCGGACGCGGTCGACCCGCCGACGCAGGATCCAGCCACGTGAACTCCTCCAGCCCCCCGGTTGCCGTGATCATCGGCGCCGGGTTGATCGGCGCGTCCATCGGCTGCGCGCTGACCGCCGCCGGCTATCGGGTACACCTGCGCGACCACAAACTGAGCCATGCGCGGGTCGCGGCCGGTCTGGGCGCGGGCACCATCGAGCCGCCGGTGTCCGCCGAGGTCGGGTTGGTGATCGTCGCGGTCCCGCCCCAGGCCATCGGCGACATCGTGCTGCACAGCCTGCACAGCTACCCCCACGCGACGGTCACCGACGTCGGCTCGGTGAAGGCCGGGGTGCTGCATGCCCTGTGGCCGCGTGAGGTCGACCTGGCGCGCTACGTCGGTTCGCATCCGATGGCCGGATCCCAGCACTCGGGCCCGATGACCGCGCGAGCCGACCTGTTCGAGGACCGCACCTGGGTGATCACGCCGCACCGTCGCTCGGACCCGGCATCGGTCAAGCGGATCAGCGAGCTGGTCGCGGCCTGCCGGGCCCGGGAGGTGACCATGGACGTCGACGATCATGACGCCGCCGTGGCCCGGGTCTCGCACCTGCCGCACCTGATGTCGGTGCTGATGGCCGGGCACCTGGTCGCCGTCCCCGACGGCGACCTGCTGCTGGCCGGGCAGGGTCTGCGGGACGTGACCAGGATCGCCGGCAGCGATCCGCAGCTCTGGGAGCAGATCGTCGGCGCCAACTCAGCCGCCGTACTGGGCGAGCTGCGCGGCGTCCAGGATCAGCTCACCTCGCTGATCGCCGCCCTCGAGGCCGCTCCGGCGACCGATCAGCTCCGCGATCAGCTCGAGCGCGGCGTCACCGGTACCCAGAAGATCCCCGGCAAGCACGGGGCGGCGGCGGTCAGCTATCGCCGGGTCGTCGTGGCCATCCCGGACGCCCCCGGTGCCCTGGCCCGGCTGTTCGCGGAGGTGGAGGCGGCGGGGGTGAACGTCGAGGACATCGCCATCGAGCACGACCCGGACCGTGAGGTGGGCTACCTGGAGCTCTCGGTGGCCCCGGACCAGGCCGATCCGCTGGTTCAGCGGATGGTCGAGCACGGCTGGCTGGCCTCCTGAGATCGCATCATTTCGGCCGGTACGACGACACGGCAACGGTCCGCGCAAAGAATCGCAGCCGACTCGCCCTATACGCTGAGGCGCGTGTCTGAGGCAACAGCGGTCGGTGTGTCCACCCAATCCGGGAGCCCGCTCGTCGTGGCGATCGACGGGCCGAGCGGCTCGGGCAAGTCCAGCACCTCCCGCGGGGTGGCCGAGCGGCTCGGGCTGGCGTACCTCGATACCGGTGCCATGTATCGGGCCGCGACGTGGCTGGCGGTCGAGCGCGGCGTGGACCTGACCGACTCTGAAGCGGTCGCGGAGCTGGTCGCCGCGGCCGACATGGATATCCGGCTGGATCCCGCCGAGCCGTCGATCTCGATCGAGGGAACGGACGTGACCGAGGCGATCCGGGCACCGGAGGTGTCGGCGGCGGTCAGCTCGATCGCCACCAACCTGGACGTACGCGCGGATCTGATCGCCCGCCAGCGGCAACTGATCGCCGGCGCGAGCGGCGGCATCGTCGTCGAAGGCCGCGACATCACCACGGTCGTCGCGCCCGACGCCGCGGTCCGGGTGCTGCTGGTCGCCGACCCCGCCGCCCGAGTCGCGCGTCGGCATGCCGAGCTCGGTGAGCACATCGACAGCGCCGACGTCACCGACCAGGTGATCCGCCGCGATCAGGACGACTCGGCGGTCGCGCAGTTCCATTCGGCCGCGCCCGGTGTCACGGTGGTCGACTCCACGTACCTCACGCTCGAGCAGGTCATCGACGCGATCTGCGAACTGGTGCCCGTCGGCGCCGGGGGAGACCAGCTGCCGTGATCGACGGGGTGAGCCCCGACCTGCCGCACACCGGTGATCTCCCGCCGGGCAAGGAAGGATTTCTCCGCCTGGCCAGACCGATCGCCAGATTCGTGCTCAAGTCGTACTGGAAGATCCGGGTCCATGGCTCCGAGCACGTGCCGCGGTCGGGTCCGGTGATCCTGGCCGCCAACCATCTCGCGCTGCTGGACGGTCCGGTGCTGGTCACGATGACCCGGCGGCTGACGTTCGCCATGGCCAAGCGGGAGCTCTTCGTCGGCATCGGCGGGCGGCTGCTGGCCCAGGTCGGCCAGATCTCGCTGAACCGCCAGGAACTCGACCTCAAGGCGATGCGCCGCGCCGTCCAGGTGCTCCGCTCCGACAAGGTGCTGGCGGTGTTTCCCGAAGGCGTACGGGTGGCCGGCGAGGTCGCCTGGGCGAAGGGCGGTGCGGCGTACCTGGCGATGGTGGCCGGTGCGCCGGTCGTACCGGTGGCCATCCTGGGCACCCGCGAACCCGGTCAGACCAAGAGCCAACTGCCGCGTCGGCGGCGTCCGATCCACATCGTCTTCGGACCGCCGATCGACGTCGAGCAGCGGCCCTGGCCGCGACGCAAGCACGAGGTGGCGGAGCTGACCGAGCAGTTGCGGCGCGTGCTGGCCGCTCACGTGGTCGCCGCCCAGGCGCTGACCGGGCTACCCTTGCCCGGGCCGCCGAAACCTCGGGCGGCCCGATCATCGATGAGTAAGTGAATCTGCCATGACTGACCCTGCGCCCGCTGAGGCGCCCCTGACCGTGCCCGTCGTCGCCGTCGTCGGCCGTCCCAACGTCGGCAAGTCGACGCTGGTCAACCGGATCATCGGCCGCCGCGAAGCCGTCGTCCAAGACGTCCCGGGAGTCACCCGGGACCGGGTGTCCTACGACGCGGACTGGAACGGTCGGCAGTTCGTGCTGGTCGACACGGGTGGCTGGGCGCCAGACGCCAAGGGCATGGCCGCCCAGATCACCGAACAGGCCGAACTGGCCGTAGCCGCGGCGGACGCGGTCCTCTTCGTGGTCGATGCCACGGTCGGCACCCAGGATGTCGACGAGGCCGTGGTCCAGGTCCTGCGTCGCAGCAAGAAGCCGGTGGTGCTCGCGGCGAACAAGGTCGACGATCAGCGCAGCGAAGCCGAAGCCGCCACGATGTGGAACCTCGGGCTCGGCGAGCCGTTCCCGGTCTCGGCTCTGCACGGCCGGGGCAGCGGGGACCTGCTGGACGCGATCCTGGCGGCGATTCCGGATGCCCCGCGAGAGACCGCGACGGTCGAGCGTGGACCGCGCCGGGTGGCGATCGTCGGCAAACCGAACGTCGGCAAGTCGAGCCTGCTGAACAAGGTCGCCGGCCAGCAGCGGGTGGTCGTCGACAATGTGGCCGGCACCACCGTCGACCCGGTCGACGAACTGGTCGAGGTCGACGGCACCGTCTACCGCTTCATCGATACCGCCGGCATCCGGAAGCGGGTCAAGGAAGCGTCGGGGCACGAGTACTACGCGAGCCTGCGCACCCACGGAGCCATCGAGCGGGCCGAGATCTGCGTGGTCGTGGTCGACGCCAGCGAGCCGCTGACCGAGCAGGATCTGCGGATCATGACCTCGGTCGAGGAGGCGGGCCGGGCACTGCTGATCGCCTTCAACAAATGGGATCTGACCGACGAAGAACGCCGCCGCTATCTCGACCGCGAGATCGAACGCGACCTGGTGCAGTTCGGCTGGGCGGCCAAGGTCAACATCTCGGCCACCACCGGCCGGCACGTCGATCGGCTCGGGCCGGCCATCCAGGAAGCCTTGCACGGTTGGGAAACGCGGATCTCGACCGGCAAGCTGAACGCCTTCCTCGGCCGGATCGTGGCGGCTCACCCGCACCCGGTACGCGGTGGCAAGCAGCCGCGAATCCTGTTCGGGACCCAGGCCCAGGCCGGTCCGCCGACCTTCGTGCTGTTCACCTCCGGCCAGATCGAGGCCGGCTATCTGCGGTTCGTCGAGCGCCGGCTGCGCGAGGAGTTCGGCTTCATCGGCACCCCGATCCACGTGACCGTACGCGCG
>CAVXYL010000012.1:0-17882 GCA_963765975.1 uncultured Actinomycetota bacterium | reverse complement strand
CGGAGTTCCTCCTTCGTCGGCGGTTCGCCGCCGATGACCGCGTACAGCGCGGGATCGGCCAGCACCAGGCCATCGTCTCGGCGTGTTCGACCGTCAGCGGCTCGAGCGTGATCGATGGCGCGCGCAACGGCTCGGCGACCAGACCCACGGGTTCAGGCGACGCTGACGCGGACCGGGAACTTCTTGATCCCGTTCACGAAGTTGCTCCGCACCCGGGTGACCTCGCCGTTGAGCTCGATGGACTTCAGCCGCGGCAACAGCTCGGTGAACATCAGCCGGATCTCCATCCGGGCCAGCATGTTGCCCAGGCAGGTGTGCGGGCTGCCCTTGCCGAACGTGACGTGATCGATGTCGGTCCGGGTCACGTCGAGGCGGTACGGATCCTCGAACACGGCCTCGTCCCGGTTGCCGGAGGCGAACCACATGACCACCTTGTCGCCCTCCTTGACCTGCTGGCCGCCGAGTTCGACGTCGCGGGTCGCGGTGCGCCGGAAGTGGTAGACCGGTGACGCCCAGCGCAGGAACTCCTCGACGGCGCCCGGGATCAGTTCCGGCCGCTCCTGCAGGATCTTGATCTGCTCGGGATTCTCGATCAGCGCGAGCATCGACTGGCTGATGGTGTGTCGGGTGGTCTCGTTGCCGGCCACCACGAGCAGCAGGAAGTAGTTGTCGAAGTCGGTGGCCGTCAGCGGCTCGCCGTCCTCCGGCGTGCGGTTGACCAGCAGGCTGATCAGGTCGGTGCCGTCGCCGCCCTTGCGTTCCCGGGCCAGGGCCCGGCCGTACTCGAAGACCTCCAGCGCCGCCGGCGAGCGGAACGGCAGATGCTTGTAGAGATGGGAATCCGGGTCGGACAGCAGGTGCTCGGAGTATTCGGGATCGGTGTTGCCGATCATCTGGTTGCCCCAGTCGATCAGCAGTCCGGTGTCCTCCACCGGCACGTCGAGCAGCCGGACCAGCACCTGGATCGGGAAGTCGGCGCTGATCTTCTCCACGAAGTCGAACTCCTCGTGCTGCAGGGCCCGATCGACGGTGTCCTTGGTCAGCCCCCGCAGGAAGTCCTCGTACTTGCGGGTCAGCGGCCCCTGGGCGAATTCGCGGGCGATCAACTTCCGCAGCGCCCGGTGGCGTACGCCGTCGGTCTCCAGCATCGACCGCCGGATGTCCATCAGGTCGTCGTCGACGTCTTCGAGATTGACGAACCTGGTCGAGGTGAAGGTCTCCGGATCCTTGTCGACCGCGCAGATGTCCGCGTGCCGGGTCACCGCCCAGAAGCCGCTGCCGTCGGTCTCCGGGGTCCAGTGCACCGGATCCTCGCGGCGCAGCGTGTCGAACTGACCCCAGCCCTCGTTGCGCGCAAAGCGGTCGAGGTCGGCCAGGTCGACGTCATCGAGCGGAACGGGCGTGGGTTGTGACACGGTCTCTCTCCTTGGTCTGCGGGTTCGGGTCTGGATCAAGATCACAGGTGGTAGGCGTACTCGCGGAACTCCCAGTCGGTCACCCAGTGGTTGAAGCGCTCGAGTTCATGCCGCTTGTAGGTGCAGAACATCGCGATGAACGGCGCACCGAGGATGTCGGCCAGTTCGGTGTCGGCCTCCAGCGCGTCGAGCGCGGTGGCCAGATCACCCGGCAGCCGGTCGGCCTTGCTCGGGTCGTAGCCGTAGCCCTCCAGTGCCGCCGGCGGCTTCAGCTGGTCGCGAATGCCGAGGTACGCGCTGGCCAGCAGACCCGCGATCACCAGGTACGGGTTGCCGCTGGCATCGCCGAGCCGCAGCTCCATCCGCGACGCCCGGCCGCGCTCCGGCGGGATCCTGATCATGGCGCTGCGGTTGTCCAGACCCCAGTCGATCAACCAGGGCGCCAGGGTGTCCGGGCCGAACCGCTTGTAGGAGTTGATCGTCGGATTGCACAGCGCGGCCAGGGCCGGTGCGTGGGCCAGCACGCCGGCGATCGCCGACTTGCCGACCGCCGACAGCCCGTCGTCGGCCGACGGATCGTCGAAGATCGGCGTGCCGTCGTCGTCCCAGGTCGAGAAGTGGACGTGGAAGCCCGAGCCACCCTCGTCGTTGAACGGCTTGGCCATGAACGTGGCCAGCTTGTCCTCCTGGCGCGCCAGTTCCTGGATCGCCGCCTTGAACCGGAACGCGCGATCGGCCGCGTCGAGCGCGTCGGAGTGCCAGAGGTTGATCTCGAACTGGCCGCTGGAGAACTCGTGATTCGCCGCCACGACCTCGAGCCCGTACGCCGACAGCTGCCGCAGCGTCCGGAGCAGGACGTTCTCCGGATCGCCCTTCAGCCCGGACACGTAGACGTTGCCGGTCGCCTCGCCGTAGCGCTGCCAACCGGTCGGATTCTTGTCGGTGCGCTCCAGCACGTAGAACTCGAGCTCGGGTCCGACGATCGGCTTCATCCCGACCTCGGCGAACTTGTCGATCACCCGCTTCAGGACCATCCGCGGACTCTCGGCCGACGGCGAGCCGTCCGGATTGAACAGGTCGGCGATGCAGTGCGCGACCCCCGGCTCCCACGGCACCGGTTGCAGCGTGGTGATGTCGGGGAAGGCGAGCACGTCCGGCAGGCCGGCTTCGATGCCGCCCTGGATCTCGACCACGTCGCCCATCGGGGTGGTGCCGTAGACGGACCGGCAGAACGCGACTCCGTCGCCGACCGTGCGGGCGAAGCGGTTGACCAGCACGTCGCGGCCCCGTTCGGTGCCGATCAGATCCGAATAGCCGATGCGGACCACGTCGATGCCCTGCGTGACGAGATCCGCCGCTGCGTCCTCGAGACCGGTCGTGTCGAAATGAGCCACCGAAACCTCCGCACCGTTGCGTTGCCCCCACCGCCCGAACCGAGGCAGTCATTTGGGCCCGAACAATATCGCGATGCCGAGTCTATGACAAGTGCTCCGCGGCGTCGGCGGGGATTGCCAACCCGGGGTGCAGGCGGTACCGTACGGGTCCAAACGAACTCGACCAGAACGTGCGACAGGGAGCCGGCAATGACCGACGTGAAGGGCTTCTTCTATCCCCGGACGGCCAGCGGCCGGTCGTCGCTGATTCCCTCACCGCCGTGGTTCTACTCCGGTGACCTGCTGACCGTGGAGTACCGCACGGATCCGGCCCGCGTCGCCGAACTGCTGCCGGCCCCGCTCGCCCTGGCCGAGGAGGATCCCGGCGCGGTCGCGCTGATCTGGGCCGACTGGCAGTCGTGCTCGTCCTCGCGGCAGGAACTGCTGGACCCGGTCCGGTCGCAGTACAAGGAGGCCTTCGTGGTCGTCCGTTGCTCCTACCAGGGCCGGACGTACTCGCGCTGCGTCTTCATCTGGGTGGACAAGGACTTCGCCATCGGCCGCGGCATGCACCAGGGCTACCCGAAGAAGCTGGGTTCGATGTGGCAGACGCGGCCGCATCCGTTCGCCCAGGCCGCACCGCAGATCCAGGCCGGTGGTGTCTTCGGCGCCACCCTGGCCGCGAACGACCGGCGGCTGGCCGAGGCGGTGCTGACGTTGCGGGAGAAATCCGAGACCAACGGCTTCGTGAACGGCCACCCGATGGCGCATCACCGGGTCTTCCCGGGCATCGCCTCCGGCGCCCCGGACGCGTACGCGGAGCTGATCTCCTCCGGCGCCAGCGAGTTCGAAGGCGGCCAGGCGTGGCAGGGCGACGTCGATCTGCGGCTGTTCCCCTCCCCGACCGAGGAACTGGATCGGCTGCGGGTCGACGAGGTGATCGGCGGCTACTACCGCCAGGTCGGCGTGGTCTGGAACGGCGGCACCTCGTTGGAGACGCTCACCTCATGATCGGCTCGGAGCGGGCGGGAACCCTACGATGGCGCCATGCCTGACCGCCACACCCTCGCCGAGACCGAGCGGGCCATGAGCCTTCACCTGCAGAGCCTGCCGCTGAACTTCGAGGCCTCCGCGGCGGTGTCGAGCCTCTACCGGGCGGCCAACGCCGTACGCGTGCACCTGACCAACACGGTGCTCCGCCAGCACGGCCTCACCTGGACCGGCTTCGTCGTGCTCTGGGTGGTGTGGATCTGGGACGGCATGGAGACCCGGCGGGCCGCCGAGAGCGCGGCGATCTCCAAGGCGACGCTCACCGGCGTGGTCAAGACCCTGGAAGCCCGCGGCCTGCTGACCCGGCGGGTGAGCGGCACCGATCGCCGGCTGGTGATCCTGGAACTGAGCGACGCCGGCACCAAGCTGATGACCACCCTGTACCCGGTCTTCAACGCCGCCGAGGCCGAGGTGGTCGCCTCCCTGTCGGACCAGAACCTGACCGTCATGACCGACAGCCTGCGGCAGATCGTCACCGACCTCGACGGCGAGATCGTCGAATGACCGCACGTCCCTCATCGCGCCCGTCGGTTTTGCACGGTACGTGTTAAACCGTCGCCTACCGCGGCAAATTTGATGCGGTAAGCGGCAAATTGGTGCGGTAAGCGGCCGCCTCAGCGAGCGGCGAGCGCACCTTTGAGCTCAGCTCGATCACGCCGGTCGGCGGCGGCGTCGACGAAGCGCTCGAAGATCTTGGCCTGGACGGGATCGGTGGCGGCTGAGTCCTCCGGATGCCACTGGACGCCGAGGTACCAGCCGTCGTGATCGGCCAGCGTGACCGCCTCGATCACCCCGTCGGCGGAGTACGCGGCCGCGGTCAGGCCGGCACCCAGTCTCGCGATGCACTGATGGTGGTAGCAGGAGATCGTGGTCCGGGAGCCGACGATCGCGCCGAGCGGGGAGTCCTCGGCGACCTCCAGGTCGTGGACCCGGTTCTGATGGTGACCGCCTGCGTCGTCCATGTCCTGCACCAGATCGCCGCCCAGCGCGACGTTGACCAGCTGGGTGCCGCGGCAGATCGCCAGCAGCGGCAGCCGATCGGCGAGGGCAACCTTGGCCACGGCCAGGTCGAAGGCGTCCTGCTCCTCGTCCACGCCGTACTGCGTCGGATGCGGCCGCTGACCCGACCAGCGGGCCGCCACGTCACCGCCACCGGGCAGCAGTACGCCGTCGGCGAACCAGAGCCGCTCGCGGGCCGCATCCACGTCGACGACGGCACCCGGCGCGTACGGATGGAGCATCACCGGTTCACCACCGGCGGCGAACACCGCGTCGCACAGCGCCCGGGCCGTCACCTCGGCCGCGTAGCGCAGCGCGGTGGCGTGCTCGGAGAAGCGGGCCGGCAGGGCGATCAGCGGCCGCCGTCCGGCGCGCGAGCTAGCCATAGTTGATCCAGGTCGTCTTCAGGTCGGTGTACTCGGCCAGCGCGTGCCGCGACTTGTCCCGGCCGAAGCCGGACAGCTTCACCCCGCCGAAGGGGACGTTCATGTCCCCCTCCTCGTAGCAGTTGACCCAGACCGTGCCGGCGCGCAGCGCGCGGGAGATCCGGTGCGCCTTCCCGAGATCCCGGGTCCAGACCGCGGCCGCCAATCCGTACGGCGTGTCCCCGGCCACCCGGACGGCTTCGGCCTCGTCGCCGACGGTCTGCACGGTCAGCACCGGACCGAAGATCTCGTCCCGGACCAGCACGTTGTCCGGCGCCGCACCGGTGACCACCGTCGGCTCCAGGTAGGCGCCGCCGGTGTCGGCCAGGACCTGCTGTCCGCCGGTCCGCAGCTGTGCGCCCTGAGCGAGCCCTCGCTGCAGATGGCCGAGCACCCGCTCCAGACGCCGCTGGTCCACCAGCGGACCCATCCGGGTGTCCGGCAGCAACGGATCGGCCGGGAACCACTGCGCCGCGGTGTCCACGATCCGCTGCACGACCTGCTCGGCGACGTCGGTGTGCACCACGAGCCGGGAGCCCGCCGTGCACATCTCGCCGGAGTTGAAGAAGATCGCCCAGGCGGCCGAATCGGCGGCGGCGTCCAGGTCGGGAGCATCGGGGAAGATCAGGTTCGGCGACTTGCCACCCAGTTCGAGATAGACCCGTTTGAGGTTGCTGTCGGCCGCGTACCGGAGGAAGTGCCGGCCGACATCGGTGGATCCGGTGAAGGTCAGCACGTCGACATCCGGATGCTCGCCGAGTCGGCGACCGACCGTCGCCCCGTCCCCGCTGAGCACGTTGAACACCCCCGCCGGCAGACCGGCCTGCACCCCCAGTTCGGCCACCCGCTGCATCGACAGCGGCGACTGCTCGGCGGTCTTCAGCACCACCGTGCAGCCGGCGGCCAGCGCCGGCGCGAACTTCCAGCCGCCGAGCGTCAACGGGAAGTTCCACGGCACCACCGCGGCGACCACCCCGGCCGGCTCGCGGGTGACCAGGGCCAGCTCGCCCTCGGTGGTGTGCGGGATGTCCCCCGACTCCTTGTCGGCGAGTTCGCCGTAGAAGCGCAGGCAGCGGATCAGCGCCCGGAGTTCGATCTCGTACGCGGTGCGGATCGGCTTGCCCATCTCCAGGCTGATCAACAGCGCGATCTCGTCCCGGTGGGCCTCGACCAGGCGGGCGAACTCCTGCAGGATCTCCCCGCGCTCCCGGGCGTGCATCCGTGGCCACCGGCCCCGGTCGAACGCCTCCCGCGCCGCCGCCACCGCCGCGTCCGCGTCGGCCGGCTGAGCCCACGCGAGGTCGACCAGGACTGACCCGTCGCGAGCCGAGTGGATGGCCCGGGTGGCTCCATCGGTCGCCGCTCCGGAACTCGCCGCCGACCAGCATTCCGGCCCCGATCTCGGCGTGCGCAGCGCGCTCCCGCCAGTCGATCGTCGCTACCGGATCTGTCGTCGGCGCCGTCATTCAGCTTCCTTTCCCGAGTTGACCAACCGCTGGTCCGGCTAATACGTTTGGGCCCTAACGATAGCGGAATCCGGCGATGACGGCGAGATGGGGTTAGCGATGGCGGAGGCCCAGGAGATCGGGGCGACAGTCGAAGGCGTCACCGTCGATACCCGGCACTGGATCGGCGGCGAGCGGGTCGCCTCGGCCGAGACCTTCACCGACATCTCCCCCATCGACGAGCACCCGATCGCGGAGATCTCCGCGGGCGGCGCGGCCGAGGTGGACGCCGCCGTGCAGGCCGCCCGGCGCGCCTTTCCGGCCTGGGCCGCATTGCCGCGGGCCGAGCGCGCCGCGTTGCTGCGCAAGGTCGCCGACGGCATCGACGCCCGCGCGGAGGACCTGGCGCGGGTCGAAACCCGGGACAACGGATCCCTGCTGCGCTCCCACCGACGCGGCGTGATGCCGCGGGTGGGGATGAACTTCCGGTTCTTCGCCGACTACCTCGAGCGGCTCGACCTCCCCGACGGCGAGATCCGCGGGCACCGCGAACGGGTGACCTACGATCCCGCCGGCGTCACCGCCATCATCACCCCCTGGAACGCCCCACTGATGCTCGCCACCTGGCGGATCGGGCCGGCGCTGGCCGCCGGCAACACGGTGGTCGCCAAGCCCCCGGAATGGGCGCCGCTGACCGCCTCGCTGCTGGCCGACATCACCCACGAGGCCGGCCTGCCGGCCGGGGTGTTCAACGTGGTCCAGGGCACCGGCGCCGCAGGCCGGCGCCCCGCTGACCGCCCACCCGGGCATCAGCCGGCTGTCCTTCACCGGCTCCGTGCCGACCGCCGGCGTGATCGCCAAGGCGGCGGCCCCGAACATCGTCCCGCTGTCGTTCGAACTGGGCGGCAAGAGCCCGCTGGTCGTCTTCGCCGACTCCGACTTCGACCTCGCCGTCAGCCTGGCCGTCGAGCAGTTCGACAACTCCGGCCAGGTCTGCCTCGGCGCCTTCCGGATCCTGGTCGAGGACTCGATCGCCGACCGCTTCCTCGCCGCCGTGGTGGACAAGGCCAAGGGCATCGTCCAGGGCGATCCGCGGGACGAGGCCACCGACATGTCGTGCCTGATCAGCCGGCCGCACTTCGAGAAGGTCGACGGCTTCGTGCAGCGCGCGCTGGCCGCCGGCGCCCGCGCCGTGCTCGGCGGCTCGCCCAATGATGATCTTGGTCACCTGTTCTACCGGCCGACCATCCTGGTCGACGCCGAGCCGGGCAGCGAGATCCTGACCGAGGAGGTGTTCGGCCCGGTGCTGACCGTGCAGACCTTCGCCGGCGAGGAGCAGGCGATCGAGATGGCCAACAACACCCGGTTCGGGCTGGCCGCCACCCTGGTCACCGGCGATCCCGACCGCGCCGAACGGGTCAGTGCCCGGCTCAACGCCGGCACCGTCTGGGTGAACTGCTTCTTCGTCCGCGACCTCGGCGCGCCGTTCGGCGGCAACGGCAAGTCCGGCATCGGCCGCGAAGGTGGCCGGCACTCGTTCGACTTCTACACCGACGTGAAGAACACCGTGTTCGCGCCCAATGGCTGGAACACCTGATCAGGAAGGAACCATCCACATGGGTGAGGTTGTAGGCGCGGGGTTGCTCGCGCACGTCCCGACCATCGTGTTGCCGGAGGAGATCCGCCGGGAACTCAACAACGGGGAGGACTCGACCCTGGTGTCGGGGCTGCACCAGTTGCGCCGCGAGGTCTTCGACACGGTCGACTACGACACCGTCGTGGTGCTCGACTCGCACTGGGCGACCACGGTGGAGTACGTGGTCACCGCGCAGTCCCGGCGCCACGGCCTGTTCACCTCGGAGGAACTGCCCCGCGGGATGAGCCAGCGGCCGTACGACTTCCCCGGCGATCCCGAGCTGGCCCACTTGATCGCCGGCAAGGCCGATGATCATGGAACCTGGATCACCGCGATCGAAGATGATCATCTGCCGATCTTCTACGCCACCACGAATCTGTGGGAGTTCCTCGGTGACGGCCTGCCCGACAAGAAGTGGATCTCGATCGGGGTCTGCCAGACCGCCGACACCGAGGACAACCTACGGCTGGGTCGGGCCCTCGGCGATGCGATCGCCGCGAGCGACCGCAAGGTGATGTTGATCGCCTCGGGTGCACTGAGCCACACGTTCTGGCCGCTGCGCGAACTGCGCAAGCACGAAGCAGCGGGCGTGGAGCACATCTTCACCCCCGCGGCGGCCGCCGCTGATCATGATCGGATGGCCTGGTTCGAGCGTGGTGATCATGCTCGGGTGCTGGAGACCATGCCGGAGTTCTACCGCTACAAGCCGGAAGCCCGGTTCGGCCACTACCTGATGATGATGGGCGCGCTCGGCGAGGGCGACTGCACCGCGACCGGCCGGCGCTACGGCGAGTACGAGAACTCGATCGGCACCGGGCAGGTGCACTACTGGTTCGACCGTCCGGACGACGGCTTCCCGCGGCCGCGGCGTACGCATCTCGCAACCGCTGACCGCCGAACAGCCGTCCATGCACGAGGTGGGATTCGATGCATCGCTTCGCGATGACGCGGCGGTGGCCGGGTCATGATCGAATACCGCCGGATCCTGCTGGACGGCAACGTCGTCGACGTGGTCCGCCAGGGCGACGAGTTGGTCGCCGGGGACGGTCGTACGGTCGGCGTCGAGGACGCCGTCCACCTGCCGCCGGTACTGCCGTCCAAGATCATCTGCGTGCATCTCAACTACGCCTCGCGGGTCGCGGAGATGATGACCACGCTGCCGCCGGCGCCGACCTACTTCCACAAGCCGGTGTCGGCACTGAACGCCCACCAGTCGGCCGTGGTCCGGCCGAGCGGTTGCAAGTGGCTCAACTACGAAGGCGAGATCGCCATCGTGATCGGGCGTACCGCGAAGAACATCTCCCCCGACGAGGCCGGCGACTACATCCGCGGCTACTCGATCGGCAACGACTACGGGCTGCACGACTTCCGGGACACCGACTCCGGTTCGATGCTGCGGGTCAAGGGCGCGGACACGCTGTGCCCGATCGGTCCCGGGCCTGGTCGAGGGCTGGGACTTCCGGCACAAGCAGATCCGCACCCTGGTCAACGGCGAGGTCCGGCAGGACGGGAACACCGACGAGATGCAGTGGAACATGCACTATCTCGTCGCCGACATCGCCCGGACGATCACCCTGCAGCCCGGGAGACGTGCTGCTCTCCGGTACCCCGGCCATCTCGCGGACGGTCTATCCCGGCGACGTGGTCGAGGTCGAGGTCGAGGGCCTGGGCACCTTGCGCAACCACATCGTGGAGGGACCGACGCCGATCCGCAGCGATGTCGGCGCGCAGCCGACCGAGAGCGAGGAAGTGCTGTCCACCGCCCAGGGCGGCGACTGGGAGTTCCGCGGCGTCCGCAAGCCCGACCTGTCCCGGACGCGCTGACGGCGAGCCGCGCCCGGTGGCGGCCCGGGCCGTTTCCGCGCACAACGGACCAGACGCCCCCGCCGAAGCACGAAATCCGGGCCGTCTGCGCGCACAACGGACGAAACGCTCCCGACGCCCGGCTTTCTTCGCGCTAACGGCCACATTTTCGTTCGGATCCTAATAACCTCTGCGGCAAGACTCTAGGAACGGAGCACCATGAGTGAGCAGCCGGTCCCTCCGAGCTCGGACATCGCCCAGCGCGATTCCCACCAGTTGCGTCGCGGCACGCTCGGCGTCGTCGGCGTCGCGTTCTTCGTGGTGTCGGCGGCGGCCCCGCTGACCGCCATGGCCGGCGGCGCGCCGTGGCGATGCTGCTGGGCAACGGCGCCGGCATCCCGGCCGCGTACGTCGTGGTCAGCCTGATCTTGATCATCTTCTCGGTCGGCTACACCGCGATGGCCCGGCACCACACCAGCACCGGCGCCTTCTACTCCTATGTCGCCCGGGGACTCAAGCAGCCGGCCGGCGGTGCCGCGGCGATCATCGCGCTGCTGGGATACAACGCCATGCAGATCGGCCTGTACGGGCTGTTCGGCGCGGCCGCGTCGGGGTTCTTCGGCGACGTGCTCGGATTGAACGTGCCGTGGTGGGTGTTCGTCTTCGTCGCCATGGCGATCATCGGCGTCTGCGGCTATCGCCAGGTCGACCTGTCCGCCAAGATCTTGGCGGTCCTGGTCAGCCTCGAGTTCTTGATCGTTCTGGTCCTGGACGCGGCGATCTTGATCAAGGGTGGCGAGGGCGGCGGCGCACCGCTCACGGCCACCCCGTTCCTGCCCAGCAGTTTCCTCAGCGGCTCGCTCGCCATCGCGCTGCTGTTCAACTTCGCCTCGTTCATCGGGTTCGAGGCGACCACCATCTACAGCGAGGAAGCCAAGGACCCGAAGCGTACGGTGCCGCGGGCGACGTTCCTCGCCGTGCTTGACGATCGGCTTCTTCTACACCGCTCACCACCTGGCTGATGGTCGAGGGTCAGGGCGCGGCCGGTCTCCAGGAGCACATCGCCGGCCTGACGCCGGATCCGACCGCGTTCCTCTTCGAACTGAGCGCCACCTACATCGGCGGCACCGCTGACCACCGTGATGTCGCTGCTGTTCATCTCCAGCGTGTTCGCCGCGCTGCTGGCCTTCCACAATGCGGTGGCCCGTTACCTGTTCGCCCTCGGCCGCGAGGGCCTCGTTCCGGCGGCGCTGGGCCGGACCCACCGGCTGCATCTCAGCCCGCACGTGGGTTCGCTCAGCCAGACCGCGCTGGCGGTGATCATCGTGCTGCTGTTCGTGATCACCGGCCAGGATCCGGTGCTCGCCCTGTTCACCTGGCTCACCCAGCTCGGCACCCTGGCGATCATCGTGCTGATGGCCATCGCCTCGTTCGCCGTGGTGGCGTTCTTCGCCGCCAACCGCGGCCTCGACAACAATCCGCTGCGGACGACGGTGGCACCGATCGTCGGCGGCCTGGCCATGACCGCCGTGGCGATCTACGCCGCGTCGCAGTTCGGCCTGCTGATCGGCAATCCGGAAAGCCCACTGCGTTGGGTGCTGCCGGGACTCATCGTGGTCGCGGCCTCCGCGGGGGCCGTTGCCGCCCTGGTGCTGCGCAGCCGCTCACCGGAGTTGTACGCCCAGATGGGTCGGCACCGCGACATGAGCCTCACTCCCGACTGAGTTCAGCGCCCATTCGTGTCCTGAGCTTCGAAGGACCGAGGTCAGTGCCCTTCGACAGGCTCGGGCGGTGCTGGTCAGCCACCACGCTGTCCGCCGACGACCGTCCCACCGGCGGCACTGGCGGACCCGCGACTCGAGCTCACGACCCGACTCCGCCAGCGCGGCGACGGCGGCCCCGAGTTGCGCGGCCGGCATCCGGCGCGCGAGGGTGATGTGCGGGGTCCATCGGCCGGGTCCGAACGACCCCGACCGATCGGCCCGGCACAGCTCCGCGACCCGCGCCTGCAGGTCGAGCAGCTCGATCGACGGCACGACCTGGCGGGTCAGCACGCAACTGCCGCGGCGCGGCCCGAAGATCATCAACGAGCCGATCAGGACCCGCAGATCGAGGTCGGCGACCACCGCCGGCAGCCGGTCCTCCACCCCGTCCGGCAGGACATCGGCGGCATACAGGGTGAGGTGCGGGCGATGGTGTGGACCCGGTTCGGGTCGCAGGGAGGTCGGCAGCCCCGCGGCGGCGAGGGCCTGCCACTGCGCGGTGACCGCAGCCTCGGCGACCGGGTCCAAGATCAACTCGATCGACTGCGCCACCGGAATCTCAGTGCAGCAACGGATCCACGGCGGCGGCGACGAAGACCAACGCCAGGTAGGAGTTGGACCAGTGGAACAGTCGCATCGGCTTCAGCGCGGCATCCCGCAGTCCGCGGCTCGCTCGGATCCACAGCTGGGCGGCCTCCCACAGCAGCGCGGCGCCGACGACTCCGGCCACGACCGGATACAGCCAGGTCGTGTCGGCGATCGGCCACAGCGCCAACGAGGCCAGCACCGTCAGCACCGAATAGATCATGATCTGGCGAGCCACCACCGGAGCCGACCGGACCACCGGCAGCATCGGCACGTCGGCCGCCGCATAGTCCTCCCGGTAGCGCATGGCCAGCGCCCAGGTGTGCGGCGGCGTCCACAAGAAGACGATCAGGAAGAGCACCAGCGGTACCACTGAGATCGAGTTGGTCACCGCGGTCCAGCCGATCAGCGGCGGGAAGCAACCGGCGATACCACCCCAGACGATGTTCTGCGGAGTCCGCCGCTTCAGCCACAGGGTGTAGACGACGATGTAGAACGCGTTCGCGCCCAGCGCGAGGCCGGCCGAGAGCCAGTTGACGAAGGTGCCGAGCCAGAGCGTGGCGGCGATGCCCAAGATCACCGCGAAGATCGTCGCGGCCCGCGGCCCGACGGCATGCCGCGGCAGCGGGCGGCGCCGGGTCCGTCGCATCCGCTCGTCGATGTCGCGATCGAGCACGCAGTTCAGCGAGTTCGCGCTGGCCGCGGCCAGACATCCGCCCACCATCGTGTTCAGCACGAGCATCAGCGGCGGCACGCCACCGGCGGCCAGGAACATCGCGGGGACGGTCGTCACCAACAAGAGTTCGATGATCCGCGGCTTGGTCAGGCCGACATAGGCCCAGACCACGTCCTTGATGCTGGCGCCGGAACGCTCGGCTCGCGGACTGAGCAATTCGACGTCGACCCGGGTCATGCGATCGTCGGTCGCCATCCGCCCCGGCAGGTCGATGCTCGTCACGAGAGGTGAGTCTAGGGCATGCCTTCGGGATCCCTCGTCGATTGCAAAACACGTGCCCTGAGCCTGTCGAAGGTATGCCGTGAGCTTGTCGAACGGACGCGCCCTGAGCTTGTCGAAGGCTGCGAGATCGCGGTCCTTCGACAAGCTCAGGACACGAAGACTCCAGGCTCAGGACACGAAGATCCGCTCAGCACGCATGCGCCCGGAGCACTTGCGGGGGACCAGGTTATGCGGGCCGGTCGACCCCGATAGGCTCCAAGTGACCGCGCCGTGCTCTCGGAAGGATGCCTTTCACCGTGACCGAAACCCAAGCCTCCAGCGCATTACCCGACGGCTGGACCGACCTCGATTCGCGGGCCGTGGACACCATTCGTGTGCTGGCCGCCGACGCCGTGCAGAAGGTCGGGAACGGACATCCCGGCACCGCCATGAGCCTGGCTCCGGTGGCGTACCTGCTGTTCAACAAGGTCATGCGGCACAACCCGGCCGACCCGCACTGGCCGGGTCGCGATCGTTTTGTGCTGTCCTGCGGTCACTCCAGCCTGACGCTGTACATCCAGCTCTACCTCGGGGGATTCGGCCTGGAACTCGACGACCTCAAGTCGCTGCGGACCTGGAACTCCAAGACCCCGGGCCATCCCGAGTACGGCCACACCCCCGGCGTGGAGATCACCACCGGTCCGCTGGGCCAGGGCATCGCCAACGCCGTCGGCATGTCCATGGCCTCCCGCCGGGAGCGCGGTCTGCTGGATCCCGACGCCGCTCCGGGCGAGTCGATCTTCGACCATCAGATCTACTGCCTGGCCTCCGACGGCGACATCGAGGAGGGCATCTCCTCCGAGGCGTCCTCGCTGGCCGGGACCCAGCGCCTCGGCAACCTCACCCTGATCTACGACAGCAACCGGATCTCCATCGAGGACGACACCAACATCGCGCTGACCGAGGACACGGCCGCTCGCTACGCCGCGTACGGCTGGCACGTGCAGACGGTCGACTGGACCAACGGCGACACCCAGTACGAGGAGAACGTCACTGCTCTGCTCGACGCGATCGAGGCCGCCAAAGCGGTGACCGACCAGCCCAGCTTCATCGAGCTGAGGACGATCATCGCCTGGCCGGCCCCCAAGCTGCAGGGCACCGGAAAGTCGCACGGCTCGGCGCTGGGCGGCGACGAGGTCGCCGCGACCAAGAAGGTGCTGGGCTTCGATCCGGACCAGACCTTCGAGGTCTCCGACGAGGTCATCGCGCACACCCGGAAGCTGCTCGAGCGGGGCCAGCAGGCTCAGGACGAGTGGGAGATCGCCTGCAACAGCTGGGCCGAGGCCAATCCGGAGGGCAAGGCCCTCTACGACCGCTTCGTCACCAACGAGCTCAGCCCCGGCTGGGACGACGCACTCCCCAGCTGGGACGCCGACCCCAAGGGCATCGCCACCCGCGCGGCTTCGGGCAAGGTGCTCAGCGCGATCGCGCCCAAGATGCCCGAGCTGTGGGGCGGTTCGGCCGACCTCGCCGAGTCGAACAACACGACTCCCGAGGGCGAGCCCAGCTTCCTGCCCGAGGATCGGCAGACGAAGGCCTGGCCGGGCAATCCGTACGGCCGGGTGCTGCACTTCGGCATCCGGGAGCACGCCATGGGCGCGATCCTGAACGGGATCAAGGCGCACGGCGGAACCCGACCGTACGGCGGCACCTTCCTCACCTTCAGCGACTACATGCGCGGCGCAGTCCGGCTGTCGGCCCTGATGCGGCTCCCGGTGGTCTACGTCTGGACCCATGACTCGATCGGGCTCGGCGAGGACGGCCCGACCCACCAGCCGATCGAGCACATCGCCGCGCTGCGGGTCATCCCGGGTCTCGATGTGGTCCGGCCTTCCGACGCCAACGAGACCGCGGCTTGCTGGGCCGCCATCCTGCGGCCACAAGGACCGCCCGGCCGCGCTGCTGCTGAGCCGGCAGAACCTGCCGATCGTGCCTCGCGGCCAGGACGGCTTCGCCGAGAGCTCCGAGGTCGCCAAGGGCGGCTACATCCTCAAGGACGCCGACGGCACGCCGGACGTGATCTTGATCGGCACCGGATCCGAGGTGCAGTACGCGGTCGCCGCGCAGGAACAGTTGGCCGCCGAGGGCATCGCCGCCCGGGTCGTTTCGATGCCCTGCCGCGAATGGTTCGACGAGCAGGACCAGGCCTACCGCGATTCGGTGATCCCGCCCGACATCAAGGCTCGAGTGAGCGTCGAGGCCGGCGTGAGCACGGGTTGGCGCGACGAGGTGGGCGACCACGGCCGCATTCTCAGCATCAACCAGTACGGAGCCAGCGCGGCGGGGGCCAAGCTGTTCGAGGAGTTCGGCTTCACCGCCGACAAGGTGGTCGAGGCCGCGAAGGAGAGCATCGCCGACGCGGAGTCCACCCTGTCGCCGACCCACCCGGCGCCCGCGGGACCGAAAGGCCCCGTCGACCTCGACGGCCACCCCAGCGGCACTATCAGCTGACCCGATCAGCTGAGCAAATCCATCGGAGATCGAGGAGGAACTGATCATGAGCGAACGACTCAAGGCCCTGGCGGACGCCGGTGTCTCCATCTGGCTGGACGACCTGTCCCGTGACCGGATCAACTCGGGCAACCTGTCCGATCTGATCACCAACTCCTCGGTCAGCGGGGTTACCACCAACCCGACGATCTTCGCCGCCGCGCTGTCCAAGGGCCACCTGTACGACGAGCAGATCAAGGAACTGGCCGCCGTCGATTCCAACGTCGACGACACGATCAAGGCGCTGACCAGCGACGACGTTCGCAACGCCTGCGACATCTTCGCCGCCACCTACGCCGCCACCGGCGGTATCGACGGCCGGGTGTCGATCGAGGTCGAGCCGGGTCTGGCCATGGACACCGACGCGACCATCGGGCAGGCCGCCGACCTGTGGAAGATCGTCGACCGGCCCAACGTGTTGATCAAGATCCCGGCGACCAAGCCCGGACTGCCGGCGATCACCGCATCGATCGCCGAGGGCATCAGCGTCAACGTGACCTTGATCTTCTCGCTCGAGCGCTACCGCGGGGTGATCGACGCGTACCTGAGCGGTCTCGAACAGGCCGCGGCCAACGGTCACGACCTGAGCAAGATCCAGTCCGTCGCGTCGTTCTTCGTCTCCCGGGTCGACAGCGAGGTCGACAAGCGGCTCGACGCCATCGGCTCCGACGAGGCCAAGGCGCTGAAGGGCAAGGCCGCCATCGCCAACGCCCGACTGGCGTTCGCGCTCTACGAGGAGGAGTTCAGCTCGGAGCGCTTCGCACCACTGCAAGCCCAGGGTGCGCATCGCCAGCGTCCGCTCTGGGCATCGACCGGCGTCAAGGATCCGGCCTATTCCGACACGATGTACGTCACCGATCTGGTCGTCGCGAACACCGTGAACACCATGCCGGAGAAGACCATGCAGGCGTTCGCCGATCATGGCGAACTGCACGGCGACACGGTGAGCGGCACCGAGGAAGAGTCCCAGCGGACCCTGGATGATCTTGCTGCGGTCGGCATCTCCTACGACGAGGTGGTCGAGGTCCTGGAGCGCGAGGGGGTCGAGAAGTTCGACGCTTCCTGGGCGGAGTTGGTCGAGACCGTGCAGACCGCGCTCGACGAGGCCAAGGCCGGCGCCGACAGTCCGGGCCAAGGGGCCGATCCCGACGCCCGATGACGACGTCGAGTGACCGTAACCGACCGACCGAACCCGTTACGGGATCCGCAGGACCGGCGACTCCCGCGGATCGCCGGTCCGTGCGTGCTGGTGATCTTCGGCGTCACCGGTGACCTGTCGACCAAGAAGTTGATGCCGGCGGTCTACGACCTGGCCAACCGCGGCCTGCTGCCACCCGGCTTCGCCCTGGTGGGCTTCGCCCGGCGTGACTGGGTGCACCAGGACTTCGCCAAGATCGTGCACACGGCGGTCAAGCAGCACGCCCGGACGCCTTTCCGCGAAGAGGTCTGGCAGCAGTTGTCGGAGGGCATCCGGTTCGTTCCGGGCGAGATCGGTGACGACGCGTCATTCGCCCACCTGGCCGAGACCATCGCGGATCTCGACGAGGCGCGCGGCACCGGCGGCAATCACGCCTTCTATCTCTCCATCCCGCCGGGCCTGTTCCAGACCGTCGTCGATCAACTGCGGTCGCACGGCCTGGCCGAGGAGCAGCCCGGTCGTTGGAGCCGGGTGGTGATCGAGAAGCCGTTCGGCCACGACCTGGCCAGTGCGCGGGAGCTGAACCGCATCGTGTCCAGCGTGTTCCCTTCGCGCTCGGTGTTCCGGATCGATCACTATCTCGGCAAGGAAACCGTGCAGAACATGATGGCGCTGCGGTTCGCCAATCAGCTGTTCGAGCCGGTGTGGAACAACAACTACGTCGATCACGTCCAGATCACCATGGCGGAGGACATCGGAATCG
>CAVXYL010000011.1:0-247210 GCA_963765975.1 uncultured Actinomycetota bacterium | reverse complement strand
CGCGTCGGCGGTGTGGGCTGAGACCATGGACAGGCTGCCGTCACTGCGCCCCACGGATCCGGGAGAACTCGAGAGACCGCTGCGACAGCATGTCGTCATTCTAAGAATCCGTCGTCGCGTCCCGCGTGATCAGGTGACCACTCCGGCGGATTCGGCGGTTGCCGAACGCTCTCGGCGGCAGAGCGCGGGTTCTCAGGGCCTGGGTCGTTGGCTGATGGCGAATCGGGTGCAGCCGGTGGGGCCGGAGCACAGCGAGGAGCACACGGAACCGCAACCGTGGTGGAAGGTGATGTGCCTGACCGGTGTGGACTATTTCTCCACCTTGTCGTATCTGCCCGGCATCGCTGCACTGGCGGCCGGGGCGTTGTCACCGTTGGCCACGCTGCTCATCGTGGCGTTGACGTTGCTCGGAATGCTCCCGATGTATCGCCGAATCGCGGCCGAGAGTCCCCACGGGCAGGGGTCGGTGGCGATGCTGGAGAAGCTGCTCCCCTTCTGGCGGGGGAAAACGTTCGTGCTGGTCCTGCTCGGGTTCGTCGCCACCTCGTGGATCATCACCATCACCCTGTCCTCGGCTGACGCGACGGTGCACATGCTGGAGAACCCCTACCTGCCTGAGGTTCTGCACGGCCGGGCCGTGTTGATCACCGTCCTGCTGCTGCTGATCCTGGGGGGAGTGTTCCTGCTCGGCTTCAACGAGGCCGTGGTCGTCGCCATCCCACTGGTCGGGGTCTTCCTCGCCCTGAACGCGGTGATCGTCGCGGTAGGAATCGGCAGACATCGTCGCCAACCCGCAACTGGTCGCTAGCTGGAAGGAGGCGCTGACCGCCTACGGGTCCAGTTTCACCGACATCGCCCGCCCGGCCGTCCTTGCGTTCCCGCTGCTGGTGTTGGGGCTGTCTGGATTCGAGACCGGCGTGAGCATGATGCCCTTGGTCGCCGCGGGCGGAGACACCCGGAGCAGCAGTTGGCCAGCCGGATCAAGAACACCCGCCGACTCCTCACCACCGCTGCGGTGATCATGTCGGTGTACCTGATCGCCACCAGCTTCATCACCACGGTGTTGATCCCGCCGGAGGACTTCGCCCCCGGCGGGGAGGCGAACGGCCGGGCCCTCGCCTACCTGGCGCACGAGAAGATCGGCGAGGGTTTCGGCACCGTGTACGACATCAGCAGTGTGCTGATCTTGTGGTTCGCCGGCGCCTCGGCCATGGCGGGCCTGATCAACATCGTGCCCCGCTACCTCCCGGCCTACGGAATGGCGCCGGAATGGGGCCGGGCGGTCCGGCCGGTCGTGCTGGTCTACACGGTGGTGAGCATTCTGATCACGATCGCCTTCCAGGCCAATGTCGACGCACAAGCCGGTGCCTACGCCACCGGCATCTTGGCCATGATGGTCTCCGGTGCGGTCGCCGTGACGATCAGCGCAGCCCGCCGCCGGCAACGAAGAGCCGACCGCAGCGTTCAGTCTGCTGACGCTGATCTTGCTGTATGCCCTGTTCGAGAATGTGCGCGAGCACCCGGATGGAATCACCATTTCGGCCTTGTTCATCGCGGCCATTGTGGTGTTGTCGCTGGTGTCGCGGCTCACCCGGGCCTTCGAGTTGCGGGTCACCGAAGTCGTCTTGGACAAGACCGCGCAGATGTTCATCCGTGACTGTGCGCGGCGCACGGTGCGGCTGTTCGCGAACGAACCAGACGGTCGAGATGCCACCGAGTATCTGGAGAAGCGCCGGCAATTGATGGACGATCATGACCTCACCGACGAACAGGACTTCATCTTCATCGAGATCACGGTGGCCGATCCGTCCGAGTTCGCCACCCGACTCGACGTGCGCGGCGAAGTCATGCACCGTCGCTACCGAGTGCTCACGCGTGGAAAGCTCGACGGTGCCGAACGCGCTTGCGGCCCTGCTTCTGCACATCAGGGACAGCACCGGATATCGGCCGCACATCTACTTCGAGTGGACCGAAGGTCACCCCGCCGCCAACTTCCTCCGTTTCCTGTTCTTCGGCGTGGGCGAGGTCGCGCCGGTGACCCGGGAGGTTCTGCGCCGCGCCGAACCCAATCGATCACAGCGACCACACGTCCATGCCGGCTGACCGAACGTGAGCCCACGCCAGCTGCGATCTACACCGGCATTCAGCGAACCATGAAGGGAACTGGATCGATCGTTCTGATCCGGACCGTACAGCTCATCGTCTCTATGGCTGTGGCGGTCATCGCGGTGGATCTGATCATCGGAATCTTTCGCCCCGAGAGCCGTGGCGTCGTGAGGTTTGAACTGGCGGCACTCATCACCATCGGCTTCACAACCGTTGCACTAGCCGTGTCCGCTGCTGTCCGCTGGTCCAGCGGCGGCCGCGACCGCAGGTTGTGAGACGCCCCTACCCAGCTCAGGGGAGCTGCGTTCGGTTGAGGACCGAGCCGATGTGGTCAGCGAGCGCTCCGGCGAGGCGTCGTTCGCGCAGTGATGTACGAGCGATGTGGGAGGCCGCAGTCAGCATGAAGCCGGGGATTGCGGGATCCTCGGGTCGTATCGGCAGGGCAACGGTAGTAATGGGTCGGCAGCCGTCGTGTCGACGGGGAGCCGTCGGCCGTGGTCGCGGACGTGCATCCCGCTGCAGTGTGGGGGATTCGGGATCGACGACGTCGACCCACGTGCAGGCATCTAGCCGGAGCATGGTCATGATGTGCCAGTTCGTACGGGACGGCAGTCGCGGTCCCGCCTCGGGCCACCAGCCAGCAGTCGTTGAGCTCGGCTTGTCCATGAATTCAGCTTCACCAGCGTGGGCGGTGAAACGGCGTGGGGAAAGGAGGCGATGCTGTTAGAGCTGTGTGAGAAATCGCCGCGACTGTTTCCTCGGGCGCGCGCGTTGGATTCATGCTGGGCGTGGCGGTGTGCCTCGTCATGGGGATTGGTGAATCGGATGGATGTACGGCTTGTCTGCGACGCAGGTGTCGAGAGACATGAGATCGGGGAGCTCCCGCGGTTGCTCGAACGCCAGGACGCGGTCGTCTGGGTGGACATCCCGGTCTGTGACCCGGCCGCCCTTGAGGTGCTGTCGGGGGTGTTCGGATTCCACCAGATTGCCGTGCGGGACTGCGTCGAGCGGAATCATGTGTCCAAGGTTCATATCTATCCCGAATACGTGTTTTCTGTTCTTCATTCACCGAAAGTCGGGAAGCAAGGTCATGTGCATTACGTCGAGCTTGACCAGTTTGTGGGGACGAACTATCTGGTCACGGTCCATGGTCCGCTGAACCCGGCAGTGGCTCCAGAGGTTGCCTTCCTGGACACCGACTCCGTGCTCCGCCGGCTCGAAGCGAAACATCAGCGACTGGGGTCTCCGTTCGAGTTGTCGCATGCAATCGTCTCCGCCATGATCCGACGCGAGTCGGACTTGGTTGCGACTTTCGCGAAAGAGTCTGGGCTGCTTGAGCAGCGGGTCATGATCGGTCAGGACCTGGAGGATCCGGAGGCGTTCCTCGAGGAATTGTTCCAGGCGTGGTATGTGCTCCTCGCGGTGCGGACCATCGCCGTGCACAGCAGTACAACATATGGGCGGATGGCGCGACTTGTCCGCTTCCTACCCGATGCTGCACCGCCCTTGTTCGCCGACATTGCCGATCAGTTCGAGGTGATCAAGACCATGGCGGACGGCCAGCGGGAGTTCCTGCACGGCGTGATCGAGTTCTACCAGACGCGCACTTCGACACATATGACTATTGCCGCTGAGAAATCAGCATCCATTGGTGTCCAACAAAACGAAGACATGCGTCGGATCACCGCGTGGGTCGCGATCTTCGCCGTGCCCACTGCGGTCACCGGATTCTTCGGACAGAACGTCGCCTACCCCGGGTTCGGGACCAGTGGGGGAGTTGTCGCCTCAACACTCATGATCGTATTCTTCGCCGCGATTCTCTTTACGATCTTCAAACGCAAGAGATGGCTGTGAACAAGCCTGGACTTGTGCCGTCACGAACTATCGATTCGGGTTGCGGCGGTTCTTGGCGGGATCCTCAGGTGTCGTTCCTGGCTGATGGCTGGAAGCGGTAGCCCATGCCGGGTTCGGTGATCAGGTGTCGCGGACGGGCGGGGTCGGCCTCGAGTTTTCGGCGGAGTTGGCCCATGTAGAAGCGGAGGTTGCCTTGGGCGTTTTCGTAGCCGGGACCCCATACCTCGCGGAGCAGTTGCGCTTGGGAGATGAGTTTGCCGGGGTGCCGGAGCAGGACTTCGATCAGATGCCATTCGGTCGGGGTGAGCCGCACCTCCTGCTGGACGCCCTGATCGCCGACGGTGACGCGCCGCGCGGAAAGGTCGATGGTCGCGGCCTCCAGTTCGACGACCGGCTCTTCGACGGTCTGGTCGGCGCGTCGCAGCAGCGCGCGCATCCGCGCCAGCAGTTCATCGATGCCGAACGGTTTGGTCAGGTAGTCGTCGGCGCCGGCGTCGAGCGCTTGGACCTTGTCGGCGCTGTCGGCGCGGCCGGACAGCACCATGATGGGGACGGTGGTCCACCCTCGCAGTCCCTGGATGACCTGCACGCCGTCGAGGTCGGGCAGGCCCAGGTCGAGGATGACGATGTCGGGCGGATGGCTGGCGGCGACCTGGAGGGCGTCGGTGCCGGTGACGGCGGTCCGCACCTGGTAGTGACGGGCCTTCAGGTTGATCTGCAGGGCTCGTACCAGGCTCGGTTCGTCATCGACGACCAGCACCTCAGTCACCGGCCTCCTCCTCGTGGCTTCGCCGTTCCCGGGTCCCGGGCACCAGCTCGGCGGCATCTCCGGCGGGGACGACGGTCAGTGAGGCGACCATGGTGAGCCCGCCGCCGGGGGTGTCTTCTGGCTCGAGAGTGCCGCCCATGGCTTCGGTGAGTCCCCGGGCAAGCGCGAGGCCCAATCCGACGCCGGTGGTGTTGTCGGTGTCGCCGAGCCGTTGAAACGGGACGAAGGCCCGGTCTCGTTGTCTCGCGGGGGATGCCGGGTCCACGGTCGACGACGCGGATCTGCACCTGGTCGGCGAAAGCGCTGGCCGTCAGGAGGGGAGGCGACTCGGACGAGGCGTGCCGGATCGCGTTGCCGACGAGGTTGACGACGACGCGCTCCAGCAGTGGCGGGTCGGCCTGCACCAAAGGCAGCGTGTGCGGGATGTCGACGAGAACACGTGAGCTGTTCTCGCCGAGCTCCTTGAGCACGGCCGGCACCACCTCGTCGAGCGAGGTCGGGCGCAGGAACACTGGGAGGACGCCGGCCTGCAGCCGGCTGAGATCGAGCAGGTTGTCGACCAGTCCACTCAGCCGGTCGATGGCCTCGTCTGCCGTACCGAGTAGCTCGTTCTGCTCCGCGGCGGTCCATTCGATGTCGGAGCTCCGGAGGCTGGTCACCGACGCTTTGGCCGCGGCGAGTGGAGTTCGGAGGTCGTGTCCGACCGCGCGGAGCAGCGCCGTCCGCAACCGATCCGCCTCGGCCAACGGCCTCACCTCGGCGGCTGCCTCGGTCAGCCGGCCCCGATCGACCAGCGCCGCGGCGTGGTCGGCGAACGCGCCGACCAGGCGATGTTCGTCGGCGGCGAGGTTTCGGCCCTGCAGCACCAGGACCAGGTCCTCTCGAGCCGGCACCGTGACATCACCGTCCTGGGGTCGTCGGCAGTCGGAGTGTCCGGCGCTCGCGATCTGGTGCCAACCCGAATCTCCGTCCTCCAGCAAGGCGGCTGATCTCATACCAAAGGATTCGCGCACGCGCTCGAGCAGCGCCGGGAGTCCTGTTTCGCCGCGCAGGACGGTGCCGGCCAGGGTGGCCAGGGTTTCGGCTTCGGCCGAGGCGCGGGCGGCTTGGCGGGTCCGGCGGGCGGCCCGGTCGACGACCGAACTCACCAGCAAAGCGACCAGGACGAAGGCCCCGAGGGCCACTGCGTCGTTGGTTTCCGCGATCGTGAAGGCGCGCAGGGGCGGGGTGAAGTAGTAGTTCAGCAGGATGGAGCAACCGACCGCGGCCAGGATTGCCGGCCAGAGGCCACCCACCAGCGCGACGACGATGATGGCCAGTTGGAAGGCCAGGACGTCGCTGGCGAGATTGAGCGGTCCCTGGATCGGCCGACAGGGCCACGGTGATGAGGACCGGCAGCGCGACCGCCAGCACAAAACCTTGCACCTGGCGTCGGACGCTCAACGCGCCCTGGCGGCGGGGGAGCCGACCCTTGCCGACTTGTGAGTGCGTCACGATGTGCACGTCGATGTCGCCGGAGTCGCGAATGGTGGTCGCGCCGATGCCCAGACCGCTGAACATGCTGGCGAGCAGGGATCGCCGGCTGCCGCCGAGCACCAGTTGGGTGGCGTTCTCGGCCCGGGCGAACGACAGCAACGCGTCGGGCACGTTGTCGCCGATGATCTGGTGGTACGAGCCGCCGAGATCCTCGGTGAGCTGGCGCTGCTGGCGCAGTTGCCGCGGGTCGGCGCCGGTCAGGCCGTCGGGACTGGCTGACATGGACGGCGAGCAGATCACCACCCGACCGGGCGGCGATCCGGGCGGCACGCCGGATCAGGGTGTCGCCCTCGGGGCCGCCGGTGAGACCGACCACGACCCGTTCGCGCGCCTCCCAGGTGCCGACGATGTCGTGTTGTTGCCGATAGGCCTGCAGTCCGGCGTCGACCCGGTCGGCCAGCCACAGCAGAGCCAGCTCCCGCAGCGCGGCGAGGTTGCCGGGCCGGAAGTAGTTGCTGAGTGCAGCATCGACCTTGTCGGCGGAGTAGATGTTGCCATGGGCCATCCGCCGGCGCAGCGCCTCGGGGGACATGTCGATCAGCTCGATCTGGTCCGCGCGGCGGACGATCACGTCGGGCACGGTCTCGCGTTGCGGCACCCCGGTGATCTTGTGGACCACGTCGTTGATCGATTCGAGGTGTTGGATGTTGACCGTGGAGATGACGTCGATGCCGGCGTCCAACAGGTCGTCGATGTCTTGCCAGCGTTTGGTGTGCGGTCCGCTGCTCGGCACGTTGGTATGAGCGAGTTCGTCGACCAGCGCGACCTCGGGCTTGCGGGCCAGCACGGCGGCAAGGTCCATCTCGGTGAAGGTGACGTCGCGGTACTGCACGACCTTGCGTGGCACGACCTCGAGGCCTTCGATCAGCTCCGCGGTGTGGCTTCGGCCGTGGGTCTCGACGAAGCCGACGACGACGTCGGTGCCCCGTTCCCGTCGTCGGCTGCCTTCGCTGAGCATGGCGTAGGTCTTCCCGACGCCCGGAGCGGCGCCGAGGTAGATCCGCAGATGCCCGCGTGCCGTCGTCATGGCGTCCTATCCCAAGGCCTGGAGAACCAGAACTCACCGGAGCTCGGTGAGGGCACGGTTCAGCTCCACCACATTGACCCGTGGTTCCCCGAGAAATCCCAGCGTACGACCGCGGGTGTGTGCGGTGACCAGTTCCTGCACCCGCACCTGGTCTATTCCTCGGGTCCGCGCGACCCGGGCGACCTGGATCGCCGCGTACGCCGGGCTGATCTGAGGATCCAGGCCGCTGCCGCTGCCGGTCACAGCGTCCGCGGGAACCGCATTCGGCGGCACCCCTTCGAACGCGGCGACGGTGGCGCGGCGGTCCTGGATCGAGGCGATCAGGTCGGGATTGTTGGGTCCGAGCTGCGAGGCGGCACTGCCCATCGCGTCGTAGTCGACCGCTGACGGGCGGGTCTGGAACCAGGCCGGATCAGGCTCCATCTGGGGTTGTCCGTCCGAATCGACCTGAGGCTGACCGTCCCTGATCACCGGCCGGGTGTACGCCTGCCCGATCAGGGTGGATGCCACGTCGCGCCCGTCGACGCGCACCAGGGAGCCGTCGGCCTGCGACGGCCGCACCAGCTGTGCGGCACCGGTGACCGCCAGTGGGTACAGCAGGCCGAGGACGGCCGTACACACCAGGACGGCCCGAACGGCGGCGCCCACCTGGCGGACCGATGACCATCCCTGACTGACCATGACGATCTCCTTTCTCTGTCGCTTGGAATCAGCCGATGCCGGGCAGCAGACTGACCAGCAGGTCGATGAGTTTGATGCCGACGAACGGTGTCACCAGTCCGCCGAGGCCGTAGATGACCAAGTTCCGGCGGAGCAGCGCCTGCGCCGAGGACGGGCGGTAGCGAACGCCGCGCAGCGCCAAGGGCACCAGTCCGATGATGACCAGCGCGTTGAAGATCACCGCCGACAAGATGGCCGACTCGGCCGATCCCAGTCGCATGATGTTCAGCGACGCCAGCCCGGGATAGGCCCCGGCGAACAGAGCCGGCAGGATCGCGAAGTACTTGGCGACGTCATTGGCGATCGAGAACGTCGTCAGTGCCCCGCGGGTGATCAGCATCTGCTTGCCGATCTCGACGATCTCGATCAGCTTGGTCGGGTTCGAATCAAGGTCGACCATGTTGCCGGCCTCCTTGGCCGCCGACGTCCCGGTGTTCATCGCGACGCCCACGTCGGCCTGCGCGAGCGCCGGCGCGTCATTGGTGCCGTCACCGGTCATGGCCACCAGCCGTCCACCCTGCTGTTCGGCCCGGATCAGGGCCATCTTGTCCTCAGGTGTCGCCTCGGCGAGGAAGTCGTCGACACCGGCTTCGTCAGCGATGGCCTTCGCGGTCAGCGGGTTGTCGCCGGTGATCATCACCGTCCGGATGCCCATCCGGCGCATCTGGTCGAAACGCTCCCGGATTCCTTCCTTGACCACATCCTTGAGGTCGATGACGCCGAGCGCCCGAGCTTCCTCGCCCTGCTTCTCCGCCACCACCAGTGGGGTTCCACCGGATGCGGAGATCTGATCGACCACGGTCCTGAGCGTGCTCGTCGACCTCGCCGCCGTGTGCGCTGATCCAGGCCATCACCGCCCCGGCGGCGCCCTTGCGGATCTGCCGGCCGTCGATGTCGACCCCGCTCATCCGCGTCTGGGCGGTGAACCCGACGAAGTGCGCCCGCGACAGCTCACCGGGATCGCGCTCGCGCAGGCCGTACTGCGACTTGGCCAGCACGACGACAGATCGCCCCTCGGGGGTCTCATCAGCGAGACTTGCGAGTTGGGCGGCATCCGCGAGTACGGCAGCGGACAGCCCGTCACACGGGATGATCTCGGTGGCTTGTCGGTTGCCGAGCGTGATGGTGCCGGTCTTGTCCAACAGCAGGGTGTTGACGTCCCCCGCCGCCTCGACCGCTCGTCCGGACAAGGCGAGCACATTGCGTTGCACCAGACGGTCCATCCCGGCGATGCCGATCGCGGACAGCAGGGCGCCGATCGTGGTCGGGATCAGGCAGACCAGCAAGGCGACGAGCAACACCAGCCTCGGTTCGACACCGGCGTAGCGGGCGAACGGCGGCAGGGTCGCGGTCGCCAGCAGGAAGATGATGGTCAGACTGGTCAGCAAGATGTTCAGGGCGATCTCGTTCGGGGTCTTCTGCCGGGCGGCCCCCTCGACCAGGGCGATCATCCGGTCGAGAAAGCTCTCGCCCGGCTTGGTGGTGATCTGCACGACGATCCGGTCGGTCAGCACCTTGGTCCCGCCGGTCACCGCGCTGCGATCACCGCCGGACTCGCGGATGACCGGAGCCGATTCGCCGGTGATCGCCGACTCGTCGACACTGGCGACGCCGTCGATGACGTCCCCGTCACCCGGAATGGTCTCGCCCGCTTCCACCACCACCTGATCACCGGGTCGCAGGGTCGACGCCGGCACCCGCTCCTCGGCACTGCCCGGGAGCAGCCGACGGGCCGTCGTCTCGGTCTTCGCGAGACGCAGCGTGTCGGCCTGCGCCTTCCCGCGACCCTCGGCGACCGCCTCGGCCAGATTGGCGAACACGACCGTCAGCCAGAGCCAGACGACGATCGACCACACGAAGACCGTCGGGTCAACGATCGCGAGCACCGTGGAGACCGCGGCGCCCACCTCCACGACGAACATCACCGGGTTCTTCACCATCACCCGCGGATCAAGCTTGCGCAGTGCCGCCGGCACTGAGGTCAGCAGCATTCCCGGCTGGAATGCCCCGGAACTCAGGCGCGCGCCTGGTGCGGCCGCGGGCGGCTTCGGTCGATGCTGCAGGGAAACAGTCATGATCACAGCCCTTCGGCGAGCGGTCCGAGCGTGAGAGCCGGGAAGTAGGTCAGCCCGGTCACGATCACCACGACGCCGACCAGCATCGAGACGAACAGCGGGCGGTGGGTCGGCAAGGTGCCCGAGGTCACCGGCACCGGTTGTTGCCGGGCCAAGGAGCCGGCCAGTGCCAGGACCAGGACCATCGGGACGAACCGGCCCAGCAGCATGCAGAGCCCGAGGGCGATGTTGTAGAACGGCGTATTGCCACTCAGTCCGCCGAAGGCGCTGCCGTTGTTGTTCGACGCCGAGGTGAACGCATACAGCACTTCAGAGAAGCCGTGCGGTCCTGGATTGAAGATCGAGGATCGCGCACTCGACAGCCCCATCGCGACGGCCGTCCCGGCCAGGGCCAGCACCGGAGTGGTCAAGATGTAGAGCGAGACAAGCTTCATCTCGCGCGCGGTGATCTTCTTTCCTAGGTACTCCGGCGTACGTCCGACCATCAGACCGGCTACGAACACGGCGAGAACGGCCAGCACGAGCATTCCGTAGAGCCCGGAACCGGTGCCGCCGGGGGTGACCTCCCCGAGCATCATGTGGAACAGCGCGAAGCCGCCGCTGAAGGGCGTGAGGGAGTCGTGGGCCGCGTTCACCGCACCGGTGGAGGTACCAGTCGTCGTCATCGCCCACAGCGTCGATGCCCATTCCCCGAATCGGGTTTCCTTGCCCTCCATCGCGCCTCCGGCTGCCCGCGCCGCAAGCGCGCTCGTACCCCGGACCTCGAAGAACGTGGTCGCCGCCACGAACGCGCCCCAGATCGTCGCCATCACCCCGAGCAACGCGTAGCCCTGCCGCTTGTCACCGACGATCAGCCCGAAGGTGCGGGTCAGGCTCACCGGGATGACCAGCATGAGAAAGGTGGTGAAGAGGTTGGACAACGGGTTCGGATTCTCGAACGGGTGGGCCGAGTTCGCGTTGTAGAAACCGCCCCCGTTCGTGCCCAGCTCCTTGATCACTTCCTGGGATGCGACCGGACCGCCCGGGATGGCCTGGGCCTGACCGACCAACGATGTCACCGCGTGACCCGGAGAAAGATTCTGCGGAATGCCCATCGCCACCAGCGCCAACGCCCCGATGACGGAGATCGGCAGCAGGACGCGCCAGCAGGTGCGGACCAGGTCGACCCAGAAGTTTCCGACCAGCGTCGTCTGCTGGCGCGCAAAGCCCCGCATCAGGGCCACAGCCACCGCGATCCCGACCGCCGCCGAGACGAAGTTCTGCACCGCCAGCCCAGCCATCTGGACCAGGTGGCCCATCACGACCTCGGGTACATAGTTCTGCCAGTTTGTGTTCGAGACGAATGACGCCGCCGTGTTGAACGCGAGTGCCGCCTCGACCCCGGGCCGACCGTTCGACAGCGGCAAGGCGGCCTGCAGGCGTTGCAACCCGAACAGCAGCAGAACGCTGACCGCCGAGAACGCCAGCACCGAGCGCGCGTACACCGCCCAGTTCTGCTCAGCGTCACCATTGACGCTGAGCAGCCGATACGCGCCCCGTTCAACCCGGTGGTGCCGCTCGGACGTGAAGGTCCGCGCCAGGTAGGAACCCATAGGCCGGTAACACGCGGCAAGTAGGACAAGAAGCAGACCGATTTGGAGCAGACCGGCAACGGTATCGGACATCAGAATCTCTCGGGGAAGAGCAAGGCGGCGACCAGGTAGACCGCGAGGGCGCCCAAGATGACAAGACCGACGATGTACTCCGCGGTCACAGCTTCTCCACCGCGCGCAGCATCAACCAGACCAAGGCGAAAACTGCCACGATCACCGAAACAAAGGCAACGTCAACCACGGAACCAAGCCCACACCGCCGACGCGGCATGGCAGCGATTTCTCACAGACGTCTAACATGCGAAGCCGCTTTTCGCACACGCTTCCATCGTGTGCGGCTACTCGACTTGGAGACATGGACAAGTCGACCTCGTGCCGCCCACCCGAGGCGGTGGGCATGAATGAAACCTCGGCGGCATCAGCTCGTTATCCCGAGCGGTTGTCGGGAGTTCCGCGGGCCGACCTAAGCCAAGCGCCGGGTCGAGTCCGATCCCTTCTCGCGCTGACCCACGAACCGGTCGGCGGCCGACACCAACGAGAAATGGGCACCCGAAACGCGCCCGAAGACCACCATCAGCACAACCAGCCCAGCGCCGTCACACCCCGCCCCGGCGTGGTGCTGCCCGTGGGGTCTGGACGTTCCCGGGTCCCTGGTGGTCACGCCACCAGGCCCGGTCGGCGAGGGTGGAAGGCCAACCTAGGGGGTCGCGATATTGCACATATATTGCACGCGGTACTGCGATTTCAAGATCATCAGACGCTGACCAGGTGATATGTCGGCGCCCCCGGCAGGATTCGAACCTGCGCTCCCGCCTCCGGAGGGCGGTGCTCTATCCCCTGAGCTACGGGGGCCCGGCGAGACAATCTACCAGCGCGAAGCCTCCCGCCCCACCAGCGTTCTATCCTCGGCGAGTGGCCCGTCGTCGACGACATCGGATCGACGTTGCCCTCACCGCCGCCGGCGCCCTGCTGCTGGTCGCCGGATGCGTACGCGCGGCCACCCCCTCGCTGGCGGTGATGCGCAGCTCGCCGCCACCGTGGACGCACCGCGAGACGCAGCTCCACTCGAGGCGGCTGGCACAGTTCCCAGCTATGACGCACATGCACGTCGCCGGTTCGATCCACGCCGATGTCGCCGCGCGTGCCCCGGGCTGGCTGGCGGTCCCCGGAGACGTCAACGCCTTGCTGCCTCGGCTGTGGAGTGCCGGCGTCAGCAAGGGTGACGACGGTGTGCTGACAGTTGCCGGAGTCAGTGTCACCGAGATCGCCGACCAGGTGGGCACGCCGGCCTACGTGGTGGACGAAGCGGACCTGCGGGCGCGCGCTCGGGCCTTCGCCGACGCCTTCGCCGGTTGGGATGTCTACTACGCGGGCAAAGTCGTTCCTCTGCTCCGCGGTCGCCCGCTGGGTGAGCGAAGAAGGCCTCGGTATCGACGTCTGCAGCGGCGGCGAGCTCGCCGTGGTGCAACGGGCCGGCGTCGCGCTCGACAAGGTCGGTCTGCACGGCAACAACAAGAGCGTCGACGAACTGCGCCAGGGCCTCACGGCCGGGGTCGGCCGGATCATCGTCGACTCCTTCGACGAGATCGCCCGGCTCGGCCGGTTGGCCACCGAGCTCGGCGTCCGCCCGCGGGTGATGGTCCGGGTCACCACCGGGGTCGAAGCGCACACCCACGAGTACATCGCCACCGCACACGAGGACCAGAAGTTCGGCTTCTCGATCGCCGGCGGCACCGCGGCTCAGGCGCTGCGGGCCTGCCACGACCACCCGGCGCTCGACCTGGTCGGCATCCACTCCCACATCGGATCGCAGATCTTCGATGCGGACGGATTCGAGGTCGCCGCGCGCCGGACGCTCCGGCTGCACGCCGATTTCCGCACCGCGACCGGGGTGGAGATGGGCGAACTGGACCTCGGTGGCGGGTTCGGCATCGCGTACACCAGTGCCGATTCCCCGTCCACACCCGAGGCGCTGGCCAGCGCCCTGCGCGGCATCATCGAGCACGAGTGCGCGACGCTCGACATCGCGGTTCCGCACCTGTCCATCGAACCCGGCCGGGCGATCAGCGGCCCGAGCGCCTTTGCCTTGTACCGGGTCGGCACGGTCAAGCCGGTCGCACTGGACGGCGGCGCGAGCCGGCTCTACGTCGCGGTCGACGGCGGGATGAGCGACAACATCCGCACGGCGCTGTACGCGGCGGAATACTCGGCGACCCTGGCCTCGCGGCGCTCAGAAGCCCTGCCGGCGCTGGCCCGGGTCGTGGGCAAACATTGTGAGGGCGGCGACATCCTGGTCCGGGACGAGTTCCTGCCCGCCGACATCGCCGACGACGATCTGATCGCCGTGCCGGCGGCCGGCGCCTACAGCCGGTCGATGGCCAGCAATTACAACCATGTGCCGCGGCCACCGGTGATCGCAGTTCGCGACGGCAAGATCACCGTCTTGATCCGCCGGGAGACCATCGAGGACCTGCTCGCTCTCGATGTCGGCTGATCTGGGATAGTTTCGCGCCACAATGCCCGATGGGGAAGAATAAATCCGCCGCTCGCCCCTGCCCGCGGCAATAGGTCCAGATGAGGTAGTTGCGTTGACATGAGTGCCTTGACATCGAGTTGTCTTGACAGTGGCTAGCCCGCCGCTGGGCGTCGCCCTTTTGGGGTGCGGCACCGTGGGCTCGGAGGTCGCCCGGCTGCTGATCGGACAGGCCGCGGACCTGGAGGCTCGGGTCGGTCGGCGCCTGGACCTGGTCGGAATCGCTGTGCGACGGCTCAACCGCGAACGGCCGGGCATCGACCCAGCCCTGTTCACCGCCGACGCCGAGGCTCTGGTCTCCCGCGACGACGTGGATCTGGTGATCGAGGTGATCGGCGGGATCGAACCCGCCCGGTCGCTGATCCTGTCGGCCTTGGAGCACGGCGCGTCGGTGGTCACCGCCAACAAGGCCCTGCTCGCCGCCGACGGGGCTACCTTGTTCACCGCCGCCGAACAGGCCAAAGCCGATCTCTACTTCGAGGCCGCGGTCGCCGGCGCGATCCCCATCATCCGGCCGCTGCGGGAGTCGTTGGTCGGCGACGAGATCACCGCCGTGATCGGCATCGTCAACGGGACGACCAACTTCATCCTCGACAAGATGGACACCGAGGGCGCCGGATTCGCCGAGACGCTGGCCCAAGCCCAGGAGCTGGGCTATGCCGAGGCGGACCCGACCGCCGATGTCGAGGGGTTCGACGCCGCCGCCAAGGCGGCGATCCTGGCCAGCCTGGCGTTCCACACGCGGGTGACCAGCGCCGATGTGTATCGCGAGGGCATCACCGAGATCACCTCCTCCGACATCAATTCGGCTCGGCAGATCGGCTGTGTGGTCAAGCTGCTGGCCATCTGCCAGCTCTCCCCGCCCGACTCGTCAAGCGCGGAGCGCACCGTGTCGGTCCGCGTGCATCCGGCGATGATCCCCCGAAGCCATCCACTGGCCAGCGTCGGCGGCGCGTACAACGCGGTCTTCGTGGAATCGATGTCCGCGGGTCGGCTGATGTTCTACGGTCCCGGTGCCGGTGGTTCACCGACGGCCAGCGCTGTGCTGGGAGACCTCGTCACCGTGGCGCGGAACCGCGTCCGCGGCGCGGTCGGACCGGGGGAGTCGAGCTACGCCGCGCGGCCGGTGACCCAGATCGGCAGCGTGTCGACGCGCTATCACCTCCAACTCGAGGTCCTCGACGTCGCCGGGGTGCTCGCGCAGATCGCCCAGGTCTTCGCCAAGCATGACGTGTCGATCCAGACGGTCCGGCAGAATGAGCGCGGTGAAGAGGCTCAACTGGTGATCGTCACCCATCGCGCGCTCGATTCGGCGCTGAGTGACACGGTCGCCTCGCTGCGCGATCTCGACGTCGTCCGCGACGTGACCAGCGTGATGCGAGTCGAAGGGGAGTGACGTGATCCCAGAGTCAGCCGGAGGTGGTGCCGTGCGGGCGCCGATCCGGCGTCAGCCCTCCCGCGGCGTGATCGCCCGATACCGCCAGTGGCTCCCGGTGGCCGACACCGATCCGGTGATCACCCTCGGCGAGGGCAGTACCCCGCTGGTCGAGGCCGACGTGCTGTCCGACCGTCTCGGCTGCGAGGTCTGGATCAAGGTCGAGGGGGCCAACCCGACCGGATCGTTCAAGGATCGCGGGATGACGGTCGCGCTCACCGTGTCCGCCGGCAGCCGGCGCACAGGCCGTGGTGTGCGCCTCGACCGGGAACACCTCGGCCTCGGCAGCGGCGTACGCGGCGAAGGCCGGACTGCTGCCGATCGTGCTGCTGCCCGCCGGCCGGATCGCCACCGGAAAACTCGCCCAGGCCATCGTGCACGGCGCCAAGGTGGTGCAGATCGACGGCAACTTCGACGACTGCCTGGAACTGGCCCGCAAACTGGCCGACGACTACCCGGTGGCGCTGGTGAACTCGGTCAACCCGATCCGGATCGAGGGTCAGAAGACCGCCGCGTTCGAGGTGGTCGACGATCTCGGCGACGCGCCGGATCTGCACGTCATGCCGGTGGGAAACGCCGGGAACATCTCGGCCTACTGGCGGGGTTACACCCAGTACGCGTCGGCCGGCAAGGCGACGCGGTTACCGCGGATGTGGGGTTTCCAGGCCGCCGGCGCCGCACCTCTGGTCCTCGGCCACCCGGTGCTCGATCCCGAAACCGTGGCGACCGCGATCCGGATCGGCAATCCGGCTTCGGCGCACCTGGCCATCGCGGCGCGGGACGAATCTCATGGGCTGATCGAAGCCGTGACCGATGAGCAGATTCTCGCGGCGCAGGCGTTCCTGGCCGCCAAGGAAGGCATCTTCGTCGAGCCGGCGTCAGCGGCCGGTGTGGCCGGACTGCTGGCCAAGCACGCCCGCGGCGAGGTCGAATCCGGGCTGCAGATCGCGGTCACCGTCACCGGCCACGGTCTGAAGGACATCGAGACCGCGCTCTCCGGCCGCGGGCCCGTGCAGGCTGAGGTCGTGGCCGCTGATCTGACGGCGATCGCGTCGGTATGCGGTCTGCGCGGCTAGGGGCCGCGGTCACCGTCGAGGTGCCGGCGACCAGCGCCAACCTCGGCCCGGGCTTCGACTGCTTCGGTCTCGCCCTCGACTGGCGCGAACAGGTCACGATCACCGTGCTCGAGCACAGCTTTCAGATCGACGTCTCGGGCGAGGGCGCCGACGCGATCCCGCGGGACGAGAGCCATCTGATCATCCGTTCGGTTCTGGTCGGTCTCGCCGATCTCGGCGTTGCGGCACCCGGCCTCAGGTTGAGCTGCCACAACACCATCCCGCACGGCCGGGGTCTGGGTTCGTCCGCTGCGGCCATCGTCGCCGGATTGGTGGCGGCGGCCGGGCTGGCCGAGACCGATCCCGAACCCGCGTGGTTGCTGCGCCACGCGAACGCGATCGAAGGCCATCCCGACAACGTGGCGGCAGCCATCCACGGCGGCTTCGTGCTGGCGTACGAGGGCCGTGACGGCGTGAGCGTGGTGCGGTCACCGGTGACGGGGTCGATCGGCGCCGCGATCTTCATTCCCCAGGCGGGAGTGTCGACCGGGGCGGCGCGCAACCTGCTCCCGGCAACGGTGCCGCACGTCGACGCCGCGGCCAACTCCGGACGAGCCGCCCTGCTGGTCCACGCCATGGCCGGCGATCCGGCCCGGCTCTACGACGCCACCCACGACTGGCTGCACCAGAGTTATCGCGAGCCGGCCATGCCGCGCTCGTACGAATTGGTGAAAACCCTTCGAAACAAGGGATTCGCGGCAGTCATCAGCGGGGCGGGGCCGAGGTGCTGGTCCTGGGAGAGGCCGCTGACCTGGCCGTTCTCGTGCGATCTCCCGACGCCCGGATTTATGCTGCGGCAGGCCCGTATCGGACCTGGCGCCTCGATCGTGTCGCGGATCGAAATGAGTCCGAGCTAGCCACGATGGTCCGAATATGACGCAATCGTGGCGTCAGGTGCTAACCTGAACATGCCGAGCAACTCAGAGCATGCGAGCAAAGCCCAGGCATCGCCTCAAAGGTCAGGCGCGACGCAGACAAACAATTTCTTTGCCAGTATGTCTCCGTCACCATCATCACGTGAACCGTCATCCGACGGCTGAAGACCTTACGAACGACCCGATAGTGGTGGGCGCCCAGGCGCCCGAAATGAGAAGGACACACCTTGACAGATCTCGCCGAAGTGACGAGCGCTCCCCACGAACAGGCTGGCGCAGGCGATCACAGCGAGCAGAACACCCGCCGCCGCAAGGGCTCCGGGCTCGACGCGATGGTGCTGCCGGAGCTCAAGCAGCTGGCCAGTTCGCTCGGCCTGAAGGGCACCGGCGCGATGCGCAAGGGTCAGCTGATCGACGCGATCAAGTCCGCCCAGGGCGGCGCAGGGCGCAGCCAGCGGCGCCCGCAGCGCCGCCCCGGACCAACGGCGATCATCCGCCGCGCGAACAGGCCGCCAACTCCGAGGTGGCCGCCGCACTCAACGACCTTCAGCAGCAAGCGCCGCGCGAGGTCAACGAGCGGCGCGAGGAGGCCCAGCCCGTCCGGCGCGAGGCCGCCGACGGCGGCCAGCCGGCGCAGTCCGGCGACGCCGGAGCGCGCCGACGGCCAACGTGACGGTCGGCAGAACGACCGGCGTGACCGGCGCAACAACCGCGACCAGTCCCCGAATCGCGACAACCAGAACCGCGACAACCAGGGCCAGAACCGCGACAACCAGAGGGACAGCAGGGCCGGGACAACCAGAGCGACCAGGGCCGCGACAACCAGGGCCAGGGCCGCGACAACCAGAACCGCGACAACCAGGGGCGCGACAACCAGTCCCAGGGCCGCGACAACCAGGGCCAGAACCGCGACCAGGGCCCGAACCGGGACAGCCAGAACCGCGGCGGCCAGGACTGGGATGACGACGGCGGCAACCGTCGTGGCCGGCGGCGGCGCAGCCGGGACCGGCAGAACCGCCGCAATCGCGGGGGAACCGCCACCATCGAGCGTTACGAGTCCGAGCCCACGGTCTCCGAGGACGACGTGCTCGTGCCGGCGCGCGGGATCCTGGACGTGCTGGACAACTATGCGTTCGTCCGCACCGAGGGCTACCTGCCCGGCAACGACGACGCGTACGTCTCGCTCTCGATGGTCAAGAAGTTCGGCCTGCGCAAGGGCGACGTCGTCACCGGCGTCATCCGCGCCCCCCGGGACGGCGACCGCAAGGAGAAGTTCAATCCGCTGGTCCGCCTGGAGACCATCAACGGTGGTGATCCGGAGCTGGCGAAGAACCGGCCCGAGTTCGCCAAGCTCACCCCGCTGTATCCCCAGGAACGGCTCAAGCTCGAGACCACGCCCAGCCAGGTCACCGGCCGGATCATCGATCTCGTCGCTCCGGTCGGCAAGGGCCAGCGCGGCCTGATCGTCTCCCCGTCCAAGGCCGGCAAGACGATGATCATGCAGGCCATCGCCAACGCCATCAGCACCAACAATCCCGAGGTCAAGCTGATGGTGGTGCTGGTCGACGAACGTCCCGAGGAGGTCACCGACTTCCAGCGCGCCGTGCAGGGCGAAGTGATCGCATCCACCTTCGACCGCCCGGCCGATGACCACACGACCGTCGCCGAACTGGCGATCGAGCGGGCCAAGCGGCTCGTCGAGATGGGCCACGACGTGGTCATCCTGCTCGACGGCATCACCCGGCTGGGGCGCGCCTACAACATCGCCGCACCGGCCAGCGGCCGGATCCTCTCCGGTGGCGTGGACTCGGCAGCGCTCTACCCGCCGAAGAAGTTCTTCGGTGCCGCTCGCAACATCGAGGGCGGCGGCTCGCTGACGATTCTGGCCACGGCCCTGATCGAGACCGGCTCCAAGATGGACGAGGTGATCTTCGAGGAGTTCAAGGGCACCGGCAACATGGAACTGCGGTTGCGCCGCGAGTTCTCCGAGAAGCGCATCTTCCCGGCCATCGATGTCGACGCCTCCAGCACTCGTCGCGAGGAACTGCTGATGGGCAAGGAGGAACTGGCCATCGTCTGGAAGCTGCGCCGGGTACTGTCCGGGCTGGACAATCAGCAGGGCCTGGAGATGCTGCTCGACCGGCTGCGCAAGACCCAGAGCAACGCCGAGTTCCTGATGGCCATCACGAAGAGTCATTCCGGCCTGACGGTATTGTCTCGCTCGCGCCCGCATAGGCGCGGGAGCTGCTGTCTTCCTCCCTCGCTCACACGACGGAAAAGCGTTGTCGTGTTCGCTCGGTCGATCCAGACAGCAGCGGCGCCCATGCTTGCCGACGCTCGCGACGGAGGTGGGGAATTTTGCTCGGGCGCGGCGTGGTTGAGGCAGACTGAACCCTTGGTGCCGGTTCACCCCATTTGAGGCGCGACATGCGCGGGGACCCGGTGCACAGATATAAGGAGAAACCCATGAAGCCAGATATCCATCCGGCGTACGTCGAGACCCAGGTCAGCTGTACCTGCGGGAACACCTTCACCACTCGCAGCACCGCACCGAGCGGAGTGCTCCGCGCCGACGTGTGCTCGGCCTGCCACCCGTTCTACACCGGCAAGCAGAAGATCCTCGACACCGGCGGCCGCGTGGCCCGCTTCGAGAAGCGGTACGCCGCGAAGCAGCCCGCCAAGAAGAAGTAGCGACAGAACGCCGGGAGCCGGGACGATCGTCCTGCCTCCCGGCGTTTCGCACGCCTGCCGGCCTGATTGTCAGACTCTCAGGGGCTATGCGCGCTGAGAGTCGGAGGGAGGGAAGCGAGTGTTCGAGTCTGCGAGGCCGTTGCGCGATGAGTTCGCCGAGCTCGAAGCCGCGCTCTCCGATCCGGCCGTGCACACCGATCTCGCTCGGGCCCGGAAGGTCGGCCGGCGGTACGCGGAACTGACGCCGATCGTCAGGGGGATGGACTCCTACGAGCGGGTCGCGGATGATCTTGCTGCGGCGCGCGAACTGGCCGAGGTCGATGAGACCTTCGCGGCCGAGGCGATCGAGCTCGAGGCGCGAACTCGCGGTGATCACCGAGCGGCTGACCAAGCTCCTCGCTCCGCGCGACCCGAACGACTCCGCCGACGCCTTGATGGAGATCAAGTCCGGCGAGGGCGGGGAGGAGTCCGCGCTGTTCGCCGGCGACCTGCTCAAGATGTACTCCCGGTACGCCGAGGGCCGCGGCTGGAAGGTCGAGGTGCTCGACGCCCAGGAGACCGATCTCGGCGGGTACAAGTCGGTGACCGTCGCGATCAAGGCACCGTCGGTCGGCGAACCCGGCACGATGCCGTACGGGGTGCTGAAGTTCGAAGGCGGCGTGCACCGGGTGCAGCGGGTCCCGGTCACCGAGTCCCAGGGCCGGGTGCACACCTCGGCGGCGGGGGTCCTGGTGATGCCCGAGGTCGAGGAGACCGAGGTGGCGGTCGACGAGAATGATCTTCGGATCGACGTCTACCGCTCGTCGGGCCCGGGCGGGCAGGGCGTCAACACCACCGACTCCGCGGTCCGGATCACCCACCTGCCGACCGGCATCGTGGTGTCCTGTCAGAACGAGCGTTCCCAGCTGCAGAATCGCGAGCAGGCCATGCGGATGCTGCGCGCCCGGTTGATCGCCGCGGCCGAGGAGGAAGCGGCGACCGCGGCGTCGGCGGCCCGCCGGGTCCAGGTGCGCACCGTCGACCGCTCGGAACGCATCCGCACCTACAACTTCCCGGAGAACCGGATCTCCGATCACCGGATCGGCTTCAAGGCCTACAACCTTGATCAAGTTCTGAACGGCGATCTCACGGCGGTGATCACCGCACTTCAGGATGCCGAGACCGCGGAGCGGCTGTCGCAGGTCGGCGACCAGCAGCCGTGATCCCGCTGCCGTGAGAGCCGTCTCGTGAGCAGCGCGGCCCGGCCCGTGCTCGCGCAGGCCACCGCGACGCTGCGGGCCGCCGGTGTGGAGTCACCGGAGCAGGATGCCCGGCTGCTGCTGGCCCACGTCTGCGGGATCGAGCCGCTCCGGCTGCCGTTGCTGGACGAGATCGATGATGATCAAGCCTCCCGCTTCCAGAAGTTGATCATGGATCGGGCCCGCCGGGTCCCGCTGCAGCACCTGACCGGCCGCGCGTACTTCCGTTACCTGCAGCTGGAGGTCGGCCCCGGCGTCTTCGTGCCGCGCCCCGAGACCGAGGTGATGACCGGGTGGGCGATCGACCAGCTGCGACCGATGATCATGAACAAGAAGATGCCGCTGGTCGTGGAGCTCTGCGCCGGATCGGGCGCCATCGCCAAGGCCATCGCCACCGAGCTCACCGGGGCAGTGGTGCACGCGGTCGAGCTGTCGGAGGAAGCGGCCGCGTACGCGGCCCGCAATCTCGCCGACGTGCCGGTCTGGTTGCATGTCGGCGACATGGCGGACGCGCTGCACGAGCTGGACGGCACCGTCGATCTGGTCATCGCCAACCCGCCCTACATCCCGCTCGAGGCCTACGAGTCGGTGGCGCCCGAGGCTCGTGATCATGATCCGAGCCTGGCCCTGTTCTCCGGACCCGACGGCCTGGACGCGATCCGAACCCTGGTCCGGGTCGCGGCCCGGCTGCTCCACCCGGCCGGCCTGCTGTGCTTCGAGCACGCCGACCTGCAAGGGGAGTCGGCACCGGCCGTCGTCCGGGCGACGGGGGCCTTCGTCGGCGTACGCGACAACCTCGATCTGGCCGGTCGGCCGCGGTTCGTCACGGCCGTCCGCAGCGGCTGACTCTGGCAAGATGGGCCCGGTGAGCGAGACCGATCCCGACGAGCCGACCCCTGTGCTCGTCGAGGACGAGGCTCCGCAGCAACCAGCCGACTATCAGCGCTTCGACTGCACCGACACGACCGCCGATCATTTCCTGGCGACCGACGCCGCCCGGAAGGCCATCGAGGCCGGCGAATGCATCGTGCTGCCGACCGACACCGTCTACGGCATCGGCGCGGACGCGTTCAGTCCCGAGGCGGTGCAACGGCTGCTCGACGCCAAGGGTCGCGGCCGCGACATGCCTCCGCCGGTGCTGATCGGCGAGTCGAGCCTGATTCGCGCGCTGGCCACCGACGTTCCCGAGGCGGCGAAGCAACTGGTCAACAAGCACTGGCCCGGCGCGCTGACCGTCATCTGCAAGATCCAGCCGAGCCTGCGGATGGATCTCGGCGAGACCGGGGGCACCATCGCGCTCCGGGTGCCGGACCATGACCTCGCACGAGCGGTCCTTCGGCAGACCGGCCCGATGGCGGTGAGCAGTGCGAATCTCAGCGGTCAGCCGGCGGCATTGACCTGCGACGAAGCCATCGAGCAGCTGGGCGACTCGGTCGCGGTCTATCTCGACGGCGGGCAGCTCGGCGGGGGCGACGGACGGCCGTCCACCATCGTCGACTTCAGCCAGCGCGACGAGGGCGAGGTGCTGCGCCGCGGAGCCATCGACGTCGAGGTGCTCCGCGAGACGCTGCCGGATCTGCTGGATGCGACCGAGGAAGCCGAGGAGCCCCGTCGACGGCCAGAGCCCGAAGCTCAGAGCCCGAAGAGGAGGCTCAGGGCACGAAGAGCGGCACGCAGCCGAGCTGTCGAAGGCGGAGGCCGAGATGCCACGCGGCCTGAGCTGTCGAAGGCCATGATGCCAGCCCTTCGACAGGCTCAGGGCACGAAGAGGGGGCCAGAGATCCGACGCCACGCGGCCTGAGCTTGTCGAAGGCCAGGATCAGTCGCCCTCGACAGGCTCAGGCCGCGACGAGGACGGCTGAGTGCGCGAGTATCTGCTGGTCATGCTCATCTCGGCCGCCGTGACCTACCTGGTCAGCGGCCTGTGCCGGCGGATCGCACTGCGAATGGGCGCGTCTGGCCAAGGTCCGGGACCGCGACGTGCACACCATCGAGATGCCCTACTTCGGCGGCGTGGCGATGCTCGCCGGAGTCGCCGCAGCCATCTTGATCGCCTGGCAACTGCCGTTTCTCGGCCGACAGGCGACGATGCAGCAGGACTCCCGCGCCGTGCTGGTCGCCGCCGCGGTGATCTGCCTGGTCGGCGTCCTGGACGATCTCTTCGAACTGCCGCCGCTGGCCAAGTTCGCCGGGCAGATCCTGGCGGCCGGCATCGCGGTCGCGCTCGGCGTGAAGATGCTCTGGATCCCGCTGCCCGGGCAGATCGTGGCGCTGAACGCCTCGGCGTCGGTCGCGATCACCGTCTTCTTCATCGTGCTCTGCTCCAACGCGGTCAACTTCGTCGACGGTCTGGACGGGCTGGCCACCGGAGTCGTGGGCATCGGTGCCCTGGCGTTCTTCGCGTACTCCTATCTGCTGACGGTCACCGAGGGTCTGACCCGGGCGACGACGTCGAGCCTGGTCACGGTGGCGATCGCCGGCGCCTGCCTCGGCTTCCTGCCGCACAACTTCTTTCCGGCCCGGATGTTCATGGGCGACTCGGGCGCGATGTTGCTGGGTCTGCTGCTGGCCACGTCGACGATCAGCCTGACCGGTCAGATCGACAGCTCGCAACTGGCCGATCGGGGGGTCGTGCCCACGGTGCTTCCCCTGGTCCTGCCGCTGGCGATCCTGGCCCTGCCCTTCCTCGACCTGATGCTCGCCTTCATCCGGCGCACCTATGCGGGCCGATGGTGGTTCGTCGCCGACAAGCAGCATCTCCATCACCGGCTGCTGGAACGCGGACACAGCCAGCGGCGGGCGGTGCTGCTGATGTACATCTGGTCGGCGCTGGTGTCCTTCGGAGTGATCGTGCTCGGACTGGTCAGCACCGATCAGCAGTGGGCGGTCGTCGCGACGGTCGCGGTCTGCGCGCTGATCTTGATGTTGGTGACCCTGGGCCGGCCGCTGCACGACAGCGCCGCCCGGCGCGGCGAATCACTGCCGTAACGATCGGCCGCGGACGTCGCGCCAGCGCGGCCCGCGACGGACCGACCCGAAATCGTCGGATTTCAGACACGGACCCTTACGTCACTGCGGAGTCGCGCTTGTGCTAGTTTTCACAAACTCCCGTTCGGTGCGATCCGTTCCGGCGATCACGGTCCACCGCCGACGCAGAGAAGGAATTCCCAGTCTCCATGAGTGTTCAGAGCAGACACGAGGGTGTCGCGAAGCCTGCCGGCGCGCCGAGCATCCATGTCGTCCGTGCTCGCAAGCTGTTGCTGGGTGGGGCGATCGGCGGGGTCAGCGCCGCGGTGATCTGCCTGGTCGGATTCGGCATCGGCTACGGGCGGAGCGGCGCCATCTCGGCCGCGTTGGCCGCGGCGATGGTGCTCTTCTTCTACGGTGTCGGCCAGTACGTGATGGTGTTGTTCGCCGACGCCGGCGCACGGACCCTGCTGACCGTCTCGATGGTCAGTTACACGGCTCGGGTGGTGACCCTCGGGCTCGTCCTGGTGCTCTACGGCAAGAATCAAGATGCCTGGCCGTCACTCGTTCCGATGGTGATCTTCGTGACCACCGTCGCGGTCGTCGCGGGCTGGCTGGCGGTCGAGGTGTTCGTGTTCTCCCGGCTACGGATCAGCGCCTACGACACCGAATACGTGTCCCCGTCCATCGAGGAATCCGATCAGTGACCGACAACACAATCACTGCTAGCGTGTCTCTCGCCATGACGGACGACGGTGAAATGCACGGGGACCAGCCGAGATCGCAAGGGGGCGAGAAATTAGCCGGCATGAACGAGGGCATGCGCGTCCTGTCGTATCTGCTCTCGGGTGTCCTGTTCTACGGCTTCCTCGGTTGGCTCGGCGATCACTTCCTGGGCACGCATTTCCTTGTACCGGTGGGAATCCTGCTGGGCGCCGGCTTCGGGGTCTACACGATCATCAGAAGATTCGGTCAGGTCGACCCCGCCGAACTGACCAAGCTCGCCGGGCTGCGACGACAACGTGCAGCGGGGCGGCGGACTAAGCCGATGGTGTCTCAGACGACGACGGAGGGGGAACGGTGAGCGGCCTGCTGAGCCTGATGCCGTTGGAGGGCTTCGAGCCACCCGGTGTCCATAGTTTCGACTACCCGCCGATCATTCCCGGGGTCGAGTGGTTCGACAAGTACGTCTTCCAGGCCATCCTCGCGGTGATCATCATCTTGGCCTTCTGGTTGATCATGGCGCGCAAGCAGGCCATGGTGCCGAGCAAGAGCCAGTTCATCGGCGAGACGGCGTACTTCTTCATCCGCAACACCATCGCCCGCGACATGATCGGCCACGACTACCGCAAGTACCTGCCGTTGATCATCGCGCTGTTCTCCTTCGTGCTGGTCAACAACCTCTGGGGCGTCTTCCCGCTGCTGCTGCTGCCCACCCCGTCACACGTCGGCTGGGCCTACGGACTCGCCCTTCTGGTCTGGGTGATCTACAACGGGGTCGGCATCGCGAAGTTCGGCCCTCTCGGCTACCTCAAGAACACCACGCTCCCGGCCGGTGTGCCCAAGGCCATGTGGCCGTTGATCATTCCGCTCGAGTTCTTGTCCAACATCATCATCCGGCCGCTGACCCTCTCCTTGCGACTCTTCGCCAACATGTTCGCCGGGCACCTGCTGATTCTGGTCTTCGTGCTGGGCGGTGAGTACCTGGTGCTGCACAGTGACAAGATCGTCAACAACGTCGCCGGGGTCGTGGCCTGGATCTTCTCCATGGCGATCTTCACCCTGGAGATCTTCGTGCAATCCCTGCAGGCCTTCATCTTCGCTCTGCTGACCGCCCAGTACATCTCCTCGGCTGCCGCCGAGGAGCACTGATCAAACCCGTTCCCTGATACACAGCGGAAACTGAAAGGAAGCATTCATGTCTGTTCCACTGGAGCTCGTCGGGTCGCTCGGCATCGTCGGCTACGGCCTCGGCGCCATCGGTCCCGGGATCGGTGTGGGCCTGATCTTCGCGTCGGTCATTCAAGGCACCGCCCGGCAGCCTGAGGCCCGCGGCGCCATGATGGGCACGGCCTGGATCGGCTTCGCCGTGACCGAGGCGCTCGCGATCATCGGTATCGCTCTGGCCTTCGTGTTCGGCTTCGCCGGCCAGCCATGACCTTGTCCATCATGTCCGTCACCCTGGCAACGGAGAATCCTCTGCTTCCAGAGCCGCTCGAGATCATCTTGTCGATCATCTTCGCGCTGTTGCTGACCGTCGTCATCGCCAAGTTCGTGGTGCCGAGGTTCGAGGCCACGTACGCAGAACGGACCGCCGCCATCCAGGGCGGTATCGAGAAGGCGGAGAAGGCGCAGGAGGCAGCCGAGGCTGCGCTCGCTCAGTACAACGAGCAGCTCGCCGAGGCCCGTACCGAGGCCGCCCGGATCCGGGAGGACGCCAAGACCCAGGGCACCCAGATCCTGGTCGAGCTGCGAGAGCAGGCCCAAGCCGAAGCGGCTCGGATCAAGGCCTCCGCCGAGGCCCAGCTCGAGGCCGAGCGGTCCCAGATCCTGGTCCAGCTGCGGAGCGAGATCGGCGGTCTGGCCACCACGCTGGCCGGCCGGATCGTCGGTGAGTCCCTGGATGACGACGAGCGCGCCCGGCGGACGGTCGAGCGCTTCATCGCCGATCTGGAGAGTGACGAGCCGGCAACCGCGGGCAGGTCATGAGCGCCGGATCGGAGACCAGACTTCGCGCCTTGGACTCGGTGCTCGACGATGCCTTGGCCCGCAGCACGGCTGACGAAGGCATCGTCGGAAAGATCGTCGGAGCGGTGCAAGGCGCGCCCAGTGCCTCCGACATCGATCGCTTGGCGGGTGACCTGTTCGCGGTCGTCGACGCACTCGAGTCTTCGGTGGCGTTGAGGCGTGCCGTCACCGATCCGAGCACCTCCGAGGACGGCCGCAAGAATCTCGTCCACGACCTCTTCGGCAAGCGGATTTCGAAGACGGCTGCGGACATCGTCGCCGAAGGTGCCACCATGCGGTGGGCCGGTGGCCGGACGTTCGCCGCGGCGATCGAGCGGCAAGCCGTTCGGGCCACGTTGATCCAGGCTGACCACGACGGGACGCTGGAGAACACCGAGGACGAGCTGTTCCGGTTCGCCCGGATGGTCGAGTCCAACCCGGAGCTGCGCGAGGCGATCGGCGATCGCGCGGTCCCGCTGGACCAACCGGCAGGCGCTCGTCGGCGACCTGCTCGAGGGTCGGGCCACCGAGGCCACGGTGGTGCTGGCCAGACGCGCGGTGCGGGCTCGTGAACGCACGTTTGCGCACACGATCGAAGGCTTCGTCACGCTCGCGGCCGATCAGAAGAACCGGGTGGTGGCGACGGTGCGGGTGGCCAGGCCGCTCAGCTCCGAGCAGCGGGATCGCCTGCAGGCCGCACTCAGCAAGCAGGTCGGGCGCTCGATCGTGATCCAGGAGATCGTCGATCCGACCGTGCTCGGCGGGATCCGGGTCGAGCTCGGCGACGAGGTCATCGAGGGCACGGTGGCTGACCGGCTCGAGCAGGCTCGACGGCTCTTCGGATAGCCGGACAGACCAGAACTCAGCATTCACACGACTGATACGAGAGCAGGAAACTAAGGCGATGGCAGAACTCACGATCCGCCCAGAGGAGATCCGGGACGCACTGGACCGGTTCGTCCAGAACTACACGCCGGACACGTCCAGCCGCGAAGAGGTGGGCACGGTCGTCACCTCCGGGGACGGCATCGCCCGCGTCGAGGGACTGCCTTCGGCGATGGCGAACGAGTTGCTCGAGTTCGAGAACGGCACCCTCGGCATCGCGCTGAACCTCGACGTCCGCGAGATCGGCGTCGTGGTGATGGGTGACTCCGGCGGCATCGAGGAGGGCCAGGTCGTCAAGCGGACCGGGGACATCCTCTCCGTGCCGGTCGGCGACGGCTACCTCGGCCGCGTGGTGGATGCGCTGGGCAATCCGATCGACGGACTCGGCGAGATCACCGACATCGATGAGCGGCGTGCGCTCGAGCTCCAGGCTGCGGGTGTGATGGATCGCCAGGAGGTCCGGCAGCCGCTGCAGACCGGCATCAAGGCCATCGACGCCATGATCCCGATCGGTCGCGGTCAGCGGCAGCTGATCATCGGCGACCGGAAGACCGGCAAGACCGCCATCGCCATCGACACGATCATGAACCAGAAGGCCGCCTGGGAGTCCGGCGACGTCGAACAGCAGGTGCGCTGCATCTACGTCGCGATCGGCCAGAAGGGATCGACGATCGCGGCGATCCGGGGCGCGCTCGAGGAAGCCGGCGCCATGGCGTACACGACGATCGTGCACGCACCGGCGTCGGATCCGGCCGGCTACAAGTACGTCGCCCCCTACACCGGATCGGCCATCGGCCAGCACTGGATGTATCAGGGCAAGCACGTCCTCATCGTCTTCGACGACCTGACCAAGCAGGCCGAGGCGTACCGGGCGATGTCGCTGCTGCTGCGCCGCCCCCCGGGCCGCGAGGCGTACCCCGGTGACGTCTTCTACCTGCACTCGCGGCTGCTGGAGCGCTGCGCGAAGCTGTCGGACGAGCTGGGCGGCGGTTCGATGACCGGCCTGCCGATCATCGAGACCAAGGCCAACGACGTCTCGGCCTACATCCCGACCAACGTCATCTCGATCACCGACGGCCAGATCTTCCTGCAGTCCGACCTGTTCAACGCCAACCAGCGCCCGGCCATCGACGTCGGCGTGTCCGTGTCCCGGGTGGGTGGCGCCGCGCAGATCAAGGCCATGAAGAACGTCTCCGGCTCGCTGAAGCTGGAGCTGGCGCAGTTCCGCGACATGCAGGCGTTCGCCATGTTCGCCTCGGATCTGGATGCCACCACCCGGCGGCAGCTGGACCGCGGCGGCCGGCTGGTCGAGCTGCTCCGTCAGCCGCAGTACTCGCCCTATCCCGTCGAGGAGCAGGTCGTCTCGGTGTGGGCCGGTCTGCAGGGTCTGCTGGACGAGGTGCCCGTCGACGACGTGCTCCGCTTCGAACGGGAGCTGCTGGACTACCTTCGGCACAACGGCAGCGCGCTGCAGAACATCCGCGAGACCAAGGTCTTCGACGACGACACCGGCGCCGGCCTGCGCGAGCAGATCGCGGAGTTCAAGAAGGGCTTCCAGACCTCGGAGGGCAAGTTGCTGGCCGGGCGCGAGGAGCACGTCGCGACCGATCCGGACGACGTCAACCAGGAGAAGATCGTCAAGCAGCGGCGGAGCTGACCGATGCCCGCCAGCCTCCGCGAGCTGCGACAGCGCCGTTCGTCGGTGACCACCATCAAGAAGGTCACCCGGGCGATGGAGCTGATCGCCGCGTCGCGCATCATCAAGGCCCAGGGCCGCGCCCAGTCGGCGGCTCCGTACGCCCGTGAGCTGACCAAGGCGGTGTCGGCCGTCGCGACGTTCTCCAACGTCGAGCATCCGCTGACCACCGAGGCGGAGAATCCGAGCCGGGCGGCCGTCCTGCTGATCACCTCGGACCGCGGACTCGCGGGCGCGTACTCCTCGTCGGTGATCAAGGAAGGCGAGCAGCTCAATCAGCTGTTGCGGGACAGCGGCCGGGAGCCGGTGCCGTTCCTGACCGGTCGCAAGGCCGGCGCCTTCTACAACTTCCGCAAGCGTGAGGTCGCGGCCCGCTGGGACGGATTCTCCGACGCCCCGACGTACGCGCACGCCCGGGAGATCGCCGACTCGCTGATCTCGGCCTTCCTCACGCCCACCGAGGAGGGCGGGGTGGACGAGATCCATGTCGTCTACACCCGGTTCGTCTCGATGCTCACCCAGAAGGCCGAGGTCATCCGGATGCTGCCGCTGGAGGTCGTCGAGGGCGACGAGCCGCCGGCCAAGGACGAGCTGCTGCCGCTGTACGAGTTCGAGCCGGACGCCGAAACCGTGTTGGACGAACTGCTGCCGCTGTACGTCGCCAGCCGGATCCAGTACTGCCTGCTCCAGGCGGCCGCCTCCGAACTGGCCAGCCGGCAGAAGGCCATGAAGTCGGCGACCGACAACGCCCAGCAACTGATCGAGCGGCTGACCCGCGAGGCCAACCAAGCCCGCCAGGCCGAGATCACCCAGGAGATTTCCGAGATCGTCGGCGGAGCGTCGGCCCTGGCCGAAGCCACCGCCGCCGCCGAATAACCCGTGTTGACTTGAGAACTGTGAGGACGAGATGACTGCCACCGCTGAAGAGAAGAAGTCCGAGGCCCCCGCGGGCGGCATCGGCCGGGTATCCCGGGTGATCGGCCCGGTGGTCGACATCGAGTTCCCGGTCGACCAGATGCCCGACATCTACAACGCCCTGCTGATCGACACGACGGTCGGCGGCGAGACCCGGCCGATGACCCTGGAGGTGGCGCTGCACATCGGTGACAACCTCGTCCGGGCCATCGCGCTGAAGCCGACGGACGGCATGCAGCGCGGTGCGGAGGTTCGCGACACCGGCGGGCCGATCTCGGTCCCGGTCGGTGACATCACCAAGGGCCACGTCTGGAACACCACGGGTGACGTGCTCGACGTCGACCCGTCGACCATCGAGATCAAGGAGATCGAAGGCGCGCCCAACGGGCGCTGGCCGATCCACCGGCCGGCGCCCAAGTTCGACCAGCTGGAGTCGAAGACCGAGATGCTGGAGACCGGCATCAAGGTGCTCGACCTGCTCACCCCGTACGTGACCGGCGGCAAGATCGGCCTGTTCGGCGGCGCCGGTGTCGGCAAGACGGTGATGATCCAGGAGATGATCTACCGGATCGCCCACAACTTCGGCGGCACCTCGGTGTTCGCCGGAGTGGGGGAGCGGACCCGTGAGGGCAACGACCTGATCCACGAGATGGACGAGGCCGGCGTCTTCAAGGACACCGCGCTGGTCTTCGGCCAGATGGACGAGCCGCCGGGAACCCGGTTGCGGGTCGCCCTCTCGGCGCTGACCATGGCGGAGTACTTCCGCGACGTGCAGGGCCAGGACGTGCTGCTGTTCATCGACAACATCTTCCGGTTCACCCAGGCCGGCTCCGAGGTGTCCACGCTGCTCGGCCGGATGCCGTCCGCGGTGGGCTACCAGCCCAACCTGGCTGACGAGATGGGGCAGTTGCAGGAGCGCATCACCTCGACCCGCGGTCACTCGATCACCTCGATGCAGGCGATCTACGTGCCCGCCGACGACTACACCGACCCGGCCCCGGCGACCACGTTCGCCCACCTGGATGCCACCACCGAGCTCTCCCGCGAGATCGCGTCCCGTGGTCTGTATCCGGCCGTGGACCCGCTGACGTCGACCAGCCGGATCCTGGACGCGCAGTTCATCGGTCAGACCCACTACGACGTCGCCGTGCAGGTCAAGCAGATCCTGCAGCGCAACAAGGAACTGCAGGACATCATCGCCATCCTCGGTGTCGACGAGCTCTCCGAAGAGGACAAGATCGTCGTCAACCGGGCCCGCCGACTGCAGCAGTTCCTCAGCCAGAACACCTACATGGCCGAGAAGTTCACCAACATCCCGGGCTCCACGGTGCCGCTCTCCGAGACCATCGAGTCCTTCCAGATGATCGTCTCCGGCAAGGTCGACCACATCGCCGAACAGGCCTTCTTCAACGTGGGCAGCCTGGAGGACGTCGAGCGCAAGTGGTCTGAGTTGCAGAAGGGCAACTGATGGCTGTGACATTAGCGGGGGGGACGACCCCCCGAACCCCCCCGAGGTAAGACATGGCGATCAGCGGGGGGGACGACCCCCCCGAACCCCCCCGAGGTGAGACATGGCTGAGCCCATGCAGGTCGAGGTGGTCTCGGCTGACCGGGTCGTCTGGTCCGGCCAGTCGTCCAACATCATCGCCAAGACCGTCGAAGGCGACATCGGGATCCTGCCCGGGCACTCGCCGGTGCTCGCGGTGCTGGAGCCCGGCGGCGTGGAGATCTTCAGCGAGGACGGGAATCGCGAGGTCATCGCGGTCGACGGCGGCTTCATCTCGGTCTCGCAGGGTCGGGTGTCGATCTTGAGCGAGTACGCCCGGATGGCCAACGAGATCAGCATTTCCGAGGCCGAGAAGGAACTCGCCGAGGCGCAGCGAACCCTCGACAGCGGCGATTTCGAGGACGACGACCGCAAACACTTCCTGCGGGCCACCGCTCAGTTGCGCGCGGCTCAGAAGGTTCAGTAGGTTGCCCGCGCGCGTACGTGCGCGCCGCGGGGGTTCAAGCGGGTCGCTCCCCTTCAAGAACGACGTGCCGGGAACCCGCCGATCTCAGTGCGCGTTGTAAGGTCCCAGCTACACATCGGGGACAGTAGCGACTGAAGGACGGGTATGCACGGATGGCTCGGCGTCTTGGAAGGCGTCGCGCTGCTGATCCTGTTGGTCGTTCTCAGCCTGGTTCTGCTCGCCGTCCGTCGTCGCTGGCTGAACCGGCTCGGCGGCACCTTCGACTGCAGTCTGCGGTTGAACGTCACGACGCCCGGTGCCGGCTGGACGCTCGGCGTCGGACGCTACAACGAGGGCATCCTCGAGTGGTTCCGCTTCTTCTCCTACGCGTTGCGGCCGCGGAAGGTCTTCCAGCGAGGAGAGGTCAGGGTGCTCGCGACGCGCGATCCTGATCCGGTGGAAGCCGTTGCGCTGAACGCCGACAACCGGATCCTCCGCGTCGAGATACTCGACGGCGGCACTGACCGCGAGTGGGAACTCGCGATGAGTCCAGAGTCACTGACCGGCCTGCTGAGCTGGCTGGAGGCGGCCCCGCCGGGTGTTCGGCGGGTCGAGTGATTCCCGGCGATCAGTGGCCACGGCCGGGACGCAACCGTGGTCAGTTCTTGGTAGCGAATCCCAGACCCGCGGGTTGACCATGGACTTGTAGCGATCATCGATGATCGCCTCGCAGACGGCCTGGCCGTAAGGGGTTAGATCAACTCCTGGTTCAGGTTCGCGGTCGCGGCCGGGCACCCACAGCACATCGCCGTCCTCGCCATTGACGGCTCGGGTCAGGATGAACAGCAGGTCCGACAGTCGGTTCAGATAGGTGATGGCCAGCGGATTGACCCCGCCGGGCGTTTCGGGATCGGCTACCGGTTCGGTTCCGTACGCGGTGGCAGCAACCCACGCGGCCCGCTCGGCCCGCCGGGCGACCGTACGCGCGACGTGCAACTGCGCTGCCGCCGGCGACCCGCCGGGCAGGATGAAGGATTTCAACGCGGGCAGCGGATCACCGAACTGATCGCACCAGTGCTCCAGTCGCTCGATGCTCGAGGCGATGATCCGCAGGGCCGGCGGGTCATCCGGACCGGGCACCCGCAGCGGATTGGACAGGTCGGCCCCCAGATCGAACAACTCGTTCTGGATGATGCGGAGCGCGTCGCGGATCTCGACCGGCAACTCGCCGGCGGCCAGCGCGACACCGATCGCGGAGTTCGCCTCGTCCACGTCGCCGTACGCCTCGACCCGCGGATCGGTCTTGGCCGTCAGCGACATGTCGGACAACCGGGTCTGCCCGCCATCGCCGGTGCGGGTGTAGATGCGGGTCAGCCGAACCATGACCATCACCCTAGTGGTTGCTTCGGGCGTGGTTACCACTCGTGGCCGCCCCGCCTTGTCGCTCCCGGGATCGGCGGACCTGTTGTGCCACAGTGAACCGGTGAGAGCAACCCTTCGATTCGTGGTCGTGTCGTGATCGCGGCGGCGACCATGCTGGCCGGTTGTGGGCAGATCCCGCCGGAGGATGCCCCGCCCACCCCGGACGGCCCGGCTCATCGGTCGTCAGCAGCCCGCCGGCCGAGGGGAGCGACACGTGTGAGTACGTCGCCACCGGGAAGGCGTCCAGGCCGGTCGACCTGCCGCCGGCGACCGGCGTGCCCACCAGCGGCACGGTCCGGTACGTGCTGAAGCTGTCCAGCGGTGAGGTCAAGATCACCATGGATCGCAGCAAGGCGCCGTGCACGGTCAACTCGTTCGTCTCGCTGGCCGATCAACAGTTCTTCGACAAGACCGACTGCCACCGGCTGGTCGACACCGGGATCTTCCTGTTGCAGTGCGGCGATCCGACCGGCACCGGGGACGGCGGACCGGGATATCAGTTCGCCAACGAGACCGACGGCACCGAGAAGTACCAGCGGGGCGTGGTGGCGATGGCCAACGCGGGTCCCGATACGAACGGTTCGCAGTTCCTGCTCTTCTGGGACGACTCGAGCAGTCTCGACGCCGAGCACGAGTTCACGATCTTCGGTGAGATGGACAGTGCCTCCACCGACGTGGTCGCCTCCATCGCCAGCCAGGGCCGGGATGCCGAAGACCGGCCGATCGAACCGGCCAAGATCATCTCCGTGTCGCCGGAGTGAACGGTGTTGCGGGCGCGCCGGAACGAGCGATTGGCGGCGTTCGGGGTCAAGCGCTGTCGTTGCTGATCGGATTGCTGATCATGCCGAGTCCGGGTCGACCCGCTTAGGCTTCATACTGAACAAGATCATCGGCCAGATGATCACCCCGAGGCCGATGAATCCACCGACGATGTACGCCGCGAATCCGTGACTCTGCTGAGGATAGGCCCCGGTGGACGGCGCCGCCGATGACGGCGGCAGCACGTCGAGCGGGATCAGCAACACGGTCGCGGCCAGTTCGATCATTTCCGGCTCCGCAGGAACCGGAGCAGGAACACGACCACCACCACGGCGACGAAGGCCAGCAGCAGCAAGATCAAGATGGGCGCGAAGGCGAAGGGCTCAGGCGCGACGTCCAGGGCCACGATCATGGCAGCAGGCATCTGCAGGTCTCCTCGGGAGTGGTCATGCCAAGAATTCCACATCGGCAGCCGCTAGAGATGCAGGAACTGACGGATCGTCGCGATGAAGACCTGCGGCTGGTCGCTGTGCACCCAGTGGCCGGCGCCCTTGATCCTGACCAGCTGGACGCGCGGAAACAGGGCCCGCATGGCCGCCGCGTACTCGGGCTGGATGTAGCGCGAGTCGGCGCCGGCCAACCAGAGCACCGGTCCGGTGTACGGCGGCACGTCGAGGTCGGGCCAGGAGCCCATCTCCGGAAGGTGATCGCCCAGCAGCTGCAGGTTCATCTGCCAGCGCCAGCCGGGACTCCCGGCCGTGGTCGCGGCGGAGATTCTGCAGCAGGAAGCTGCGCACCCCGGGTTCGGGCACGTACGGCTCGAGCTGGGCACTGGCCGATTCGCGGTCGGTGAGGCTCGCGAGGTCGATGGAGCGCAGGCCGCGGACGAAGGTCTCGAAATTGCTGATCTGAGCCGTCGCGACCGGCGCCACATCGACGACGCAGAGGCGTTCGACCAGCGCCGGATGTCGCAGCGCCAGCGCCATCGCGATCTTGCCGCCCATCGAGTGTCCGACCACGGCGTAGGGCTCGCCGTTGCCCTGGGTCTCGAGCAGTTCGGCGACCTGATCGGCCATCTCCGGGTAGGAGAACTGGTCGGTCCAGGCCGAACGGCCGTGGTTGGGCAGGTCGACCAGCGTGATCCGTGCCGCGTCGCTGAGCGCCTTCGCCACGGTGGTCCAGTTCTTGCCCTGGCCGAACAGGCCGTGCAGGAAGGCGACGCGCGGCCCGGTGCTTCCGATCTGGGTGCTGAACAGCTCGCTCGAGGTGGCGCTCATGCCCGACGCTGCCAGCAGCTCGTGTGCCAGTGCCGGCGTTCGTCCAGACCGGAGGCGGACAGCAGGCCGGGCTGGTCGGGCCAGACCACCAGGTGCGGCGTCGACGGCTGGATCAGCTGGTTGCAGCCCGGGCAGCGATAGACCTTGGCGGCCGCCGCACCCGGGATGTTCCGGACGATCCAGCGTCCGTCGCTCTTGATCTCCGCCGTCGCGTGCCCCGAGCTCAGCGGCCGGGCCGGTCGGGTGTGCTTGCTGGGCCGGCGGGCCATCACCGCTCACTCTCGCGCGGCAAGGGCGCGCAGCGGAGCGCGTCGATCGGGATCACCGGAACAGGCTAGTGGTTGCGCCAGCAGGCGGGACCACTACGTTGTCTGGGTGCGTTTGGTGATCGCCCAGTGCCAGGTCGACTACGCGGGACGGCTGACCGCCCACCTGCCGATGGCGAAACGGCTGATTCTGATCAAGTCCGACGGCTCGGTGTCCATCCACGCCGACGATCGCGCGTACAAGCCGCTCAACTGGATGAGCCCGCCCTGTTCACTCGCCGAGCTGCCGCCGACCGGAGACCTCTCGGCCCTGTGGGAGATCCGGGGACGGGACGGCGACACCCTGCAGATCTCCCTGGCGGAGGTCTTTCACGACTCCTCCCACGACCTGGGCATCGACCCCGGCCTGCAGAAGGACGGCGTCGAGGCGCACCTCCAGGCGCTGCTCGCCGAGCATCCGGAGGCTCTGGGCCCGGGCCTGTCCCTGGTTCGCCGTGAGCACCTGACCCCGATCGGGCCGGTCGACCTGCTCTGCCGGGACGCCTCGGGCGGGTACGTGGCGGTCGAGGTGAAGCGGCGTGGCGAGATCGACGGGGTCGAGCAATTGACCCGCTATCTGGAACTGATGCGCCGCGATTCGCTGCTGGGCGCGGTGCGGGGGATCTTCGCCGCGCAGCAGATCAAGCCGCAGGCGCGGGTGCTGGCGGAGGACCGGGGCATCCGGTGCGTCGTGCTCGACTACGACGTGTTGCGCGGCATGGACGATCCGAGCAGCCGGCTGTTCTGACGCCCGGTTAGCCGTCTTGCCGGGCAGCCTGTCAGGCACGATTGTGCCGAATACGTGCCGAGCATCGACGTATCGCGGGCACGATCTCGCGGGCCTCATCAGCAGCGGACGGGAACGAGCGCCTCTGAGCTGGTCGCCGCTCGGGCCGTCAGGCCTGGACGGCGTCGCGCCAGCTCGCGCTGCTCGCCGTCGCCGGTGGGATCGACCGCGGAATACTCCTCGATCACCCATGTCCTCGAACGACAATTCGGGCACGTCGGGAAAGTTCTCGGCCGATTCCACCGCGAGGGCGCTGAGGGAGGTGAGCTGGCTCAGCATGGCCACCTTCCGGCGGTCCAGCAGCTCCTGCTCGTGCCGCATCTGGCGGCGTCGCCAGGCGAACTCCTGCCGCGCCCGCTCATCGATGAGCGCCGCTTGCTGCTGCGCCCGGCTGACGATCTGCTCGGCCTCATTGGCCGCCTCGACCTTGACCTGCTCGGCCTCGGCCAACGTCTGGGTCCGCAGGGCTGCGGCCTGGTCGGTTTCGGCCGCCAGGTGCTCACCCGAGGTCCGCTGCAGCGCAGTGGCCTCGGCGAGCATCGCCTTGATGGTCGCGTTGGCTTCCTCCTGGGCCTGACGGAGTTCGCCGAGGATGCGGTCGCGCTGCTCGGCGGCTTGCCGGAGGATGCCGGCCGCCTGATTCTCGGCGGCCGCGGTGCGTGACTGGGCCTCCAGCCGGGCCGCCTGCCCGATTCCGCGTGCGGTCGCCTCGGCCTCGGCGCGTATCGAAGCGGCCTGCAGGCGGGCGGACGTGAGCAACTGCTCGGACTCGACCCGGGCCCGGCGAGCAAGCTCGGCGGCATCGTGCTCACCCTGTGCGCGGAGCGCTTCCAGCTCGGACAGGTGGGCCCTGCGGACGTCGCTCGAGCTCCGCGGTCGTCCTCTCGGTCAACTGGTCGACTTCGGCCTGCGCCTGGGCGATCAGCTCGCTCGGCCTCCTCCGCGGCATGCCGGGTGACTCGCGGGCCTGCTCCTCGGCGACCCGGAGGATCTCCTGCGCCCGCCCGCCGAGGGCGGAGAAGTCGACGTGCGTGGCCTCGGACCGGGCATCACGAGTGCGCTGTCGAGCTGGGCGTTCTCGCTGGTCAAGGTCTCGCAACGCTGCTGCAGGGCGGCGATCCGGTCCTCGGTCGCATGCGCGAAACGGTCGACGGCTTCACGCTCGTATCCCTTACGAACAATGGGAAAACGGCCGGGGTCAACTCGTCGGCCGAGCGGGGTGGGTTCACTGTCGACTCCATGATCGTGAATGCCGGTAACCCCGAATCAGATCAGGGTAACCGCACCACCGGCGGCTCGGCAAAGCCTGCCGCCGGGCGTCGACTGAGGCGCCTACTTGTCCTTGCCGGACAGATGCTCCGTTCCGGCCGGCGATCCGACGCCGAGACGAACAGGGTCGCGTCGCCGTCGACCTCGAGGTCGGCATCGGACTCGGTAGCTGATTCCTCGGTCGCCTCGGACTCGTCGTCATCCGGTGACGGCCGGCGGCAGGCTCTCCGGACGCTGCACCGTCTGGTCGCCGGCCTCGCGCGTCGGTCTCGGTCGGGTCATCCAGGTCGGGGAACGCGCTCGCGGTCTGCTCAGCCAGCGCCGACAGGCTGGCCAGCTGACTGAGCACCGCCTGCTTGCGCCGGTGCAGCAGGTCGGTCTCGCGCTTGAGCTGCTGCTTGCGCCAGGCGAACTCCTGCTGGGTGCGCTCGCTGATCGCCGAGGCCTGCTTCTTCGCGGTACTGATCCGGGCCTCCGATCCTCGACGGCCGCGAGCTTGGTCTTCTCGGCCTCGGAAATGGCCTCGGTCCTGATCCGAGCCGCTTCGGCGATGTCGGCCTCGAGCCGTTCGGCCGACTCGGCGTGGTGCTTGGTGGCCTCGGCCAGCAGCGCCGCGGTCTTCTGCTGCGCCTCCTCGTGCGTGGCCTGCAGCTGGTCCACCGCCTCCTCGCGTTCGGCCGCGATCTTCTGCCGTTCCTCGGCCACCTCGCGTTCGGCCGCACGGCGCAGGTTCTCGGCGTCCAGCGCCGCGCTCTGGCGGGCAGCTCCGGCCTCGTGGTCGGCTTCCCGGCGCAGCGCATCGGCCTGTCGGCGGGCGGCGGCGAGCAGCGCTTCGGCCTCGGCCTTGGACTTGGCGACCTGAGCCTGCACCTCACTCTGCAGCTTGTGCCGCAGCTGATCGATCTCGGCCGTCCCGCCGGTCTTGATCGCATCGCCGTCACGAGCCGCGCTGCTGCGTACCGCGTCGGCCTCCCGGCGCGCCGACTCCTTGAGCTTCTCGGCTTCGACGGTGGCGTTGGCCACGAGTTCGCGCGCCTGATCCTGGGCCAGCCGCAGGATGTCGTTGGTGCGGCCACCCAGATTGCTGTAGTCGGCTTCGGCGCCGCCGCCGCCCTTGCCGTTCTGCAACGCGGAGAGTTGATCCTGCAGGGAGCTGACCTGCTGCTCGAGCTGGGCGGCGTGCCGGCGTGACTGCACGACGCTCGCCTCGAGCGTCCGCACGTAGTCGTCGACGGCGGTTCGGTCGTACCCGCGCAACGCGCTGGGGAAGTTCCCAACCGCGCTCGCCATATCGTCGAAAAGTCCGAGACCCGTGTTGTCCGAGGAGCTCACCGCAAATGAACCTTTCCATCTTCGTGCACAGCAGCAATGTCAGGGCCGGAGCGACTGCCCCCCGCTCAGCGGGGACGCGGATCTTCGACGGCGGGCTCGACCAGTTCGACCAAGGTCCCACCAGCGTCCTTGGGGTGGACAAAATTGATCCGCGAACCCCGGGTACCGGCTCTGGTGCATCATAGATCAGCCGCACGCCGGATTTGTGCAGGACGCGTGACACGAGAGACAGGTCCGCGACTCGGTACGCGAGATGATGCAGCCCCGGTCCGCGCCGCTTGAGGAAACGGCCGACCGCCGAGTCCTCGGCCAGCGCCGCGACCAGCTGGACCTGGGCCGCGCGCTCACCGTCAGCCGGCACCAGCATCACCTCCTCGACCGCTTGATCGGGATTGACTTCCCGATGTGCGACCACCAGCCCGAGCGTCTCGGTGTGGAAGGCGATGGCGGCGTCGAGGTCGGCCACCGCGATCCCGACGTGATCGATTCCGACCACCCCCGGCAGGCGACTCAGCCCGGCTGCATGGAAGTCGCTCATGGACCGTAGGGTGCCAGACTGAGGCCCGTGGCAGATGTCGATCGGCTGATCGCGGCGCCCGCGCGGGCCGCCCGCGGGCGATCGGCCGGCTGATCAGCGCCGTCGAGAACGTCTCGCCCCAGTTGCCGATGATCATGAAGGCGCTCGCGCCGTCGACCGGACACTGCTACGTGATCGGGCTCACCGGAGCTCCCGGGGTCGGCAAGTCGACCACGACGTCGATGGTGGTCCGGGCGTTGCGGGCGGCGGGGCAGCGGGTGGGCGTACTCGCCGTGGATCCGAGCTCGCCGTTCTCCGGTGGCGCCTTGCTCGGTGACCGGGTGCGGATGCAGGAGCATGCACTCGACGACGGGACCTACATCAGATCCATGGCCACCCGCGGCCACCTCGGCGGGTTGTCGGTCGCGGCACCGCAGGCGCTGCGGGTCTTCGACGCGGCCGGCTTCGACGTGGTGCTGGTGGAGACGGTCGGCGTCGGCCAGTCCGAGGTGGAGATCGCGGGAGTCGCTGACGTCACGCTGGTCCTGCTGGCCCCGGGGATGGGCGACGGCATCCAGGCCGCGAAGGCCGGCATCCTGGAGGTCGGCGACGTCTTCGTCGTCAACAAGAGCGACCGGGACGGGACGCAGGCCCTGATCCGTGAGCTGCGGACGATGATCGCCCTCGCCGACCGGACGGCAGAGGCTGGAAGCCGCCGATCGTCTCGACCGTCGCGTACGAGGGGCAGGGGATCGACGAGCTGCTCGCGGCCGTCGAGCGGTTCCGCAGCACCAGTCCGTCACCGGAGCCGGTGCGGCGCGGCGGGTCGCGCGGTCACGGCGGCGAGATCGAGAACATCGCCCTGGCGAAGCTCCGGGCGGAGTTCCCCGCTCAGTGGCCGGGCCGGGCTCGACGACCTGGCGCTGGCGGTCAGCCGGGGCGAGCTCGACCCGTACGCCGCCGCGGAGCGGGTCATCGAGGGCATGTAGTGACGCGGGCGTAGCGCGAGAGCGCCGTCGGCGTGGCAGTCGATCGGAACACGCCGGATGGGATAGACAAGTTCAGTGTCCAGGTCTATGACTGAAGAGGTGAGGCAGGCAGCATGAAGCTCGTGAAGCGGATCCTGCTGGTCCTGGTCATCGGGTTCTGCCTGTTCTACCTGGTCCAGCAGCCTGAAGGCGCCGCCAACGCGGTGCGCACGGTGTTCGGCGCGTTGGCACGGGCGTTCCGCTCGATCATCACGTTCTTCACCTCCCTGGCCGGATAGTCGTGGCCGGGCTCCTCGGCTGGCTCGACCCGAAGGTCGACCATTATGTGCTCGACGAAGCAGGGGAGCGCAAGGTGCTGGAGGTCCGCAAGCACTGGGCGGCGCGGATCTTCCCCGCATTCCGGGTCCTCGTCGCGCTGGTGATCTTCACCTTGATGTCGCGAACCAGGGTCCCGTCGCGTACGTGCTCTTCGCGTTCGCCCTGGCCCTCGCCGCGCAGGCTCTGTGGCGGTTGGTCGAGGAGTACCGCGACCGGTTCGTCATCACCAACCAGCGGGTCTTCCGGGTGCACGGCACCTTCTCGACCTCGCGGGCCAGCGTGCCGCTGAGCCGGATCCTCGACATCACGGTGAAGAAGCCGCTGATCGGCCACTGGTTCGGCTACGGCCACTTCGTCTTCGAGTCGGCCGCCCAGGTGCAGGGCCTGAACGAGATCCGCTTTGTCGGCAAGATCGACCGCGTCGAGGATCGGCTGCGGATGGCTATGCAGGGTGATGTGCCGCAGATCAGCGTCATCGACGATGATGACGGCACATGAGCACCGTCGATCGCCACCGGCTGCCCTTCGACCCAGTCGCAGGAGGCCGCCCGGCTGTGGCAGGCCCATTGGGGCGAGATGCCGCGGATGCGGGCTGTGACCTCCTTGATGCGGGTCCACCAGCTGGTGCTGACCGAGCTGGACGAACTGCTCCGGCCGCTGGGCCTGACCTTCGCCCGCTACGAGGTGCTCGTGCTGCTGTCGTTCTCCCGGCGGGGCGCGCTGCCGCTGGGCAAGATCGGCGAGCGGCTGCAGGTCCATGCGACCTCCGTGACCCCGCTGGTGAAGCGGCTCGAGGCGGCCGAGCTGATCCGGCGCACCCCGCACCCAGAGGACGGCCGGGCGGTGCTCGCCTCGATCACCCAGAAGGGCCGCGGGTGATGGATCAGGCGACCGAGGCCATCGTCGGGGCCCGCTTCGCCCTCGGCTCGATGAGCGAGTCCGACTGCGACGAGCTGACCGAACTCCTGACCCGCCCGCGCGCGGCGGCCGGCGACTTCTGACCTCACCGGGCTGTCGGTTTTGCACGGTACGTGTTAAACCGCCGCTTACCGCACCGAATTCGCCACGGTAGGCGGCGAATTAACACGTACCGTGCAAAACCGACAGGGGGTAGCGCGAGATGTAGGGAGGGCGCCGAGATAGTAGGGCGTCCTAGTATCGAGCTGGGAGGTCTGATGACGAGCGACGGCAGGCAGCGCTGGGAGGCGGCGTACGCGGAGGCCCTGGCGCGGGTCGGATTCGCGACGCCGACTTCACGACCCTGTCGGGCGTCGAGGTCGATCCGGTCTACGGTCCGTCCGATGAGGCCGCGGACGAACGGATGGAGCGGATCGGCTGGCCGGGGGAGTACCCGTTCACCCGCGGGCTCCACCCCAGCGGCTACCGCGGCCGGCCCTGGACGATCCGGCAGTTCGCCGGCTTCGGGAACGCCACCCAGACCAACGAGCGGTACCGGATGATCTTGGCCGCGGGCGGTGGTGGGCTCAGCGTCGCCTTCGACATGCCGACGCTGATGGGCCGCGACTCCGACGAGGCGCAGTGTCTCGGCGAGGTCGGCCACTGCGGGGTCGCCATCGACTCGGCGGCGGACATGGAGGCGCTGTTCGACGGCATCGACCTCGGCACGGTGACCACCTCGATGACCATCTCCGGGCCGGCGGTGCCGATCTTCTGCATGTACGTGGTCGCGGCCGAACGGCAGGGCGTCGACCGAGCCGGCTGAACGGCACCCTGCAGACCGACATCTACAAGGAGTACATCGCCCAGAAGGAGTGGCTGTTCGGACCCGAGCCGCACCTGCGGCTGATCGGCGACCTGATGGAGTACTGCACGGCGAACATCGCGGCGTACAAGCCGCTCAGCGTCTCCGGCTACCACATCCGGGAGGCCGGCTCGACGGCTGCGCAGGAACTGGCGTTCACCCTGGCCGACGGCTTCGGCTACGTCGAGCTGGGTCTGAGCCGCGGTCTCGACATCGAGCAGTTCGCGCCGGGTCTGAGCTTCTTCTTCGATGCCCACGTGGACTTCTTCGAGGAGATCGCCAAGTTCCGCGCGGCCCGCCGGATCTGGGCGCGCTGGCTTCGCGATCGGTACGGCGCCACCACCGCCAGGGCGCAGTCGCTGCGCTTCCACACCCAGACCGCGGGGGTGTCCCTGACGGCCCAGCAGCCGTACAACAACGTCGTCCGGACCGCCGTCGAGGCCCTGGCGGCGGTGCTCGGCGGGACGAACTCCCTGCACACCAACGCCCTCGACGAGACCCTGGCCCTGCCGACGGCCGAGTCGGCCGAGATCGCCCTCCGCACCCAGCAGGTGCTGGCCGAGGAGACGGGCGTGACGAACGTGATCGACCCACTCGGCGGGTCCTGGTACGTCGAGGCGCTGACCGACCGGATGGAGGCCGAGGCGGAGGAGATCTTCGCCAAGATCATCGAGCTCGGCGGCGGCGAGGGTGCTCGGCACGAGATCGGGGCGGTCACCAGCGGACTGCTCGCGGGGATCGAGGAGGGCTGGTTCACGGGCCAGATCGCGGACGCCGCGTTCACGCTACCAGACCCTGCTGGAGAAGGGCGACAAGCGGGTCGTCGGGGTGAACGTGCACACCGCCACCGTGACCGGCGAGCTGGAGATCTTGCGGGTCGGTCACGAGGTCGAGGCCGCACAGAACGCGGCCCTGGCGGAGCGGCGGGCCGGTCGCGACCAGGCGCGGGTGGACGCCTGCCTGTCGGAGCTCGTCGCCGCCAGCGGGACCGCCGCCAATCTCGTGCCGCCGATGCTCGAGGCGGCGCGGGCCGAAGCCACCCTCGGCGAGATCTGCGGTGCCCTCCGCGACGTCTGGGGCAGCTACATCGAACCCGCCCGCTTCTGACTGCCGCTGCGTTTCCGGCGGTGGCACCCTGGATGGCATTTCAGTGACTTGAAGGGATCGACATTCTCCGACGTCGATCTGCGCGGCTCGACCGATGGTGCCTGTCGTCGGGGCCGGGGATGAGCGACGGGGACGGCTGGTCGACGTGGAGATCACCGGCGAACTGGCGAACGATCAACGGGGTACTGTCGCACTGCCGAGCTCAATCGCGAGCCGGGTGCTGCCGATGCGGCCCGCGACCCGGACGGCTTCCTGCGCGGCGTGGACGATCGTGAGCGATCGGCAGAGCGGCCGGACGGCCCGCCGGCTGACCGGAGCAGCTGCACAAGTCGGTGGACGGGAGTGGTCGTACATCGAGACGCTGCGATCACCTGGTGTTCGCCACCGACTCCTGGGTCGGTCGCTGCCGCCGGCAACCCCCGCGTCCGGCGCGCCTTGGGCTCCGTGAGCGCGACGGACGGAGCGGGCCCGCGGGCGCCAGCCGGAAGCCCTCGACGACGTCGCTCGGACGGGTGCGTTGAGCGACGGACCGGTGGCTAGCCATCGTCGAGGTGCTGGCGAGCTTGACACGGACCGGTTGATCGCGCGGCCTGGCGGCCCCGGAGCGTCGCCGAGAGTCCCGAGATCGCGCGCCACGAATGGGAGCACCGCAACTACGCTGGCGGCCGCCACCGACGAGGAGCTATCGGCCCCGTGCCCCATGAGCTGCGCTGGCTCCGCAGCGCAGTGAGCGTCGCCATGTCACGGTCAGGACGCCAGGGCGGCCGAGACCACGGCGCGGGCGGCTTCCTGGACCTGGGCCAGATGCTCGGGGCCCTGGAACGACTCGGCGTAGATCTTGTAGACGTCCTCGGTGCCGGACGGGCGGGCCGCGAACCAGGCCGACTCGGTGGCCACCTTGAGCCCGCCGATGGCGGCGTTGTTGCCGGGCGCCGCGGTCAGGATCTGGGTGATCGGCTCGCCGGCCAGCTCGGTCGCGGTCACCGCCGAGGCATCCAGTTTGGCGAGCTTGGCCTTCTGCTCGCGGTTGGCCGGCGCATCGACCCGGGCGTACGCCGGAGCGCCGTGCTCCGCGGTCAGCTCCGCGTACAGCTCGCTCGGCGACTTGCCGGTCACCGCCTTGATCTCGCTGGCCAGCAAGGCGAGCAGGATGCCGTCCTTGTCGGTGGTCCAGGTCGAGCCGTCGAGGGCCAGGAACGACGCGCCGGCCGACTCCTCGCCGCCGAAGCCGATGTCGCCGGACCGCAGCCCGGGCACGAACCACTTGAAGCCGACCGGCACCTCGATCAGCGTCCGGCCGAGGCTGGCCGCGACCCGGTCGATCATCGACGAGGACACCAGCGTCTTGCCGATGCCGGCATCCGGCCGCCAGCCGGGACGGTTGGCGTAGAGGTACTGGATGGCCACCGCCAGGAAGGCGTTCGGATTCATCAGCCCGAAGTCCGGGGTCACGATGCCGTGCCGGTCGGAGTCGGCGTCGTTTCCGGTGGAGATGTCGTAGGCGTCCTTGTTGGTGATCAACGAGGCCATGGCGTTCGGCGAGGAGCAGTCCATCCTGATCTTGCCGTCGGTGTCGAGGGTCATGAACGAGAACCGCGGATCGACCTCGGGGTTGATCACGGTGAGATCGATGCCCAGGTTGTCGGCGATGTAGCCCCAGTACTGCACGCTCGCACCACCCATCGGATCGGCGCCGATGCGCACGCCGGCCTCGCGTACCGCCTTGAGGTTGAGGGCATTGACCAGGTCCTCGCAGTACGTGCCGAGATAGTCGAAGCGGTTGATGTCGCCGGCCACCGAGTCGTAGGACTTGCGCTGGATCGGCGACGGGTCTCCCATCAACTCGTTGGCGCGGGCAGCGATCACGCCGGTGGCGTCGGAGTCGGCCGGCCCACCGTGCGGCGGGTTGTACTTGAAGCCGCCGTCGCGGGGCGGGTTGTGCGACGGGGTGACGACGATGCCGTCGGCGGTGTTGCCCGGAGCGGCGGTCTTGTTGTGCACCACGATGGCCCGGGAGACCGCCGGGGTCGGGGTGTAGTCGTCGTCGTCCTCGGCGCAGACCGCGACCCCGTTGGCCAGCAGCACCTCGATCGCGGTGGTCCAGGCCGGCTTGGACAGCGCGTGGGTGTCCTTGCCGATGTACAGCGGCCCGGTGATGCCCTGGGAGGCGCGATACTCCACGATCGCCTGAGTGGTCGCCGCGATGTGCAGATCGTTGAAGGCGGTGTCCAGGCTCGATCCTCGATGGCCGGAGGTCCCGAACACCACCTGCTGGTCAGGATTACTGCGGGTCCGGCTTCAGGTCGTAGTACGCGCCGATGACGGCGTCGACGTCGATGAGATCTTCTGGGAGGGCCGGTTGGCCGGCGCGAGGATGAGCCATGACCGACATTCTGCCGACGTGTGGGCATCGGCGCGAGGGGGCCACGACCTTTGACAGGATGGAGTCATGAGTTCGTCCAGCTTCAACCGTCCCGGTGCCGTCGATCTGTCCCAGTTGGCCCAGCGGGCCAAGCAGAGCACCCCGGGTTCCGCGCCGTCGGGCGGCCGGTCGACCGGCGCCTCGTACGTGGTCCAGGTGACCGAGCAGACCTTCGAGTCCGAGGCGATCCGCAAATCGGTGAAGCATCCGGTGGTCGTCGAGCTCTATTCGCCGCGGGTCGCGACGGGACAGCAGTTGTCCGACGCGCTGATCGAGATCGCCAACGCCTCCGACGGCAAGTTCCTGCTCGCCCGGCTGAATGTCGACGCGGCGCCGGGCATCGTCCAGGCGCTGGGACTGCAGGCCGTGCCGACCGTGATCGCGCTGATCGGCGGTCAGGCGGCACCGCTGTTCCAGGGCGTGCTGCCCAAGGATCAGGTGCAGGCGGCGATCGACCAGCTACTCACGGCCGCCGTGGCCAACGGCATCATCGGCCGTGCGGACCCGGTGGGTGGCGAGCCCGCACCCGACGGCGACGACGAAGCCGAGCCCGAGGCGGATCCGCGGTTCGCCGCCGCCGATGAGGCCTTCGCGCGCGGGGATTTCGAGGCCGCCCGCGACGAGTTCGACAAGCTGCTGCAGGTCAATCCGGCCGACAGCGAAGCTCAGGCCGGCAAGGCGCAGGCCGGCCTGTTCGCGCGCGCCGCTGCGCTGGATGGGCCGGCGGTGCTGGCGAAGGCCGAGACCGAAGATGATCTTGAGACCCAGCTCGCGGCGGCCGACGTGGAGATGATCACCGGCGATGCCGAGGCGGCCTTCGCCCGGCTGATCGCGTTGATCAAGAAGTCGCCGGGCGACGAGCGCAACCAGGTCCGGCTCCGGCTGCTCGAGCTCTTCGAAACCCTCGGCAACAGCGACGATCGCGTCCTCAAGGCCCGCCGCGACCTGATGACCGCGCTCTTCTGACCGGTCAGGTGCCGAGGCCGGCGTCGCGGAGCCTGGACGGTCGGTGGCCGGAGCTGCTCAAGATCGAGGAGCTGTTGCGGACGGTCTTGGGGGGCCGCCATGGCCGCCATGAGCCTGATCCTGGTCGGCTGTTCCGGCCGACCCGGCCCCACCGGCGCCGGCGGCCGGCAGCAGCGCCCCGGCGTCCTCGGCTCCGCCGAGCGCCCAGCCCAGTGCGGAATCGACCACGAGCGCGCCGGCGGCGGACTGTCTCGACGGGCGCTACCTGATCAAGACCTTCAAGGCGGTCGGCACCGATCAGAGCACCGCGACCGGCAAGGGTGGCGACCTGACGGTGAGTTTCGACGACGGCGCTACGCGCTGCAGTCCGAGGGCAAGGATCCGGTCGCGATCACGGTCGCCGGCGATACCGGCCAACTCATCCTCGACGGCAAGGTCGTCGGCACCTATCAGCCCGCCGACGGGGGCAAGGTCACGTTCACCGTCGGCAAGGGCACCGGGACGGCCAAGCTGCGGAGCCCGTAGGGCAAGCAGGAGTCGATCAGCGTGGACCAGGTCGCCCAGGTGCTCGCCCCCAACGGCGAAGCGACCGCGACGTGCGACGGCGACAAGCTGACGTTGAAGACCGAGCGGCTGACCCTCGATCTCGAGAAGAGTAGCTATCACGCGCACGCTGCCGTCTTCGAGGTAGGCGAACTCATTCGGTCCGAGGCCGGCGGCGATGGTCAGCCGTCGATGGGAGAGCGGGGTCACCAGTGCCTGCGCCTCGGCCAGCGTGCACAACCTCACCCGCTTGATCTCGGTCGGCTGGAGCACCAGGCCGGCAAGATCATCTTCGGTGATCCGGCCGCCGTCGAAGATCAGCTCGATGGCGTCCTCCCAGCCGAGGTAGGGCGGCATCCAGTCGGCGACCAGGAGCCGGCCGATCGGCCGTTCGACGCCGAGCTCCTCGATCACCTCACGGCCGGCAGCGAGTCGCGGCGCTTCGTACGGCTCGACGATGCCGCCCGGCAGTTCCCAGTCCGGCTTGAACTGGGTCTCACACAGCAGCACCCGACCATGATCATCCCTGATCAGTACGTGGGCGATCAGTCGCTTCCTGGGCAGCGCGGAGTTCATCACGCCGGAGAAGCCGTTCGGCCCGTGCACCTGGTCCGACGCCAGCCGGGAGAACAGGCAGACGTCGACATAGCTGCCGTCGGGCAGTTCGAGCGCCTCGCGGCGTACGCCCTCCAACCGGAACCCGGCGCGCAGCACGGCACGCCGGGCCGCCCGATCGGTGGCGACGAGGGAGATCTCCAGCCGACGCATCCCATGGCCGAGCAACGCATCGTCGGCGACCGTGCTCACCGCACGCTGCAGCGATTCCGGATCGATCGCGCCGTTCCACTCGAGGGTGGCCAGGCCACCCGCTCGCCACCTGGACCTTGATGTCGAAATCGGCCACCCGGCTATGGTTTCTGGTCGGTCAGGACTTCAGGGTCGTCGGGCGGTTCGGGCGGCGCCGGGGATGCCGGCGACTCGGGTGACGCCGGCGATTCCGGTGAGGCGGGGGATACCGGCGAATCCGGTGAGCTCGACGAGGCGGCGGTGGCCGCCGGTGCCGAGTCAGCGGGCTCACTGAGCCTTCGCCGCGGCCGATTTCGCCGATTTCGCCGATTTCGCCGGCCGCTTGCGCGGCGTGCTCGGTGCCGCCGGCTCCTCGGCCGTGGATCGATGCGGCGAGGCCAGCTTGGCGGCCGCCTTGACCCCCTTGGTCACCTTCTCCGGTTCGGCCTGCTCCTCGTCCGGGGTCGTCTCCAGTCGGAGCCAGACGGCACCCAGCGGCGGCAGGGTCACCGCCGCGGAGGCCACATAGCCGTGAGAGGGAACCGGATGCGCGACGACCTGGCCGAGATTGCCGATCGCGCCGGTGCCGTCGTAGACGTCGGCGTCGGTGTTCAGGATCTCCGTCCAGACGCCCTCGGCCGGCAGGCCGATCCGGTAGTCGGGTCGCGGCTCGGAGGAGAAGTTCGTGATGCAGGCGATCATCTGGCCTTCGCCGTCGTAGCGCAGGAAGGAGAAGACGTTGCCGCCCCGGTCGTCGGCGTCGATCCAGGAGAAGCCGGACGGGTCGGTGTCGCGCTTCCACAACGCCGGGTGGTCCCGGTAGATCTGGTTCAGATCCTTCACCAGCCGCTGAACCCCGCGGTGACCCCACTCGGCGCTCTGCCACCAGTCGATGCTGCGGGCCTCGGAGAACTCGCGCTTCTGGCCGAACTCGGTGCCCATGAACAGCAGTTTCTTGCCCGGATGGGCCCACATGAAGGCGTAGAACGCCCGCAGGGTGCCGAACTTGCGCCACTCGTCCTGGGGAACCCGTTCGAACATCGACCCCTTGCCGTGCACCACCTCGTCGTGGCTGATCGGCAGGATGAAGTTCTCCGAGTACGCGTACGCCATCGCGAAGGTCATCTCGTGGTGGTGGTACTGGCGGTAGATCGGCTCGCGGCCCAGGTAGCGCAGCGAGTCGTTCATCCAGCCCATGTTCCACTTGAAGCCGAAGCCGAGGCCGCCGTGTTCGACCGAACGGGTGACGCCGGCGAAGGAGGTCGACTCCTCGGCGATCATCATCGTCCCGGGCTCGCGGGCGTACGCGTGCTCGTTCGTCCGCTGCAGCATCTCGATGGCCTCGAGGTTCTCGTTGCCGCCGTACTTGTTGGGCACCCACTGCCCGGCCTCGCGGGAGTAGTCGAGGTAGAGCATGGAGGCGACCGCGTCGACCCGGAGCCCGTCGATGTGGAACTCGTGCAGCCAGTAGTAGGCGTTGGAGACCAGGAAGCTCTTCACCTCGTTGCGGCCGAAGTTGAAGATGTAGGAGCCCCAGTCCGGATGCCAGCCCAGCCGCGGGTCCTCGTGCTCGTAGAGCGCGGTGCCGTCGAACCGTTGCAGGGCCCAGGGATCGGTCGCGAAGTGCCCGGGCACCCAGTCGATCATCACCCCGATGCCGGCCTGATGCAGCTTGTCCACCAGGTGCCGGAACTCATCGGGTGAGCCGAACTTCGACATCGGTGCGAAGTAGCCGGTGACGTGATAGCCCCAGGAGCCCTCGAACGGGTGCTGGGCGACGGGCAGGAACTCCACGTGCGTGTAGCCCTGCCAGGAGCAGTACTCGACCAGCTCGTTCGCCAGCTCCAGGTAGGTGAGGCCCTTCCGCCAGGACCCGATGTGCACCTCGTAGACGCTCATCGGCTCCTGGTACTGCTTCTTCTGGCCGCGGTACCACATCCACTGGTCGTCGCCCCAGACGTACTGCGTCTCGTAGACGATCGACGCCGTGTGCGGGGCGGCCTCGGTGAAGCGGGCCATCGGGTCGGCCTTGAGCCGCCAGATGCCGTCGGAGCCCAGCACCTCGAACTTGTACAGGTTGCCGGTGCTCGCCCCCTCGACGAACAGCGCCCAGACCCCGCCACCCGGGACCAGATGCATGTAGGAGTTCTCGCCGTTCCAGTAGTTGAAGTCGCCGACCAGCCGCACGGCCTGGGCATTCGGCGCCCAGACCGAGAACCGGGTGCCGAAGATCTCGCCGCGCTCGTCGTCGGTGATCTTCATCTCGTGCGCACCGAGTCGCTTCCAGCACTCGGTGTCGTGCCCTTCATGGAAACCGGTCAAGTCCCAGCCGGTCAGGCCGCCGCTCGGATCGTAGGACATCTTGTGCATTACTCCTATGCGTTGTTCTGCTCGGTGGGGTGGCGCTGATCGTCAGGGGTCGGTGGCGGTGCGCCGGCGAGGGTGGCCACCGCGCCCAGCGGGATGCCGACCCAGTCCGGACGGTTGCGGGTCTCGTAGACGACCTCGTAGATCGCCTTGTCCGCTTCGTACGCGTGGAGCAGCTGGGCTTCGGTCTCGCTCAGCTCGCCGCCCGCGTAGCCGCGCAGGAACGCCGGCCCGGCATTCGGCCGCCCAGGCCGCGCTGCCCGGACCCGGGACGCTGGCGGCGGCGTAGTCGAACGAGCGCATCATCCCGGCGATGTCGCGCCAGATGCTGTCCGGTGCGAGCCGCTCGGCCATCGTCTTGGCGGGCTCGCCCTCGAAGTCGATGATCTTCCAGCCCTTGGGCGTGTGCAGCGTCTGGCCGAGATGGAAGTCGCCGTGCACCCGCTGGGTGTCGAGCGTCGCGGCAGCAAGATCATCGAAGCAGCGGCGCAGCCCCGGCGACGTACGGCTGCGAGGGCCGGCGCGCTCTCCGCGGCGCGCTTCAGCCGATCCTCCATGATCACCGCCACCGACGCTCCGATGATCCGCGCGGTGGGGAAGGCCTCGCGCATCGCCCGGTGGGTCTCGGCCAGGGCCCGACCCAGGGCTTCGGCCTCCGTCGGCGAATCCGGAGTTGATCTTGAGCCGGTCGAGGGCGAGATCCCAGCCGTCGGTGGCATCGGCCAGCTTCTCCACCACCATGGCCAGGTCGGCCGCCAGCACCGAGCCGCCGGAGACCCAGGTGCCCTCGATCCAGCCGAAGAGTCCGGCGACATCGGTCACGCCGGCCGCATTGAGCGCGGCGTGCACCTCGATGTCGAGGTTGCGGCCGAGCTCGAGCCGGCGGAAGAGCTTGATCATCGCGACGTCGCCCAGCATCACCGAGGTGTTGCTCTGCTGTCCGGTGAACACCCGCGGTTCGAGGTCGACCGACAGCCCCTCGGCATCGGCGAGGTGGAAGCCCACCGTCTCCTCCGGACCACGCAGCATGCGCGAGGCGAGCAGGGCGCCCAAGATCACCCGGCAGGCCTGCGGATCCTGCGCGGCGTCGAACGCCACCGCCGGACCAAGATCAGCATCGGTGAACCGGCCGATCTCGGCATGGTGCAGGTCGGCCTGCGGCGCCTTCCGGTACGCGGCGGCGAGTTGGTAGAACTCGTGATCGATCTCGACGTCGGTGTCGTCGTCGGGGTCCTCATCGGGCGGATAGCGCACCTCGGCGATCTCGAACCGGACCGCCGGCGCGCCGGGCGCACCGAAGAACTCCGACACCTCGGTGAGCCAGGGCAGCGGGGTCAGCGAAACCAGCTCGACCTGGCGGCCCTTCCCAGCGAACCAGCGAGCGCCGGTGAGGTACTTCAGCACCTGGTCGGCGACCTGGGGATCAGGTGGCCTCGTCATGGCGGCGCCTATCCGTGGGCCGTCGAGCCGGGCGACGTGGTCCGGGAGCCGTACCGGATGAGGGTCAGGATGTGGGCCGGATCGTCGTGGGTGAGCCGGACGAACGCGTGCTGTCCCCAGCGCCAGGTCTGCCCGGTGATCTCGTCGTGCACCAGGTACACGTCGCGAGCGGTCAGGCCGAGCGCCTCCATGTCGAGATAGAGCTCGGTCTCGACGATGTTGTGCGGGTCGAGGCTGCAGACCACGATCACCACGTCGTCGCCCGCCCGCTTGGAGTACACCACCGCATCGGAGTGCGGCGCATGGTGGAAGTGCAGGTCGCGGAGTTGCTGCAGGGCCGGGTGCTCCTTGCGGATCTGGTTCAGCCGGCCGAGCAGCATGTTGAGGTTCTCCGCGGGCTCGGTCGAGGCCTTCCAGTCCCGCGGCCGGTACTGGAACTTCTCCGAGTCCAGGTACTCCTCGCGTCCCGGCGCGAGAGCCGCGTTCTCGAACAGCTCGTACCCGGAGTAGACCCCCCACAGCGGGGAGAGCGTGGCCGCGAGCACGGCGCGGATGGTGAACGCCGGCTTGCCGCCCACCTGCAGGAAGAGCGGCAGGATGTCCGGCGTGTTCACCCAGAAGCTCGGCCGGAAGAAGCTGTCCGTCTCGGTGGTCAGCTCCTTCATGTACTCGGTGATCTCCCACTTCTCGTTGCGCCAGGTGAAGTAGGTGTAGGACTGCTGGAAGCCCGCCTTGCCCAGCGCGTGCATCATCGCCGGCTTGGTGAAGGCCTCGGCCAGGAACAGCACGTCGGGGTCGGTCCGGCGCACCTCGCCGATCAGCCAGGCCCAGAAGTTCACCGGCTTGGTGTGCGGATTGTCGACCCGGAAGATGCGTACCCCGTGGCTCATCCACAGCTTGACGATCCGCAGCGATTCGGCGTAGATGCCCTCGCGGTCGATGTCGAAGTTGATCGGGTAGATGTCCTGGTACTTCTTCGGCGGGTTCTCCGCGTACGCGATCGATCCGTCGGCCCGCTTGGAGAACCATTCCGGATGGTCGGTGACCCACGGATGGTCCGGCGAGGCCTGCAGGGCGAAGTCCATCGCGATCTCGAGGCCGAGCGACTTGGCCTTGGCGACGAACCGGTCGAAGGCGTCGAAGTCGCCGAGCTCGGGATGGATCGCGTCGTGGCCGCCCTCCGCGGCGCCGATCGCCCACGGCGATCCCGGATCGGACGGGCCGGGGGTCAACGTGTTGTTCGGTCCCTTGCGGAAGGACCGGCCGATCGGATGGATCGGCGGCAGATAGACCACGTCGAAGCCCATGGCGGCGGCGGCTTCGAGCCGCTCGTGCGAGGAGTCGAAGGTGCCGGACGTCCAGGTATCGGTCTCCTCGTCGTACTCGGCACCCTGCGACCGGGGGAAGAACTCGTACCAGGAGGAATAGAGCGCGGCCCGCCGGTCGACGTAGATCGGGTACTCCGGGGTGGGGGAGACGAGCTCGCGCGGGCCGTACCTGAGCATCGCGGCGCGGACGTCGTCGGCCAGCACGATCTCCAGCCGGTCCTCCACCTGCTGGGCGGAGTCCAGGCTCTTGGCCGCGCCGCGCAGCAACGCGGCGACCTGGGCGGCGCCGGCCGCCTCGGCGCGCTCGGCCGAGGAGGTGAACAGCGCCTTTCCCTCGGTGCAGACCAGGGAGACGTCGATCCCGGCCGGAATCTTGATCTCGGCGTTGTGCACCCAGGTCTCCCAGGGGTCGCTCCAGCCCTCGACCCGGAAGGTCCAGGCGCCCGCGGTCTCCAAGGTGACCGATGTCGTCCACCAGTCGAAGCCCAACGGGGTGGTGGGATGCATGTGCTCGATCCGTTCGTTGCCGCTCGGATCGGTGAGCACCACGGACGCGTGGACGGCGTCGTGGCCCTCGCGGAAGACGGTTGCCCGGATCGGGATCGACTCGCCGACCACGGCTTTCGCGGGATAGGCGCCCCCTTCGATCACCGGCGACACCTTGGTCACGGGTATCCGGTCGAAGGGTGTGCCGAGGGAGGAACTGGCGGATTCGGGGGCAGGAACGCTCGCTGTGGTTGCCGTCACGTGGCCAACCTATCGGCAGCGCCGAGGATCCGTCAGGGGGTCTTGAACACCAACTCGTGCGCCCATACTTCAGCCATGGCACGCCTGGCGCTGCTACGGCGCTAGGTTATGCGGATGCGCGCTATCCGTCGTTTCAATGTTCGTCCCGTGCTGCCCGAGGTGCTCAAGCCACTCGGTGATCTGGCCCGCAACCTGCGCTGGGCCTGGCACTCCGACACCCAGGATCTGTTCCGCTCGGTCGACCCCGTGCTGTGGGACAGCTCGGGTCACGATCCGATCCGGCTGCTGGCCGATGTGTCGGTCGAGAGGCTGCAGATGCTCTCCCAGGACAAGAAGTTCTTGAAGAATCTGAAGGCCATCCAGGCCGACCTCGCCGACTACCTGACCGGCGATCTGTGGTTCCAGGGCTACACGGGCGAGAACCCGGCCGCGCCGAAGGGCATCGGGTACTTCTCGCCCGAGTTCGGCATCACCGAGGTGCTGCCGCAGTACTCCGGTGGCCTGGGCATTCTGGCCGGCGACCACCTGAAGGCGGCCAGTGACCTCGGCGTGCCGATCATCGGCGTCGGGCTGCTCTACCGGCAGGGCTACTTCCGCCAGTCGTTGAACGCGGCCGGCTGGCAGCAGGAGCGCTACCCGCTCCTCGACCCCAATGCGCTGCCGCTCACGCTGCTGCACGACGAGGACGGACCGGTCCGGATCGACGTGCCGTTGGCCGGTCACCACATGTTCGCCCAGGTCTGGGTGGCGCAGGTCGGCCGGGTGCCGCTGCTGATGCTGGACTCCGACGTGGAGCAGAACGGCGGTTACGAGCGTGAGGTGACCGACCGGCTGTACGGCGGCGGCAGCGATCACCGGCTCGCCCAGGAGGTGCTGCTCGGCATCGGCGGCGTACGGGCCATCCGGGCGTACTGCGCCATCACCGGCGCGCCCGCTCCCGAGGTGTTCCACACCAACGAGGGCCATGCCGGCTTCCTCGGCCTGGAGCGGATCCGGGAGTTCATGGAGCAGGGGATGGACTTCGACACCGCGCTCGAACGGAATCGGGCCGGGACGGTCTTCACCACCCATACCCCGGTGCCGGCCGGCATCGACCGGTTCGCCCGCGAGTTGATCGTCGCCCAGTTCGGCAGCTTCGCGCCGCTGCCGCTGGAGAGCGTGCTGGCGTTGGGAGCGGAGAACTTCGACGGCGGCGATCCGGGCAAGTTCAACATGGCCGTGATGGGCTTCCGGCTCGGCCAGCGGGCCAACGGCGTCTCGGTGCTGCACGGCGAGGTGTCCCGGGAGATGTTCCAGGGACTCTGGAAGGCCTTCGACACCACCGAGGTACCGATCACCTCGATCACCAACGGCGTTCACCACCTCACCTGGGTGCATCGCGACCTGCTCGCACTGCTCGAAGCGCCTTCGGGGAGCTATCCGGACACGACCATCGACGGCTATGACTGGAATGCGCTGGCCGGGGTGGACAGCAAGGAGATCTGGGCGCTGAAGCGGCGGATGCGCGAGGACCTGATCGCCATGACCCGGAAGCGGCTCACGGCGAGCTGCGAAAACCGGGGGATGCCGTCCGAGTGGGTCGACGACGTGCTGGACCCCGACGTGGTGACGTTCGGTTTCGCCCGGCGGGTGCCCTCGTACAAGCGGCTCACGCTGATGCTGCGCGATCCGGCCCGGCTGAAGCGGCTGCTGACCGACCCCAAGCGACCGATCCAGATCGTCATCGCCGGCAAGTCCCACCCGGCCGACGAGGGCGGCAAGGCGCTGATCCAGGAGATGGTGCACTTCGCCGACGATCCCGCGGTGCGCGAGCGGATCGTCTTCCTGCCCGACTACGACATCGGGATGGCCAAGCCGCTCTACCCGGGCTGTGACGTCTGGATGAACAATCCGCTCCGCCCGTACGAGGCCTGCGGGACCTCCGGGATGAAGGCCGCGCTGAACGGTGCGGCCAACCTGTCGATTCGCGACGGCTGGTGGGACGAGTGGTTCGAGCCGGAGTTCGGCTGGGAGATTCCGTCCGCGGAGGGCATCGACGATCCCGATCATCGCGATGATCTGGAGGCCAAGGCGCTCTACGACATCATCGAGAACGAGATCGTGCCGCGGTTCTACGACGAGAACCGGCACGGGCTGCCCGAGCGCTGGATCCAGATGATCCGCGACACCGTGGCCGGCCTCGGTCCGAAGGTCCTGGCCTCCCGGATGGTCCGCGACTACGTGACCAACCTGTACGCCCCGGCCGCGGCGTCGATGCACGCCCTCGAAGCGTCGGCCGGCGGCGCCGAGGGACTGGCGCGTTGGAAGCGCAAGGTGCGTGAGGCCTGGCCGGCGGTCGCGGTCGACCACGTCGAGTCGCTCGACGGCGATCAGCTCGAGGTCGGCGCCCGGATCCATGTCAGCGCTCTGGTCCGGCTCGGGAAACTCTCGCCGGACGAGATCGAGGTGCAGCTGGTGACCGGGCGGGTCAGCGGCGACGACCGGCTCTACGAGCCGCGGGTGAACCCGTTCCCGTCCGGGGAGGACGTCGAGGACGGCCTGCGCCGCTACGAGGGGACCGTCGAGGCCAAGCGGGCCGGCGCGATCGGCTACACCGTCCGCGTCATACCGCATCACGCGATGCTGGCCAGCCAGGCCGAGATGGGCCTGGCCACCCTGCCCGCCGAGGTGACCCCGCCGCCCTCGGTCTGACTCCCGACTCGGTCGGATCCGGCGGTCAGTCCACCTGGAGGACGACCACCGTACGACCGGGCAGCTGGAGCGCCGAGCCCGCGGAGATCTTCTCCGCGGGCAGTTCGCCCTCCGGACCGGTGTGGGCGACCACCGAGTAGGTGTGCGCCCACGGACCGTCGGGCAGCTCGACCTGGATCGGGTCGGCGCCGCCGTGGAACCAGATCAGGAACGCCGAATCGTGGGCCCGGTCCGGATTGTCGTCGGCGAGATAGAGGCCGAGCGTCCGGCGCGTGCCGTCGTGCCAGTCGTCGGTGGTCATCTCACAGTTCCGGCCGCCGAACCAGGCGATGTTCTTGCGCCCGGTCGGACGTCCCTTGGCGTCGAGCAGCGGCTCGCCGTGTCGGTAGACCTCGCGACTGAACACGCTGTACTCGGCCCGGAGCTTCAACAGCTTCTGCGTCAGCTCGATCTGGTCCCGCCAGCTCTGGCTGGTGTCCCAGTGCACCCAGGAGATCGGCGAATCCTGACAGTAGGCGTTGTTGTTGCCCTGCTGGGTGCGGCCCAGCTCGTCGCCGGCGGTGATCATCGGCACGCCGTTGGAGAGCAGCAGGGTGGCCATCAGGTTCTGCGCCTGCCGGTGCCGCAGGGCGTTGACGTGGGCGTGGTCGGTCTCGCCCTCGACCCCGCAGTTCCAGGACCGGTTGTCGTCGGATCCGTCGCGATTGGACTCACCGTTCGCGCCGTTGTGCTTGACGTCGTAGGTCACCAGGTCGCGCAGGGTGAAGCCGTCGTGCGCGGTGATGAAGTTCACCGAGGCCGACGACAGCCGGCCGTCGCGGTTGAAGATGTCCGGTGACCCGGTGATCCGTTGGGCGAGCTCGGACACGCCGTGGGTGTTGCCGCGCCAGAAGTCACGGACGTAGTTCCGGAACCGGTCGTTCCACTCGCTCCACCCGGGACCGAAGGCACCGACCTGGTAACCGTACGGGCCCATGTCCCACGGCTCGGCGATCATCTTCACCTGGCTCAGCACCGGATCCTCGCGGATCGCCACCTTGAACGGGTGTTCCTGATCCACGTGGTGCCGGTCGTTGCGCAGCAGGGTCGTGACGAGGTCGAAGCGGAAGCCGTCGACGCCCATCTCGGTCACCCAGTAGCGCAGCGAATCGAGCACCATCCGCAGCACCCCCGGCTCGGAGGTGTCGACCGAGTTGCCGCACCCGGTCACGTCGTAGTCGTTGCGCTGGTCGTCGGTCAGCCGGTAGTAGCCGAGGTGGTCGAGCCCGCGGAAAGACAGCGTCGGGCCTTCGTGCCCGCCCTCGCCGGTGTGGTTGTAGACGACGTCGAGGATCACCTCGATGCCGGCGCGATGCAGCGCGGACACCATCTCCTTGAACTCCCGGACCTGCTGGCCGAGCGTGCCGACCGACCCGTAGGCCGAGTGCGGGGCGAAGAATCCGAGGGTGTTGTACCCCCAGTAGTTGGACAGTCCGCGCCCGATCAGGAACGGCTCGGAGACGTACTGGTGCACCGGCAGCAGTTCGACCGCGGTGACCCCGAGGTCGACCAGGTGCTGGACCACGGCCGGGTAGGCCAGGCCCGCGTACGTGCCGCGCAGGTGCTCCGGCACCGCCGGGTGCAGCCGGGTGAACCCCTTGACGTGCAGTTCGTAGATGACGCTCTCCGACAGCGGCGTCGGTTCGGCGATCGGCTCGGGGGGCGGGCTGTCGTGCGACGACCACGCTGAGCGGCACGGCGGCGAACGAGTCCGTCGGGTCCAGCATGGTAGTTGGACTCGGGCGTGTGGTCCAGGATCGGCCCGGAGTAGTCGACGCCGCCGGTGATCGCGCGGGCGTACGGGTCGAGCAGCAACTTGGCGGGGTTGAACCGGGCGCCCGATGCGGGATCCCACTCGCCGTGAACGCGGTAGCCGTAGCGCTGCTCGGCACCGACGCCGCGGACGTGGACCATCCACACACCGTCGTGGTTCTGCCACATGTCGTAGTTGGTCTGGGTGCGGTCCTCGGCGACGAGGGCCAGTTCCACCCTGGTGGCGCGCGGTGCCCACAATCCGAAGAGGGTCCCGCCGTCACGGATGTGAGCCCCGAGGAGTGACGTGTCGTGCGGGACCGGCAAGGTCGTACTGGATGTCATGTCGACGCTTTCGCTTGGTCGGCCGGCTTGGTTGAGATGACTTTGTTCAGTTGATGTGAGTAACTCCCCCTAGGGAGCGTGGCACACATTCTGCCTGGATTTGGCGACAAACGCTCAGTCCCGGGCATGCCTGCGGGCGCAAACACGCCAGCTTGATCACGAAGAAGAAACACGATCGGGCATCGGTCGCCCGCGTAGAGTCCCTGCCATGGCGCCTGATCAGGTGGGTCTTGAAGTCGTCCACGGGGTCGGTGTGATCCGGGTCGATCGTCCGAAGCTCAATGCCCTGAACGCCGCGATCCAGGTGCGGATCGCCGAGCTGGCCGACGAGTGCGGCCGCCGCGCCGATGTCGCCGCGGTCGTGCTGACCGGGGGAGAACGCGTCTTCGCCGCCGGGGCCGACATCGTGGAGATGCAGGGCCTCACGTACGCCGAGATGGTCGAGCACTCCCACGTGCTGCAGCGTTCCTTCGCCGCCGTGGCCCGGATTCCGAAGCCGGTGGCCGCCGCGATCAACGGGTACGCGCTCGGCGGTGGCTGCGAGCTTGCGCTGTGCGCCGATGTCCGGATCGCGGCCGAGGACGCGACCCTGGGCCAGCCCGAGATCAAGCTCGGCATCATTCCCGGTGCCGGGGGCACGCAGCGGCTGACCCGGCTGATCGGTCCGAGCCGGGCCAAGGAGCTGATCTTCACCGGCCGATTCGTCGGCGCGGCCGAGGCGCTGGCCATCGGACTCGTCGACCAGGTGGTTCCGCCGGCCGACGTGCTGCCGACCGCGATGGCCTGGGCGGGACAGTTCGTCGGCGGACCCGCGCTGGCCCTCAGGGCCGCCAAGGAGGCCATCGATCGAGGCAGCGAGGTCGATCTCGACACCGGCCTGGAAATCGAGCGGGTGCAGTTCGCGGCCCTGTTCGGGACCGAGGACCGGGCGATCGGCATGGCCTCGTTCGTCGAGCACGGACCCGGCCAGGCGCGCTTCGTCGGGCGCTGATCTGGACGTGCCGAAACAACCCGAGCCGAAACAGGTCGTCGCCATCACGGTGATCAGCTGATGGCGCGGACCTTGTTGTTGCGGGCGTCGTGGGTGAGCTCGACCTTGCCGAGCGCCTCGAGCAGCGGCGGCACGTACATCCCGAACCGTCCGCGATAGCCGTTGCGCAGCCCGTACCAGCCACCGACCGGGTTGTCCTCCGAACGCCCCCAGGCCTCGACGGTGCCCTCCTTCGCCGGCTTCTTCTCATCGGCCGCGCCGAGATCGACCCAGTCGCCCTGTTCGACCAGCCACAGGTGCAGGTCGTCGAGGCAGCGCAACTGATACTTCAGCTGGGTCGACCCGACCTGGCAGACCAGAGTGGGCGGATCGGCCGACTCGTCGGACCACATCGTGTACTCCGACGTGCCGGGAGCGGTCTTGAGCTCCCACGGGTCGTCCTTGGTTCCTGAGGGCATGACGAATCCTCTCACTCGATCAGACTGTAGCGGCCTCATCATCATGCTCCTCTGGCGAGCGACCGCCTCGCGCGGGAGACTGCGGGCATGGCGATCGACGACATTCGCGAGCTGGGCACCATCCTTTCGGTCTGGGCGCATCCGGACGACGAGGCCTACCTCTGCGGCGGCATCATGGCGATGGCGACCGCCGCCGGATCCCGGGTCGTCTGCGTCACCGCGACCCGCGGCGAACTCGGAGTGACCGACGCCGAGCGCTGGCCGCCGGACCGGTTGGCGGCCATCCGAGAGGCCGAGCTGGCCGAGTGCCTGCGGGTGCTCGGGGTGACGCGAACACCGCTGGCTCGGCTACCCCGACGGCGGTTGCGCCGATGTCGATCGCGCTGAGGGCGCCGAACGGATCGCCCAGGTCCTGCGCGACGTCCGGCCGGACACGGTGCTGACCTTCGCACCGGACGGGCAGACCGGACACCCTGACCACATCGCCGTGCACCACTGGACCGCGGACGCCGTACGTGAAACCGCGATCGGCACCCTGCATGTGGTCGCCAACACCCAGGAATGGATGGATGAGTTCCTCTCCGGGATGTTGGAGCAGGGCGTGCTGATGGGCGATCCGCCGGCCACCTGGACCGCGCCACTGAGCATCGACCTGCTGCTCAGCGACGAGGTGCTCGCCCGCAAACTGACCGCGCTCGCCGCCCAGGCCAGCCAGACCGAAGCGCTCCGCGCGGCCGTCGGCGATGACCTCTATCGTCGGCTCATCGGCACCGAGCGATTCGGCCGCTACCCGGCCTGAGTCAGCGTTGTTACTCGTGAGTAATATCGCTCCGACGCCGTATCTGAGACCGCTCCGTCGAGGACGTGCTGACTCACAGCCGGTCGTACATCGACTTGACGACCGGATACCACGCGTCAGCCATCTTGTCGTAGCCGGCCCGAGTGGGATGGGTGGCCGATTCGTCGATGTCGGCCTCCGTCAGTGCCCGGTTCATGTCGACGAAGGTGGCCGCGCATCCGGTTGACGCGAACCCGCGGACGACCAGCGCCGGGATCGTCGGCGTTGTACGCGTCGACCTCGCGCCTCGAGCTTGGGGCGCGGAACGATCGATGCCACGGCCACCTGCACGTCCGGGCCGACTCGCTGCAGATCCGGCCGATCAGGCGCCTCGAGCCGGGTGGGAGCCGTCGCCAGTTGATAGTCCTGAAGCACGTCGTTGGTTCCGATCATGCAGCAGTACGGCGTCGGGCTGGTAGGTCCGCATCCAGCCGTCGATGTTGGCGCTCAACTCATCGATCCGCCAGCCCGAGTGCCCCTCGTGGTCAGGATCACCCAGTTCCGGCGGTCCGTTGCGCAGTGATCCGACGAAGTCGATCTTGTCGTGATCGGATTGCACCAGACGCTCCCACAGCCGTATCCGGTAACCTCCCGGCACTGTCTCCAGCCGTCCGTGATCGAGTCGCCCAACGGCAGCACCCTCATCGGTTGAGCTGGGGCCGCGATTGATCCCGACCACGACAGCGATGACGACGACCAGGCAGGTCGCCACGACGACGGACGATGATGAGGCGTGTCCGCCGACCCGCGCCATCTCGGTGGCCGGTCACCTGCACCACACCGTTCATTCCGGTCCTCGTCTTTCGCAACCCCAGGTCCCCGGATACCTCAGCCTAGCTGGGGATGGCACCATAACTACCCGCGAGTAATGTCGCCGACGATGCCGACCGTACCGAGAAAGCGAGACCGATGAAGATCGTCGTGCTGGTCAAGCACGTTCCCGACGCGACCGGCGAACGGTCGTTCGCCGCGGACGGCACCGTCGACCGGGCCGCCGGCGACGGCCTGCTGTCCGAGCTGGACGAGTACGCGCTGGAGCAGGCGCTGCAGATCGCCGATGACGGCGACGACGTCGAGGTGGTCGCCATGACGGTCGGCCCCGACGACGCCGCCGCGGCGATCAAGCGATCGCTGCAGATGGGCGCCTCGGCCGGCATCCACATCAACGACGACGCGCTGCACGGCTCCGACGCGATCGCGACCAGTGCGGTGCTCGCGGCGGCGATCACCAAAGCCGGGCCCGATCTGGTGATCTGCGGCATGGCCTCGACCGACGGCAGCATGGGCGTGCTCCCGGTGATGATCGCCGAGCGGCTCGGCTGGCCCGCGGCAACGCTCGGCGCGACGCTGGAGGTGGCCGACGGCACCGCGACGATCCGCCGTGACGGGGACGTCGCGAGCCAGACCATCGAGGCCGCCCTGCCGGCGATCGTGAGCGTCACCGACCAGTCCGGGGAGGCCCGCTATCCGTCGATGAAGGGCATCCTGGCCGCGAAGAAGAAGCCGGTGGAGTCCTGGACGCTGGACGACCTCGGTGTCGACGCCGGGTCGGTCGGGCTGGACGCGGCCTGGACCAAGGTGATCCAGACGACTCCGCGCCCGCCCAAGGAGGCCGGGAAGATCGTCGCCGACGAGGACGGCGCCGGCTCGACAGCCCTGGTCGACTTCCTGGTCGCCGGCAAGTACATCTGAGAGGAACGCCGCATGTCTGAGGTACTCGTCGTCGCCGAGGCGGCTGACGGCAAGGTCAGCAAGCCGACCCTGGAACTGCTGACGCTCGCCCGGCGGTTGGGCGAGCCGGTGGCCGTGCTCTTCGCCGACGGCGCCGATGACGTGGCCGGGACGCTCGGCCAGTACGGAGCCACCCGCGTACTGGTGGTCGACGATCCGGCGATCGGCGAATATCTGGTCGCACCGAAGGCGGAGGCGCTGGCGCAGCTCGCCGAGGCCTCGAGTCCGGCCGCCATCTTGATCAGCTCGACCACCGACGGCCGGGAGATCGCCGGGCGGCTGGCGATCAAGCTCGGCTCGGGCCTGATCACCGACGCCACCGACATCGCCGACGACGGCACCACGACCCAGTCGGTCTTCGCCGGCAACTGGACGGTGACCGCGGCGGTCACCCGGGGCACGCCGGTGATCACGGTGAAGCCCAACGCGCTGACCCCCGAGCCGGCGCCGGCGGAGGCGGCCGTCGAGCGCGTCACGGTGACGATCTCCGAGGCCGCGAAGGGCGCGAAGATCGTGTCCAGCGAACCCAAGCAGGCCAGTGGCCGACCGGAGCTCACCGAGGCGGCCATCGTCGTCTCCGGCGGTCGCGGGACCGGCGGCAACTTCGACCCGGTGGAGCAACTGGCCGACGCCCTCGGAGCGGCCGTCGGGGCCTCGCGGGCCGCGGTGGACTCCGGCTGGTACCCGCACGCCTACCAGGTCGGCCAGACCGGCAAGACGGTGTCGCCGCAGCTCTACGTCGCGGCCGGAATCTCCGGGGCCATCCAGCACCGGGCCGGCATGCAGACCTCGAAGGCCATCGTCGCGGTGAACAAGGACGCCGAGGCGCCCGATCTTCGCCCTCGCCGACCTCGGCGTCGTCGGCGACCTGCACACCGTGCTGCCCGCCGTCACCGCCGAGATCAAGAAGCGCCGCGGCTGATTCCCGCGTGGTGTGAATCGCTCCGTGGAGCTGATCGGTTCCTCGCTGGACTCGGAGGGCTGTGGTTCCCACTTTCCTTTTTATATTTTAAAATAATAATATTCTTATTTAAATAATAAACAATTAACAATCAAAAAAAATAAATAAAAAATAAAATAAAACAATATATTCAAAAAACTATACAAAAAACAAACTAAAACCTAAACATATCTCTCAAACAAAAAAAAATAACTCTATCAAACAAAAACAAAAACAATTCTCAAATCAAAACTCTCTTCTCCAATCGGCCGTCCGCCGCGCCCGCGCACGCGGCTGGTCGGTTTGTGTCGGAGATATTCTTTATCTTATACACTCTCTCTTACTCTCATACATCATTATCTTTAAACTATATCAATATTCATCTCTTCTCTATAACTTTCTCTACTATTACGAACATTTATCTTCTCTTTTTAATTTGCTTTCACTGGTTCGGTCCTGTCGTCCTTTTCGGCGTCGATTTCATTATCTCTTACTAGACAAATTTACTCATTTTTTTCTCTTATATTTCTTTACTTTTTTCTAATTTAACCAACCGAATCATCAGTTTCGCCGGGTCTAAAGCTATTCTTCCCTATATACATCTATAACTTCTTTCTCTTCTTTTTCTTCTTCTTCTCTATCTCTTTTTCTTATATTTTCTTCTTTTCTTTCTTATCTATTCTTTTTTTTTTTTATTCTCTCTCTTTCTTTTTCTCTTCTCTTTTCTCTTCTCTTTTTTATCTTATTATTTTTTTTCTTTTCTTTTTCTTCTCTTTTCTTTCTTTTTTTTTCTTTTTTTTTTTTTTCTTTTTTTTTCTTTTCTCTTCTTCTTTTCTTTCTCTCTCTCTTCTTTTTTATCTATCCTTTTCACTTATATATCTTTTCTCTTTTTTTTTTATCTTTTTCTCTTTCTCTTCTTCTATTTCTTATTTTTCTTTTTCTTTTTTTTTTCTTTTTTCTTCTTTCTTTTTTTTTTTTTTTTCTTCTTTTTTTTCTTTTTTTTTCTTATCTTCTTCTTTTTTTTTTTTATCTTCTTCTTCTTCTCTTTTCTTTTTCTTTTCTTCTTCTCTTTCTTCTCTCTTTTCTTCTTTTTTTTTTTTTTTTTTTTCTTCTTTCTTTTCTTTTTTCTTCTTCTTTTTCTCTTCTTCTTTCTTCTATTTTATCTCTTTTTTTTTTTTTTCTTCTTTTTTCTTTTTTTTTTTCTTTTTTTTTCTCTTTTCTTTTTTTTTCTCTCTTCTTTTCTTCTTCTTTTTTTATTTATTTTCTTTTCTTTTTTTTTTTCTTTTTCTCTTCATTCTCTTCTTTTATTTTCTATCTATTCTTCTATATTTTTTTCTATCTTCTTTTTTTCTATTTTTTTTTTCTCTTTTTTTTCTTCTTCTCTTCTTCTTTTTTTTTCTCTTTTCTTTTTTTTTTTCTCTTTTTCTTTTTTTTATCTAATCTTCTTTTCTATTTCTTTCTTATTTCTTCTCTTATCTATCTCTTCTATCTACTCTTCACTCTTTTCCCCTACACACTCATCTCTCTCACCCTAAAACAAAAACATCGTATACGTGGGAATCCCGCACTGTACCTAGGAAACTTCCTGGGTAAGGCGACAGGAAACTGGGTACAGCGGGGCTCCGGGCACGATCTCGCGAACAGACGACCGGGTACGCGGTGCGGCAGACTGGGCCCGTGACCTCCCGCACCTATCTCGACCACGCGGCCACGACGCCGATGGTCCCGGAGGCGATCGAGGCCATGACCCGCGAGCTGACCCGGGTCGGCAACGCGTCGTCGCTGCACGGCTCGGGCCGGGCGGCGCGGCGGATCGTCGAGGAGTCCCGCGAGGCGATCGCGGCTCGTCTCGGAGCCCGGCCCGCCGAGGTGATCTTCACCTCCGGCGGCACCGAGTCCGACAACCTCGCGGTCAAGGGCGGCTACTGGTCCCGGTCCGTCGACGGTCGGGACGGCATCGTCACCTCCGCCATCGAGCATCCGGCCGTGCTGGATTCGGTCGGTTGGCTGGCCCAGGACGAGGCGGCCAGGGTCGAGTTCATCCCGGTCGACCGGTTCGGCCGGATCGATCTGCCGAGGCTGGCCGAAGCCGTGACCGAGACGACCGCCGTGGTGTCGGTGATGTGGGCCAACAACGAGGTCGGCACGGTGCAACCGGTGACCGGGATCGCCGCGCTGGCTCGTGACCGCGGTGCGATCTCGCACAGCGATGCGGTGCAGGCGGTGGGTCACCTGCCGGTCGACTTCGCGGCCAGCGGTCTCGACCTGATGACCTTCACCGCGCACAAGCTCGGCGGCCCGTACGGGATCGGCGCGCTGCTCGCCCGCCGGGAGATCGTCCTCACCGCCGTCCAGCACGGCGGGGGTCAGGAGCGGGACGTCCGGTCCGGCACCCTCGACGTCGCCGCCGTCGCCGGTTTCGCCGCCGCGGTCGACGTCGCCTGCGACCGGCAGCAGATCGAGACGGCGCGGCTGCAGTCGCTCCGCGAGCAGTTGGTGGCCGAGGTCCGGGCGGCGGTGCCCGGCGTCCGCGTACAGGGCAGCCTCGACCCGTCCGAGAGCCTTCCGGGGGTCGTCAATCTCGGCTTCCCCGGCTGCTCGGCCGATGCCATCCTGATGTTGCTCGACGCGGCCGGCATCGACTGCTCGACCGGATCCGCCTGTTCGGCCGGCGTGTCCCAGCCGAGCCACGTGCTCATCGCCATGGGCTACACCGAAGCCGAGGCACGGTCCTCGTTGCGGTTCTCCCTCGGCCACACCTCGACCGGAGCCGACATCGCCAGCCTGGTCGCCGCCCTGCCGGAGGCGGTCGATCGGGCCCGCCAGGCTGCTCGCTTCGCCTGATCGGGCTCGGCGTGGAAAACTGGGCCGCTGTTGTGAGAACTGAAGGGAACCCTCGATGAAGGTGCTGGCCGCGATGTCCGGCGGGGTCGACTCCGCCGTGGCTGCCGCGCGCGCCGTCGACGCGGGTCACGATGTCACCGGCGTTCATCTGGCGCTGTCGAAGAATCCGCAGTCGTACCGGTCCGGCGCTCGCGGCTGCTGCTCCAAGGAGGACGCGCACGACGCGCGCCGGGCGGCCGACGTGCTCGGCATCCCGTTCTATGTCTGGGATCTCTCCGACCGGTTCGCCGCCGACGTGGTGGACGACTTCGTCGCCGAGTACGCGGCCGGCCGGACACCCAATCCGTGCCTGCGCTGCAACGAGAAGATCAAGTTCGCCGCGGTGCTGGATCGCGGCGTGGCGCTGGGCTTCGACGCCGTCTGCACCGGCCACTACGCCCGGCTGGTCCGCGACGACGACGGCGTCCAGCTGCACCGATCGGCCGACGACGCCAAGGACCAGTCCTACGTGCTCGGCGTGCTGAACCAAGATCAACTTCGGCGGTCCTACTTCCCGCTGGGCGGATCCTCTGAAGTCCCAGGTACGCGCCGAGGCGGCCGACCGCGGTCTCGCGGTGGCCGACAAGCCGGACAGCCACGACATCTGTTTCATCGCCGACGGCGACACCGCCGGCTTCCTGTCCGGCCGGCTGGGCGATACGGGCGGTGACATCGTCGACGTCGACGGCACCAAGGTCGGGGAGCACTCGGGCTCGCACCAGTTCACCATCGGGCAGCGCCGTGGTCTGCGCCTGGGCGCCCCGGCCGCCGACGGCCGGCCGCGGTACGTGCTGGACATCACCCCGGTGACCAACACCGTGACCGTCGGTCCCTACGACGCACTCGAGGTCCGCCAGATCACCGCGATCCGTCCCACCTGGACCGGCGACCGGCCCGCCACGCCGTGGAGCGGCCACGTCCAGCTGCGCGCCCACGGAGCGCCGCTGCCGGCGACCGTGCCGTACGCGGCCGACGAGCTGTTGGTGATCATGGACTCTCCCGCCGCGGGAGTCGCACCGGGTCAGGCCGCCGTGCTCTACGACGGCACCCGGGTGGTCGGCAGCGCGACGATCTCTGCGACCTCGTGAGCGTCGAGCTCCCGCCCGTCCAGACCACCGGCATCGGCTCGTGGCCGGGGACCGACATGGTGGACGCGATCAAGATCACCTTCGCCGAGTGCCCGGATCTGCCCTACCTGCCCGAGCTTCCGGCCCGCGGCGCGCACGCGCAGCTGATCGGCCGGAGCACCGCATTCCTGGCCGGCCTGGCGGTCGACCTGCAGCCGGCCGGCTGGCGGCTGACCGACGGATCCGGTCGTGATCACCGACTGGCGATCAGCACGCTCCGCGCCGACCTTGATCAACTGGAGGAGCAGATCCAGGGCTATGCCGGGCCGGTGAAGTTCGCCGTGGCCGGTCCCTGGACGCTGGCCGCGATGATGGAGCGGCCGCGCGGGGACAAGGTGCTGGCCGATCACGGCGCGCGCCGTGATCTTGGTCAGTCACTCGCCGAGGGTGTCGCGCAGCTGATCATGGAGATGCGTCGCCGGCTGCCCGACATCGAGCCGCTCGTGCAGCTGGACGAGCCCCTGCTGCCCCGGGTGCTGGCCGGCGAGATCCCCACCGCCAGCGGGTTTTCCCGCCATCGGTTCGTCGACATCCCCGAGGTGAGCGCGATGATCACCCAGCTGGTCGATCGGCTGCGGGACACCTCCGCGACGCCGACGGCCGTGCACTGTTGCGCCGCCGCTGCTCCGATCGACCTGCTGTGGAGAGCCGGTGCGTCGACCGTTCTGATCGATCTCGCCCAGCTCACGAGCCGGGACTGGGACGCGATCGGGCCGGCGATGGAGGCCGGGCTGCGGCTCGGCGCCGGCGCGCTGCCGACCGATCGCAGCGCCACTGCCGACGACGTCGCCCGGACGGTGCTGCGGCCGCTGCGCGACATCGGCATCGATCCGCAGATCGCGGCCGGACAGTTGATCATCACCCCGGCCTGCGGGCTGTCCGCGTTCACCCGCGACGCCGCCATCCGTGCCCTGCGGACGCTCCGCACGGCGGCGGGCATCGTGACCGAACAACTGGCGGATTGACCGAGGGCTGAGGATCCAGGGCAGAATGTGCCCATGATCAAGCAGCTCCGCATCCTGTCGACCGTGCTGCTGGCCTTTGCGATCGCCCAAGCCGGCCTGGGATCGGGTTTTCTGGACGGCGTCGAGCCACTACTGATCGCGCATCTGACGAACGCCTTCGCCGTCTTGATCCTGACCATCCTGTCCGCGGTGCTCGGTTTCTACTTTCGCCGGGCCGGCGGACCGCCATGGGCGTTCTTCCTGCCGCTGGCGATGGTGGCCATGGCCGGGGTCCAGATCGCCCTGGGGGTCTCCGGCGAGGTCCTGGGCGGTCACATCTTCTGGGGCGTGCTCTACCTCTGCACGGTGACGACCTTCTGCTCCTACTGCTGGCGACTCAAGCCCATCGACCAGCCTGCGACGGCCTGAGCCTCAGGGACGATCGGGTCGCTTCGCCACGTACAGCCAGGAGTGGAAGAACGTCCCGAGGTTCCGATCGGAGACCCGCTCGGCCAGCGCGACGAACTGCGCGGTGGAGACGGTCTTGCCACGCTTGAGGGTGGCCCAGCGCTTCATGATCGTGTTGAAGTCTCGATCACCGACGGTCTGCCGCAAGGCCTCCAGGGTCAGGCCGCCGCGGGTGTAGACGGGCGGGGCGAAGAGATTCTTCGGCATCGCCGAGCGTCAGCCGGTGCCGGTGACCACAGGTCGGCCGAGTCCCGGATTCTCGTTGTACACCTTCGGTGAAGTACTCGGCCCGGCTGTCGCCGCCGTGGGCCGCGATCCCACCACTGCTCGGAGTAGTCGGCGAAGCCCTCGTTCAGCCAGATGTCGCCCCAGTCGCGGGGGGTGACCGAGTTGCCGTACCACTGGTGGGCGAACTCGTGCACGATCGTCTCGGTGTCGGCTTCGCCGTCGAAGACCGGCCGGTTCTGGGTCTCCAGCGCGTAGCCGACCTTGAGATCCTTCACCACGATGCCGGCACTGCCGAAGGGGTAGGGACCGAAACGCTTCTCCGCGAACCGGATCACCCGGGGGATCAGGGCGCGTTCGTCAGCCATCGAGCCCAGCTTCGGCTCGATGAAGCTCCAGATCGGCAGCTTGCGGCCGGAGCGGGTGGTCATCGTCGAGTGGTACACGTCGTAGTTGCCGATCGAGATCATCGCCAGATAGGTCGCCATCGGCTTGCGCTGTTGCCAGACCCAGGTGCGGTGGGCGCCGTGCCGCTTGCGGCTCTTCAGGTCCCCGCTGGCGGCCACCTCCAGGGCCGCCGGCACCTTGACCGAGATGTCGTAGGTCGCCTTGTCCCGGGGGGTGTTGTTGTTGGGGAACCAGGTCATGGCTCCCACCGGTTCGGCGAGCACGGTGGCGCCGTCGTCGGTCGGGATCCAGCCGTCGGAGGCGCCGTCGGGGTCGATGTGGGTCACCGGCTTGCCGGAGTAGGTGATCTTGGTCTTGAAGGTCCCGCTGACCGGGCTGCCGGGGGTGATCACCAGCTTGTTGTCGTGCCGGCTGAAGTTCGCGGCGCGGCCGTTGACGCGGACCCGGCTGACCTCGAGGCCTTCGAGATCGAGGGAGAACGACGACAGTCGCTTCTTGGCCTCTGCGGTCACCGTCGTCGAGGCCGAGATCGAGCCGGACGCGTAATTCAGCTTGATCGAATAGTGCTTCACGTTGTAGCCGCCGTTGCCGATGTCGGGGAACAACGAGTCGCCGATGGAGTGGGCTCCCGGCGACGCCGCCGCTGCCCGGACCGGCTCGGCCGGGGCTCCGGCGGCCGGGGCGGTGGATCCGGCGGCCAGGCAATGCGAGCGCACCGCTCATGGCGACCGCGACCAGGCGGGCCTTCCGCGACGATCGCAGGTCGCTCGACGAGACGATGGACATGGGACCCCGGCTTCATGAGGCGAACGAGCGGACGCGCCGACGCTAACACCGGCACCGACAGGGGGCGTCTGCATCGGATCTCCAGACATTCTCCAAGGACTCGGCGGCTGTCCTCGCGATCGTTGACGTACCCGAAGACGATCAAGGAGTCCGACGATGAACCGCCGCAAGCTGCGAACCCTGCTGCGTACGGTGCTGTACGCGCTCGCCGCGCTCGACCCGATGGCCGGGCAGTGGCCGGCAACCGAGGCAGACCCGAGGGACAGACACTGTCGGAGCCTGGCGCTACTGTGCGAGGCGTGGTGGACAAGAAGCAGACCGCTGACGCCGAGTTGGAGCGGTCCGGCCCGGAGGCGCGAGCCAGCCAACGGCACGCCGACCTGACCGAGCAGCTCAACGACGCGCGTTGGCGCTATCACGTGCTCGACGCGCCGACCATCTCCGACGGAGAGTTCGACGCGATGATGCGGGAGCTGAACGAGATCGAGGGTTCGTTCCCCGAGTTGCGGACGCCGGACTCGCCGACCCAGCAGGTCGGCGGTCCACCGTCGACGACCTTCTCCGCGGTGACCCATCTGCAGCGCCTGTTGAGTCTGGACAACGCGTTCAGCCGCGAGGAGCTGGACCGCTGGGTCGCGCGGGCGGTCCGCGAGCTGGGGGAGAAGCGGCTGGAGCAGTCGGGCTATCTGTGCGAGCTCAAGGTGGACGGGCTGGCTCTCGACCTGGTCTACGAGAACGGCGCGCTGGTGCGGGCGGCGACCCGCGGTGACGGCCGGGTCGGTGAGGACGTCACCGCCAACGTGAGGACGATCAAGGTCATCCCGCAGCGGCTCGCCGGGGCCGAGGTCCCCGCCGTGCTGGAGGTGCGGGGTGAGGTGTTCTTCGCCGTGGCCGAGTTCACCGCGCTCAACGAGTCGCTGGTGCTGGACGGCAAGGCACCGTTCGCCAATCCGCGGAACGCGGCCGCCGGTTCGCTGCGGCAGAAGGATCCGCGGGTGACGGCCTCGCGCAACCTGGGGTTCGTCAGCCACGGGATCGGGGTGCTCGACGGCTTCTCGGTCGACCGGCTCTCCGACGCGTACGACGCGCTCCAGACCTGGGGACTCCCGGTCAGTCCGCAGCGAAAGCTGGTCCGGAGTCTGGACGAGGTCTGGGACTACATCCAACATTTCGGCGAGCACCGGCATTCGGTCGAGCACGAGATCGACGGGGTGGTGGTCAAGCTCGACGAGCGCGCCGTCCAAGATCAACTCGGTTCGACCTCGCGCGCACCGCGCTGGGCGATCGCGTTCAAGTACCCGCCGGAGGAGGTCACGACCAAGCTGCTCGACATCCAGGTCAACGTCGGGCGCACCGGGCGGGTGACCCCGTTCGGGGTGATGGAGCCGGTCCAGGTCGCGGGCTCCACGGTCGGCATGGCGACGTTGCACAACGCGAGCGAAGTGGTCCGCAAGGGCGTGCTGATCGGGGACACCGTGGTGCTCCGCAAGGCCGGCGACGTGATCCCGGAGATCGTCGGGCCGGTGGTCGACCTGCGGGACGGCAGCGAGCGGCCGTTCGTGATGCCGACCCATTGCCCGGCCTGCGGGACCGCGCTGCGGCCGGAGAAGGAGGGCGACGCCGATCTGCGGTGCCCGAACACCCGCTCCTGCCCGGCCCAGTTGCGCGAGCGGCTGTTCCATGTGGCCAGCCGGCAGGCCCTGGACATCGAGGTGCTGGGATATCAGTCCGGGCAGGCCCTGCTGGAGGCCGGGCTGCTGACCGACGAGGGCGATCTGTTCGACCTGACCGCCGACAAGCTGCAGACCGTGCCGTTCTTCGTCACCAAGGCCGGCAACCTCTCGGCGAACGGCGTGAAGCTGTTGGCCAACCTGGAGGTGGCGAAGACGCGGCCGCTGGACAAGTTCTTGGTGGCGCTGTCGATCCGGCACATCGGCAAGGGCGTGGCGCCGGACGTCGCGGCGGCCTTCGGCGACATCGACGCGCTGGCCGATGCGACCCCGGAGCAGTTGGCCGAGGTCGAAGGCATCGGTCCCACGCTGGTGACCGCGATCATCGACTGGTTCGCCGAGCCCTGGCATCGCGAGATCGTGGCGAAATGGAAGGCGGCCGGCTGCGTGATGCGCGACGAGCCGAAGCAGACCGTGGCCCAGACCCTGGCCGGGCTGTCGGTGGTCGTGACCGGTTCCCTCGACGGCTACACCCGCGACTCCGCGGCCGAGGCGATCACCTCCCGCGGCGGCAAGGTCGCCGGTTCGGTGTCGAAGAAGACGTCCTTCGTGGTCGTCGGTGACTCACCCGGCTCGAAGTACGACAAGGCGGTCGAGCTGAAGGTGCCGGTGCTGAGTGGCGCCGAAGCCTTCGAGGTGCTGCTGAATGAGGGCCCCGCCGCGGCCGCCGCCGTCGCGACGGTGGGTGACGCTTAGGCCGGGGTTTGGTCGAATTACTTGCCTTCTGGTCGCTCTGTTCGAGTCCGATCCGACGCATGGTTTATGCGAAATACTTGCTCGAGCGGGCTAGGATTTCGTCAATAGTCGGCAGGAGGTCAGCGTGATGAGCCGAGTTGGTCGACCTGTTCCGACGGATCCTCCGACCGGCACGCTCGTCTTCAGCGATACCGGGAACTATGCATCATTGGCCCGACAGCAGCAGGCCGGCCGTGCCGTCCGCCTGGCCCCGGGCATCTACGTGCTGCGCCCCCGGTTGCCGGCTGCGGAGTGCGCGGCCCACCACCTGTGGGCGATCGTGGCCCGGATCTGGCCCGGCGCCGTCGTCTGCGACCGCAGCGGGCTGGCCGGGGGCGTGATCGACGGCTGGCTCTACATCTGCCAGCCCGTCCCCGCGCGCCGGGCCGATCTCCGTCTTCCCGGTGTCACGGTGACGTGCCGGGTCGGCCCCGGGCCCCTACCGGGCGATATGCGCTTCCCCCACGGCCTGCATCTGTCCGGCAGCGCTCGCGGGCTCGTGGAGAACATCTCGTCGGGCGGTCGCCCGCCCAAGAATCGCCCGGCCCGGGCCGCGGGGGAGTCCGCCGTGGGGGACAGCCATCGACGACCTGGCCTCCTCCGGAAACCCCGACACGATCAAGAACACCCTCGCGCAGCTTGACCTCATCGGTGATCATTTCGATCCGCGCGCAGTCGGCCAGGTACGCCGACTTCTCGTCGCGGCCCTGGGAACGCTGTCCGCTGGGCCCATCGCGTCGTCCCGGCTCGCGGCTCGCGTCGCCGGAGAGCCGTTCGATGCGGAACGTCTCCGGACCTTCCGCTCGGTGCTGTCGGACCTGCAGTCCGCGGCCCCGTCGGTCCGTCCGGTGATCGGCGGGGCGTCCGCGCGTCAGTGGTTGCCGTTCTTCGAGGCCTACTTCTCCAACTACATCGAAGGAACGACCTTCTCCATCGACGAGGCCCGCCGGATCGCCATCGACGGGGAGGTCCCACCCGAGCGCCCCGCCGACGCCCACGACGTCTCGGCCACCTACCGGATCGTCAACGACGTCTCGCTGATGAGCGAGCGAGCCACCAGCTCTGAGGACTTCGCCGAGCTCCTCCGGGATCGGCACCGCACCTTGATGGCCGCTCGGCCCGACAAGAATCCCGGCCTGTTCAAGCTGCGGCCCAACTACGCCGGCGGTACGGCCTTCGTGGCTCCCGCCCAGCTGATGGGCACGATCAAGGCCGGCTGGGACCTCTGCGCCGAGGTGGTCGACCCGTTCCAGCGGGCCGTCATGATCATGTTCCTGATCACCGAGTGTCACCCGTTCGACGACGGCAACGGCCGGCTCGCCCGGATCATGTCCAACGCGGAGCTCATCGCCCAGAACCAGTGGCGGGTCGTCATTCCGACCAGTTATCGCGGCAACTATCTCGCCGCGCTCAGCGGGGCCACTCACAACGCCTCCGGATCCGCGTTGCACTCGGCCTTGGATTTCACCCGCCGGTGGGCGTCGTCGATCGACTGGTCGGATTGGCAGCGCAGCGTGAGCGACCTGAACGAGTCACATGCGTTCGAGGACTCGCCGGTCGCCGAGCGGACCGGCCGACGTCTGCGGATCGTGCCCTGATCCGCAGCGGACGGTTATCCCCGGGAGCCCCACCTACCGCACCAAGTTGCCGCCTACCCCATCAAATTTGCCGCGGTAGGTGACGGTTTAACACGGACAGTGCAAAACCGACCGGGCGGGGCAGGCGCGGCAGCGAGCCGGCGAGCGGAGCGAGCCAGCTCAGCCGAAGAACTGCTGGCCCTCGCCGATGCCGAAGCCCCAGCTGCCGGTCATGGCGTGATAGACGTACCAGCCGAGCAGGAAGATCGCGATCATCGTGGCGAGCAGCACGAGCCCGACCCAGATCCGCATCCGCTTCTTCTGCTTGGTGCTCGGCACCTTCGCCGGACCCCATTCGCCGATCTTCGGCTGCACCCGGGGTGGCGTCGCCCCGTTCAGGTTCAGATTGCTGAAGATCTTCGGCACGGCGCCACTGTAGTCGCGCCGAGGGCAGCCCGGCCGTCACCACAGGTCGAGGTGACCCACACCCAGCGCGACCAGCACGAACCGGACACTGCGCCCGACCAGCACGACTGCGGCAAACCAGGGCAGGCGCATCGTGGTGGCCCCGGCCAGCAGGGCGACGGCGTACAGCGGAGGCATCCCGACGACCGCGGCGAGTCCCACGATCGGCAGCCCCCAGCGCTTCTGCCCGACCAGCGCCAGCAGCGCGGCCAGGACCGACCGGAATCGGGTGCGGAACCGCCCGACCGGCTCGGTGCGGTGCTCGGCGCGACGATGCTGGATGAAGCGAGAGTCCTTGCCTTCCCGGACGGCGAGGAAGAGCAGGCACTTGCCGACCGTCTGCCCGATGGCCACCCCGATCGCGATGGGGATGGGTCCGGCGACCGCGGAGACCTGGGAGGCGATCACGTACGCCTCGGCGTTGACGATCGGGAAGACCGCGGACAACACGCCGAAGCCGACCGAGGTCAGCAGGGCGAGCAGCTCGGGCCATCCGAACGCGGACACCCGGCGACCGTATCGGACGCGGTCGCGGTCGACTACTTGACGAGGGCGGCGAGGTGATGCAGCCGGGCGATCTCGGAATCGAGGAACGCGGGTCCACCGAGCCGGCCGATGACGATCACCCGGTCCTGGGTGATCGGGGTCACGACCACCGTGGTGTCGCCCCAGCCCGGGCACCAGCCCGAGGAGAGCTCCGCTCGATGGGTGACATCGAAGGGTCCGAACAGCGCGGCGCCCTCAACGGAGAGGTCGGGCGCGAGCGTGGTCGAGAACGTCGGACGAGCGGCGCCGCCCTCCACCTGGATCAGCGTCGCCCAGTGGGACCGGAACACCACCGGGCACAGGGACACCAGGGTTTCGGCGGCGTGCGCCGGATCTGAGGTCATCCGCTCCAGCGCCTCGAGGTCGGACTGCAGCCCGCCACCCTCGGGGTATCGCGAGATCCACTCGACCTTCACCCCCTCGAGGTTCTGGCACGCGGTGACGATGGTCTCGGGCAACTGGTTCGGGGGCATGTCGACGATGAAGTCGTCCACCACCGACCCGTCCCGCTTCTCGACGATCTCGACCGCGTTGATGTCCCCGCCCACCTTGCCCATCGCGGTCGCGACAGCACCCAGCGAACCCGGGCGGTCGGGCAGGGTGATGCGCATCAGGAACACATTGAATATCTTCACTCACCGGGATTACCGGGAGGTTTCGGGTCCGTCTCAGCCGATCCCGGCCGTACTGAGCCGCGCACTCCGTGGAAGCCTGTACGCGTGCCCCGTTTCGAACCCTTTTCCGCGCTCCGCTACGCGACCGACGACCTGGCTGCGGTGATCGCACCGCCGTACGACGTGGTCAGCGACGCCGATGTCGACGCCCTCGAGGACCGGTCGGAGCACAACATCGTCCGGGTCGACGTGCCGCGCGGCGACGGCGATCGGTACGCGCGGGCGGCCGCGACGCTGACGGCGTGGCGGGAGGCCGGGGTGCTGGTGGCCGACGACACGCCGACGCTGACGATCTACCGGATGCGCTTCACCGACGCCAGTGGAGCCCCCCGCGACATCGCCGGCGTGCTCGGCGGGCTCGAAGTCGTCGACGAGGCGGCCGGCGGCGTACTGCCGCACGAAAGGACGACGCCCAAGGCCTCGACCGACCGGCTGGACCTGACGCGGGCCACCGCGGCAAACCTGTCCCCGGTGTGGGGGCTCTCCCTGGCGAGTGGCCTCACCGGGTTGCTGGCCGAGCCCGGCGAGCCGGTCGGCCGGGTCCTGGATGCCGATCCGTCGACCGGCTCCGGGGACGTCGAGCACATCGTGGAGCGGGTGACCGATCCCGAACGGATCGCCGCGATCCAGGCCGTCCTCGGCGCCGATGACGTGCTCATCGCCGATGGCCATCACCGGTACAGCATCAGCCGGACCTATCGCGACGAGGTGCGTGCGGCGACCGGCCGCACGGATACGGCCGCCGAGCAGACGCTGGCCTTCGTCAGCGAACTCGTCGCGGAGCAGTTGAGCGTTGCGGCGATCCATCGGCTCTACACCGACGTCACGCTGCCCGACCTCACCACGGCCCTGGCCCGCAGCTTCGAGATCACCCCGACCGATCGGCCGAGCGACGCCACCCTGGCCGCGATGGAGGACGAGGGCTTCCTGGTGCTGGTCGGCCCCGACGCCTGGTGGCGACTGACCGCGAAGCCCCACCAGTCTTCGACCAGATCCGCGCCCTCGACGGAGCCTGGCTGGAGACAGCGCTGGCCGACGTCTCGGCTACGGTGAGCTACCAGCACGGGCTGGCGGAGACGCTGGCCGAAGTGGACGGCGGACGCGCGTCCGCGGCCGTGCTGATCCGACCGGTCAGCGTCGCCGAGATCGAACGCACCGCCCGCGAGGGACTGCTGATGCCGCCCAAGTCGACCTTCTTCACCCCGAAGCTCAAGACGGGATTCGTCATCCGGACGTTGGGCTGAACGCGAGCCCGAGCGAACGCCTGCGTCATCGATGCGTGCTGTCGTGGCTCGACGGGCCGCTGATTCCGCCGACACGCGCCTCCGCAGGGCTCGACTCCGGCATACTGTGGCCAAGGAAAGAGTCGATCCTGGCGAGGGACATGAACCAGCTCAAGGTGTTCATCAGCTACCGCCGGTCGGACACCCAACATGTCGCCGGACGGCTGGGCGACCGGATCGGCACCAGGTTCACGCTCTTCATGGACATCGATGACATCCCGCCCGGGGTGGACTTCACCACGGTCGTGCGCCGGGCGATCGACGAGTCCGATGTGCTCCTGGTCCTCATCGGTCCTCATTTCCTCGGCGTCGGCGCCGATGGCGAGCGCCGACTGGACAAGTCGGGGGACTGGGTTGCCGAGGAGGTCGGGACCGGACTGGCCCGGGACATCGCCGTGGTGCCGGTCCTCGTCGACGGGGCGCAGATGCCGTCGGTCGCCGAACTGCCCGGCAAGTTGAAGGGTCTGGCGCACCGGCAGGCGCTGCGGTTGACCCACGTGTCGTTCAACTCAGACGCCGAAAGGCTGATCGAGACCCTCGATGACATCGAACGGCGCAAGTTCGGCGCCACCGATCCGCCGCGCCGACCGGCTCCGCCGCAGTCCGCACCGGGTGACCTGTTCGGCGATCCCGACTATTCCCGGGCCATTGCCGCGGCGTTCAACCGGCGTTGGGAGCAGGCGATCGAGCTGTTCGAAGCCGTGGACCAGCGGTTTCCCGACGACGACCGGGTACGTGGCCCGCTCGCCGAGGCGCGGCGCGGTCTGCGCATCGAGCAACTCGAGGCGCAAGCGGCCGAGGCCGAACGTGACGGACATTGGCGCGCGGCGACCGCGAGCCTCGAGGAACTGGCCACCGAACGGCCCGACGACACCGACCTCCTGGATCGCCTCGAAAGGGCCAAGCGCGAGGCCCGGATCGAGGATCTCTCCGGCCAGTTGCGCGCCATGTTCGTCGCCGAGGAGTGGGTCGGGGTCGGGGTGCTGAGCAGCCAGATCGCCCAGATCGACCCGGAGCGCGCGGACCCCGAGGGCCTGGCCACCGCAGCAGCCGGCAATCTGCTCGACCGACAGCTCGGTGAGCGGTACGCAACGGCGCTGAGTGCGTACGCCGAGGGCCGACCGGCCGATGCGCTGGCGGAGTTCGAGGCCATTCAGGAGCAGCGGCCCGGCTTCCGCGAGGTCGACGACCTCGTCGCCATGCTGCGTCAGCGGCTGGGGATCGGCACCGCGTCCGGGCCGACGGCCCGGCGGCCCCCGAGCCGGAGCCGGTCCCCGAACGCGGCCCGGAACCGGCGCCAGAGCCAGAGCCGCCGCCGATTCCAGCACCGGGCCGGCCACAGCCGTCACCGAGGCTCGGTCCGCCGGGACGCCGACCCGACCGGAGCCGCTCGCCGAGAGCGGGCTGACCTGGCTGGCCGTGCTGGCCGTCGGCGTGCTCTTCGTGATGACGCAGGTGACGTTCAGCTCGTACGGCAGCCTCGGGCCGCTTGCTGGCCGTCGTTGTTGCTCGGCCTCGGCATCCTGGTCGGGCTCCTGGTTCGGGATGCTCGGCGCTTGGATGCCGGCCGCGGGCGGATGCTGCGGATCAGTGCGATCTGGGCTCCGGTCGTCGGGGCCGGATCGCTGCTGGCGTCGGTGCCGTTCGTCGACTATCTCGACAGCAACGTCGTCGATGTCGATCACGCTGCTCGTCGTCTGGGGTTCCTTGATCCCGCTCCCGGTCGCCGTGGTCGTCTATGCCGCCATGCGCCGCCTGATCGGGCGGACCGCGATCTGGCCGGCCTTGATCGTCCTGGTGGCGGCACTCGCCACGGCCGTGATCTTGAGCGTGGCCCTAGGATGATCGCTCCCGACTCCGAACGCGAAGAGGTAATGCCTTGCCCCTCACCCCAGACGACGTGGCCGGTCTGGCCCGGCTGGCCCGGATCGAGCTGACCGCCGCCGAACTGGCGCACCTCGCTCCGCAACTGGACGTGATCTTGGAGTCGGTCGCCCGGGTCGCCGAGGTCGCTGCCGACGACATCCAGCCGACGTCGCACGCCCTGCCGTTGACCAATGTCTTCCGCGAGGACGTGGTGCGGCCGTCGCTGCCGTTGGCCGATGTGCTGGCCGGGGCGCCGGCGGCCGAGCAGGATCGTTTCCTGGTGCCGCGCATCCTCGAGGAGGAGGCGTGATCAAGCACACGGCGGTTGATCTTGCCGCCAAGATCCACTCCGGCGAGCTCAGTTCGGTCGAGGTGACCCAGACCCATCTCGACCGGATCGCCGCCGTCGATGATCAGGTGCACGCGTTTCTGCACGTCGACGGTGCTCGAGCGCTGGCCACCGCCGCCCGGGTCGACGCCAAGATCGCCGCCGGCGAGCAGGTCGGCCCGTTGGCCGGCGTACCGCTGGCCCTGAAGGACGTGCTGACCTATTCGGGTGCGCCCACGACGTGTGGTTCCAAGATCTTGGCGAACTGGATCCCGCCGTACGACGCGACGGTGACCCGGCGGCTGCTGGACGCCGACATCGTGATCTTGGGCAAGACCAACATGGACGAGTTCGCGATGGGCTCGTCGACGGAGAACTCCGCGTACGGTCCGACCCACAACCCGTGGGACCTGACCCGCATCCCCGGCGGCTCGGGCGGCGGATCCTCGGCCGCACTGGCGGCGTTCGAAGCGCCCCTGGCCATCGGCACCGACACCGGTGGCTCGATCCGCCAGCCGGCCGCGGTGACCGGCACGGTCGGCGTCAAACCCACCTACGGCGGCACGTCGCGGTACGGCCTGGTGGCCATGGCCTCCAGCCTCGATCAGGCCGGCCCGTGCGCGCGTACGGTGCTGGACGCCGCGCTGCTGCACCAGGTGATCGCCGGCCACGACCCGTGCGACTCGACCTCGATCGATGCTCCCGGTGCCCGACGTGGTCGCGGCGGCGCGCTCCGGTGACGTCAGCGGGATGAAGATCGGTGTGGTGACCGAACTCAGCGGCGAGGGATACGCGCCGGGGGTCGAGCAGCGGTTCGCCGAGGCGGTCGAGTTGCTGGCCGGTCTGGGTGCGGAGATCGTCGAGGTCTCCTGCCCGCACTTCGGCTATGCGCTCGCGGCCTACTACCTGATCATGCCGAGTGAGGTGTCGTCGAATCTCGCCAAGTTCGACGCGATGCGCTTCGGGCTGCGCGTCGACGACGGCATCAGCAGCGCCGAACAGGTGATGGCCGCGACCCGCGAGGCCGGCTTCGGCGACGAGGTGAAGCGCCGGATCATGATCGGCACCTACGCGCTGTCGAGCGGCTACTACGACGCCTACTACGGCCAGGCCCAGAAGGTGCGCACGCTGATCTCGCAGGACTTCGATCGCGCCTTCGGTGCGGTGGACGTGCTGGTCTCGCCGTCGACCCCGGTCACCGCGTTCAAGCTGGGCGAGAAGGTCGACGACCCGCTGGCCATGTACATGAACGATCTGTGCACGATTCCGTCGAATCTCGCCGGGAACGCGGCGGCGTCCTTCCCGATCGGGCTGGCCCCCGAGGACGGGCTGCCGGTCGGCTTGCAGGTGATGGCGCCGCCGCTGGCCGACGATCAGCTCTACCGGGTCGGCGCCGCGCTGGAGCGGGAACTGCAGTCTCGATGGGGCGGTTCGCTGCTCGACCGGATTCCGCAACTGGAGGTGGCCCGATGAGCGCGGTGCTCGCGTACGACGACGCCCTCGCGCAGTTCGACCCGGTGCTCGGCCTCGAGGTGCACGTCGAGCTCAACACCGCCTCGAAGATGTTCTGCGGCTGCTCGACGGCGTTCGGCGCCGATCCCAACACGCAGACCTGCCCGGTCTGTCTGGGTCTGCCGGGCTCGCTGCCGGTGGTGAACGCCAAGGCGATCGAATCGGCCATCCGGATCGGGCTGGCCCTGAACTGCTCGATCGCCGAATGGTGCCGCTTCGCCCGGAAGAACTACTTCTATCCGGACATGCCGAAGAACTACCAGATCTCCCAGTACGACGAGCCGATCGCCTACGACGGCTGGACCGAGGTCGAGGTGGACGGCGAGATGTACCGGATCGGCATCGAGCGGGCCCACATGGAGGAGGACACCGGCAAGTCGCTGCACGTCGGCGGCGCGACCGGGCGGATCCATGGCGCGGACCATTCGCTGCTCGACTACAACCGCTCCGGCGTGCCGCTGATCGAGATCGTCACCAAGCCGATCGAGGGCACCGGGGTCAAGGCCCCTGAGGTGGCGCGGGCGTACGTGGCGATGTTGCGGGAACTGCTCCGGGCGCTCGGCGTCTCGGACGTCCGGATGGAGCAGGGGTCGTTGCGCTGCGACGCGAACGTGTCGCTGCGCCCGTCGCCCGAGGTCGAGTTCGGCACCCGGACCGAGACCAAGAACGTGAACTCGCTGCGCAGCGTCGAGCGCGCCGTGCGCTACGAGATCACCCGGCAGGCGGCGATCCTCGCCGACGGCGGGTCGATCAAGCAGGAGACCCGGCACTGGCAGGAGAACTCCGGCACCACCAGCCCGGGCCGCAGCAAGGAGACGGCGGAGGACTACCGCTACTTCCCCGAGCCCGATCTGGTGCCGGTGGCGCCCAGCCGGGAGTGGGTCGACCAGCTGCGCGGCACGCTGCCGGAGCCGCCGGTCGAGCGGCAGAAGCGGATGAGTGCGGAGTGGGGCTTCTCCGAGCTCGAATTGCGGGACGTGATCAACGCCGGCGCGCTGAACGCGATCGAGGCGACCGTGGCCGCCGGCGCCTCGCCGCAGTCGGCCCGCAAGTGGTGGCTGACCGAGGTCACCCGGCGGGCCAACGAGTCCGGTGTCGATCTTGAGGATGCCGGGGTCACCCCGCAGCAGGTGGCCGAGATCCAAGCCCTGGTGGACAAGGGGACGATCAACGACAAGCTCGCGCGCCAGGTCTTCGAAGGCGTGATGGCCGGCGAGGGGAGTCCGCAGGACGTGATCACCGCGCGCGGGCTGGCCATGGTCTCCGACGAGGGTGCGCTCGGTGCGGCCGTCGACACCGCGATCGCCGCCAACCCCGACATCGCCGACAAGATCAGATCCGGCAAGATCCAGGCCGCCGGCGCCCTGATCGGCCAGGTGATGAAGGCGATGCGCGGCCAGGCCGACGCCGCCCGGGTCCGCGAGCTGATCTTGGAGCGGCTGACCTGACGAGGCTGATCCGCTCGGACTGCACAGATCGTGCGTTTCGGCCCAGCTGGTGCGAAACGCACGCTTCGACGAGCTCGCGAATCGTCCGTTTGAGCCCACGGGTGCGAAACGTCGCCAGACGGACGCCGGATCGAGCAGTCGGCTTCGACAGGACGCGAGCGTCTGACGGTCGGTCACAGGTTGGTGGTCAGGAACCGCAGCATCCGCTCGATCAAGGTCCGGCGCGAGTCGGCCCGGCGATATTCGTGGCCTTCGCCCTCGAGCAGCAGGAACTCCACCGGCCGTCCGAGCTCCTCGCAGGGCGGCGACGATCTGGTGCGCCTCGCCCAGCGGGACGTTGGTGTCCAGTTCCCCGTGGACAACGAGCAGCGGCACGTCGATATTGGCCGCGGCGCGCAACGGCGACAGCGCCTCCAGCAGCGTGTGGTCGTCCTCGGGGTGGCCGTACTTGCTGATGGCCGCGGCGGCGATCCACGGCTCGCTGTCGCGATAGAAGGTGTGCAGATCCGACATCCCGCAGATGTCGACGCCGGCGGCGAAGACGCCCGGGGAGAACGCCAGCATGGCCAGCGTCAGGTATCCGCCGTACGAGCGGCCGGTGACGGCGATGCGATCCGCGTCGGCGATGCCGAAATCGAGCAGGAAGTCGCGGCTGGCCAGGACGTCGTCGAAGGCGTCCCGCCGGCCGTGCACGTCGTCGGCGTGCACGAACGCGCGGCCGAAGCCCGAGGACCCGCGGATGTTCGGCGCGAAGACGGTGATTCCCGCCGCGACCATCGCCTGATGCTGCGGGTTGAAGGTCGGTCGCTCCTGGGCCTCCGGGCCGCCGTGCAGGCTGAGCATCGCCGGGCCGGGCTCGCTCTGACCGCGCGGCCGGTAGAGCCAGCCGGTCAGCGGCAGTCCGTCGCGACCGTGGAAGAACTCCAGCGTCGGGACCACGAGGTCGACCTCGGGCAGGCGGGGCACGTCGGTCGCCCGGGTCCAGGTCATGCTGGCGACGTCGAGGCTCCACAGTTCGCGCGGTCGCCGTGATCCCTCGACGCTGATCAGCGCGGTCGATCCGTCCCGACTGAGGAGCGCGCCGCTGACCACGAGCCCGTGCAGGTCCGGCACCGTACGCGAGGCCCCGGTGGCGGTGTCCAGCAGTTCGAGCTCGCTGCCGCCACCGGCGGTGTTCCAGACCAGCAGCAGCAGCCGCCCGAGATCATCGGCATCGAGACCCTCGAGCTCGGCGTCCTCCCGCGGCGCCAGCACACCGGACTCACCGTCCCAGCCGGCCGGCCCGAGCGGCGTCGCCACCAACTGGCGACGAGGCAGGCCCGCGTCGGTCGCCAGATAGGCCACCAGCGGCTCATCGACGCCCCGCGGCGACGGCCGGATGATCGCCCGTTCGGTCGAGCCCAGGCCCGGATAGGGCAGCAGCGGATGATCCAGGTCGGCGACCCGGTCGAGGACCACGCAGAACTGCTGCCCGCGCTGGCCGTCCTTGATGATCACGAAGTCCTCGTCGATCGACAGGTCGAGCACGCTGATCAACTCACCGCGGGCCAGCAGGGTCAGGTCCCCGGTCGCCGGATCAGCCAGATGAGCACACCGTCGGATCTCCGGGCTGCTCGCCGGGAAGGTTGACCACGACCCGGTGGCCACTCCTGGTCCACGGACCGAGTTCGGCGTGCCGGTCGGCTCCGCCGGCGATCAGCCGGGCGTCTGATCCGTCGGGTCGGACCACCCACACCTGGGTGCGTACGCCGCCGCCGGTGGCCAGACTGCAGGCCAGCCAACCGCCGTCAGCCGACCAGCTGACCGCGACCACCGGATCCTCCGAGATCTTGATCATGGTCGGCTCCGGCTGGGTGGCGCTGCCCGGCGCCGGCAGATCCTGCACCCACAGGCACGGCGTGCCGCTCCGATCGCTGACGAAGGCGATCCGGTCGCAGTCCGGGGAGAGCGTCGGCGCCCAGCTGCCCCAGGCGTCGACCAGCTGTTCGGCCAACCGCTGCGCCGGATCGGTCCATTCAGCCGACGTCATGATGCTGCAGCCACATCTCGAGCAGGGCCAGTTGCCAGAGCGCGTTCGAGCCGAGGGTGGTGCGCGTGGTGTTGGGATCGGCGAGCAACTTCCGCACCGCCTTGCCGCGGAACAGTCCACGCCGCCGGGCCTGCGGATCGGTCAGCGCGGCGCGTACCCGGTCCAGATAGGGTCCCTCGAGCTGCCGGATCGCCGGCACCGGGAAGTAGCCCTTGGTCCGGTCGATCACCTCGTCGGGCACCACGCCGCGACTCGCATGCTTGAGCACGCCCTTGCCGCCGTCGGCGAGCTTGAGCTCCGGCGGGATCCGGCCGGCGAGCTCGACCACCTCATGATCGAGAAAGGGCACCCGCGCCTCGAGTCCCCAGGCCATCGTCATGTTGTCGACCCGCTTGACCGGATCGTCGACCAGCATGATCGTCGTGTCGTTGCGCAGCGCCGCGTCCACGGCGGTCTCGGCGCCGGGGCGGCCGAAACCCTCGCTGATGAAGGAGGTCGGCACGTCATGATCACCGAGCCAGTCGCGGGAGATGATCTTGCTCATCGCCTTCCAGCGACGATCGAAGAACACGCCCGCGTACGCCTCGACGGCGTCGCCGCGATCGACCGAGGCGAGCGGTGGGTACCAGTCGTAGCCGCCCAGCACCTCGTCCGCCCCCTGCCCGGACTGCACGACCTTCACGCTGGCCGAGACGTCCTCGCTGAGCAGGTAGAACGCCACGCAGTCATGGCTCACCATGGGCTCACTCATCGCAGCGATGGCTCCGTCGATGCCGGGCAGCAGTCGCGAGCTGTCGATCTTGATCCGGTGATGATCGGTGCCGAAGCGCTCCGCCACGAGGGTCGAGTACTCGAACTCGTCCCCCGACTCGCCCCCGGCCGAGTCGAAGCCGATGCTGAAGGTCTTCAGGTCGTGCTGGCCCGCCTCGGCCAGCAGCGCCACCACGAGGGAGGAGTCGATGCCGCCCGACAGCAGCACCCCCACCGGTACGTCGGCGACCATCCGGCGGTCCACCGCCGTCCGCAACGAATCCAGCAGGGCGGCCTGCCAGTCCTGCTCGGTCCAGTCGGCCCTCGCCGGATCCCGGGTGAACTCCGGAACCCAGTAGACGTGATCATGAAACTCACCGTTCGGCTCGACGACCCGAACCGTGGCCGGTGGCAGCTTGCGGATCCCCTTCAAGATCGTCAGCGGTGCCGGAACCACACTGTGGAAGGTCATGTAGTACGCCAACGCCGACTGGTCGATCTCGGTGTCGGTGCCACCGCCGGCGAGCAGCGCGGGCAGCGTCGAGGCGAAGCGCAGCCGCTCGGGTGTCTGGTCGAGATAGAGCGGCTTGATCCCGAGCCGGTCCCGGCCCAAGATCAACTTCCCGGTCGCGTGCTCGAAGATCGCGAACGCGAACATGCCGAGAAAATGATCAACGCAGTCCAGACCCCAGACCGCGTAGGCCTTGCCGATCACCTCGGTGTCGGAGGTGGAGAAGAACCGCTGGCCGAGGGACTCCAGCTCGGCTCGAAGCTGCTTGTAGTTGTAGATGCACCCGTTGAAGACCACCGTGAGCCCCAGCGGCGAGTCGACCATCGGCTGCGACCCGGCCACGCTCAGGTCGATGATCGACAACCTCCGATGGCCGAGCGCGACCGGGCCGCGCGACCAGAGACCGCAGCCGTCCGGTCCGCGGGAGGCGAGCCGGGCGGTGATCCGCTCGCAGGCCGCCGTGTCGGCGAACCGCCCGTCGAACCTCAACTCGCCCGCCAGCCCGCACATTTCTATTTGTCTCCGCTCGCGCTCGGTCCCGCCTGAGGGATGCTGCCTTCCTCCTCACACCTGACGGACGGAAAAGCGTGTCCGTCACGTGCTCGTCGTCCAGACAGCATCGGACGAGACCTTACCGACGCTCGCGCTCGGTCCCGCCTGAGGGATGCTGCCTTCCTCCTCACACCTGACGGACGGAAAAGCGTGTCCGTCATGTGCTCGTCGTCCAGACAGCATCGGACGGGACCTTACCGACGCTCGCGGAGGAGTCGCGCTCGGTCCCGTCTGAGTGTCATCACGGCGCTCCGCCCAGTATCCAGGTGTCCTTGGCCCCGCCACCCCGCGAGGAGTTCACGACCAGGCTGCCAGCGGGCGCGACCCTGGTCAGGGCCAGGTCGGCCAGGGTGCAGTCCTCGGCCTCGGTGCCCCGGAGATAGACGAACGCTCGCAGGTCGACGTGCCGGGGTTGCAGCCGGGTCCCGGACAGGGTCGGGTGCGAGGACAGCGCGACCACCTCCTGGGCCACCCAGCCGGCGGGATCAGCGGCGATGGCCGACCGCCGCTCGGCCACCTCGGCCGCGGACGCGTCGGGACCGATCAGCACGCCGAGCCCGCCGTGACCGTCGACCGGTTTGGTGACCAGTTCGCCGACCCGGTCCAGGACGATCCGCGGCCTCCGCCTCGTCGCTGGTGCGATAGGTCGGGACCGCCTCGAGCGTCGGGTGCTCGCCGAGGTAGTAGCCGATGAGCTCGGGCACGTTGCAGTACATGGCCTTGTCGTCGGCCACCCCGTTGCCGGGCGCATTGGCCAGGAAGACCTCGCCGGCCACCGCCACCTCGAAGATCTCGGCGCCGATCGGCTGCCCGGCGGAGTCGACCAGGTCGACGAGTTCGCCGTCCAGACGCAGGTACAGCGCGTCGATCCGCGCTCCGGTGTCACGGTGCCGGACCTCGCCCTCGGCGACCATCAGATCGTCGGCGACGGTGAGCTCCAGGCCGCCCCGTTCGGCCAGCAGCCGATGCTCGAACCACGCGGCCGCGCCGGGTCCCTCCGACAGCAGCGCGGCGGTGCCGTCCGGCCCGGCGTGGGCCAGCAGGCACTCCCGCATCCGCGGCAGCGCTTGGGCCGGGTCGAGCAGCCCCTCCGGGCGGGGCAGGTCGGGCAGCACCTCGTCCATCAGGTCCCGGATCGCGATCGCGTACGCCGCACCGCTCGGGTTGCGCACGTTGTCCTCGAGCACCCGCCAGCCGCCGAACTCGTTGCGCACCAGGTCGAAGCCCATGATCGGCGCCCGGATCGTGCCCGGTGGCAGCCGGGTCGCTTCCTGGCGCCAGCCCGGAGCCCCTTCGACGTGCTCGCGGCGCAGCACGCCCTCGGCCAGGATCCGTTGCTCGCCGTAGACGTCGGCCAGGAAGGCCTCGATCGCCCGCGCCCGTTGGATGAGTCCCTCGGCCAGGGTGTGCCATTCGTGCGGGCTGATCAGCCGCGGCACCAGGTCGACCGAGAAGCGCCGCTTCTGGCCCTCGACCCCGAACGTCATCCCGATCCGCTCCACCCAGTCCTTGCGCGCCTGGGTGCGGGCGCTGAGTTCCGCCTCGCCGGTGCGGCGGTAGTACTCGATGAGATCTCGATACACCGGCCGGGGCCGACGGCCCGGGCCGAGCGCCTCGTCGCCGGCCCGGAACCGGTAACGCCGGAACGGGGCCGCGTCGATGGCCTCCTCGGTGCCCCCGGCCGGACCGTGCGTCTCGGCGACCACCAGCTCGACGACGTCGCTGAGCCGGCCGCGTTCGGCGTAGGCGGCCCGTTGCCGGTCGGCCGAGTTGCCGCGCGCGAGCGTCGTCTTGGCCAGTTCCTTGATCTCGGTCCAGTCGCCGAGTTCCTCCAGCTGGGGCCGGAGCCGCTTGAGCAGCGTCCGGACCGCCTGCTCGGCGGGCAGCGGCTTGGGGTGGCGGGTGTCGTCCAGCAGGGCTCCGGACAACCCGCCGCGCGCGGCCTGCCAGATCGCCGCCCGGTGCACCGGCGGCGGCACCGGATCGAAGGGCCGGCCGCTGGCGATGTCGCGTTCGGCGGCGAGGACCGATGCGCGGAAGAGTCCCGCGATCAGGATCGCGTCGTCGACGATCGGGCACGCGTCGCAGGTGCGCAGCTCCAGGGTCGGTGCGTGGGCCGATGGGCGTACGTCGAAGTAGGCCATCTTCGCGTCGGCGATCACACCGGTGTTGATCAGATCGGCGAGCAACTGGTCGTACTCGGCGGCCGAGCGCAGCCGCCCGGTCGCGCCGGCACTCGGCCAGCGCTGCCAGATGATCGAGCGGATGCTCGCGTACCCGGTGTCCTGCTCGTTCCAGTAGGGCGAACTGGCCGACAGCGCGAGCAGGATCGGCAGGTCGCGCGCCACCCGCTGCATGATCTGCACCGCGAGGTCGCGGTCACTGACCCCGACGTGGATCTGCAGACCGCAGATCAGCTGCTCGTCGACCAGCAGCCGATACTGCTCCTGCATCCGGCCGTAGCGGCCCGTCGAGGTGAGTTCGAAGTCGGCGAACGCCGAGCTGGGCGCGGTGCCGGCCGCCGCGATCCCGATGTTGTCCTCGGCGGCCACCTCGACCAGACCGCGCCGGAGCCGCAGCAGCTCCGACCGCAAGGCGGCGAGCGAGTCGACCACCTCGGTGTTGGTCTCGACGGTGGTTCGCTGGATCTCCGCGGAGTAGTTGTCGGAGGGCAACCGGGACAGCAGCGAAGGCGCGCGCGCCGACAGCTTCCAGCTCTGCTGGTCGATCAGGTGCAGCTCTTCCTCGGCACCCAGGGTCAGTTCGGCACTCATCGCAGGTCACAGTAGTAACGCCGTGTTACACCCGGGTATCCTGGTCCGCCCATCGGAAGGCCGTGGCCGCCGGGCCGATCACCGGCGGAATCGCTGCCAGCGCACGGCGATGATCACCGCGAAGATGCCTGCGGCCAGACAGACCAGCCCGATGTACGAGCCAGGTCTGGTCACCGGTCATGAAACTCCCGGGGATCACGCCCAGGCCCTGCAGTGTCCAGATCAGCCCGACGATGGCTGATCACGGCACCGATGCCGCCCAGCACGATCCGTGGCGTACGCGAGGTCATGGAGCGATCCTGCCCGACGCCCCGCGCGATCAGAAATGTCCGGCCGACGGGAAAGTGTCAGTGCCGGCTTCTAGCCTGCTGATCATGGACTTCAAACTCGAGCTCGTCTCCGTGCCGGTCAGCGACGTCGACCGGGCCAAGGCGTTCTACGTCGACCAGGTCGGTTTCGTCGCCGACTTCGACCACGTCGTCGATGAGAACATCCGCTTCGTCCAGCTGACCCCGCCGGGCTCGGCCTGCTCCATCTCGATCGGCAAGGGACTGACCAAGATGGCGCCCGGATCGCTCGACAACCTGCAGATGGTGGTCGCCGACGCCGAGGCGGCGCGGGCCGAGCTGGCCGGTCGCGGCGTCGCGGTGAGTGATGTCGACGTCATGCCCTGGGGTTCGTTCGTGTTCTTCTCCGACCCCGACGGCAACACCTGGGCGCTCCAGCAACTGCCCGACTGGTCGAAGGGCCTCGGCGGCTCGGGGGACTCGAGTGAGGGCTGGACCGGCTAGCCGGTGAGCTTCCAGCAGCCGGTCGTCGTCGTCGGCCGGGTCCCCTCGGCCGTCGGTGTTGGAATTGGTGACGAGCAGCGCGTTCCCGTCAGCCGACACGATGACCGAACGGATCCGCCCGTACCGCTGGGTGAAATGGGCCACCGGGGTGCCGGTGTCCTCGCCGTCGACCGGGATCTGCCAGAGCCGGGCGCCGCGCAGCGCGGCCATCCAGAGTGAGCCCCGCCAGAAGGCCAGCCCGGCCGGCGAGGCCTCCGACGGTCGACCAGACCACCTTCGGATTGATCATGCCCGGAGCCTGGCCGGAACCCTCGACCTCCGGCCAGCCGTAGTTGCCGCCCTTGGTGATCAGGTTCAGCTCGTCCCAGGTCTGCTCACCGAACTCGCTCGCCCAGAGGCGCCCCTCGTCGTCGAACGCCAGCCCTTCGACGTTGCGATGTCCATAGCTGTAGACCTCGTTGGAGAAGGGGTTTCCCGCCGCCGGCTTGCCGTCGGTGGTGATCCGCAGGATCTTCCCGCCGAGGGAGGTCTTGTCCTGGGCGAGGCCGGTGTCACCGGTCTCGCCGGTGCCGACGTAGAGATCGCCGTCGGGTCCGACCACCATCCGACCTCCGTTGTGCCGGCCGCCTTTGGGGATCCCGGTCAGGATCGGCTTCGGCTCACCCAGCGTGGCGCCGTCCCAGCTCATCGAGACGATCCGGTTGTCCTGCGCCGAGGTGAAGTAGGCGAACACCGTCTGCTCGTCGGCCGTGACGGCGAGGCCGAGCAGTCCACCCTCGCCGGCCGGGCTGGCGTCGTCGATGGTGCGCAGCTGTGCCGCCTTTCCGTCGTCGACCACGACGATCCTGCGGGTGTCGCGTTCGCTGATCAGCAGTCGCCCGTCGCGCAGGGTGGCGAGGCCCCAGGGTGAGGTGAGGCCGGTGAGAAGTTCGGTCACCCGAGGCTCGTCGGCCGCGGACGGGCTGGCCGACGCCGGTGCACTGGGCCGCGCCGTTTCGGTGTCCGGGCTCGGCGCGGTGGCCGGGCTGCCGCAGCCGGCGACCAGGAGGACGTACCCCGACGACTGCTGCTGCTCCGCGTCCCGCCATCTCGACAGTCTTTCTCAGACCTCAAGTGCTCAGGTCGGCGGCGTTCAAGATGTCGATCGCGTCGGGTTCCCCGACCACCTTCACTTCGGCCGCGGAACGGCCGTGGGCGAAGAGCATCAGCTCGCTCGGCTGGCCGACCAGCGTGACGATCGAGGAGCCGGTCACCGCGCGGATGGTTTCCGGCGCTCCGCCGTCGCCGGCCGAACCGAGCCGCTCGAGCACCACTCCGACCTGGACCCGGCGAAACCAGGCGCGAGCCAGCAGCTTCAGCCGACGCCACATCCACTCCTCGACCTCTGGTCCGAGGTCGCGGGCGGTCTGCGGGGAATCACCGGCCCGGCGCACGTCCTCGTGGTGGATGAAGAACTCGGTGGTGTTGGCCCCCTCGTCCACTCCCGGGATGGCGAAGACCGAGAATCGCGCCGGCCCGTTGCGCACCCGGTCGACCAGGTCGCCGAACGGCCACCGCTGCTTGACCTCGGCCACCCGCCGCTCGTACAGGCCGGACAGGGGCTTGGCCACCAGGCCACTGACGCCGACCGGGTCGGTCTCCCGGATCCACAGGTGAGCGGCCAGATCGTGCGTAGCCCAGCCCTGACACAGGGTCGGGGCTTCCGGCCCGACCCGGTCGAACAGGTCGCACAGCTCGGCGCGCTCGGACTTGGCAAACGTCACGAGCGCTCATGCTAAACCCTGCAGCGCCACGTCTCGGAAATCCGCGGGCGGTCGGCTGCGTTCGGAGAACAATGGTCGGGTGACCGACACCGCCACACCGTCCGAGCCCGTCGACGGGGCCGAAGCCCTCGACCCCGAGATCGCGGCGCTGCTGAAGCGCGACCGCAGCGGCCTGATCACCGCCGTGGTGCAGGAGGAGGACAGCGGCGATGTCTTGATGGTCGGCTGGATGGACGATCTCGCTCTGCATCGCACGCTGACCACCGGCCGCTCCACCTTCTACTCCCGGAGCCGCCGCGAGTACTGGGTGAAGGGTGAGACCAGTGGCCATCGGCAATGGGTCCGCGAGGTCAGGCTGGACTGCGACGGGGACACCGTGCTGATCAAGGTCCGTCAGGAGGGCGGCGCGTGCCACACCGGTGATCACAGCTGCTTCGACGCCCGGCGTGCTGCCGGCCGTGGTGACGTCCGAAGTGGGCCCGCGATGAGCGCTGAAGGAATCACCCCGTCCCTCGAGGAGTTCCGGCGGCAGGCAACCGAGCGCCGGGTGATCCCGGTGTATCGGCGGCTGCTGGCCGACGCCGAGACCGCGGTCGGCCTCTACCGAAAGCTGGCCCAGGACCGCTCCGGGAGCTACCTGCTGGAATCGGCCGAGCAGGGTGTCTGGTCGCGCTACTCCTTCATCGGGGTACACGCCGCGGCGACCTTGACCGAGCGCGGCGGCGAAGCCGTCTGGACCGGTCATGCCCCGTCCGGCCTGCCCAGCGGTGGCGATCCGCTCGCCGCACTGCGGGAGACGCTGCGGCTGCTGCACACGCCGCGGGCCGAGGGACTCCCGCCGTTCACCTCCGGGCTGGTCGGATTCCTCAGCTATGACGCGGTGCGGCGGGTCGAGCGGCTGCCCGACGGCAACGTCGACGACCTCGAGCTGCCCGAGCTGGCCTTCGTGCTCGCCTCCGATCTGGCCGTGCTCGACCACCACGACGGCGAGGTGTGGCTGGTCGCCAACGCGATCAACTTCGACGACAGCGACGAACGGGTCGACGAGGCGTACGCGGACGCGGTCTCCCGGGTCGAGGCGATGACCGAGACTGCTGGCGCGACCCACGCCGTCATCGGTCGTGTCGGCCGCCTTCGGGGACCAGACGCTGCCGATCCGCCGGCAGCGTACGCCGGAGCAGTTCCAGGGCGCGGTCGCCGCGGCGGTGGAGGAGATCAAGGCGGGCGAGGCCTTCCAGATCGTGGTCAGCCAGCGGTTCGAGGTCGACACCACCGCCGACGCGCTCGACATCTACCGGGTGCTGCGGCTGACCAACCCCAGCCCGTACATGTACCTGCTCCGGCTGACCGACGAGCGCGGCCGGGAGTTCGACATCGTCGGCTCCTCGCCGGAGGCCCTGGTCACGGTCAAGGACGGCACGGCCGTCACCCACCCGATCGCCGGCTCCAAGCCGCGCGGTGCGACTCCGCACGAGGACGCGGCCCTCGAGGCGGAGCTGCTCGCCGACCCCAAGGAACGGTCGGAGCACGTGATGCTCGTCGACCTGGGCCGCAACGATCTGGGCCGGGTCTGCCGGCCGGGCACGGTCGAGGTGATCGAGTTCATGGAGGTCCGCCGCTACAGCCACATCATGCATCTGGAATCCACCGTCGCCGGCCAGATCGCCGACGGCCACTCGGCCCTCGACGTCGTGCTCGCCGCCTTTCCGGCCGGCACCTTGTCCGGCGCGCCCAAGGTGCGGGCGATGGAGATCATCGACGAGCTCGAGGTGTCGCGCCGCGGACTCTACGGCGGCGTGGTCGGCTATCTGGACTTCGCCGGCGACGCCGACGCCGCGATCGCCATCCGGACCGCACTGCTCCGCGACGGCGTGGCCTACGTGCAGGCCGGCGGCGGGATCGTCGCCGATTCCGATCCACCGACCGAGGACCAGGAATCGCAGAACAAGGCCGCGGCGGTGGTGCGGGCGATCTCGGTCGCTCAGAGTTTCCAGTCGGTCGAGCCGGTTCGATGAGGGGCCGGGCGAGCGCGCTGGCCCTGTTGCTCGCCGGGGGAGCGCTGGCCCTGGTGGCGAGCGCCCAGCCGTGGTGGCGGGCGATCGGTGACGGCGTCTCGGTCGGGTTCACCGGCAGCGAGGCCACCGGCGGGCTGAGTCAGGCCCTGGCCGTGGTCGTCCTCGCCGGCACGTTGTTGATCTTGGTCCTGCGGGTCCGCGGGCGCCGCATCGTCGGCGGACTGCTGATCGCCGCCGGCCTCGGGGTGGTCCTGCTCGGCGGGTTGCGGGTCCGGCCCAGTGCCGAGGCGGTGCGGACGCAGGTACGCGAGGTCAGCCTGGCCGACCAGTTCGCGCTGACCGGCACCGCCTGGCCCTGGGTCTACGCGGCGGCGGGCCTGCTGGTGATCGCCGGAGCCGCCTCGGTGATCATCAACGCGCCGCGGTGGCGGACTTCCGCGGCCCGCTTCGAGCGGGGATCGCGCACCGGCCAGACGTCGGTCGCGGCGGATCCGGCCGACGTCTGGCGGGCGCTCGATGCCGGCGAGGACCCGACCATCGAGGCGGGCGGCGAGGCGGCCGACGACCCCGATGTGCGTAAACGCCCGACAGGAGACACAATGGAAAACGCCGACCAGGCCCAGTCACCGCAATCTCCGAACGGCAACGCGCGAGGGAAATGAGGGAACAGATGGCAGACACCGCAGAACAGACCTCGCAGTCGGGCCACCCGCAGGCCGCCAACACCGCGGGTAACGCCAAGCATGTCCATCACGGCCGGACCGCCGCCGCCTGGGCGGGCACCACCATCGCCATGGTCGCGATCGTGCTCGGCGGAATCGCCCTGGTGGTGCAGGTCTGGCCGCTGTTCTGGGTCGGAGTCGGGCTCCTGGTCGCGTCCTTGATCGTCACCAAGGTCCTGCAGGTCATGGGCCACGGCGCCTACTGATTCGGTTCATCACTGTGGGTGCGTTGGACGACATCATCGCCGGGGTCCGGGAGGACCTTGTCGCGCGGCAGCAGCAGATGCCGCTGCACCGGCTCAAAGAACGCTGTCAACGCATCGATCCGGCCATCGACCCGATGCCGCGGTTCCGCGGCCCCGGTGTCGCGGTGATCGCCGAGGTCAAGCGAGCCAGTCCGAGCAAGGGCGCCCTGGCCGCGATCACCGATCCGGCGGCCCTGGCCGTGGAGTACGAGGCCGGTGGCGCCTCCGCCATCTCCGTGCTGACCGAGGAACGCCGGTTCTCCGGAACTCTCGATGATCTTGTCCGGGTCCGTTGTGCGGTGGCGATTCCCGTGCTGCGCAAGGACTTCATCGTCACCGCGTACCAGTTGTTCGAGGCCCGGGCCGCCGGTGCCGACCTGGTGCTGTTGATCGTCGCCGCGCTCAGCGATCTCCAGTTGGTGTCGTTGATCGAGCGGGCCCGATCCATCGGGCTGACCCCGCTGGTCGAGGTGCACGACGCCGACGAGGTGCACCGCGCCATCGAGGCCGGGGCCTCCATCATCGGCGTCAATGCCCGCAACCTGCAGACCCTGCAGGTCGATCCCACCACCTTCGCCCGGCTGGCGCCGCTGATCCCCGACAGCATCGTCCGGATCGCGGAGTCCGGCGTGCGCGGACCGCACGATGTGATCGACTTGGCGCGCGCCGGCGCCGACGTCGTCCTGGTCGGCGAGGCGCTGGTGACCGGTCGCGATCCCCGCAGCGGGGTGGCCGACCTGGTCGCTGCCGGGGCTCACCCGGCCGTGCACAAGTCGTAGCCGTTCCGGCCGCGACGCCAACCCGTTTGACCCAAACCCGTTGACATCGAGGGGAAGCTGAACGCGTGTCCAGCCATACCGTGCTGCCTGAGTCGCCAGTGCGCGAGCTACCCGATGCCGACGGCCATTTCGATCGGTTCGGCGGCAAGTTCGTGCCCGAGGCGCTCTACGCGGCGCTGGCCCAGCTCGAGCAGGAATTCCGGGCCGCCGTCGAGGACCCGGCCTTCACCGAGGAACTGGCCGGCCTGCTGGCCGACTACACCGGACGTCCCAGCCCGATCAGCCGGGCGCTGCGCTTCGCCGCCCATGCCGGCGACGCGACGATCCTGCTCAAGCGCGAGGACCTGAACCACACCGGTTCGCACAAGATCAACAACGTCCTCGGTCAGGCCCTGCTGACCCGGCGGATGGGCAAGGCCCGGGTGATCGCGGAGACCGGGGCCGGACAGCACGGCGTCGCGACCGCCACGGCGGCGGCGCTCTTCGGGCTGGAGTGCACGGTCTACATGGGCAAGGTCGACACCGAGCGGCAGGCGCTCAACGTGGCCCGGATGCGGCTGCTCGGCGCCGAGGTGATCGCGGTCGAGTCCGGCACCCAGACCCTCAAGGACGCGATGAACGACGCGATGCGCGACTGGGTCGCCAGCGTCGATCACACCCACTACCTGATCGGTTCGGTGGCGGGGCCGCATCCGTTCCCGATGATGGTCCGGGAGTTCCAGCGGGTGATCGGCACCGAGGCCCGGGCTCAGGTCCTGGACCGCTACGGCCGGCTGCCCGACGCGGTGGTCGCGTGCGTCGGCGGCGGTTCCAATGCGCTCGGCATCTTCGCGGACTTCATTCCCGACGCCGACGTGGCGTTGTACGGCTTCGAGGCCGGCGGTGCGGGCGTCGAGACCGGCCGGCACGCCGCCACCATCTCCGCCGGGGAGATCGGCGTGCTGCACGGCATGCGGACCTACGTGCTGCAGGACGAGGACGGCCAGACCAAGGAGTCGCACTCCATCTCGGCCGGTCTGGACTATCCCGGTGTCGGTCCGGAACACTCCTGGCTGGCCGAGACCGGCCGCGCCCACTACGAGCCGATCACCGACTCCGAGGCCATGGACGCGTTCCGGCTGCTGTCGCGGACCGAAGGCATCGTGCCGGCCATCGAGTCGGCCCACGCGCTCGCCGGCGCGATCAAGCTCGGCCAACGCCTGCCCCGCAACAGCGACGGCGAGCCGCCGATCATCCTGGTCAACCTGTCGGGCCGGGGCGACAAGGACGTCGACACCGCGATCAAGTGGTTCGATCTGGACACCACGGGCACCGGCTCGGAATCCGGTGAGCCGGTCGGCACCGAGGTCAGCGCGGGCACGGATGCCGATCTCGAGGTCGGCGGCAGCTCGACCGGAGCCGGGCAGGAGCTGTGAGCCTGGATCCCGGTCGCACCGGCAAGGTGTTCGCCGACGTACGCGCCGCCGGGCGCGGCGCGCTGGTCGGCTTCCTGCACGTCGGCTACCCCGACGTGCCGACGTCGTTGCAGGCGCTCCGGGCCTTGACCGGTGAGGGCAGCTCCGCCGGGAGTCGATCTGGTCGAGGTCGGCATGCCGTACAGCGACCCGATGATGGACGGGGTGACGATCCAGCGGGCCGGCACCCGGGCGCTCGAGCGCGGCGTCCGGACCCGGGACGCGTTCGCCGCCGTCGAGACGGTGGCCGACGCCGGCACCGCGGCGGTGGTGATGACCTACTGGAACCTGATCGAGCGCTACGGCCCGGACCGCTTCGCCCGCGACCTGGCCGCCGCCGGCGGCGCCGGCGCGATCACCCCGGATCTCACCCCCGACGAGGCCGCGGAGTGGTTCCAGGCCTCGGACGCGCACGGCCTGGACCGGATCTTCCTCGTCTCGCCCGTCCTCGAGCGACGAGCGGATCGCCTCGACCGTCGCCGCCTGTCGCGGCTGGGTCTACGCCACCTCGGTGATGGGCGTGACCGGCGCCCGGGCCCAGACCTCCTCGGCCGCACCCGAACTCGTCGCCCGGATCCGGGCCGCCGATCCGGACGCCCTGGTCGGGGTCGGGCTCGGCGTGTCGAACGGCGTCCAGGCGCGCGAGGTGACCGAGTTCGCCGACGCCGTGATCGTCGGCTCGGCGCTGGTCAAGGCGCTGCTGGATGCCGAGGACGCCGGCGAACCCGGTGACCTGAGCCGGCTGCGCGGCGGTGGTCGCCGATCTCGCCGCCGGCGTCCGCGAGGGCCGGTCCGGACCGCGCGGGAACTTCAGAGGCATCGGCCGGGTTAGTCCGGTCGTGACCCGAACCGTACGGCTGCTGCTCGCCGTCGGCCTGCTCCTGGTGGTTACCGGCTGCACCCCGGCCGCCACGCCGACCCTGGCCGGCCGAGATGCCGACCCGGAAGGCTATCTCGGGGGCACCTCGCTACCCGACCCCTACGCGATGCCGGACGCCTCGCTCACCGACTCCGCCGGACAGTCGTACAACCTGGCCTCCTCGCCGTCCAAGCCGGTCACCCTGCTCTTCTTCGGCTACACCAACTGCCCGGACGTCTGCGTCGCGGTGCTGTCCGACGTCGCCTTGGCCCTGCAGCGGATGGAGCCCGCGGATCGCGACCAGATCCAGGTCGTCTTCGTGACCACCGACCCGGCCCGCGACAAGCCCCGGCAGATCCGGAAGTATCTGCGCCGGTTCAACCCGGACTTCATCGGGCTGACCGGATCGCTCGCCACCATCAAGCAGGCGGCGAGCCAGGTGGGGGTGGACATCGAGGGGATGGAGAAGCTGCCGAGCGGTGGCTACGAGGTCGGTCATTCCGCCCACGTCATCGGATTCAGCCGCAACTCCGGCGTCGTCGTCTGGACGCCGGGCTCCTCGATCGGTTCACTGAAGCATGACTTCGCGCTGCTGGTGGACCGGTCGCGGTGAGCGCGGCGCCCAGCCGCGCCGCCGTGCTCGCGTGGGTGTCGACGGTCGTCCGCCTCGTCCTCGGCGGGATCCTGGTCACCGCGGGCGCGTCTGAAGGCCATCGATCCGCAGGCGTCGGTGGCGGCCGTTCGCGCCTACGAACTGCTGCCGGACGCGCTGGAGACGATCGTCGGCTGGGCCTTGCCGTTCGCCGAGATCGCGCTCGGCCTGCTGCTGATGGCCGGCGTCGCCACCCGGGCCCTGGCGGTGTTGAGCGCCGGGCTGCTGGTGATCTTCATCGTCGCGGTGATCTCGGCGGCGGCGCGCGGGTTGAGCATCGACTGCGGCTGCTTCGGCGGTGGTGGTGAGGTGGCTGCCGGACAGACCGCGTACGGGGTCGAGATCGCCCGGGACCTCGGGTTCCTGATGCTGGCCCTGTGGCTGGTGTGGCATCCGCGCAGCCGGTTCGCGCTCGGTCGCGCGGACCGCGAGAACGACGTCGAGGAGGTGTCGGATGGCAGGACCTGACCGGCAGCAGCGGATCTTGATCATCGCGGTGGTCGCGTTCTTCCTCCTGGTGGTCGGCGGCGGGATCGGGCTGCAGGCCTGGCGGACGCAGCGGGCCCCGTCGGCGGTGCCCAGCCCGGCCGCGACGACCGCTCCGATCACCGTCGCCGACGGCATGCCGCTGGTCCTCGGCTCGGCCGACGCGCCGGTCAAGATCGCCCTGTACGAGGACTTCCACTGCCCGCACTGCGCGGAGTTCGAAGAGGCAGTTCGGTGAGACGCTGACCGAAGCCCAGCAGGTCCGGCAAGGCCCGGATCGAGTTCTACCCGATGTCGTTCATCGACGAGGGTTCGGCCGCGGCGGCCAACGCGATGGCGTGCGCGGCCGAGGCCGGATTCGGCCAGAACTACTACCTGGGCCTGTTCGCCAACCACACCCTGCAGTGGAGCGACGAACAGCTCATCGACCTGGCCGGCAAGGTGGGCGGGAACGTCTCGGACGGCGTTCCGGACCTGCGTGAGCACGAAACAGCACGCCGGCTGGGTCGAGTCGATCAACGCGGCCGCGGATCAGAACGGGGTGCAGCAGACCCCGACGATGTTCCTGAACGGCAACCCGGTGGACCTGGCGACGCTGACACCTGAGAGCCTCAAAGCCATGATCGACCAGGCGGCCGGATGAGACGGGACCAGTTGAAGGTGATCTTGTGAGAGCTCTGTCGATTCCCAGTCCAGGAACGAATATCTGGTACCTCGGACCCTTCCCGCTCCGGGCGTACGCGCTGTGCATCATCGCCGGCATCATCGTCGGGATGATCATCGCCACCCGCCGCTGGCAGGCCCGGGGCGGCACGGCCGAGAGCCTGGAGATGGTGATCGTGGTCGCCGTGCCGTGCGGCATCGTCGGCGCCCGGATCTATCACGTGATCACCGACTACCAGCTCTATTTCGGTCCCGGACGGCACCCGGTCGACGCGCTGAAGATCTGGCAGGGCGGGCTCGGGATCTGGGGGGCGATCGCCCTGGCCGCGGCCGGCGCCTACCTGGTGGCGCGCCGGCGCAAGATCGTCTTCCCGGCGCTGCTGGACGCGGTCGCTCCGGGGATCCTGGTGGCCCAGGCGATCGGCCGGATCGGCAACTGGTTCAATCAGGAACTCTTCGGACGCCCGACCACGCTCCCGTGGGCGTTGGAGATCGAGCCGCGGTATCGACCGGCCGGCTTCCAGCAGTTCGCCACCTTCCACCCGACGTTCCTCTACGAGCTGCTGTGGAATCTGGCCGTCGCGGTGGTCCTGGTGCTGCTGGACCGCAAGTTCCGGTTGGGGCACGGGAAGGTCTTCGCCCTCTACGTGATGCTCTACTGCGCCGGCCGGTTCTGGATCGAGGCCCTGCGGATCGATTCGGTGAACGAGATCGGCGGCTTCCGGCTGAACAACTACACCTCGCTGATCGTCTTCCTCGCCGCGCTGGTCTGGCTGATCTGGCTGATCCGCAACCGGCCCGGACGCGAGGAAGTGGTGGAGGGCGACCCTCCGGGGGGCGAATCCGAGGCCGGTGAGTCCGACGCCGAACAGATTGATGAGGAGTCCTCGGAGGCCGTCGACGAGGAGCCGCCGAGCCGGGAACCGGCCTGAGCCCGGCTCAGGCCCGGATGACGAGATTTGCCGTCGGGCGAAGCGGTCCGGGTGCGTTAATCTTGCGACAACTTCTGGGCCAACGTCGTCCCGCACTCGTGACAGCGCGCCCACCACGGCGCGCGAGCCGTGACCCAGTGTCAGAGCCTCTCTGTCACCGGCTTCGACGACGGGAGTTTGTGCCATGACAGCTGTTTCAGGACAGCGGGGCCTGCCTCAGGCCCAGGGCCTCTACGACCCCTCTTTCGAGCACGACGCGTGCGGTGTCGCATTCGTCGCGACGCTGAGCGGCGTACCGAGCCATTCGATCGTCGCCCAGGGACTGGAGGCGCTCCGCAATCTCGATCACCGCGGCGCCACCGGCTCCGACCCGAAGACCGGCGACGGAGCCGGGATCCTGCTGCAGATCCCCGACGCCTTCCTGCGCGAGAACGTCGACTTCGACCTGCCCCGGCAGGGCGCGTACGCGGTCGGCAACGCCTTTCTGCCCACCGAGCCGGACGCGGCGGCCAAGGCCAAGGCGACCATCGAGCAGATCGCCGTGGAGGAGCACCTGACCGTCCTCGGCTGGCGCCGGGTCCGGACCGACGACTCGTCGCTCAGCGACCTGACCCGCTCGAACATGCCCTATTTCGAGCAGCTGTTCGTGGCGGCCGCCGGGGCTCCGGTGAGGGGCATCGCGCTCGACCGGCTGACGTACTGCCTTCGTCGCCGGACCCAGCACGAGACCGGTGTGTACTTCGCGTCGCTGTCGGCCCGGACCCTGGTCTACAAGGGCATGCTGACCACCGAGCAGCTCGAACTGGTCTTCCCCGAGCTGCTCGACGAGCGGATGGCCAGCGCCATGGTCGTCGTGCACTCGCGGTTCTCCACCAACACGTTCCCGGCCTGGGAGCTGGCGCACCCGTTCCGGATGATCGCGCACAACGGCGAGATCAACACCGTGAAGGGCAACAAGAACTGGATGCGGGCCCGAGAGGCACTGCTGGCCAGCGATGTGATCCCGGGCGATCTGGAGCGGTTGTTCCCGATCTGCACCCCGGACGCATCCGACTCGGCGTCGTTCGACGAGGTGGTGGAACTGCTGCATCTGGGCGGGCGTTCGCTGCCGCACGCGATGCTGATGATGATCCCGGAGGCGTGGGAGAACAACGAGCAGATCAACCAGGCCAAGAAGGACTTCTACGCGTTCCACTCCTGCCTGATGGAGCCGTGGGACGGACCGGCCGGCGTGGTGTTCACCGACGGCACCCAGATCGGCGCGGTGCTGGACCGCAACGGCCTGCGGCCCGGTCGCTACTGGGTCACCGACGACGGGCTCGTGGTGCTGGCCTCGGAGGCGGGCGTGCTGGACATCGCGCCCGAGAAGGTCGTGGAGAAGGGCCGGTTGCAACCCGGCAAGATGTTCCTGGTCGACCTGAACCAGCACCGGATCATCTCCGACTACGAGGTCAAGGCCGGGTTGGCCAGCGCGGCACCCTACGGCGAGTGGTTGGTCGCGGGCCGGATGCTGCTGTCCGACCTGCCCGAGCGGGAGCACATCGTGCACACCCACGCCTCGGTCACCCGGCGCCAGCAGGTCTTCGGCTACACCGAGGAGGAGCTGCGGCTGATCCTCGCCCCGATGGCGTCCGGCGGCGCCGAGCCGATCGGGTCGATGGGCACCGACACCCCGATCGCCGCGCTGAGCGACAAGTCGCGCCTGCTGTTCGACTACTTCTCCCAGCTGTTCGCCCAGGTGACCAACCCGCCGCTGGACGCGATCCGGGAGGAACTGGTCACCTCGCTCTACAACACGATCGGCCCGGAGCAGAACCTGCTCAATCCGGGACCGGCGTCCTGTCGCCGGCTGGTGCTGCCCTTCCCGGTGCTGGACAACGATGCGCTGTCCAAGATCGTCCGGATCAACCGCGAGGGCGACCTGCCCGGATACGCCACCTATGTGGCCCGCGGCCTGTACGAGGTGAACGGGGGAGCGGAGGCGCTGGCCGCCAAGCTGGACGAGCTGTGCGCGGAGATCTCGGCCGCCATCGAGGGCGGCGCGCGGATCATCGTGCTCTCCGACCGGCACTCCAACGCCGAGGTCGCGCCCATCCCGTCGCTGCTGTTCACCGCGGCGGTGCACCACCACCTGGTGCGGGAGAAGTCCCGGACCCAGGTCGGGCTGATCGTCGAGGCCGGGGACGTCCGCGAGGTGCACCATGTCGCGGTGCTGATCGGCTACGGCGCGGCCGCGGTGAACCCCTACCTGGCCATCGAGTCCGTCGAGGACCTGGCCCGCAGCGGGGTCTACACCACGGTGGAGCCGGAGAAGGCCGTCGCGAATGTGGTGAAGGCGCTCGGCAAGGGCGTGCTCAAGGTGATGAGCAAGATGGGCGTCTCGACGGTCGCCTCGTACACCGGGGCCCAGATCTTCGAGGCCCTGGGCCTGTCCCGCGAGCTGGTCGACCGGTACTTCACCGGCACCACCAGCAAGCTCGGCGGCGTCACGCTGGAGCAGCTCGCCGCGGAGATCCGCGACCGGCACCTGCGCGCGTACCCGGCCGACGGCATCCCGCTGGCGCACCGGCTGCTGCCGGTCGGCGGGGAGTACCAGTGGCGGCGCGAGGGTGAGCCGCACCTGTTCGACCCGGAGACGGTCTTCCGGCTGCAGCACTCGACCCGCTCGGGCCGCTACGACATCTTCAAGCAGTACACCCACCACATCGACTCCCAGGCCGAGCGGCTGATGACGCTGCGCGGACTGCTGAAGTTCAAGGGCGACCGGACGCCGATCCCGATCGAGGAGGTCGAGCCGGTCAGCGAGATCGTCAAGCGGTTCTCCACCGGAGCGATGTCGTACGGATCGATCAGCCTCGAGGCGCACCAGACCCTGGCCATCGCCATGAACAAGCTGGGCGGCAAGTCCAACACCGGCGAGGGCGGCGAGGACAAGGATCGGCTCTACGACCTGGAGCGGCGCAGTGCGGTGAAGCAGGTCGCCTCAGGTCGTTTCGGCGTGACCTCGGACTACCTGACCAACGCCACCGACCTGCAGATCAAGATGGCCCAGGGCGCCAAGCCCGGTGAGGGCGGTCAGCTGCCCGGCCAGAAGGTCTACCCGTGGGTGGCGAAGACCCGGCACTCCACCCCCGGCGTCGGACTGATCTCCCCGCCGCCGCACCACGACATCTACTCCATCGAGGACCTCAAGCAGCTGATCCACGACCTGAAGTGCGCCAACCCGTCGGCTCGGGTGCACGTCAAGCTGGTCGCCGAGGTCGGCGTCGGCACGGTCGCCGCCGGTGTCTCCAAGGCCAAGGCCGACGTGGTGTTGATCTCCGGTCATGACGGTGGCACCGGTGCGGCACCGCTGACCTCGCTGAAGCATGCCGGCGGTCCGTGGGAGCTCGGCCTGGCCGAGACCCAGCAGACCCTGCTGCTGAACGGATTGCGGGACCGGATCGTGGTGCAGGTCGACGGCCAGCTGAAGACCGGCCGCGACGTGATCATCGGTGCGCTGCTGGGTGCGGAGGAGTTCGGCTTCGCGACGGCACCGCTGGTGGTCAGCGGTTGCATCATGATGCGGGTCTGCCACCTGGACACCTGCCCGGTCGGCGTCGCCACCCAGAACCAGGAGCTGCGCTCCAAGTTCACCGGCAAGCCGGAGTTCGTGATCAACTTCTTCGAGTTCATCGCCGAGGAGGTCCGCGAACACCTTGCCGCGTTGGGATTCCGGACGCTCGCCGAGGCCGTCGGCCACGTCGAGGCCCTCGACACGACACCCGCCGAGCAGCACTGGAAGGCGCACGGTCTCGATCTCCGACCGATCCTGCACAAGCCGGAACTGCCGGAGGGCACCCCGCTGCTCAACACCGTCGGCCAGGATCACGCGCTGGAGCTGGCGCTGGACCAGATGTTGATCAAGCTCTGCCGGCCGGCGCTGGACAGCGGCGAGGCCGTGCGGGCGTCGCTCAAGATCAGAAACGTCAACCGCACCGTCGGCACGATCCTCGGCCACGAGGTGACCAAGGCCACCAAGGGTGCCGGGCTGCCCGACGGGACCATCGACCTCACCTTCGAGGGCTCGGCCGGCCAGAGCTTCGGTGCGTTCCTGCCCGCCGGGATCACCTTGCGGCTGGAGGGTGACAGCAACGACTACCTGGCCAAGGGTCTGTCCGGAGGCCGGATCGTGGTGCGGCCGGCGCGCAATGCACCGTTCGTCGCGGCGGAGAACATCATCGCGGGCAACGTGATCGCCTACGGCGCGACCTCGGGCGAGATCTTCATCCGCGGCAAGGTGGGGGAGCGCTTCTGCGTCCGCAACTCCGGCGCCACCGCCGTGGTCGAGGGTCTTGGTGATCATGGGTGCGAGTACATGACCGGCGGCATCGCGGTGGTGCTCGGCCGTACCGGTCGGAACGTGGCCGCCGGCATGTCCGGCGGCATCGGCTACTTCCTCGATCTCGATCTCAGCCGGCTGAACACCGAGATGGTGGATCCGTTCACGCCCAGTGATGCCGATCTCGAACTGCTGCGGAAGCTGATCACCCGGCACCACGAGGAGACCGGCTCCGATGTCGCCGCCGACCTGCTGAGCGACTGGGAGGCCTCGGCCGCGCGGTTCACCAAGGTGCTGCCGCGCGACTACGCCCGGGTGCTCGCCGCCCGGGACCAGGCCGAGTCCGAAGGCCTCGACGAGGCGGCCACCACGATCAAGATGATGGAAGCGGCCACACGTGCATAGGATCCTCGCGGTCGAGTCCCGCTCGCATGCCTCTTCGCAACCATCCGCCCTCGCAGGCTCGGGCTCCCGCCAGGTCCATCCACGCTCAGAGCCACCCGAGCGGGACTCGACCGCTCAGCTTCAGACCGCGCGACTTCAGTCAGAGAAGGAATACGAACATGGCTGATCCACGGGGTTTCATCACCACGCCGCGTCAGGTGGCGGAGCGGCGCCCGGTCACCGAGCGGATCCATGACTGGAAAGAGGTCTACCCCGGTACGCCGGGGCGGGCGCTGCTGCCGATCATCTCCGAGCAGGCCGGACGCTGCATGGACTGCGGCATTCCCTTCTGCCACACGGGTTGCCCGTTGGGCAACCTGATCCCGGAGTGGAACGACCTGGTCTGGCGGCGGGACTGGGACGAGGCGTTGGAGCGGCTGCACGCCACCAACAACTTCCCGGAGTTCACCGGCCGGTTGTGTCCGGCTCCGTGCGAGACCGCTTGCGTGGTGGGGATCAACCGCGATCCGGTGACCATCAAGAACGTCGAGGTCGCGATCATCGACAAGGCCTGGGACGAGCGGCGGGTCAAGCCGCAGGCTCCCGACTGGCTGACCGGGAAGACGGTCGCCGTCATCGGGTCCGGCCCGGCCGGTCTCGCGGCGGCGCAGCAGCTGACCCGGGCCGGTCACACCGTCGCGGTCTACGAGCGCGCCGAGGAGCCGGGCGGACTGATGCGCTTCGGCATCCCCGAGTTCAAGATGGAGAAGGCCGTCCTCGATCGCCGGATCCGGCAGATGCGGGACGAGGGCACCAACTTCCGTTGCGGGGTCGAGGTCGGCAAGTCGGTGACGGGCCAGCAGATCAAGGAGCGCTACGACGCCGTGGTGCTGGCGGTCGGCTCGACCATCGGTCGTGACCTGCCGGTGCCCGGGCGGGAGCTGGACGGCATCCACCAGGCGATGGAGTTCCTGCCCCAGGCCAACCGGGTCGCTCGCGGCCGGAACGTCGATGATCAGATCACCGCGAAGGACAAGCACGTGGTGATCATCGGCGGCGGTGACACCGGTGCCGACTGCCTCGGCACCGCCATCCGGCAGGGCGCGAAATCCATTACCCAGTTGGAGATCCTGCCGACGCCACCCGACGAGCGGCCTGATCACCAGCCGTGGCCGACGTACCCGATGATCTATCGCGTCTCCTCCGCGCACGAGGAGGCCGGCGACCGGGTCTACTCGGTGTCGACCTCGGAGTTCCATGGCGACGAGAACTCCCGGGTCGCGTCCCTCACGCTCTCGGAGGTGAAGTTCGAGGGCGGCAAGCTGACGGCGATCCCGGGCACGGAGAAGAAGATCCCGGCCGAGCTGGTGCTGCTGGCCATGGGCTTCGTCGGTCCCGAGCGGGACACCGTCGTGGCCCAGCTCGGCGTCACGCTCGACGAGCGCGGCAACATCGTTCGCGATCTCAACTACGCCACCGACGTCGAGGGCGTCTTCGTCGCCGGTGACGCCGGCCGCGGCCAGTCACTGATCGTCTGGGCCATCGCCGAAGGTCGCGCCTGCGCGGCCGGTGTGGACGAGTACCTGTCCGGCTCGACCAAGCTGCCCCGGCCGATTCCGCCGACCGCGCGCCAGATGATGGTCTGACCTGACCGGGCCCTGAGCCTGAGAGGGCTGACGATGTCGGTCCTTCGACAAGCTCAGGACAGGGTGCGACGGAACCCGCAACCGCGCTGAGCCTGTCGAAGGGCTGAGATGTCGCCGCACCGAGCCCTGAGCCTGTCGAAGGGCGGCAGTCGGCCTAGCTCGCGGTGAGTTCGGCGACGGCAGCGCGGAACACCTCGGTGTGGGTGGACACATCCGCAAGCGTGGTCGCCGGGCACATCAGGGCCATGTTGTGGAACGGGGTCATCAAGATGCCGCGGTTGATCATGTAGAGATGCATGAACTCGTCGAGTTGATCATCGGCGGCGGCCGCCGACTCGCCGCCGGTCCGCGGCGCGGGCCGGGTGAAGCGATACTCCGCGCGGGCGCCGAGCTGGGTGATCGACCACGGTAGATCGTCGGAATCCAGGACCGCCTGCACGTCGGCGGTGTACCGGTCGGCCAAGTTGATCATGTGCTCGAAGGCCTCCGCGGTGAGCACCTCACCGAGCGTCGCCCGCATGGCGGCCAGGGACAGCGGGTTTCCGGCCAGCGTGCCACCCACCCCGCCGACGTCGACGATGTCGGCCTCACCCGACGCCGATCGCCGCATCACCTGCTCGGCGACCTCGTTCGTCAGCCCGTACGCGCCGCACGGCACGCCACCGCCGATCGACTTGCCGATCACCAGCACGTCCGGCTGCAGCCCGTCCCGGGCCGTCATCCCACCCGGGCCGGCCGAGAAGGTGTGCGTCTCGTCGATCATCAGCAGCGTCGCGTGGCGGGTGGCCAGTTCGCGCAGCCCGGCGAGGAAGCCCGGCTCGGGCAGCACGATGCCGATATTGGTCAACGCCGGCTCGGTCAGGATCGCGGCCACGTCGCCGTAGGCGAGTTCACGCTCGACGGCCTCCAGGTCGTTCCACTCGACGACCCGGGTGGTCGTCGTCGGGTCGACGGCCGGGCCGACATTGCCGGGGCGGCTGCGCGGCTGCCCATCAGGTCCCAGCACGACGAACGTCTCGTCCACCGACCCGTGGTAGCAGTAGGAGAAGACCAGGATCTTCGGCCGCCCGGTCACCAGCCGGGCCAGCCGGATGGCCCACCGATTCGCGTCGGTCGCGGACAGCGAGAAGGACCAGATCGGCAGGCCGAAGCGGCGGCTGAGCTCGCCGCCCACCCACTCGGCGTCCGCGTTCGGCAACATCGTGGTGATCCCGCCGTCGACCGCGATGCGCTGCTGCACCGCCGCGGTGGTGGCGCGCGGGGAGTGGCCGGCCATGGCGCCGGTGTCTCCGAGCGCGAAGTCGATGTACTCCTTCCCGTCCACGTCGGTGATCCGGCTGCCGCGGGCGGTGCTGAACGACAGCGGGAAGCCGCCCGACCACATGTTCATCCAGGTCATCGGCACCCGGCCGAGCAGATGGTCGGCGGCCCGGTACGCGGCCAGCGATCCGGGATGGTCGGCGCGATAGCGCTGGCGCTCCCGATCCAGCAGCCGGCTCAGCGGGTCGGCGTCGATGATCATGGCCGTACCGTACCCGCCGGCTCGACGCCGGTACCGAGGACCGCACCGGGTCAAGATCAGTAGCGATTACCGATGGCCCGCCGCGCCGCCGCCCGTAGAACTGATCCATGTCCATCACTGTTATTGATCTTGATTCTCCGGTCCTGGTGGTCGGGGCCACCGGCACCGTCGGTGGAGCCGTTCTCGATGCGCTCCGCGAGCAGGGCGCAAACGTCCGGGTGCTGGTTCGCGCCCGGCGATCGGGCGGCTTCGGCGCCGACGTGCAGCAGGTCGTCGGCGACCTCGGCGACGAGGCGTCGCTGCGCCGCGCCCTGACCGGTGTCCGGGCCGCGCTCTACGTCTCCCCGCACGCGCACGACGAGATCGCGTACGCGGAGAACTTCATCCGGGCCTGCGAGGCGTCCGGCACCCGGATCGTGTTCGTCGGCGTGCACATCTCATCCCGGACCTATCCGTCGCGGCTGCAGCGGAAGATGCTCCAGCTGATGTTTCCCAGCTACGCGCCGAAACTGCACATCGGTCAACTGATCGCCGCCAGCCGCACCGACACCGGTGTTGCTCGCGCCGATCAACTTCTTCCAGAACGACGAGATCTTTCGCGACGACCTGCGCGCCGGGCGGTTCCCGATGCCGATGCGCTCGGTCAACCGGGTCGACGTACGCGACGTCGCCGAGATCGCCGCTCAGGCACTGCTCCGGCCGGCGTTTCCGGCCGCCGAGCACGTGATCGCCGGTCCGGAATCCCTGTCCGCGGCCGATTGCGCCCAGATCTGGACCGAGGAGTCCGGCCGCCCGGTGCAGGCCGGCTTCACCGGTGACGTCGACTGGGATGTGCTCACCAGCAACCGGCTCTCGGGCAAGAAGGCCCACGACTTCCGCAACGTCCATCTGGCCCTGCGCCGGCGCGCGTGGCCGGCGACGGCCGAGCAGATCAGGCAGACCACCGAGCTGCTGGGACGCAGCCCACGGCGCTACCGCGACTATGTTGCCGAGCTTGTGGGGGTCGCCGAGGTCGCGGATCGGCTCGACGAGAACGCCGACGTCCTCGCTGCGCGAAGCGGCCTGACGGGCGCTCAGCCGGACGGCATTGAAGCGGTACCCGCGCTTGACCACGGTGGTGATCAGGCCGGGCACGTCGAGCGTGCGGCGGAGCCGGCTGACGGCCACCTCCAGCGCATGATCATCAAGCTCCTCGGGGAGACAGTCGACGAGTTCGGCGCGGGAGAGCACGGCGTCGGTCTCGGACAGCGCGGTGAACAGGGCCAGCGCGTGCGGGCCGAGGGTCACGCTGCGCCCGTCGACCGTCACGACCCGGCCGCGAAGCTCGATCACCGTGTCACCGCAGAGGAAGCGCCGGGCGTGGGCGCTGGTCAGCTGGTCCGAGACCAGCCTGATCAACGCCCCGAGCCGGTAGCGTTCCGGAATGACCGGGTCGATCCCGGCCTCGCGCAACGGTCCGGCGGTCACCGGCCCGACGGCCGCGGCCGTCACCCGCTCGGAGAGCGCACGGACGAAGTCGGGAAGTGCCCCCATCCCGGCGGCGGTCTCCAGGGTCGCCTCGGCCGCCGGCGCGCTGGTGAAGGTCACCGCGTCCAGCTGGTGCTGGCAGGCGGCGTTGATCAACTTGGGCAGCCGGTCCTGCGCGGTCGGGTGGATCCACCGGTACGGCGTGACGGTCAGCACGCTCGCACTCGACTCCCGAAGCCGGGCGAGCTGGACCTCGTCGGTGTAGCCGTGGAGCTGGATCGCCACCCGGCGACCGGTCAGGCCGGCCTCGATCACGGCATCCACGAGGGACGCCGTGGTGTCGAGAATGGTCGGCTGCGCGTCGAGCAGGCCGGCGGCCCGCACCGCACCGTGGGCCTTCGGTCCGCGGGCGAAGATCTTCGCGTTCTCCAATGCGGCGGTCAGTTCCGCACCCAGTCCGGCGGCGTCGGCCACCTCCAGCCATCGGCGCATCCCGTAGCCGGTGGTCACCAGCACCACCTCGGGGCGCGCCATGATCAACTCCCGGGTCTCGATGATCAAGGACCCGTCCTGGTCGTTGGGGGCGATCATCAGCGCCGGCGCGTGCATGACCCGGGCACCGCGCCGCTCCAGAGCGGTGATCAGGTCCGCCGAGCGGCGGTCGGAGGTGACCCCGATCCGGAAGCCACGGAGGACCTCGGCCGATGTGGCCGCGGGGCGGTCTTCGGCATCACGAAGCCTGGCTCTGCGGGACGGACGTCCGCCAGTCCCAGCCGGACCGCTCGCCGACCGCCGCGGCGAACTCCGGCGCCACCGTCACGACCTCGCCGATGATCACCACGGCGGGAGAGCAGAGATCCAGTCGGAGGACCTCGCCGGTCAAGGCGTCGAGGGTGGTCAGCAGGCTGCGCTCGGCGTCGGAGAATCCGCGTTCGATCACCGCAGCGGGCGTGTCGCCCGGCAGCCCGGCGCGGCCCAGTCCGGTGACGATCTGGTTCAGGTTGGCCATCCCCATCAAGATCACGATCGTGCCGCCGAGGCCGACCAGGGCGTCGAACTCGTAGTCCTCCAGCGGGGTATGCCCCGAGATCACGGTGAAGGCCCTACTGAGCCCGCGGTGGGTGACGGGAATCCCCGCCGACGCCGGTACGGCGACCGCACTCGAGATGCCCGGCACCACGGTGACCGGAACCCCGGCCTGGACGCAGGCCTGCAGCTCCTCACCGCCGCGACCGAAGACGAACGGATCGCCGCCCTTCAGCCGGACCACCGACTGACCCAGGCGAGCCCGGATGATCATCTGCTCCTCGATGCTGCGCTGGCCGACCGGGTGGTGGTACGGGGACTTGCCGACGTCGACCAACTCGGTGCCGGGAGCGATCTCGGCCAGTTCGGTGGTCGGAGCCAGCCGGTCGTAGAAGATCACGTCCGCGCGGCTCAGGACCCGGACCGCCTCGAGCGTCAACAGGCTCGTCCGGCCGGGTCCGCCCCCGACCAGCGTGACCTGCCCGCGTTCGGCCGCCGGTTCCTCGTCGATCATCAGGACGTGCAGGTGCCTGGCCAGTTCGACGATCCGGTCACGCAGCGGTCCGTGGTCGCCGGCAATCGACGACCAGCCAGGCCGGGCCGATCAGGCGCAGGATTCCAGCCGTGTCGTCGGCCGCCGGGCGAGTCGCATAGCGCACGGTGCTGATCCGGTCGGTGTGGGCCGGGAGCGGACCGTCGACGACCAGGGTCACCGTGGCGCCGCCGGCCAGGAATCGTCGGAGGACCTGCCGAGAGCCCGAAATGCCGCCGAAGATCACGACCTTGCGCCCTCGTGGATCAAGATCAACCTTCATCGTTCACCATCCAGCCTCGCCGTGACCCCGGGCATGGTCCGACTCTAGGCAGCCGCGATTACCCGGCGGTTTCCCTCAGGTAACGGCGAAGGTCACCGAACGCGATTCGGCCCGAGGGGGAACGGGTGAGACCGCTGTAACGCCACCGCAACTCCGGCGCGCCTGTGGTCCGCGTCACTGTCCCTCACCCGTCGGAGGCCCGGATGTGAGGGAAAGGTGAAGCTGTCGTAACGGCGGCGGCAGGTCGGCGTAACCCCGGATGCGCAGCGATGGAGCCGTGAGCACCACCGCCACCTTGACGCACTGCCCGTACTGCTCGTTGCAGTGCGGGATCTCGATGGTGGCCGGCGACCGTCCAGCGACATTGCAACCCCAGCAGGACTTTCCGACCAATCGCGGCGGCCTGTGCTCCAAGGGTTGGACGGCCGCGTCGCTCCTTGATCATCCGCAGCGCCTGCTGACGCCACTGGTCCGCAGCGTGCCCGGCGATCGCAGAGTGAGTTCCGACCGGCATCGTGGGACGAAGCACTCGACCTGATCGCGACCAAGATCATCGAACTGCAGGCCGCGTACGGTCCCGACAGCATCGGCTGCTTCGGCGGCGGCGGGCTGACGAACGAGAAGGCGTACGCGTTCGGCAAGTTCGCCCGGGTCGGGCTGCGCACGGCCATGATCGACTACAACGGCCGCTTCTGCATGTCGTCGGCCGCGACCGCCGCGAATCGGGCCTTCGGGATCGACCGCGGGCTGCCGTTCCCGCTCGCTGACATCGCGCAGGCCCAGACGATCCTGCTGGTCGGCTCGAATCCGGCGGCCACCATGCCGCCGGCGATGCAGTGGTTCGACGCCGGCCGGGCGAACGGGGCGACCCACATCGTGGTCGACCCACGGCGTACCGCGACCGCCGCCGGCGCCTCGCTGCATCTCGCGCCGCTGCCGGGCACCGATCTGGTGCTGGCGAACGGGCTGCTGCACCTGGCGATCAAGGAAGGCCTCGTCGACCAGGACTACATCCGGTCCAGGACCAAGGGCTTCGCCGCGGTCAAGGCCGGTGTGGCCCTCTACTGGCCGGACCGGGTGGAGCGGATCACCGGCGTGCCGGTGTCGGAGCTGCGGCGCACCGTCGAGGCACTCGCGACGGCCGAGAGCGCGATGATCCTGACCGCGCGGGGCGCCGAGCAGCACAGCAGCGGCACCGACACCGCCCAGGCCTTCATCAATCTCGCCCTGGCCCTCGGCCTGCCGGGGCGGCCGTTCTCGGGCTACGGCACGATCACCGGCCAGGGCAACGGCCAGGGCGGGCGGGAGCACGGGCAGAAGGCCGATCAGCTGCCCGGGTACCGCAAGCTGGCCGACCCGGCCGACCGGGCCCACGTGGCCGCGGTGTGGGGGATCGATCCGGCCGAGCTTCCCCAGCCGGGCCTCTCGGCGTTCGAGATGCTCGATCGGATGGGCACGCCCGGGGGCGTGAAGGCCCTGCTGGTGCTGGCCTCCAACATCGCGGTGTCCGCGCCCGACGTGAACCGGGTGATCGACCGGCTGCGCGCGCTGGACCTGCTCGTGGTGTCCGACATCTTCCTGAGCGAGACCGCCGAGCTCGCCGACGTGGTGCTCCCCACGGCCCAGTGGGCCGAGGAGGAGGGCACCATGACCAATCTCGAAGGCCGGGTCCTCCGGCGCCGCCGGGCCCTGCGGCCGCCGGACGGTGTCCTGGACGACCTGCAGATGATGAAGCTGCTGGCCGACCGGTTGGGCCGGGGACAGTACTTCTCCGCCGAGCCGGTCGTGGTCTTCGAGGAGCTGCGCCGCGCCAGTGCCGGCGGCATCGCCGACTACGCCGGCATCAGCTACGAGCGCATCGAGGCCGAGCAGGGCGTGTTCTGGCCCTGTCCCGATGTCGATCATCCCGGAACGCCGCGACTGTTCGCCGACCGTTTCCCGACCGCCGACGGCCGGGCCACCTTCATCCGGGTGGAGTATCGCGAGCCGGACGAGACCCCGGACCCCGACTACCCGTACGTGCTCACCACCGGCCGGCTGATGGCTCAGTACCAGAGCGGCACCCAGACCCGGCGGGTGACGGCCCCGTCGCAGGCGCAGGCGCAGCCCGAGGCCCAGCTGCATCCCGACCTGGCCCGGCGGCTGGGCATCGACGCGGCCGACATCGTGCAACTGACCAGCCGCCGCGGGGCGGCGGCCTTCCGCGCGAAGATCAGCACCGACATCCGGCCGGACGTGATCTTCGTGCCCTTCCACTGGGGCGGCGCGTCGGCGGCCAACGCGCTGACCAATCCGGCGCTGGACCGGCACTCGAAGATGCCCGCCTTCAAGGCCTGCGCGGTCGACCTGAAGCGGATCGGCTCACCCGACGACAACCATCTGCTGGCAGCGCCGCCGGCCCACACCGCTCTCGCCCGCGACACCCCCCGACGACCACCCCGATCGAACCAGCCACTGCCAAAAGTCCCGACGGAAGGATCTCCCGATGCTCACTCAGAACCGTTTCCTGCAAGGTGTCTATCCCTTCGAGGGTGCCGGGCTGGAGAAGCCGGTGCCGATCAGCGACCAGCTCAGCCACCTCGTCCCCGACGGCGTGATCAGCCAGGCGCTGTACTTCCGCGGCGGCAACTCGAGCGACCAGTTGATCATCGCGGTGCTGCTGCGCGACGGCGTGCCGATGCGCTACTTCCCGATCGGCGCCAAGTCCGATGTCCACGTGCCGCTTCGGGTGGTGGAGGACATCGAGGGCGGTTCGGTGGTCGAGTTGCAGGTCGCCGCGCCGCTCGGGGTCAGCGGCACCGTCGTGGTCGACCTCGGACTGGTGGAGCACTAGCGATGACCGTGACCATCGATCGTGCCCTGAGCTCGGCGAAGGGCCAAGACAAGCGGCGCCGGCTCGTGGTGATCGGCAACGGCATGGCCGGCGCCCGGGCGGTGGAGGAGATCCTCGCCCGCGGCGGCGCCGACATGTTCGCGATCACCATGTTCGGCGACGAGCCGTACGGCAACTACAACCGGATCATGCTCAGCCACGTGCTGTCCGGTGAGGAAGCCGACGCCGACATCTTCCTCAACTCGCTGGAGTGGTACGTCGAGAACGGCATCACCCTGCACGCCGGCGTCCGGGTCAACCGGATCGACCGCTTCGCCCACGTGGTGTTCTCCGACGACGGCCAGATCACCCCGTACGACCAGTTGATCATCGCCACCGGCAGCCGTTCGTTCATGCCACCGATGGACGGGCTCTACAGCGCCGCCGACGGACTGCTGCCCGGCGTGTTCGCGTTCCGGACCATCGACGACACCCGCGCGATGGTCGACTACGCGACCCATGATGATCATCACCAGGCCGTGGTGATCGGCGGCGGGCTGCTGGGGCTGGAGGCCGCGCGCGGTCTGCAGAGCCACGGCATCAACGTCGACGTGGTGCACTCCGGCAAGCACCTGATGAACGCCCAGCTCGGTCGCGAGGGTGGCGAGGTGCTCCGGCGGAGCATGGCCAGCCTCGGCATCGGGATCTTCACCGGCACCCGGACCACCGCGATCTGGGGTCCCGACAAGGTGCGCGGGGTGCGGCTGCGGGACGAGACCGAGATCCTGTGCGACCTGGTGGTGGTGGCCGCCGGCATCAGGCCGAACACCGACGTGGCGCTCACCAGCGGCTTCACGGTGGAGCGGGCGATCGTCGTCGACGACCAGATGCGGACCGTCGAGGACGACGACGTGTACGCGGTGGGCGAGTGCGTGCAGCACCGCGGCGAGGTCTACGGCCTGGTCGCCCCGCTGTGGGAACAGGCCGTGGTGCTGGCCGACCACATCACCGGCGCCGACCCGAACGCCGCCTACCTGGGCTCGCGTACCGCCACCAAGCTCAAGGTGGCCGGGGTCGAGGTGGCGTCCATGGGACTCACCGAGCCGGAGCGCGAGACCGACGAGCACATCGTGTTCTCCGAGCCCAGCAAGGGAACCTTCAAGTCGATCGTCATCCGCGACGACAAGATCATCGGCGCCACCATGCTCGGCGACAGCCGGAAGGTCGCCTTCCTGCAGCAGGCGTTCGACCGCGGCCTGCCCCTGCCCCAGGAGCGGGTCGAGCTGATGTTCGATCTCGGCGGTCCGAGCGAGGAGGTCGGCGTCGCCGAACTCGCCGACGACGCGCAGGTCTGCAACTGCAACGGCGTCAGCAAGGGCCACATCGTCGACACCGTGAAGGGCGGCTGCAAGACCGTCGCCTCGGTGATGGACAAGACCCGGGCCGGCAAGGGCTGCGGCTCGTGCAAGGAACTGGTCTGCAAGATCGTCGAGCTGGCCGCCGGCGGGGCGGTGCAGGAGGACCCGGCCGCGCACTACTACGTGCCGGGCATCCCGATGGACAAGCCGGCGCTGATGGAGAAGATCCGCGAGCTCGACCTCAAGTCACCGTCGGCGGTCTTCGCCGCGCTCGCTCCCGAGGGGGCCGAGGACGCCAAGTCCAAGATGGGCCTCGCCTCGCTGCTCAAGATGATGTGGGGCGAGGACTACGTCGACGAGAAGGACGCCCGGTTCATCAACGACCGGGTGCACGCCAACATCCAGAAGGACGGCACCTTCTCGGTGGTCCCGCAGATGCGCGGCGGGGTCACCACCCCCGAGCAGCTGCGGCGCATCGCCGATGTCGCGGACAAGTACGCGGTGCCGATGGTCAAGCTGACCGGCGGCCAGCGGATCGACCTGCTCGGCATCAAGAAGGAGGACCTGCCCGGCGTCTGGGCCGATCTCGGGATGCCGTCCGGCTACGCGTACGGCAAGTCGTTCCGGACCGTGAAGACCTGCGTCGGCCAGGAGTTCTGCCGGTTCGGCACCGGTGACTCGACCAAGCTCGGCATCGAGCTGGAGACCCGGATGCAGGGCATGGAGTCGCCGGCGAAGATGAAGCTCGCGGTGTCCGGCTGCCCGCGCAACTGCGCCGAGTCCTACGTCAAGGACGTGGGCATCGTCGCGATCGAGGGCGGCCGGTGGGAGATCTACATCGGCGGCGCCGCCGGGGCGCACATCCGCAAGGGCGACCTGCTCTGCACCGTCGACGACGCCGAGGCGGCCAAGGTCATCACCGGCCGCTTCCTGCAGTACTACCGGGAGAACGCCAAGTGGCTGGAGCGCACGTACGCGTTCGTGCCCCGGGTCGGGCTGGACCACATCAAGGCCGTGGTCGTGGACGACAGCGAGGGCATCGCCGAGCGGCTCGACGCCGCGGTCCAGGAGCACGCCGACACCTACGTCGACCCCTGGACCCAGGGAGCCGCGCCGGTGACGCCCGGCCAGTTCCGCACCTCGCTGCCGCTGGAGGTGCTGCCTCGGGTGCCGTCCGACCGCGCCGAGCAGTTGCTGGGCGGTGCCTGGTGACCGCGGGTTCAATTGCCGCGGGGGGACGACCCCCCGGACCCCCCGAAACAACGATCGAGCGTACCCGCTCGGTCCGGCCGACCAGATCCCCTACGGCGAGGGCCGAGCCTTCGACGTGGGCGGTGAGCAGATCGCGGTCTTCCGCAAGCGTGACGGCAGCCTGCGCGCGCTGTCGGCGGTCTGCCCGCACAAGGGCGGCCCGATCGCCGACGGTCAGACCGACAACACCGTCGTGATCTGTCCGCTGCACCTGAACGCGTTCGAGCTGGACACCGGCTGCTCGACCACCGGGGCACCGCCGCTCCGCCGCTACGACGTACATCTCGACGACGGCCAGATCGTCGTCCTGGCCTGACCTCACGCGAAGGAACATGATCATGAGCACTGTCAACCACCACCGCCCCGGCGGACACCACAGCGGCCCAGGCGCCGCCTGGGCGGGCACTGGATCGACGACTGGCGGCCCGAGGACGGTGAGTTCTGGGCCACCACCGGCAAGACCGTCGCCCGCCGCAACCTGATCTTCTCCGTGCTCAGCGAGCACATCGGCTTCTCGGTGTGGAGCCTGTGGTCGGTGCTGGTCCTCTTCCTGGGCCCGGACTACGGCTTCGACCCGGCGCAGAAGTTCCTGCTCACCGCGCTGCCCACGCTGGTCGGTGCCGTGGTCCGGATCCCCTACACCTTCGCGGTCGGCAAGTTCGGCGGCCGGAACTGGACGATCGTCTCCGCCCTGCTGCTGCTGATCCCGACGATTCTGATTGCGATCTTCCTCAAGCCGGGCGTGTCCTTCGACACCTTGTTGATCATCTCCCTGTTCGCCGGCGTCGGCGGCGGGAAACTTCGCCTCGTCGATGACCAACATCAATGCGTACTTCCCGGCCCGGCTGAAGGGCTGGGCGCTCGGCATCAACGCCGGCGGCGGCAACCTCGGGGTTCCGGTGGTCCAGTTGGTGGGTCTGCTGGTGCTGGCCACGCTCGGGGTGAACTACCCGCGGGTGCTGGTCGCGATCTACATCCCGCTGATCATCCTGGCCGCCATCGGCGCCGCGCTCTTCATGGACAATCTGACCCAGAACAGCAACGCCAAGGGCGCGATCCGGGAGGTCACCCGGCATCGGGAGACCTGGATCATGGCGCTGCTCTACATCGGCACCTTCGGGTCGTTCATCGGCTTCGGCTTCGCCTTCGGTCAGGTGCTGCTGGTCCAGTTCCCCGAGCAGTTCCCCGTTCCGGTCAAGGCGGCGGCGCTGACCTTCCTCGGCCCGCTGCTCGGCTCCCTGATCCGGCCCTTCGGCGGCGGGCTCGCCGACCGGTTCAAGGGGTCGGTGGTGACGTTCTACAACTTCATCGCCATGGCCGTCGGGGCGATCATCGTGCTGATCGCCTCGCAGCTGAACTCGCTGCCGGTGTTCTTGATCGGCTTCGTGATGCTCTTCGTCTTCAGCGGGATCGGCAACGGGTCCACCTACAAGATGATCCCGATGATCTTCCACGCGAAGGCTCAGCTGGAGGTCGGGTCCGGCGTCGACGTGGCGGACGCGGACAAGCGGGCCATCCGCCGGGCCGGCGCGCTGATCGGGCTGGCCGGGGCGATCGGCGCCCTCGGCGGCGTCATGGTCAACCTCGCCTTCCGGCAGTCGTTCCTCACCCTGAAGAACGGCGACGGCGCCTACATCGCCTTCATCGCCTTCTACGCCATCTGCTTCGTGGTCACCTGGTTCGTCTTCATCCGCAAGCACGAGGGCCGCCTCGAAGGGGTGTGATCTCCGCCGCGCGAGCGTCGGCATCGCGCGCCGCCGAGCTGAGAGGAGCGCGCAGACTCGTCTTTCCGTCTGCGCGTGACGACGAAGTAGGCGGCTTCGAGCGCGATGCGCGAGCGACGAAACAATCGGCGACAATCAACCCATGGGTACCTACGTGGCTTTCCTCCGCGGAATCAATCTCGGTCCGACCAACAAGATCAGCATGCCGGCGCTGCGCGAGCTGGCGACCGATCTCGGGTACACCGACGTCCGCACCTACATCAACAGCGGCAACCTGATCTTCAGCTCCACCAAGACCGCGGCCACCCTGGAGCGGGAGATCTCGGCGGCGATCAAGGCCACGATCGGGCACAGCATCGACGTCGCCGTGCGGACGCCGGCCCAGCTGAAGAAGATCGTGGCCGAACAATCCCTACCCGGACGGCAATCCGAGCCAGGTGACGGTGGCGTTCCTGACCAAGGCCAGCGGCCCTGACGCCAAGGAGAAGGTCGCGGCCATCGCCAAGGACCACGAGCCGTTCACCTTCGCCGGCAAGGAGGTCTACGTGCACTACTCCCAGGGCCTCGGCACGAGCAAGCTGGCCGAGCGGTTCTCCGCGATCATCGGCGTCAGCGCGACCGTCCGCAACATTCGTACAGTCGAGAAGGTCATTGCGCTCTGCGATCTATGATCTTCACAATCGGTTACCTCCGCGCAACCCAGCGCGGTCGTCGCGCTCCTAGCGTGAGGCAGGACCGCCCAGACCCCCGACTGGAGGAGCACCATGACCGACACCGTTTCCTCGACAGATGCCGACCACCATCACATCCTTGACACCCCGGGCCATCCGGCGGGGACGGTGTCATCAAGCCGGAGTACGACGACCGGCTGGCCAACACCGACCTGGTGCCGCTGAAGAAGCAGACCTGGTCCTCGTACAACATCTTCGCGTTCTGGATGTCCGACGTGCACAGCGTCGGCGGCTATCTGACGGCCGGCAGCCTGTTCGCACTCGGCATCGCCAGCTGGCAGGTGCTGATCTCGCTGATCGTCGGCATCGTGATCGTCAACGTCTTCTGCAACCTGGTGGCCAAGCCCAGCCAGGTCACCGGGGTCCCCTATCCGGTGATCAACCGGGCGATCTTCGGCGTCCGCGGGGCGAACATCCCGGCGATCATCCGGGGGCTGATCGCGATCGCCTGGTACGGCGTGCAGACCTACCTCGCCGCACGTCGCTGATGATCATCTTCCTGAAGTTCTTCCCGGGCACGGCGGCCTGAACGACTCGACGTTCCTGGGCCTGTCCCCGCTGGGCTACATCTGCTACGCGATCTTGTGGCTGGCCCAGGCGGCGGTGTTCTGGCGCGGCATGGAGGCGATCCGCAAGTTCATCGACTTCGCCGGCCCGGCGGTCTACGTGGTGATGATCGTGCTGGCGGTCTACCTGGTCAGCGAGGCCGGCATCTCCAACATCAGCCTCACGCTGGCCGAGAAGGATCTCACCGTCGGCCAGCAGATCGGCACCATGATGATCGCCATCGCGCTGGTGGTCTCCTACTTCTCCGGCCCGATGCTGAACTTCGGCGACTTCGCGCGCTACGGCCGGTCGTTCAAGGCGGTCAAGCGCGGGAACTTCCTCGGCCTGCCGATCAACTTCTTGTTCTTCTCCCTGCTCACCGTGATCACCGCGTCGGCCACCGTGCCGGTGTTCGGCGAGTTGATCACCGACCCGATCCACACGGTCGAGCGGATCGACAGCGCGTTCGCGATCCTGCTCGGCGGTCTGACCTTCGTCATCGCGACCGTCGGCATCAACATCGTGGCGAACTTCATCTCACCGGCCTTCGACTTCTCCAACGTCAATCCGAAGCGGATCAGCTGGCGGACGGGTGGCATGATCGCCGCGGTCGGCTCGGTGCTGCTGACGCCGTGGAACTGGTACAACAACGACGACGCGATCCACTACACGCTGGGCATCCTCGGCGCCTTGATCGGACCGCTGTTCGGCACGCTGATCGCCGGTTACTACATCGGTAGCAAGCAGAAGGTCTGGGTGGACGAGATGTTCACCATGGACACCAAAGCCCGTTACTGGTTCAGAGAACGGCTTCAACCCCAACGCCGTGGCGGCCACGGTGATCGGCGGCCTGCCGGCCATCATCTCGGTCGTGCTGCCGAAGCTGCTGTTCGACCTGGGTGCGGTGCAGACCGACGCGACCTGGATCGGCTCGTTCAGCTGGTTCGTCGGCTGCGGTCTGGGCTACGCCGCCTTCGTGCTGCTCGAGCGGCGCAACCCGATGATCCGGCGGCTGGGCAGCCATCTGGAGCGCGCGACGGACGGGGTCGGCCTGTAGCCATGACCAGTCGCCGGATCGCGGTGATCAACCCGAACACGACCACCGCGATGACCGACGCCATGATCCGGTGCGCCCAGCCGCTGGTCGACCCGACGACCCAGGTCATCGGCGTCACCAACCGCACCGGACCGGCCTCGATCGAGAGTCACTACGACGAGGCGATGGCCGTGCCCGGTCTGCTCCGCGAGGTGGTCGCCGGCGAGGCGGCCGGGGTCGACGGCTACGTGATCGGCTGCTTCGGCGACCCGGGCGTCGACGCGGCCCGCGAGCTCGCGGCCGGGCCGGTGGTCGGGATCGCCGAGGCCGGGTTCCACCTGGCCACGATGCTGGGCCGCTCCTTCAGCGTCGTGACCACGCTCGGCCGCACCATCGGCCAGGCCGAGCACCTGGTCCAGCGCTACGGGTTCGCCGACAAGTGCCGCAGCATCTACGCCTGCGAGGTCGCGGTGCTCGACCTGGACGACCCGGCCTCGGATGCCCGCAAGCTGGTGATCGACTACTGCCGCCGCGCCGTCGAGCACGACGAGGCTGATTCGATCGTGCTCGGCTGCGCCGGGATGGCCGACTTCTGCCACAGCGTGTCCGAGCAGGTCGGTGTGCCCGTCATCGACGGGGTGACCGCCGGGGTGCTGCTCGTCGAGTCGTTGATCAAACTCGGCCTGAAGACCAGCACCCGGAGCGAGTACGCCGCACCCCTGCCGAAGACGATGAGCAGCTGAGGGAGTCAGGTTCCGTCAGGTCGTTCCGCTCAGCGGACGGCCGACGGCGACTCGGCGTCGGGGATGATCATGGTCGGCGCGCCCGTCCCGTCGGCGGGCACCGACCAGATGGCGATCGTGCCGTCGGACTCGTCGAGCTTGCCGTACATGATCGTCTGGTCGTCGATCCACGCGCCTTGATCATCCACATTGGCGGGCTCGGCGAGCTGGGTCCGCTGCTTGCTGGCCAGGTCGTAGACCCACAGCTGCCAGCTGAGATCGGGCAACCGCTTCTTGTAGACGAGTCGGGTGCCGTCGGGGGAGAGCGACGGGCACTCGACCCCGTCGTCCAGCACGGTGATCGTCTCCGCCGCGAAGTCTCCCTGGACGAGGTACAGGTGCGTGCCGGTGGACATCGTGGCGTAGAACGTGTTGTCGTCGGCGGCGAAACTGATCCCCCAGAAGTTGGCGTCGGTCGGCGGCTTCCTTCCGTCGATGGTGAAGTCCTCCAGCGAACTGGCCAGCACGTCGGTGCCCAGGTCGAGGATGCCGCTGCGGGTGGAGAAGCCGGAGGACAGGTAGGAGTCACCGGAGACGAAGACCGTGTAACCCACCATGCGGCCGTCGGCCGAGACCCGGGTACGGGTCGGGACGCCATTGATCGGCAGCTCGCGGATCGGGTTGAAATGATCATCGAGAACGCTGAGCTGGAAGGTGCCGGCGGCCTGCGGATCCCGGCGCAGGCAGAGGATCCGGCCACCGGCGGCGTATCCGCGCGAACACTCGGCCTTGCTCTGCCGGCGGTCGGCCGTCGGGTCGTGACCAGCGCCAGGTGTCCGGTCGTGGTGTCGCGGACCAGCGTGCCCGTCGAGCCGAGGGTCAGTTCCGGGTCGACCTCGACCTCGGGACCGCGCCGGGTGATCGCCCACAGCACGGCGATGCTGACCAGCAGGGCCGCCGCCAGCACCGTCGAGATGATCTTGGTCCTCATGCCGCCCGCTCGGTCCGGACCGGCCGCAGCAGCAGGGCGCTCACCGGCAGGATCAGCTGCGGCCGCGATCGCCGCCGCGAGACAGGCGACCCCGACCCCGACGTACTGCCAGAGCACGCCGAAGATCACCGAGGAGGCGAAGTAGGCCAGCGCCTGGCCGGTCTGCAGCAACGCCAGCCCGGTGGTCTTCAGCTCGTCGGGGATGAGCGGGGCGGCCAGCGCCGAGAGGACCCCGTCGGTCGCGGCATAGAACGCCCCGTAGAGCAGCACGATGAGCACGATCGGGCCGCGGCCGAGGCTGAGGATCAGATAGACCGCGAGCAGGCAGCCGTAACCGGCCACCACGACCGGCCACCGGCCGACCCGATCGGCCAGCCGGCCCACCGGGATCGCGAGCAGGACGAAGGTCAGGCTGGTGCCGACGGCGAGCAGCGGGAAGGCCGTGACGGGCAGGTCGTCCCGATCCGCCAGCACCAGATAGACGAAGCCGTCACCGACCGTCACCAGGCCGAGCAGCGCGGCCACCGCACACAGCCGGCGGAACGGCCGGCGACGAAGCAGCGGCCGGATCCGGAACGCGTGGATCGTCTCCGACGGGGCCGGGCCCTGGCGATTGCGGACGAACAGGACCATCACCAGCAGTCCTATCGCCGCCGCGCACACGCTGCCGACGAAGACCGCGTCGTACGCGTCGGCCGCGGCCAGCCCGAGCAGACCGAGCGCGGCCAGCGGGCCGAGGAAGGCCCCGAAGCTGTCCATGGCGCGGTGCAACCCGAACGCCTGCCCGAGATCGCGTTCCTCCACCGACAGGGCGATCAGCGCGTCGCGGGGGGCGGTGCGGATGCCCTTGCCGGTCCGGTCGGCCGCGATCACCGCGCCGACGGCGGCCGGTGCGTTGCCGGTGAACAGCAGCCCGACCTTGGCCACCGCCGACATCGCATAGCCGATGAAGGCGACCAGTTTGCGCTGCCGGAACCGGTCGGCCAGATAGCCGCCGAGCAGCCGGGTGAAGGCCGTGGCCCCGGTATACAGCCCGTCCAGCGCGCCGTACTGCGCCATGCTCAGGTGCAGCCCGAGCACCAGGTACGCCGGCAGCACGGCGGTGACCATCTCCGAGGAGATGTCGGTGAACAGGCTGACCAGACCGAGGGCGATGACGTTGCCGGTCGCGACCCTCCGCAGGCCGGGGCCGGTGAGCCGGGCACCGCGCGCTAAACCTGCCAGGTACACCCGTCAGCTCAGCGTCACGTCGTCGAAGTAGCTGCGGTTCGGCGTCGATGGGTTCCCGTCGTCGTGGTTGATCAACTGCACGGTGTAGGCGTGACCCCCGGTGACCGCCATCGTCGTCTTCCGCCAACCGCCGTCGCCGGTGCACGTCCGTGGCAGCATCGTCCACTTCTGGTGCGAGGCGGTGTCCTCGACGAGGATCGTCGCCCAGGCGTTGGACAACTGGTCGTCGCAGCGGCCCTGCCAGGCGACCGCCAGCGTCGTCCGCCCGCTCGGCACCTGGATCGTCTGGCTGATGATCGAGTCGCCCTTGGTGCCCTTGCTGGTCCCGGCCCGTACCGCCCGGCTCCCGCCGTGCCGGCCGGTGCGCACCGAGGTCGTCGAACCAGAGGTCGCCCAGCCGGCGACGCCGAGTTCGAAGGAGCCGTTGGCGATGCCCGAGGCCGGCACCGCGCCCGGCGGCGACGTGGTCCAGATGGTGCGCAGCGGGCGGGCGGCGGCCGCATGGCCGAGGGCCGGCAACCCGTACGCGGTCTCGATGGTGCGCAGCAGCGTGTAGTGGTTCATCTGCTCGGCCGACGTACCCGGACGCACCTTCTCGCCGACGATGATCGTCGGGATCTGATTGACCGTGCCGCCGGCGTTCTCGTCGAAGGTGATGACCAGCAGGCTGTTGTGACTCCTGGCCCAGGTCGCGTACCCGCCGAGTTCCTTCCTCAGCCAGTCGTCACCGGTGCGGATCGAGCAGTCGTGCATGTCGTTGCACATGTTCGGCGTCACGAAGGCGACGGTCGGCAGCCGGGCGTAGTCGCTGGGGAAGGCGGTGAACGGCTGGTTGACCGACTTGGGCAGGTTGTCGAACGACACCCACGGATTGTGCTTGCGGTGGTATTTCCCTGCCTTGCAACCGGTGTAGCCCGCACGGGGCATCGACTCGGCGTAGCCGGTGAACGTCAGCCCGCGGTCGAGCAGTTGCCGGCCGAGATTGTCGGCCCCGGAGACGGTTCGGCAGGCGTTGGTGGTGATGCCCTGCTGCGAGCCGGAGAAGAGCGCGATGTAGTTGGGCTGACTGGGATGGGTCACGCCGTACGAGGCGGACATGTTGGCGCCGAGCCCAGCCAGTCGGTTGATGAAGGGCGCCTCGGGACTGCCGATCACGCTCGAGCGGTGCTTGTTCTCCATCACCACCACGACGACATGATCGGGTCGCGGGACGACCGGGGCCGGTGGTTCCGACCCGGACCGGCGTGCCGGCTGCTCGGCTCGCTCGCCTCGGCCTGCGGCACCTGCTCGCGCTGGGTGAGCACGCACCCGACCGCGAGCAGGCTCAGCATGAGCGCGAGGCTCAAGGCCGGAATGGGCGTTCGGAGGAGATATCGCATTGCTGCCTTGCAGTCAAGGGCGGGGTGCCACTCTGGACGGTACCTGACGACCCTGTCCGAAGCATCTTCTCCGGCCTCGCCGGCCGGCTCTCCGAGCGACCCGCCTAGGCTGGCAGCGGGTGGTCCGCCGGAACCTCGGTTCGGCGCTGACGGTCCGTGGCGAGTCGCAGACTCGGCACCGCGATCGGCGGCTAATGTGGACGCTTGCTGACTTCCCCAATCGGCACGCCGGACCGGTGGCCGGACAGCAGTTTTTCGAGTTTCAGCTGGAGGTTGTCAGGGCATGCCGAGTGATTCGTTCGTCCACCTCCACGTGCACTCGGAGTACTCGATGCTCGACGGAGCGGCCCGGGTGCCCGACCTGTTCAAGGGCTGCCAGGAGATGGGCATGCCGGCGATCGCGGTCACCGATCACGGCAACAGCTTCGGCGCCTACGAGTTCTACAAGGCCTCGAAGTCCAGCGGGGTGAAGCCGATCATCGGCATCGAGGCGTACCTGACGCCCAAGACGCATCGCTCGGAGCGCAAGCGGGTCCGCTGGGGCGACGGCGCCCAGAGCTCCGAACGGCGACGACGTGTCCGGCGGCGGGGCCTTCACCCACCTGACGCTGTGGAGCGAGAACACCGCCGGGATGCACAACCTGTTCCGGCTGAGCTCGCTGGCCTCGCTGGAGGGTTACTTCTACAAGCCACGGATGGACCGCGAGCTGCTGCAGACCTACTCGAAGGGACTGCTGGCCACCACCGGCTGCCCGTCGGGTGAGGTGCAGACCTATCTGCGGCTCGGCAAGTACGACGAGGCGATCGCCAGCGCGGCCGAGTTCCGCGACATCTTCGGCGCCGGGAACTACTACGTGGAGCTGATGGACCACGGCCTGTCGATCCAGAGCCGGGTCCGCGACGACCTGCTCAAGATCGCCCGCGAGCTGCACCTGCCGCTGGTCGCCACCAACGACCTGCACTATGCGGCGGCGGCCGACGCCGACGCGCACGAGGTGCTGCTCTGCGTCCAGACCGGCGCGACGATGGCCGACGCCAACCGGTTCAAGCTCGAGGGCGGGCAGTACTACCTCAAGTCGCCGGCCGAGATGCGGAAGCTGTTCGCCGAGCTGCCCGAGGCCTGCGACAACACGCTGGCCATCGCCGAGCGCTGCGACGTGTCCTTCACCGAGGGCAACGGCACCTTCATGCCGCGCTATCCCTGCCCGCCCGGGGAGACCGAGGAATCCTGGTTCCTCCGCGAGGTCGAGCGCGGCCTGCAGAACCGGTATCCCGGCGGCATCTCCGACGCCGTCCGGGCGCGCGCCGACTTCGAGTGCGGGATCATCGCGTCGATGGGCTTCTGCGGCTACTTCCTGGTCGTCGCCGACTTCATCCAGTGGGCCAAGGACAACGGCATCAGGGTCGGCCCGGGTCGCGGCTCGGGCGCCGGATCGATCGCCGCGTACGCGATGCGGATCACCGATCTCGACCCACTCGTGCACGGCCTGCTCTTCGAGCGCTTCCTCAATCCCGAGCGGATCTCGATGCCGGACTTCGACATCGACTTCGACGAGCGCCGGCGGGGTGAGGTGATCCGTTACGTCACCGAGAAGTACGGCGACGACCGGGTCAGCCAGATCGTCACCTACGGCACCATCAAGGCCAAGCAGGCGGTCAAGGACGCCTCCCGGGTACTCGGCTACCCCTTCGGGATGGGGGAGAAGCTCACCAAGGCCATGCCGGCGCCGGTGATGGGCAAGGACGTGCCGCTGGCCAAGATCTTCGACCCCAGCGACCGGCGGTACGGCGAGGGCGGGGAGTTCCGAGCGCTCTACGAGTCCGACGCCGACGTCCGAACCGTCGTCGACACCGCCAAGGGGCTGGAGGGCCTGAAGCGGCAGTGGGGGGTGCACGCAGCCGGCGTGATCATGTCGAGCGAGCCGCTGATCGACATCATCCCGATCATGCGCCGGGAGCAGGACGGCGCGATCATCACCCAGTTCGACTACCCCACCTGCGAGTCGCTCGGCTTGATCAAGATGGACTTCCTCGGTCTGCGGAACCTGACGGTGCTGGACGACGCGGTGCAGAACATCAAGCTCAATCGGGGATTCGATCTGGTGCTGGAGGACCTGGCCCTCGACGATCCGGCCACCTACCAGCTGCTGGCCCGAGGGGACACGCTGGGCGTCTTCCAGCTGGACGGGGCGCCGATGCGCTCCCTGCTGCGCAGCATGCGACCGGACGCGTTCTCCGACATCTCAGCGGTGCTGGCCCTCTACCGGCCCGGCCCGATGGGTGCGGACTCGCACAACAAGTACGCCCGCCGCAAGACCGGACGCGAGCCGGTCGAGCCCGATCCACGCCGAGCTCGCGGAGCCGTTGGCGGAGATCCTGGACGAGACCTACGGGTTGATCGTCTATCAGGAGCAGGTGCTGCAGATCGCGCAGAAGGTCGCCGGCTACAGCCTGGGCAACGCCGACCTGTTGCGCAAGGCGATGGGCAAGAAGAAGAAGGAGGTGCTCGACGCCGAGTACGTGGGCTTCGAGGCCGGGATGACCCAGGAACGGGTTCAGCAGCGGGGCGGTGAAGACGCTGTGGGACATCCTGGTGCCGTTCTCCGACTACGCGTTCAACCGCGCGCACACCGCCGCGTACGGGCTGGTGTCGTACTGGACCGCCTATCTGAAGGCCAACTACCGGTGCGAGTTCATGGCCGGGCTGTTGACCTCGGTGCAGGACGACAAGGACAAGATGGCCATCTACCTGAACGAGTGCCGGCGGATGGGCATCCAGGTGCTGCCGCCGGACGTCAACGAGTCGGAGGCGAACTTCACCCCGGTCGGCGCCGACATCCGGTTCGGGCTGACCGCGATCCGCAACGTCGGCCACAACGTCGTCGACGGCATCGTCGCGGCCCGCGAGGAGCACGGGCCGGCCGCGACCTTCTACGGATTCCTCGACCAGGTCCCGCTGGTGGTGTGCAACAAGCGGGTGATCGAGTCCCTGATCAAGGCCGGGGCCTTCGAGTCGATGGGCCATTCGCGACGGGCCCTGATGAGCGTCTACGAGTCGGCGGTGGACGGGGTGCTGGACCTGAAGCGCAACGAGGCGCACGGCCAGGACGACCTGTTCGGCGATCTCGGTGAGACCGACCCGGTGCTGGTCGGCAGCGTGCCGGACCTGCCCGACTGGGACAAGCGCACCAAGCTCGCGTTCGAGCGCGAGATGCTCGGTCTCTACGTCAGTGACCATCCGCTGCAGGGCCTGGAGCACATCCTGAGCGCCGAGCGTGATCTCGGCATCGGTGAACTGCTGGCCGACGACGGACCGCGGGACGGCATGGTGACCATCGCCGGCATGATCACCAGCGTCACCCGCAAGACGTCTCGGCGCGGGGACATCTGGGCCGTGGTCACCGTCGAGGACCTGGAGGCCTCGATCGAGGTCCTGCTGTTCCCGAAGGCGTACGACCTGGTGTCGACCGTGCTGGCCACCGACACCGTGGTGAAGGTCAAGGGCCGGATCAAGTCCGACGACGATGCGGTCTCGATCAACGCCCAGGAACTGACCCTGCCCGACATCAGTGATGCGCCGAGCGGGCCGGTGGTCATCTCCCTGCCGGCCGTGCGCTGCACGCCGCCGGTGGTCCAGCAACTCCGCGATGTGCTGTCGGCGCACCCGGGGATGACGGAGGTGCGGCTCCGGCTGCAGTCCTCGGGCAAGACCACGCTGATGAAGCTCGACGCCCAGCTCAGGGTGACGCCGTCGCCGCCGCTGATGGCCGATCTCAAAGCGCTGCTGGGACCGTCTTGTCTGGCGTCGTGACCGAGCCGGCCGACGTGTCGGCCCCCCGGCGGAAGTACCGGGTTGCCGCCCGGATCGGTGCCTTCGTCGCGTTCGGGCTGGGACTCGGAGCGGCGGCCGGCGTGCTGTGGGAGCTCGTCGTCGACCTTCCCGTCTACAAGATCGCCAGCGACGGGGCCGCCTCCACCACCGAGCGCGGGCTGACCGAGTTCTTCGGCGGCGACGCGTGGTTCGCGGCGATCGGCCTGCTGGTGGGTCTGGGTCTGGGCATCCTCGGCTGGCGGCGGTTCCGCGATCTGGGCTGGCCGCTGGTGCTGGTGGTCGCCCTCACGGCCCTCGGGGCCGGACTGCTGTGCTGGATGGTGGGCTACCGGCTCGGACCCGGAGACTTCACGCCGCGGCTGGCCGCGGCCCAGGCGGGCGACCTGGTCCCGATCGAGCTGACCCTGAGGGCCCGCGCCTCGCTGCTGGCCTGGCCGTTCTTCGCGGTCATCCCGATCCTGCTCGGCTCGTCCCTCGGCCGCGACGACGAGGACCCCCAGCCGTTCTTTCGGCCGTCCGACGCCGGCGTCAGGCGGTCGGCAACCGGAGGACTGACAGATCCGGCACCGCTGATGCGATGCGCGTCGGTGCTCAACGAAGGTCACGCGGCGGCGACATCGCGGCGACCTCCTCGTTGGAGTACTCGAAGCCGATCCCTTCCAAGGCAAGAATCTCCGAGGCGGAGGGCACGCTCCTGACGGCCTTGCGAAGCGCGAAGTCGACCGCATCCTTCTTCGTCTTCAGGCCGTTCTGCTCCATGACCTTCGCGACCAGTTCATCGTCGATCTCGATGTTGGTGCGGCTCATACACCAACGATACAATGACGTCAGTGCGCGATGGGCGCGAATTTCCCGCCGGTGACGCGGGCGAGATCGGCCGGCGTCAGCTCCACCTGGAGGCCGCGCTTGCCGGCCGAGACCATGATCGTCTCGAAGCCGGTCGCGGACTGGTCGATGACGGTCCGCAGCGGCGTGCGCTGGCCGATGGGGGAGATGCCGCCCACCACGTAGCCGGAGCTGCGCGCGGCCGCGGCCGGATCGGCCATCGCGGCCTTCTTGGCTCCCGACCGCATTCGCGAGCGCCTTGAGGTCGAGCTTGCTGCGCCACCGGGACGACCGCGACGACGAGTTCGCCGCCGACGTCGGCGACCAGGGTCTTGAAGATCCGCGTCTTCGGCACGCCGAGCGCCTCGGCCGCCTCGTCGCCGAAGCCGGTCGCATCATCGTGGTGCTCGTACGGGTGCAGGGTGAAGTCGATCCCGGCTCGGGTCAGGGCGACCGTCGCCGGGGTTCCGCCCGGATTGCGCTTGGCCATTCAGCCGTCCTCAGGTCAGGAGTCGCAGCACGGCCGTGACGCCGATGGCGACCAGGAAGACGACCAGGAACCCGCGACGCAGCAGCAGCGCGACCACGCCGGCGAGCACCCCGGCCAGCGTGCGCCAGTCCACCGCGTAGTGGCCGCCGCCGTCGAAGAGTTGCACGGCGACCAGGGCGGCCAGCATGGCCGCGGGCAGCAACCCGGCGACGCGCTGGACCTTCGGGTGATTCAAGACCGACTCCGGCAGCGACATGCCGGCGAGCTTGAGCAGGTACGAGCCGATCGACGCGACGATCAGCGCGATCCACAGCCCGGTCATGAGGCGCCCTCCGGCGCCTCGACCGGCTCGGGCTCCTTGGTCCGCCGCGGCAGCAGACCGCCGACGATCGCGGCACCGGCGGCGGCGATCACCGGCACGCCGGCCGGTGCGACCGGCACCAGGGCCAGGGCGATGACGGCGCCGATCGCCGCGACCCAGCGGGCCTCGACGCGCTTCAACGCGGGCCACATCAACGCCAGGTAGATCGCGGGAGACGCTGCGTCCAACCCGAACGCATCGGGATCGATGGCCTTGCCGACCAGGGCGCCGACCAGGCTGCCGAGCTGCCACAGCGCACACAGGATCAGTCCGGTCGACCAGAAGGCGAAACGCTTGCCGGCCTGGGTTTGCTGGCCGACCGCCATCGCGGTGGTCTCGTCGATCACGAAGTGCGCGGTGATCAGCCGGCGGAGCCCGCGGGGATGCAGGATCTCCGACATCGGCACGCCGTAGAACGCGTTGCGCACCGCCGAGCAGCAGCGCCGCGGGGACCGCCGCGAACGGCGATCCGCCGGCCGCGATCACGCCGACGAAGGCGAACTGCGAGGCGCCGGAGAACATCACCAGGCTGAGCACCATGGTCTGGCCGACGCTCAAGCCCGAACCCACCGAGACCGCAGCGAACGAGGCCCCGAACGCGGCGGCGTACAGTCCGATGCCGACGGCGGCCCGCACGATGGTGCCGCGCTCGCTGGCCAAGATCATCACCCTTCTCCTCCGCTGAGCGGCGACTGTAGCAAGGCGGATGCTCGTGCCGCTGAGATATTCGCGGGCCGGCGCCGGGCACCTCCGTAGAATCGCGGCGTGCTGCGGACCATCGATCTTCGCGGCCGGCGGGCTGCCGGCGAGCGGCTGGACTACGCCGCCATCGTGCCGCGCGGCGGCTTCGACGTCGACGCCGCGGTCGAGGTGGTCCGGCCGATCTGCGCCGATGTGGCCGAGCGCGGAGTCGCTGCGCTCGCCGACTACTCGCAGCGGTTCGACCATGTCGTTCCCGCGTCGTTCCGGGTGCCGGCGAGTGCGCTCGCCGACGCCGCCGAACACCTGGATCCCGAGCTCCGGGCGGCGTTCGAGGTGGCGATCAGCCGGCGCCGGACGGTGAGCGAGGCCGAGCTCGGCGAAGCCGCGGTCGACGTCGCCGTCGCGCCGGGAGCGGTGGTCACCCAGCGGATGATTCCGGTCAGCCGGGTCGGGCTGTACGTCCCGGGCGGGCTGGCGCCGCTGGCCTCGAGCGTGATCATGAACGTGGTCCCGGCCCAGGTGGCCGGGGTCACCGAGATCGCGCTCGCCTCGCCGCCGCAGGCCGATTTCGGCGGGCTGCCGCACCCGGGAATCCTCGCGCTGTGTCACCTCCTCGGGGTCGACGAGGTGTACGCGGTCGGCGGCGCCCAGGCGATCGCGATGTTCGCGTACGGGGTGCCGGAGCTGTGCCCGCCGGTCAATCTGGTCACCGGGCCGGGCAACATCTACGTGGTGGCCGCCAAGCGGCTGCTGAAGGGCCGGGTCAACATCGACTCCGAGGCCGGGCCGACCGAGATCGCGGTGCTGGCCGACCACACCGCCGATCCGGTGCACGTCGCGGCCGATCTGATCTCCCAGGCCGAGCACGACCCGCTGGCGGCGGCCGTCCTGGTCACGGACTCGGCCGAACTGGCCGAAGCCGTGCTCGCCGAAGTCGCGGTCCAGGTGCCACAGACCAAGCACGTCGAACGGATCACCACCTCGCTCGGCGGACAGCAGTCGGCGATCGTGCTGGTCGACGATGTCGATCATGGGGTGGACGTGGTGAACGCCTACGCCGCCGAGCACCTGGAGATCCAGACCGCCGACCCGGAGCGGGTGGCGACCAAGATCATCAATGCCGGCGCGATCTTCGTCGGCCCCTGGTCGCCGGTGTCGCTCGGTGACTACTGCGCCGGCAGCACCCACGTACTGCCGACCGCGGGGTGCGCCTGCCATTCGTCGGGGCTCAACGTGAAGAGCTTCCTCAAGGCGGTGCACGTGATCAACTACTCCCGCGACGCCCTGGCCGAGGTGGCCCGGTCCGTCGAGGTGTTCGCCGAAGCAGAGGACCTGCCGGCCCACGGCGCGGCGGTGACCTGGCGGTTCGCTCCATGATCGAGTTGCCGGTGCGGCCGGAACTGGTGGGGGAGGTGCCGTACGGCGCCCCGCAGCTGGACGTACCGGTGTGCCTCAACGTCAACGAGAATCCCTATCCACCCAGCGAATCGGTGATCGCGGAGATGGCGGCAGCCGTCGCCCGAGCGGCGAGATCGATGAACCGCTATCCCGAGCGGGACGCGCTGGCGCTGCGAGATGATCTTGCTCGCTACCTCGGCCACGGACTGACGGCGGACCAGATCTGGGCGGCCAACGGCAGCAACGAGGTGATGCTGCACGTGCTGCAGGCGTTCGCCGGCCCGGACCGATCGGTGCTCTCCTTCGCCCCGACGTACTCCATGTATCCCGAGTACGCCCGCAACACCCACAGTCGTTGGATCACCTTCCCGCGCCGTGACGACTTCACCATCGACCCCGAGGCGGCGGTCGCGGCCGTCCGCGAGCAGCGGCCCGACGTGGTGTTGATCACCAGCCCGAACAACCCGACCGGCACCGCGGTCGAGCCTGGAAACGATCATCGCGATCTGCGAGGCGGCACCGGGCGTCGTGGTGGTGGACGAGGCCTACTACGAGTTCGCGCGCACCGGCACGCCCAGCGCGCTGGAACTGCTGCCGCGATTTCCCCGGCTCGCGGTCAGCCGGACGATGTCGAAGGCGTTCGCCTTCGCCGGTGGGCGGTTGGGCTATCTGGCCGCCACGCCCGCCTTCGTCGACGCACTGCGCATCGTCCGGCTGCCCTACCACCTGTCCTCGGTCACCCAGGCCGTCGCCCGGGTCGCTCTCGCCCATGCCGAGGAGATGCTCACCGGAGTTGATCAACTTCGGGCGGCCCGCGATGATCTTGCCCGGTGGCTGGTTGATCATGGACTCGAGGTCGCCGACTCCGACGCCAACTTCGTGCTGTTCGGCCGGTTCGCCGACCGGCACGCCATCTGGCAGGCGCTGCTCGACCAGGGCGTGCTGATCCGGGAGACTGGTCCGGACGGCTGGCTGCGGGTGTCGGCCGGCACCCCGGACGAGATGAGCGCATTCAAGGCCGCACTGCTCGACGTGCTGGCTCGACGTGAGGATGATCATGAGTAAGCAGCCGCGTACCGCCAGCATCGAGCGGGCCACGTCGGAGTCGAGCGTCAAGCTCAGCCTCGATCTCGACGGCACCGGCCAGGCCGAGATCTCCACCGGGGTGGGGTTCTACGACCACATGCTGACCGCGCTGGCGAAGCACTCGCTGATCGACCTGACCGTCGAGGCCACCGGCGACTGGCAGATCGACGCCCACCACACCGTCGAGGACACCGCGATCGTCCTCGGCCAGGCGCTCCGGACCGCGCTCGGCGACAAGGCCGGCATCACCCGGTTCGGCGATGCCCTGGTGCCGCTGGACGAGGCCCTGGCCCAGGCGGTGGTCGACGTCTCCGGCCGGCCGTACTGCGTGCACAGCGGCGAGCCGGCCGGGCAGGAGTACGTGCTGATCGGCGGCGGGGCCGGCGGTGTGCCGTACGCCGGATCGCTGACCCGGCATGTGCTGGAGACCCTGGCCTTCCACGCCCACCTGTGCCTGCACGTCACGCTGCTCGCCGGCCGCGATCCGCACCACATCGTGGAATGCCAGTTCAAGGCCGTCGCCCGGGCCCTGCGTACCGCCATCGCCGTCGACCCGCGGCTGGAGGGCCAGATCCCCAGCACCAAAGGCGCTCTGTGAATCCCCGTGCCCGCAACGCGCCCTGAGCCCCACCCCACGCGCCCTGAGCCTGTCGAAGGGCAACATCGCGGTCCTTCGACAAGCTCAGGACACGACAACGCCAAGCGCTGTCATGAAATCGGTCGTGGTCCTCGACTACGGCTCGGGCAACATCCGCTCGGCCGAGCGGGCGGTGGCCCGGGCCGGGGTGCAGGTGACGGTGACCGCTGATCCCGAGGCCGCGCTCGCGGCCGACGGCCTGGTGGTGCCGGGCGTCGGTGCCTTTGCGGCCTGCATGGAGGGGCTGGCGGCGGTGGGCGGCCCGGCCGTGATCGCGCGGCGCCAGGCGGAGGGCCGGCCGACGCTGGCCATCTGCGTCGGGCACCAGGTGCTGTTCGCGGCCGGGATCGAGCACGGCGTACGCGCCGAGGGCTGTGGCATCTGGCCCGGCTCGGTGGAGGAACTGCAGGCCGAACGGCTGCCGCACATGGGCTGGAACACCGTGCTCGCGGCCGAGGGCAGCGCGCTGTTCGCCGGGATCGAGGGGGAGCGCTTCTACTTCGTGCACAGCTACGGCGTCCGCGAACTGGCCGAGGCGCCGGGGCGGAGGATCACCTGGGCCGAGCACGGTGGCGACCGCTTCGTCGCCGCGGTCGAGGAGGGCCCGGTGTGGTCGACCCAGTTCCATCCGGAGAAGTCCTCCGACGCCGGCGCCCGGCTGATCAGCAACTGGGTGGCCACCCTGTGAGGAACACCTCCCGTTGGACGAGTCGTCACGCTCGGTTCACCTGAGGGCATTACGTTCTGCGGCCATGGGCACCCGACAGGCCGTCTTCCTGGCCGCGTACGACTCTCAGCTCAAGTGGTGTGCCCGGATCCGGGACGAGTTCGACCGGCGCGGGTTCGAGTGCCGAGTCGTGGTGCCCGCCGAGAAGTCGGCGCTGTCGCCGCAGCAGATCGCCGACGCCGGGTTCGCCGACGTCGAGATCCTCGACGCGACCGAGTTGCTGAGCATGGCGACCGACGCGGACGTGCTCGTCTCGGCGCTGGCCGGCCCGGCGACCCGCGCGCTGATCTACGAACTGGCGACCCGACTGCCCGACCGTCCCGGACCGGTGATCATCACCGGCTGGGTCGGGGTGATCATCGAGAAGATCATCGCCGGCTACCTGGACCGCTGCGGATCCGATCTGATCGCGGTCAACTCCACCACCGACCTCGAGCACTTCAGGCACGCCGCGGAGTATCTCGACCTGCCACCGGACAACCTGCTGCTGGCCGGGCTGCCCTTGCTGCACGGCATGCCGCAGCCGGTCCGCACCACGATCAACACGGTGCTGTTCGCCGATCAGCCGACGGTGCCGGCCAGCCAGGCCGAGCGGCTCTACCTCTACCGCGCATTGCTCGACTACGCCCGCCGGCACCCGGATCGGCAGGTGCTGCTGAAGCCCCGGCACCGCCTGGAGGAGTCGACCTTCCACCGGATGCGGCACCATCCGGAGCGGCTGCTGGCCGGCGAGGAGCTGCCGCCGAACGTGCGTTTCGACTACACGCCGATCGCCGAGGCGTTGCCGACGACCGACCTGCTGCTCACCATGTCGTCCACCGCCTGCCTCGAGGCCCTCGATCACGGCTGCCGGGTCGGCCTGATCCTGGATCTCGGGGTGCACGAGCGCTACGGCAATCACGTCTTCCTGGACAGCGGGCTGCTCCGCACCTTCTCCCAGCTCGAACGCGACGCGATCGGCGAGCCCCGGCCCGAGTGGCTGGCCGGATACTTCTTCGATCGACCCGCCGGCGCGGTCGAACTGATCGCCGACCGGGCCGAGGAGCTGCTGACCACCGGTCAGCGCCCGTCGCGGGAGGTCTGGGCCTCGGAGTACTTCGCCAGCGCGGCCGCCTTCTATCGGGCCAGCGGTTCGCGAACCCAGTCGGCCCGCGCCCACCCGTACGGCTGGCGGGCCCTGCACCGGCGGATCGACCGCCACGGGCCGGTCCGCGGCACCGTCCGGCACGCGATCGAGGCGCTGGTCCCGCCGGTCCTCAAACGTCCGCTGCTGGCCGCCGCCCGACCCCTGGGCCGTTCGGTGGCCGGACGCTGAGATGCTGAGCCGGTGACCTCGAAGGACTGGCTCGCCTACTGCCTGGCCAAGCCGGGCGCCTGGCGGGACGAGCCGTGGGAGGGCGACGTGGTGGCCAAGGTCGGGTCGAAGATCTTCGCCTTCGTCGGCAGCGTCGATCCTCAGACGTCGATCGGGCTGAAGTGCGGCGACCGGGAGCAGGCCGACCTGTGGCTCGAGCGCTATCCGGGCCTGGTCAGCAAGATGGCCTACATCGGTCAGCACGGCTGGAACACCTTCACCCTCGACGGGTCGATCCCCGACGACGAGGTCGCCGAACTGGTCGACACCTCGTACGAGCTGATCGTGGCCAAGCTGCCGAAGAAGGACCGGCCGACCAGCTGAGGTCCGATAAGGTCGTCGGGTGCTTGCCGCGATCGTCACGACCTCGATCGACTCGTCCTGCTGCCTGCGGTGGACATCGCCGGCGGTCAGGCCGTGCAACTCGTCCAGGGCCGGGCCGGGTCGGAGAAGCGATTCGGCGATCCGCGGGCGGCCGCGCAGCGCTGGCAGGACGCCGGCGCGGAGTGGATCCACCTGGTCGACCTGGACGCCGCGTTCGGCCGCGGCAACAACGCCGAGATCATCGCCGAGGTCACCTCCCACCTCCGGCTGAACGTCGAGCTGTCCGGCGGCATCCGGGACGACGCGACGCTGGAGCGGGCGCTGGCCACCGGCTGCGCCCGGGTCAACATCGGCACGGCCGCGCTGGAGAATCCTGAGTGGTGCGAGGAGATCATCGCCGCGCACGGCGACCGGATCGCCATCGGGCTGGACGTTCGCGGCACCAAGCTCGCCGCCCGCGGCTGGACCCGGGAGGGCGGCGATCTGTACGAGACGCTGCGGCGGCTCGACCAGGCCGGCTGCGCCCGTTTCGTGGTGACCGATGTCAATTCCGACGGCATGCTGGCCGGGCCGAACCTGAACCTGCTGACCCGGGTCTGCGAGGCGACGGACAAGCCGGTCGTGGCCAGCGGCGGGATCTCCACCCTCGAAGACATCTTGGCGTTGGCCGAGATGGTCCCGCTGGGAGTCGAAGGTGCCATCATTGGCACCGCGCTGTACGTGGGCAACTTCACCATCGAAGAAGCCCTGACAGCCGCCAGTTCCCGGATTGACCACGGAGGAAGCGAACAGCGATGAGCACCGCGCCCGCCGACAGCTTCCGCCGGGCAGGATCTGCCTCGGAACCGCAGGACCGGTTCGCCGCCCAGCGACTCGACGGTCGGCTGCGAGATCTGCTGGCCGGCAAGAAGATCGTGATGACCGGAGTCACCGGCTTCATCGGCGAGCAGTTGCTCTGGAAGATCCTCACCGAGCTCCCGGACACCAAACCCTCGGTGCTGGTCAGACGCAAGCGATCAGCCGGAGCCCGGGACCGGGTGATCGCGCTGGTCAAGAAGCCGATCTTCGCCTCGGTCCGAGAGGCGTACGGCGGGGCGGCCGAACTGGTCGACGCCCGGATCGAGGTGATCGAGGGCGACCTGCCGGGCGTGCCGGAGCTGCCGGCCGATCTCGATGTGGTCGTGCACTGCGCCGGCGACGTGTCGTTCGACCCGCCGATCGATCAGGCCTTCACCACCAACGTGATCGGCACCAAGGCGCTGCTGGACCGGATCCTGCAGGCGGTCACCGACGCCGACGGCGTCCGCACGAAGGTGCCGCACTACGTGCACATCTCCACCGCGTACACCGCCGGCCGGCGCCGGGGGGCGATCCCGGAAGCTCCGCACGTGCACGACATCGACTACGACGCCGAGACCCAGGCCGGGCTGGCGATGCGGGACCTGATCGAGGCCGAGTCGCGGACCTCGGGCCAGCTGGCCAAGCTGCGCAAGGAGGCCGAGCGGCAGCACCGGCAGGCCGGCTATCTGACCACCGCCGCCGACACGGAGCGCCGCCGGGTCGAATGGGTGCAGTCCGAGCTGGTCAAGGCGGGCACCGAACGCGCCCGGTCGCTCGGCTGGACGGACGTGTACACGTTCACCAAGGCGCTGGGCGAGCGGGTGGTCGCCGACATCGGTCGGGACATCCACATCTCGATGGTCCGCCCGGCGATCGTGGAGTCGTCGTGGAAGCATCCCTATCCGGGGTGGATCGAGGGCTTCAAGATGGCCGAGCCGCTGATCCTGGCCTACGGCCGCGGCGAGCTGCCGGAGTTCCCGGCCTCGCCGGAGGCCGTGCTCGACATCGTGCCCTGCGATCACGTGGTCAACGCGATCGTCGCGGTCTGCGCGACCACACCGGAGATCGGCCGGCCGGAGTTCTACCACGTCAACTCCGGGGCCCGGAACCCGCTGAACTTCACCGAGATCTACGGGCTCATCCGGGACTACTTCACCGAGCACCCGCTGGAGGGCGGCAGCCGTGGCGCGGCCCGGCTGCCGGTCTGGCAGTTCCCGGGTGCGTCGTCGGTCGAGCGGTTGCTGTCGACCTCCGAGCGGGCGCACGGGCTGGCCGAGCGGCTGCTCGCCCAGGCGCCGCGGTCGGACCGGACCCGGAAGATCGCGAAGGGTCTCGACCGGACTCGGATCCGGCTGGACTTCCTGCGCCGCTACCACTCGCTCTACAACGAGTACGCGCAGTCGGAGCTGCACTTCGTCGACGACAACACCCTGGCGCTGACCACCGGGCTCGACCCGGACGATCAGGACGCGTTCGCGTTCGACACCGCGGTCTATGACTGGAAGACCTACATCGCGGACGTGCACTGCCCGGCGATCACCGCACCGGTGCGGCGGATGGACGCGCTGCGCCGCAAGCGCGGCAACCGGCCGACCACGATGAAGGATCTGAGCCGGGACACCGCGGGATCGAGCGCGCTGGCCATCTTCGATCTGGACGGCACGATCATGTCCACCAACGTGATCGAGCAGTATCTGTGGGCCCGGCTGCCCGAGCTCTCCCGAGCCGGCCAGGTGGCCGAGATCGGCCAGGTCGTCCGCCGGTTGCCGTCCTATCTGCGGGCCGAGCAGCGCGATCGCGGGACCTTCCTGCGGGCGATCTACCGTCGCTACCGCGGCGCCGATCTGGCCGGGCTGGAGCGGTTCGTCGACACGGCGATGGCGCCGCACATCCTGAACCGGTTGTCGCCGGACGCCGTCCGCCGGATCCGCGAGCACCGAGCCGCGGGACACACCACGATCTTGATCACCGGCGTCGTCCAGCCGCTGACCCGGCCGCTGGAGCCGCTGTTCGACGTGATCGTCGCCGCCGATCTCGCGGTGGACGAAGACGGCCGCTGCACCGGATTCCTGACCAGGCCGCCGCTGGTCGGGGAGTCCCGCGCGGCCTGGCTCAAGCACTACGCGAGCCCTGCACGACCTGGACCTCAGCCGCAGCTTCGCGTACGCGGACTCGCACTCCGACCTGCCGATGCTGGAGACCGTCGGCAACGCCGTCGCGGTGAGCCCCGACATCCCCTTGATGCGCGCGGCCGGGCTGAAGCAGTGGTCGGTGGTCGAGTGGAAGATCAAGCCCATCACCCCCCGCTGGGCCCTGCCCCGATGAGGCTGTACCTTCTTGCTCGCGCCCGCGAGCGCGCTCTGCGGCTCGACTGCGGTCTTCCTCACGTCGATCGCAGACGGAGAAGCGTCGGGTAGCGTGCGCCTCGACGTCTGACCGACCGAGGAGCGGACAACGCTCTTCTACCCGCGACCGCGCAAGGTCGCCAGGATCTCTCGGCGCGACGGGCGCGAGCAGGTGGCGTCGAAAGTGATGCTGGCTCTGGAGATGTACCGGTCGCTGCCGAAGTACATCGCGGCTCGGACCATGGGGCGGCGGATGCCCGGGATTCTCACCGGGCCGGCGGCGCCGTTGCGCCTGGTCAACCGGGAGCAGCCGCGGCTCCCCGATCGACCGGGCTGGGCCCGGGTGGCGCCGCGGCTCTCGGGCATCTCGGGGTCGGATCTGGCCGCGATCACCGGCAGCGCCAGCCTCTACTTCACCGCCCTGATCTCGATGCCGTTCGTCCCCGGGCACGAGGTCGTCGGCGTGCTGCGCGACGACTGCGGCGACCTGCCCAAGGGCACCCGGGTGGTGCTGGACTCGGTGCTCGGCTGTGCCGCGCGCGGCATCGACCTCTGCCCCGGCTGTGCCGCCGGCCAGCAGAACCGCTGCGATCACGTCACGGTCGGCGCGCTGAGCCCGGGCCTGCAGACCGGTTTCTGCGCCGACACCGGCGGCGGCTGGGGCGCAGAGCTGGTGGCCCACCGCTCCCAGCTGCATGCCGTACCGGACGGACTGACCGACGAAGCCGCGGTCCTGGTCGAACCGATGGCCCGGGCCCTGCACGTCGCCCACCGGGCCGCGATCGAACCAGGTGACCAGGTGCTGGTCAGCGGAGCCGGCACCTTCGGGCTCTTCGTCACCCTGGCGCTGCGGCAGCTGCACCCGGAGGGCCGGCTGACGGTGATCGGCAAGCACCCGCGGCAGCGCGAACTCGCCATCGCCTTCGGGGCCACGGACACGCTGACCCCCGACGATGCGTTCCGCGGCGTACGCCGCTCGACCAAGGCGCTCAAGCTGAAGCCCGACTACGGCCGGCACTTCCTGCTCGGCGGCGCCGACGTCAGCATCGACGCGGTCGGTTCCCCGGGGTCGATGGACACCGTGCTCCGGGCCACCCGGCCCGGCGGACGGGTGGTGCTGGCCGGCATCCCGGAGGGCAGCGTCGACCTGGCGCCGATCTGGTATCGAGAGCTGGCGGTCGTCGGCAGCTACGCCTCGCCGGTCGACCGATCATGATCATGGGGTGTTCGCTTCGGCCATCAGCTTGATCGATGATCATGATCTTGGTGGGCCCGGGCGGCCCGGTGGTGGTCGGGGCCCGCTACGGCCTGCACCAATGGCGCCAGGCTCTTGATCATGCCCAGACCGCAGGAAAGTCCGGCACCATGAAGGTGGCGTTTGATCTGACAGGAGACCGCTAGATGGCCCGCCCAGGATTCGTGCTGGAAGTCGATGATCGAACACCGCCGCTGATCGTCCCGAACGGCGACGGCTTTCAGCTGGAGAAGTTCCCGCTCGGCACCCGGGTGATCTACCCGGCCGAGTCGCTGCCCGCCATCGTCGATCTTGACGAGGCGATCGGCATTGCGCTGGACACACCGGTCGGCTCCGACCCGCTGGGTGAGTTGCTGAAGCCCGGCATGAAGCTCACCATCGCGTTCGACGACATCACCGTGCCCGACGCCGAAAATGCGCCAGCCCGACCTGCGCGGCAAGATCATCGAGGCGGTGCTCACCCGGGCCGCGAAGGCCGGCGTGGACGATGTCGCGCTGGTCGCGGCGAACGGGCTGCACCGCCGGATGACCGCGTCGGAACTGCAGTACCTGCTCGGCGAGCGGGTCTTCCGCTCCTTCTACGCCGACGGCCTGCTGACCAACCACGACGCCGAGGACACCGACAACCTGACCCGGATCGGCGAGACCGAGGCCGGCGAGGTCAAGATCAACTCCCGGGCCGCCCAGGCGGACTTGTTGATCTTCGTCCATCTGGTGATCGCCGCCCGCGGTGGCGGCGCGGCCGGGATCGCCGCCGGTCTCGGCTCGGCCGCCACCATCGCTCAACTGTCCGGGATCGCCGGCCTGCTGAGTGGCGGTGCCGCGGCCCAGGCCGTGGGGGAGCAGGTCAGCGCGGCGATCAAGATCTTCCAGATCGAGGCCGTCTTGGACAACGACGTCTTCTCGCCGTCGCTGGAGTTCCTGGGCAAGCGGGAATGGGAGTGGAATCTGCGCGAGCAGGCGACCTGGCTCGGCGTCCGGCGCGCCCTGGCGGCCACCCCCTCGGGCGTCCGCCGGCGGATCATGAACGGCGCCGAAGCCAGCTACCACCCGACCTTGATCACCGGTGGCGCGCCCGCCGCGGTGCAGGCGATCAGCCGGAGCCAGATCCTGGCGCAGCAGGTCGTCGACGTCGATCGCCAGGCCGATGTCGGGGTGATCGGAGTGGGCTCGCGTACGCCGTACAGCGCCGACTCGTTGACCAATCCCATCCTCGCCGCCTGGCTCGGGCTCGGTGCGAGCTTCCAGTCCCACACCGGGCAGCCGTTCGTCCGGGAGGGCGGGGCGCTGATCGTCTACCACCCGCTGGGCGCCGCCTTCTCACCGCTGCACCACCCCTCGTACGTGGACTTCTTCGCCGACGTGCTCAGTACGACCACCGATCCGATGCGGATCCAGTCGGAGTTCGAGACGACCTTCGCCACCGACCCCTGGTACATCCATCTCTACCGGACCAGTCAGGCGTTCCACGGCGTGCACCCGATCTACCTCTGGTACCAGATCGCCGGCGCCCGGATGCACTGCTCCGACATCGTCTGGGTCGGCGCCGACCGGAGCAGCGTGGAGCGGATGGGTTTCCGGGCGGCGTCCACCCTGGCCGACGCGCTGGAGATCGTGTCCTCGACGGTCGGCCGTTCGCCCACGATCAGCTACCTGCACACGCCGCCGCAGATCGTGGTGAACCTGACGTGAGCGACGGGGAAGGCCGAAGGATCGCGGCTTGGGCGACGAGCCGCGGTCGGCGAACGCCGCGCCAGGTGCTGCGCGGGTCGGCGTCGGACATCCGCGACGTCGCGATCGGCTGGCGCTGGGGACGCCGCCCGCTGGTCCCGCGGTCGGCCGAGTCCTCCACCCCGCCGCGCGAGTCGCCGGTCTTTCCGACCCGCTGGGCGCGTACCCCGCCGGTCCGGGTCCTCCGCGAGGTGGTTCAGGTCGTCGGCCTGAAGAACCTGATGCGGAAGGACCTCGCGTTGGACGTGCACGGGCTCGATGAACTGCGCTCGTTCTCCGGACCGGCCCTGATCGTGGCCAACCACTCCTCGCACCTGGACACCGCCGTCCTGCTCACCACGCTGCCGGCTCAGCGCCGACGGACCACCGCCGTGGCTGCGGCGGCCGACTACTTCTTCGACACCTGGTGGCGGGCCGGCGGGTCGGCCATCGCCTTCAACACCTTCCCGATCGAACGGCGCGGTGGAGCCCTGCTGGGGACGCCGGCCGAACTGCTGGCGGCCGGTTGGAGCGTGGTCGTCTATCCCGAGGGCACTCGCTCCCGGGACGGCTTCATGGGCCGGTTCCGGATGGGTGCCGCCTGGATGGCGATCGAGTATCAGGTGCCGGTGATCCCGGTGGGCATCAGGGGTACCTACGCGGCCATGCCGCGGGGCGCGAACTGGCCGGTCCGCGGCCGACCCCGGGTCAGCGTCCGTTACGGCGCGCCGATCACCCCCGGCCCCGGCGAGACGCCCCGTGAGCTGGCGCCCAAGATCAGCGCCGCCGTACGCAGCCTGATCGCCGAGGACGCCACCTCCTGGTGGCAGACCCAGCGCACCGGCGGCACGGCTCCCGAACCTCCCGCCGCGAGCTGGCGGCGGATCTGGCAGCAGACCGAAGCACCGGTCGAGGGCGGCAAACCCCGGCAGACCAAGATCTGGCGCCGCTGACGGGCCTTGCTCCGGCCTTCCGCTGGGCCTTGCCGCTTGCCTGCCGCTTGGGCCGTTTGCGCGCACCAATTGCGTCGATGGACGGCCTTGGTGCCGTGAACAGAGTCACCCGCGAGCGGCATTAGGATCGGGGCCATGTCGGGACATTCCAAGTGGGCCACCACCAAGCACCAGAAGGCCGTCGTCGACGCACGCCGGGCCAAGTCGTTCGCCAAGCTGATCAAGAACATCGAGGTCGCCGCCCGGATCGGGGGTGGTGACGTCGACGGCAACCCGACCCTCTACGACGCCATCCAGAAGGCCAAGAAGACCTCCGTCCCCAAGGACAACATCGACCGCGCGGTCAAGCGCGGCTCGGGCGCCGAGGGCGACGGAGCCAACTACGAGACCTTGATGTACGAGGCGTACGGACCGGCCGGCGTCGCGCTGCTGATCGAGTGCCTGACCGACAACCGCAACCGCTCCGCCTCCGAGGTCCGGATCGCGGTCACCCGCAACGGCGGCACGATGGCCGACGCCGGCTCGACCGCGCGGATGTTCAGCCGCAAGGGTGTGGTGACCGTGGCCAAGGAGCAGGAGGGCCGCGAGCTCACCGAGGACGACATCCTGGAGGCGACCATCGACGCCGATCCGGAGGAGGTCAACGACCTCGGCGACGCGTTCGAGATCATCAGCGATCCGAGCCAACACGGTGCCGGTACGGACCGCCGTCCAGCAGGCCGGACTGGACTACGACTCGGCCGAGGTGTCGTTCGTCCCGGAGTTCACCCAGGAGGTCGACGGGCCGACCGTCGAGAAGCTGATGAAGATCATCGATGCCCTCGAGGACTCCGACGACGTGCAGAACGTGTACGCGAATTTCGACGCGCCCGATGAGGTCCTTGCCAGCCTCGGATAATCGCATAGGCTGCCGAACATCTGTTCGTTTAGCTCACCGAAGGGGGCCGGATGCGGGTGCTCGGGATCGATCCCGGTCTGACCAGATGTGGTCTCGGCGTGGTCGACGGCGTACCCGGGCCGGCAGCCGCAGTTGATCGCCGTCGATGTGCTGCGAACCTCACCCCAGCTCGACACCGCTCATCGCCTGGTCGCGATCGAGCGGGCGGTGGAGGAGTGGATCACGTCGTACCGGCCGACCTCGGTCGCGATCGAACGGGTCTTCGCCCAGCACAACGTGCAGACGGTGATGGGGACCGCCCAGGCCGCGGGGGTCGCCATGCTGGTGGCCGCCCGGCACGGCATCCCGGTCAGCCTGCACACGCCGAGTGAGGTCAAGGCCTCCATCACCGGCAGCGGACGGGCCTCCAAGGACCAGGTCGGCGCGATGGTCAGCCGGATCCTCAAGCTCGACGAGGCGCCGAGGCCGGCCGACGCGGCCGACGCACTGGCGCTGGCCATCTGCCATGTCTGGCGCGGCGGGACGACCGCTCGGCTGACCGCGGCGATGGAGGCCGCGGCCGCCCAGTCGGCCCGGCAGCGGACGGCGTTCGGCCGGGCCGCCCGGTCCGGGGGTGCCCGGTGATCGCCCAGGTCAGCGGCAAGGTCATTCAGGTCGGACCCGACCTCGGCGGTGATCGAGGTCGGCGGCATCGGTATCCTCACCCTGTGCAGTCCCGACACCGTGGCCGGCCTGCGGGTCGGGCAGCCGACGACCCTGGCGACGTCGCTGATCGTCCGCGAGGACTCGCTCACCCTCTACGGCTTCGCCTCGGGCGATGAACGGGAGTTCTTCGAGCTGTTGCTGACCGCGACCGGGGTCGGTCCCAAGCTCGCGCAGGCCGCCCTCGCCGTGCTGAGCCCCGACGAACTGCGCCGCGCGATCGCCACCGAGAACCTGGTGCTGCTCTGCAAGGTGCCCGGCATCGGCCGCAAGGGTGCCCAACGGATCGTCATCGAGCTGAAGGACAAGATCAACACGCGTCGGTCTGAGCGAGGAGCCGGTACGGATCGCCGGCGCGCCGGCACCGTGGCGCGATCAGGTGACCCAGGGTCTGCAGAATCTCGGCTGGTCGGCCAAGGACGCCGATGCGGCCTGCGGCGACATCGAGCACCTGGCCCGGGAGGATCCGAACGTGAGCGTCGCCGTCCTGATGCGGGCCGCCCTGCAGACCCTGGCCCGGAAGTAGTGCCGCCGGTGCATCAGCTGAACGACGAGGAACTGGCGGCTCTGGTCCGACCCGACACCGATCCTGACGAGCGAGCGGCCGAGTCGGCGCTCCGGCCATCGACGCTGGCGGACTTCGAAGGGCAGCCCCGGGTCAGCGACCAGCTCGGGCTGGTCCTCGAGGCGGCCCGGAACCGCGGCGGCGTCGCCGACCACGTCCTGCTGTCCGGCCCTCCGGGTCTGGGCAAGACGACGCTGGCGATGATCATCGCCAGCCTCGGATAATCGCATAAGCTGCCGAACATCTGTTCGTTTAGCTCACGAAGGAGGCCAGATGCGGGTGCTCGGGATCGATCCCGGTCTGACCAGATGTGGTCTCGGCGTGGTCGACGGCGTGCCCGGGCGGCAGCCGCAGTTGATCGCGGTCGATGTGCTGCGAACCTCACCCCAGCTCGACACCGCTCATCGCCTGGTCGCGATCGAGCAGGCCGTGGAGGAGTGGATCACGCTCGTACCGGCCGACCTCGGTCGCGATCGAACGGGTCTTCGCCCAGCACAACGTGCAGACCGTGATGGGGACCGCCCAGGCCGCGGGGGTCGCCATGCTGGTCGCCGCCCGGCGCGGCATCCCGGTCAGCCTGCACACGCCGAGCGAGGTCAAGGCCTCCATCACCGGCAGCGGACGGGCCTCCAAGGACCAGGTCGGCGCGATGGTCAGCCGGATCCTCAAGCTCGACGAGGCGCCGAGACCGGCCGACGCGGCCGACGCACTCGCGCTGGCCATCTGCCATGTCTGGCGCGGCGGGACGACCGCTCGGCTGACCGCGGCGATGGAGGCCGCCGCCGCCCAGTCGGCCCGGCAGCGGACGGCGTTCGGCCGGGCCGCCCAGTCCGGGGGTGCCCGGTGATCGCCCAGGTCAGCGGCAACGGTCATTCAGGTCGGACCCACCTCGGCGGTGATCGAGGTCGGCGGCATCGGCATCCTCACCCTGTGCAGTCCCGACACCGTGGCCGGCCTGCGGGTCGGGCAGCCGACGACCCTGGCGACGTCGCTGATCGTCCGCGAGGACTCGCTCACCCTCTACGGCTTCGCCTCGGGCGATGAACGGGAGTTCTTCGAGCTGTTGCTGACCGCGACCGGGGTCGGTCCCAAGCTCGCCCAGGCCGCCCTCGCCGTGCTGAGCCCCGACGAACTGCGCCGCGCGATCGCCACGGAGAACCTGGTCCTGCTCTGCAAGGTGCCCGGCATCGGCCGCAAGGGTGCCCAGCGGATCGTCATCGAGCTGAAGGACAAGATCAACACCGTCGGTCTGAGCGACGAGCCGGTACGGATCGCCGGCGCACCGGCACCGTGGCGCGATCAGGTGACCCAGGGCCTGCAGAATCTCGGCTGGTCGGCCAAGGACGCCGAGGCGGCCTGCGGCGACATCGAGCACCTGGCCCGGGAGGATCCGACCGTGAGTGTCGCCGTCCTGATGCGGGCCGCCCTGCAGACCCTGGCCCGGAAGTAGTGCCGCCGGTGCATCAGCTGAACGACGAGGAACTGGCGGCTCTGGTCCGGCCCGACACCGATCCTGACGAGCGAGCGGCCGAGTCGGCGCTCCGGCCGTCGACACTGGCGGACTTCGAAGGGCAGCCGCGGGTCAGCGACCAGCTCGGGCTGGTCCTCGAGGCGGCCCGGAACCGCGGCGGCGTCGCCGACCACGTACTGCTGTCCGGCCCGCCGGGCCTGGGCAAGACGACGCTGGCGATGATCATCGCCAGCGAGATGTCGGCACCGCTGCGGATCTCCAGCGGTCCGGCGATCCAGCACGCCGGCGATCTGGCCGCCATCCTCTCCGGCCTGGCCGAGGGCGAGGTGTTCTTCCTCGACGAGATCCACCGGATGTCGCGGCCGGCCGAGGAGATGCTGTATCTGGCCATGGAGGACTTCCGCGTCGACGTCGTGGTCGGCAAGGGTCCGGGTGCGACCGCCATCCCGCTGGAGATCCCGCGCTTCACCCTGGTCGGCGCGACCACCCGGGCCGGGCTGCTGCCGGGCCCGCTGCGCGACCGGTTCGGGTTCACCGCGCAGCTCGACTTCTACGACACGCCGGCGCTGGAGCACATCGTGCACCGCTCATCCGAGCTGCTCGGCGCGCACGTCGACGGTGCCGGCGCGCTGGAGATCGCCCGCCGCTCCCGGGGTACGCCGCGGATCGCCAACCGGCTGCTCCGCCGGGTTCGCGACTTCGCCCAGGTGCGCGCCGATGGGCGGGTCACCAAGCCGATCGCCGAGGCGGCGCTGGAGCTCTACGAGGTGGACGAACTGGGCCTGGACCGGCTCGACCGAGCGGTGCTGGATGCGATGTGCCGCCGGTTCGGCGGCGGCCCGGTCGGCCTGTCCACCCTGGCCATCTCGGTCGGTGAGGAGCGCGAGACCGTGGAGGAGGTGGCCGAGCCGTTCCTCGTCCGCCAGGGTTTCCTGATGCGCACCCAGCGCGGCCGGGTGGCCACCGCCGCAGCGTGGCGGCATCTGGGCCTGACCCCGCCTTCGGGGACGGTCGGCCCCCATCCGGCTCCGGATCTCTTCGCCTGACGGCCGCGTAACTTGGGGGTTTTCGGCGCAGACTAGGTAGAGTACGGCGGTCGGTGCCTTTTTCACCGGGTCACCGACCGACCAAACACCCAACCGAATGCCGGAGCCATGCGCCAATACCAGACCCTGATCATGATCGCCCTGATGGTGGTCGCGTTCTACTTCTTGATCATGCGACCGCAGCGGAAGCGCCAGCAGGCCATCCAGCGGACCATGAACGAACTGACGCCGGGCACCCGGGTGCTGCTGAACAGCGGCATCTTCGGCACCGTGCTCGCCGTCGGTGATCGGCAGGCGCTGATCGAGCTCGCGCCGGGGGTCGAGCTCACGGTGCTCAAACAGGCCATCGCGCGGATCGCGACCGAGGCCGACGAGGACACGTTCGTCGACGAGGACGACGACGACGACGATCTCGAGGAAGCGTTCGACGAGCCGGACGCGTGAGCCGGTGCAGCCGGAGCAGCCGGAGCCGGTGGAGCCGGTCGTCGAGCCCGACCGGCCGGAGCCTGGGTCGAAGCCGTCCTCGAGCTTCGCCGGACCTGATGTCGAGCCGGGGCCCGAACAGCAGCGGCCCTCCTCGAACTGATCCTTCCCCACCCCCTAGGAACACCCACGTGGCAACCCCGACCGGCCATCCCGGCCGAACCCTGATCGTGCTCGCGGTGATCGTCCTCGGTCTGATCGGGCTGATGGCCGCGTCCAACACCTGGACCCCGAAGCTGGGACTCGACCTGCGGGGCGGCACCACGATCACGTTGACCGCGGCGAACACCAGCGGCACCGGAACCGTCGATCCCACGAGCCTGGAGCTCGCCAAGACGATCATCCAGAACCGGGTGGACAGCCTCGGCGTCGGCGAGTCCGAGGTCGTCACCGCCGGCGACAAGCAGATCATCGTCACGGTGCCCAACGTCCAGCAGGACGAACTCGTCCGTTTGGTCGGCCAGACGGCGGTGCTGCGCTTCCGTGCGGTGTACGCCGCGGATCAGGTCGCCCCGGAGCCCACCGCGACCGACGCTCCGACCGAGGCTCCGACCAGTGAGCCCACGCCGGGCCCATCGGAGAGCGCCGTCGCCCCGTCCGACCAACCGAGCGCCGGTACGCCGGAGCCCAGTGCGAGCACGACCGCCAACAGGCTGCCGATGCCGGCCCTGCCGACCGCACCGCCCAAACCGGTCGGCGAGGCCTGCGTCAACGCCGACGGCGCCGGCACGCCGCCCGATCAGGCCATGGAGTGGGAGCCCACCGAAGCCTGCCAGGCTGCGTTCCAGGAGTTCACCTGCTCGTCTGCGGTCGAGGATGTCCCCGATCAGGCCCTGCTGGCCTGCAGCCAGGACGGCACGGAGAAGTACCTGCTCGGTCCGACCCTGATCGAGGGCAACCAGCTGACCGGCGCCACCGCGGGTATCCCGCAGAACAACGTGAGCTGGGTCGTCGACCTGGAGTTCAACGCTGAGGGCGCGACCGCGTTCGAGAACGCCACCCGGGCGCTCTCGGCCAAGAGCGAGCCGCAGAACCGGTTCGCCATCGTGCTCGACGGCGAATCGATCTCCGCCCCCTCGGTGAGCGAGGCCATTCCCGGCGGGCGGGCCCAGATCACCGGCAACTTCAACCAGAAGACCGCGACCGAACTCGCCAACGTCTTGAAGTACGGCGCCCTGCCGCTGGCCTTCGAGGTGTCCGAGGTCAGCAACGTCTCGGCGACCCTGGGCGGCGAGCAGCTGCGGGCCGGCATCATCGCCGGCATCATCGGCCTGGTGCTGGTGGTGGCGTACTGCTTCCTGTACTACCGCGGCCTCGGCTTCGTGGTCGTCAGCTCGCTCGGCATCGCGGCCGTGATCACCTACTGCGCGACGGTGCTCCTCGGCAGCTCGGTCGGCTTCGCGCTGAACCTGCCCGGCATCGCGGGTGCGATCGTCGCCATCGGCATCACCGCGGACAGCTTCGTCATCTATTTCGAGCGGATCCGCGACGAGGTTCGCGACGGCCGCAGCCTGCGCACCGCGGTCGAGACCGGGTGGCGGCGGGCCCGGCAGACCATCCTGATCGCCGACGGCGTGTCCATGCTCTCGGCCCTGATCCTGTTCATCCTGGCCATCGGCTCGGTGAAGGGCTTCGCGTTCACGCTCGGGCCTGACGACCATCATCGACGTGATGGTCGTGTTCATGTTCACGAAACCGCTGATGACGCTGCTGGCCCGGACCCAGTTCTTCGGCGGCGGTCACAAGTGGTCCGGCCTCGATCCCGAACACCTCGGGGTCAAGGCGCTGCCCGGGCAGCGATCGCGGCGACCCGTGCCGGCGATGCGGGGGAGTGAGGTCTGATGTCGAAGTTCGGAGTGCTCGGCCATCGCCTCTACACCGGCGAGATCTCCTACGATTTCATCGGCCACCGGCGGCGCTGGTACCTGGTGTCGGCCGCCCTGATCGCCATCTCCCTGATCGCGCTGTTCGGTCGCGGACTGCAGTTCGGCATCGAGTTCGAGGGCGGGGCCGACTTCAAGGCGCCGACCCAGGTGAGCTCGCAAACCGTCGAGAAGATGCAGTCGGCCCTGGAGGCATCGGGGGTGCCCGAGCTCCAAGAAGCCACCATCACGACGATCGGCGACAACCAGGTGCGGGTCCAGACCCGGCCGCTGGATCCGACCGAAGAGGTGCCCAAGGTCCGTGCGGCCATCGCCAAAGAGGTCGGGATCGGCACCGATGAGGTTGCCTACAGCCTGATCGGCGCCTCCTGGGGTGGGCAGATCACCGAGCGGGCGCTGATCGCCCTCGGCGGTCTTCCTGACCCTGGTCGGGCTGGTGATCTGGGCGTACTTCCGCGACGGCAAGATGTCCGCCGCGGCGCTGGTCGCTCTCGGCCACGACCTGATCCTCACCATCGGCATCTACGCCCTGGTCGGGTTCACGGTGACACCGGCGACCCTGATCGGCGTGCTGACCATCCTCGGCTACTCCCTGTACGACACCGTGGTGGTCTTCGACAAGGTCCGGGAGAACGTCCGCGACATCAAGTCGAGCACGACCAAGACCTATTCCGAGGCGGCCAATCTCGCCGTCAACCAGGTGCTGGTCCGGTCCATCAACACCACCATCATCGGCGTGCTGCCGGTCGTCGCACTGCTGTTCGCCGGTGCGGTGATCCTGGGCGAAGGGCCGCTGAAGGACCTGGCGCTGGCGCTGTTCGTCGGCATGGTCTCCGGGGCGTACTCCTCGATCTTCATCGCCACGCCGCTGCTCGCCCAGCTCAAGGAGCGCGAGCCGGAGATGAAGAAGCACGCAGCCCGGGTCGCCGCCCGTCGGGCCAAGGACGCCCAGAAGCCGGCGGCGGCGAAGGTGCCGGCGGTGGCCGCAGCGGTCGCCAAGGCGCCTCCGGCCGCGTCGCCGGCCGTCGACGCGGTCGATCAGGTCAAGGTCGACGATGTCGACAAGATCGACGATGCCGATGAGTCGAGGTCGAGCCGAGGCCGCCGCGGGCCGGCGAGGTCACGGTGAGCTTCGTCGAGACCGGCGGGAAGACCGGCCTACGTCCACTGTCCGACGGCGCGGCCAAGCGCCCTCAGCCACAGCACAAACCCCGCAGCCAGCGGAAGAAGTAGCCCGATGGCGGGTCGGTCGACGTTGACGGGCGGACGGCGCCGAGCCGACGGCCGGCGTTCCTGGACGAACGAGACCCTGGTCAGCCTGCCGGCCCGGACATCCTCGCCCGCCGTCGAATTGCTCCGTCGGGCGCTGCTCGCGTTGGCGCTGGTCGCCATCATCGTGATCCTGGTCTGGATCGATCGTGACTCCTACACCGACAACCATGATCAACAGGTCAGCCTGGTCGACGCGATCTACTACGCGACGGTGACCATCACGACGACCGGGTACGGCGACATCACCCCGATCACCCCGCACGCCCGGATCCTGAACGCCATCGTGGTCACCCCGATGCGGATCGCCTTCCTGGTCTTGTTGGTCGGCACCACGCTGCAGGTGCTGGCCAACGAGGGCCGCCGGATGTTCATGGACACACGCTGGAGGAAACGGATGCGCAACCACGTGGTGGTCGTCGGCTACGGCACCAAGGGCAAGAGCGCGGTCGAGACGCTGGAGAACAACGGCACCAATCCCGGCTCAGATCGTGATCATCGACGGCCGGCCGTCGGCGATCACCGATGCCAACCTCAAGGGGTACGCGGCCATCGAGGGGGACGCGACCCGGCGCGACATCCTGCGGCGGGCGGAGATCATCAAGGCCCGCGAGGTGATCATCACGTTGGACCGCGACGACTCGGCGATCCTGGTGATGCTGACCGTGCGCCAGCTGAACCCCAGCGCCCACGTCGTCGTCGCGGTGCGCGAGGACGACAATGCGTCGTTGCTCCGGCAGTCGGGGGCCAACGCCGTGGTGACCTCCTCCGAGGCGGTCGGCCGGTTGCTCGGACTGTCCGCCGTGAGCCCCAACCTCGGCACGGTGATCGAGGATCTGCTGTCCTCCAAGGAAGGCCTGGAGGTCGGTGAGCGGCAGGTGACCAGGGCCGAGATCGGCAAGTCGCCCGACGACGTGACCGGTGAGCGGGTGATCGCCGTGGTCCGCAACCGGACGCTGCGCCGGTTCTACGATCCGACCGTCGCGACGCTCGAAGGTGGCGATCAGGTCGTCGTCGTCCGGCAGGCCGCCGAAGAGTCCTGAGCGGCCGAGGTGCCGGGAGCACGGGTGCAGCGGCACTAGACTGGGCGACCTGCCAAGGTGAGGAAGTTCGAACGTGGCTGATCAGGGTTCGGCTGTGCGGCCGGCGGAGCCGGACGCCGATGCGCGCGCGCTCGGACCGGCTGGCCGTCGCCGCCCGCGGCACGCCGATCTTCGCCGCCGAATCGCCGCCGCCGGCCACACCGGCGGGTGAACAGCCGCGAGTCCGGATGCGCCAGCGGATCGCCCGGCTCGGCACCACCCGGCCGCAGACCCCGGCCCTCGACCCGCTGGTCCGGATCATCCGGGCCAACCACCCCAAGGCGGACCTGAGCTCGATCGAGCGGGCCTACCAGGTCGCCGAGGAACTGCACCGCGGCCAACTGCGGAAGAGCGGCGACGCCTTCATCACCCATCCGCTGGCCGTGACCACCATCCTCGCCGAGCTCGGGATGACCGAGACGACGCTGTGCGCCTCGCTGCTGCACGACACCGTGGAGGACACCGACTACAGCCTCGCCCAGTTGACCCGCGACTTCGGCGAGGAGGTCGCGCTCCTGGTCGACGGCTGCACCAAGCTGGACCGGGTCAAGTACGGCGAGTCGGCGAAGTCCGACACCATCCGCAAGATGATCGTGGCGATGAGCCGGGACATCCGGGTGCTGGTGATCAAGCTCGCCGACCGGCTGCACAACATGCGCACCCTGCACTACCTGCGGCCCGACAAGCAGTCCCGGATCGCGTCGGAGACCCTCGAGATCTTCGCTCCGCTGGCCCACCGGCTCGGCATGAACACCATCAAGTGGGAGCTGGAGGATCTCTGCTTCGCCACCCTGCATCCGAAGGTCTACGACGAGATCGTCCGCCAGGTCGCCGAGGCCGCGCCCAGCCGGGACGAGTTCCTGACCCAGGTGATCGACCTGGTCCAGGCCGACCTGCAGGTCAGCCAAGATCAAGGCCACGGTGTCCGGGCGACCGAAGCACTACTACTCGATCTACCAGAAGATGGTCGTCCGCGGCCGGGAGTTCGCCGACATCTTCGACCTGGTCGCGCTGCGGGTGCTGGTGGAGCACAACCGCGACTGCTACGCCGCGCTCGGCGTGCTGCACGTCCGCTGGAACCCGCTGCCCGGGCGGTTCAAGGACTACATCGCGATGCCGAAGTTCAACATGTACCAGTCGTTGCACACCACGGTGCTCGGCCCGGAGGGCAAGCCGGTCGAACTGCAGATCCGGACCGACGAGATGCACCGGCGGGCCGAGTACGGCGTCGCCGCGCACTGGAAGTACAAGGAGGGCAAGGGCGTCCCGATGCCGGCCCGCGGCGGGGACGATGCGGGCGACCTGATCTGGGTGCGCCAGTTGCTCGACTGGCAGCGTGAGACCGCCGATCCCGGGGAGTTCCTGGACTCACTGCGCTTCGCGATCAACTCCACCGAGGTCTACGCCTTCACCCCGAAGGGTGACGTGATCTCGCTGCCGCAGGGTTCGACGCCGGTCGACTTCGCGTACGCGATCCACACCGAGGTGGGCAACAAGACGATCGGCGCCCGGGTGAACGGCCGGCTGGTGCCGCTGGAGTCGGTGCTGGCCAACGGCGACGTGGTGGAGATCTTCACCTCGAAGGCCGAGAACGCCGGCCCGAGCCGCGACTGGATGGCCTTCGTCCGCAGCCCGCGGGCGCGGAACAAGATCCGGCACTACTTCACCCGCGAGCGGCGCGAGGAGTCGATCGAGCAGGGCAAGGAGGCGCTGGCCCGGCAGATCCGCAAGGCCGGGCTGCCGCTGCAACGGCTGCTGACGCTGGAGCATCTCACCGCGATCGCCGGCTTCTTCAAGCTGGCCGACGTGTCGGCGCTGTACGCCGCCGTCGGTGAGGGGACCGTGGGCGCCCAGGCCGTGGTCAACCGGCTGATCACCGTCGAGGGTGGCGACGAGATGGTCGCCGACGAGATCAACGAGGACCGGGTGGTCACCGGCCGCCGGAAGCGCATCGGCAGCGGCGGCGGGATCGACTCCGGCATCCGGGTGATCGGCGCTTCGGATCTGTGGGTGAAGCTCGCGAAGTGCTGTACGCCGGTGCCCGGCGACCAGATCATGGGCTTCGTCACCAAGGGTTCCGGAGTCTCGGTGCACCGGTCGGACTGCGTGAACTCCGCCAGCCTGCGCTCCGAGCCCGAGCGGCTGATCGACGTGGAGTGGGCACCCACCGCTCGAAGCTCCTATCTGGTGGCGATCCAGGTCGAGGCACTGGACCGCAACCGGCTGCTCTCCGACATCACCCGGACCCTGTCCGACCAGCACGTCAACATCCTGTCCGCGACCCTGAGCACCAGCAAGGACCGGATCTGCCGCGCCCGCTTCACCTTCGAGACCGCCGACCCCACCCACCTCGATCACGTGCTCCGCGCCGTACGCAGCGTCCCCGCCGTCTTCGACGTCTACCGGGTGCACCAGTAGTTTTGGGCTTCGTCCGCTCGCGCGATCGCGCGCTGGAGTCCCGACCTTCCTCCCTCGCTCGCACGACGGAAAAGCGTTGTCGTGCTCGCTCGGTCGGAAAGTCGGGACGCGCGCGATTGCCGACGCTCGCAGACTCACGTCAGGCGGCTGGAACGCAGAGCTCACGCGCCCTGAGGTTCACAACGCGCCCTGAGCTTGTCGAAGGGCAGCCGCGCTGAGGCACGTTTCCCAGCACGTGACGGGAAACGACCCCTCCGCAGGCCGCTTTCGGGGCGTTTGCCAGCACGTGCGGGAAACGCGCCCTCGTCTCGGAGCAGCCGGGCCGTAGACGTCAGGCCGTCGGCGTGGGGTTCACGGCCGTCGGGCGCGTCTTCGTTCGGCCTGAGCTTTACGCAGCCGGCGCTTCTCGCCGCGGCTTTCGACGAGGGTGTAGAGGACCGGGACGAGGATCAGGGTCAGGACGGTGGAGGTGACCAGGCCGCCGATCACCACCACGGCCAGCGGCTTGGAGATGAAGGCGCCGCCGCCGGTCAGGCCCAGGCCCATCGGGATCAGCGCGCAGATGGTCGCGCAGGCGGTCATGATGATCGGCCGCAGCCGCAGCCGGGCGCCGTGGATCACCGCCGGACTGCAGGTTCTCGCCACGCGCGCGTTCCTTGTTGATCAAGTCGATCAGCACGATCGCGTTGGTCACCACGATGCCGATCAACATCAACAGGCCGACCATCGCCGGTACCCCGAGCGGAGTGTCGGTGATCAACAATCCGGCGACCGCACCGGTCGCGGCGAACGGGATCGAGGTCAGCAGGACCAGCGGCTGGACCAGGCTCCGGAAGGTCGCGACCATGATCATGAACACGATCACGATGGCCAGCAGCATCGCCAGACCCAGTTGACGGAAGGCGTCGGCCTGGTCCTCGCTGGCGCCGCCGGTCTCGATGTCCACCCCGGCCGGCAGGTCGAGGCCGTCGAGCTTCTGCTGCACGGTCTGGGTCAGGGCGCCGAGGTTGTCGGACTCCGGGGTGGCGGTCAGCGTCACCGCGCGGGTGCCGTCGATCTGGGTCACGGTGCTCGGCGCCAGCTCCTGCTGTCACTTCGGCGACATCGGAGATCTGGATCGGCCCGGCCCGGATATCGGCGATGTCGGACTGCTCCTCCGCGAGGTCGGTCTGCTCGTCGCCGAGCTCGGTCTGCGCGTCCGCCAGGGCCTTCTGGTCGTCGGTCAGCGTCTCCTGCTCGTTGCTGAACTCATCCTGCTGGGCCTGCTGGGCGGCGGTGTCGTCGGCCTGCTCGTTCGGCGGCCGAGATCTGGTCGTCCAGCTGCTCGACCTGCGCCTCCGCCTGGGCGACGCCTGCGTTCAGTTGTTGATAGCGAGCATAGGCATCAGCGGCCAGCTGCCAGCGCCTGGAGAGCAGCCGTGTACTGCGCCAGCGCCGCGTCGGCGGGCACCCCCGCCGGCGCGGTGGGCGGGGTTGGGGGCGGTCCGGGATTCGGGGCCCGCGCCGCGTTCCGCGCCTTGCGAGCCTTGGCCAAGGAGTCGTTGGCCTCGTCCCGGGCCTCCCGCAGGTCGGCCCGCTGCATCGGCGGCCGCCTGCAGGCCTTCCTCCTGCTGCTCCTCGGCGACGGCCTTCTGCCGATCGCCCAGATCTTCCTGGCGGTCGGCGAGGGCGTCGCCGTCCTCCTTCAGCCGGTCGCCGCGAGCCTTCAGGCGGTCCTGCTTCTTCTCCAGCCGGTCGGTCGCCCGATCGACGGCCTGCTGCTGCTGCAGTTGGCTGACCGGCAGTTCCAGCGCGGCGATCTGCTTCGGGGTGGACTCGTCCGCATCCTGCGGCCTGACCTTGATGTCGCGGCTCTCACCCTCGAGGACGATGGTGCCCACCTTCGTACCGTTCAGCGTGTTGGCGATCACCTGCCCGATCTCGGCCTGGGTGAAGCCCAGCGCGGCGGCCTTGCGCTTGTTGACGGTGACCTCGAGCAGCGGCCGCCGGTCGGACAGGTCGCTGCTGACGTCGACGAGCCCGGGGGTGGTGGACAGCGCGTTCTCCACCAGATCGGCCGCGGTGCGCAGGCTGGCTTCGTCCTGGCCGGTCACGGTGTAGCTCAGATCGGAGCTGGTGCCGGTGTTGATCGATCCGATCTTCACCTCGCCCGCTCCGGTCAGCTCGGCGAACGCCGTCTCCAGCTCGGGCAGCGTCGTCGCGTACGCATCCTCGCTGGTCAGGCTGACGAACATCGAGGCCTGGTTGCTGCCGCCCTGGCCGACGGTGGTCAGGTATTCCTTCACCCCGGGGTTGGCGTCGAGGATCGCCTCGACCTGCTTCGCCGCTTCGCTGGTGGTGCTGAGCCGGGTGCCGACCGGAAGTTCCTGGGTGACCTGCAGGGTCGTCTTGTCCGCGAACGACTCGAGGAAGTTGGTCTTGAGCAGTGTCGCCGAGGCCATCGTGCCGGCGAAGACCAGCACCGCGATCAGCGCGGTGATCAGCGGCCGCCGCAGGGCCAGTCGCAGGACCGGCAGGTAGCCGCGCTGCAGCGTGGTGACGCGGTCCTCGTCCAGCGCCGAGCCGCCCGGGCCGGTCGGCTGGGCCTTCTTCTTGCTCGATCGCAGGAACCAGTACGCCAGCACCGGCACGATCGTCATCGACACCAGCAGCGAGCCGGCCAGCGCGATGCCCACCGTGATCGAGAACGGCCGGAACAGCTCACCGGTGATGCCGGAGACGATCGCGACGGGAAGGAAGACCGCGACGGTGGTCAAGGTGGAGGCGGTGATCGCGCCGGCCACCTCGCGGACCGATTCGACGATCTCGCCCGGGGTGAGCGGCCCCGGTCCGGTGTCACGACGTTTGATGTTCTCGATCACCACGATCGAGTCGTCGACCACCCGGCCGACCGCGACGGTCATCGCCGCCAGGGTGAAGATGTTCAGCGAGTAGTCCGCCACCTGCAGTCCGATCATGGCGATCAGCAGCGACAGCGGGATGGAGATCGCCGTGATGATCGTCGAGCGGACCGAGAGCAGGAAGACCAGGATGATCAGGACGGCGAAGGCGAGCCCGAGGCCGCCCTCGATGGTCAGGTCGTGGATGGACTGCTCGATCGACGGGGCCTGGTCGAAGACGACGAGGACCGACGCGTTCTGGCCCAGGTCGCGGGTCAGATCCGGCAGCAGATCGCGGATGGTGTGCGACACCTCGACCGCATCCGCCGTGCTCTCCTTGAGGACGCTGATGCTGAGGGCCGGACGACCGGTGGAGCGGGCCACGGTGGTCGCCTCGACCGAGCGGACCTCCACCTCGGCGATCTGTCCGAGCTTGACCGGTCCGTCCGGTGCCGGAATCGACCAGCCGGCGACCTGCTTGGCACTGGTCGGCGTGGTGCCGACCTGGATGGCCAGTTCGGTGTCGCCGTCGTAGCTGTTGCCGGCGGGCACCACCTGCGCCTGGGACTGGACGGCCTGGGTGACCGCGGCCGCGGTGAGGTCGTACTTGCGGAGCTGATCCGGCCGCAAGCGTGATCATCAGTTCGGTGGTGTCCTGGCCGGCCACCTGGACCTGGCGTACGCCCTCGACGCCCGACAGTGCCGGGACCATCACCTCGTCGACCTGCTGAGCCAGGTCATCCAGCGTGGCATCGGAGGCGACGCCCAGCACCAGGACGGGTATGTCGTCGGTGCTGCCGGCCAGCACGTCGTACTCCACCGCATCCGGCAACTGGATGGCGTCGCCGGCGGTCCGGATCTTGTCGACCAGTTCGTCGTTGTCGAGCCCGTAGGTCCATTCGACCGTCAGGCTGGCCAGGCCGTTGGTGGACACCGCACGCACCTTGGTGACCCCGGAGACGCCGCCGATCGCCTGACCGAGCGGCTTCGCGACCTCCTCGGCCACGATCTCCGGCGTAGCGCCCGAGTACGTCGCGGTGACGATCGCGGTCGGCACCTGGGTGGAGGGCAGTAGTTCCTGGCGCAGCGACATCGCGGCCAGCACGCCGAAGATCACGATGGCCACCGTGGCCATGCCGACGATCAGCCGGTTGGCGAGGCTGAGCTTGGTCAGCGACGTCATGGTGATGTGCCCTTCTGCTGTCGATGCCGCGCCCGTGCGAGTCTGCCCTGCTCGGGGAGGACCGGCTACCGCGTCACAGTGCGATCACAGGCTGCCCCGCGACAACCGTAGCCAACCTATGCTCATCGTCCGAAGAAACTCAGCCGCCGAAGTCGGACACGGCCTGCTGGGCCTGGGCGAGCCACTCACGATAGGTCGCCGCCGACGCGGCGGCTTCCCGCGCGGCGCGATGATCACCGCGAGCCTCGGCTTTCGCCGCGCGCTCCTCGAGCGCGGCGATCTGCGCTTCGAGCTTGGCCGCCGTGTCCTCGGCGCGGGCCCGCGCTTCGGGGTTGTTCCGGCGCCAGCGCTCATCCTCCGCGGCCGCGATCGCCGTCTCGATCGCCCGCAGCCGGTTGTCCAGCGGCCGAATGGCGTCCCGGGGCACCTTGCCGATCGCGGCCCACTTCCCCAACAGGTCGCGGAACGCGGCCTTGGCTGCCGCCAGGTCGGTGATCGGCAGCAGCTTCTCGCCTTCGACCAGCAACTGCTCCTTCGCTTCGGCGTTCGCCTGGAACTCCGAGTCCTGCGCCGTCATCGTCGCCTGCTTCGCCGCGAAGAAGGTGTCCTGCGCGCCGCGGAATCGCTTCCACAACGCCTCGTCGACCCCGCGCGGGGCCGGACCGGCCGCCTTCCAGCGCGTCATCAGATCGCGGTAGGTGCCGGTGGTCTGCCCCCAGTCGGTCGAGTCGGCCAGCGCCTCGGCCTCGGCGACCAGCTTCTCCTTGATCACCCGGGCCGATTCGCGCTGCTCGCTCTGCGCGGCGAACTGGGCCTTGCGGCGTCGGGTGTAGGTGGTTCGGGCGCTGGAGAAGCGATGCCACAACTCGTCGTCGGTGGCTCGATCGAGCCGGGGCAGTGCCTTCCACTGGTCGAGCAGCGCCCGGAACCGGTTGACCCCGCCCCGCCAGTCGTTTCCCGCCGCCAGCCGCTCGGCTTCGGCGACGAACTTCTCCTTCGCTGCTTTGGCTTCGGCGTTCTGCCGGGTGCGCTCGGCCTTGCGCACCGCCCGCTGCTCGGCCAGCACCGGTCCCAGGGCGTCCAGCCGACCCTGCAGACCGATCAGATCGCCGACGGCATGGGCGTCCGCCAGCGAAGCGCTGACCGTCTTGATCGACGCAGCGGCGTCGTCGGGCGACAAGGCGCCGGAGGCGACCCGCTTCTCCAGCAGGGAGACCTCGAGCTCGAGCGCCTCGTACCGGCGGGTGAAGAACGCCAGGGCCTCGGCCGCCGGCACGTCCGGCACCTGGCCGACGACGCGCTCGCCGTCCGGCGTCCGGACATAGACCGTCCCGTCGTCGGCGACACGCCCGAACGAGGCCGGGTCCGAGGCACGTCCGCCGGCGGCCTGCTCCGTGCCTTCCGTCATGGGTCCATCCTGCCCGATAGTGTCGGCTGAGTGTTCATTGCCTCTTTTCCGGCGGGGCCGTGGCAGACCAACTGTTACCTGGTCGCCACCGGACCCGGCGCGGAGTGCGTGGTCATCGACCCGGGCATGGACGCGGTCGACGGGGTCACCGAGCCTGGTGGCCGAGCATCGGCTCAAGCCGGTTGCCGTGCTGCTGACCCACGGCCATCTGGACCACATGTTCTCGGTGACGCCGCTGTGCCGATCCGCCGATGCCACGTGCTGGATCCATGGCGACGATCGGGTGCTGCTCACCGATCCGTTGCGGGCGATGAGCGCCGACACCCGGCAGCTGATGGAGCAGCTGTCCGGTGGTCCGGCCGCCTTCACCGAGCCCGACGAGGTACGCGAGCTGCGGGACGGCTCGGAGGTGTCGGTGGCCGGCCTGAGCTTCGGCGCGCTGCACGCACCCGGACACACGCCGGGTTCGGTGATGTTCCGGACGGCGTACGAGCCGGAGCCGGACATCGACTCGCTGGTCTTCTCCGGCGACGTGCTGTTCGCCGGATCCATCGGCCGAACTGATTTGCCAGGCGGAAACCATCCGGACATGCTGAGGAGCCTGCGGACGAAGGTGCTGCCGTTGCCCGACTCGGTCGTGGTGCTTCCGGGCCACGGTCCGCAGACCACCATGGCCCGCGAGCGGGCCGGAAACCCCTACCTGCAGGAGTTGACGTGAGCGGCTCGAAGCCCGGCGGCGGGCGACGCCCGACGGCGCTGTCCGGCTTCCCGGAGTACACCCCGGAGCAGCGGATCATCGAGCAGCACGTGCTGGACCGGTTGCGGACCACCTTCGAGCTGCACGGGTTCGGCTCGATCGAGACCCGGGCCGTCGAGCCGCTGGACCGGCTGGCCAAGCAGGGGGAGATCGACAAGGAGGTCTACGTCGTCTCCCGGCTGCACGCCGAGCCGGGGGCCCGCGCTGATCTCGGCCTGCACTTCGACCTCACCGTGCCGTTCGCCCGCTATGTGCTGGAGAACGCCCACCGGCTCGCCTTCCCGTTCCGTCGCTACCAGATCCAGAAGGTCTGGCGCGGCGAGCGGCCGCAGGAGGGCCGGTACCGGGAGTTCACCCAGGCCGACATCGACATCGTCGACGCGCAGACGCTGGCGCCGCAGCACGACATCGAAGTACCCCTGGTCACCCTCGGCGCCCTGGAGCGGTTGCATGTCGATCTTGGTCTGCCGCCGGCTCTGATGCGGGTGAGCAATCGCAAGCTCGCCCAGGGTTTCTATCTCGGGCTGGACATCGAGGATCCGGCGGCGGTGCTGCGACAGGTCGACAAGATCGACAAGATCGGCCCCGACCGGGTGCTGGATCTGCTGGTCGACGACGTCAAGATCAGCCGGTCCCAGGCGAGCAGCTGTGTGCGCCTGGCGCAGATCTCCTCGGCCGACACCTCCTTCGTCGCCGAGGTCCGCAGCCCTCGGCGTGCACCATGATCAACTCGACGAGGGCCTGGAGCTGCTGTCCGACGTCGTCGCCACCGCGGCCCGCTATGTGCCGGGCCGGCTGATCGCCGACCTCAAGATCGCCCGCGGCCTGGACTACTACACCGGCACGGTCTACGAGACCGAGTTGGTGGGCTACGAGTCGTGGGGGTCCATCTCCTCCGGCGGCCGGTACGACGCGCTCGCCAGCGACGGCCGGACGACCTACCCCGGGGTGGGACTGTCGATCGGGGTCACCCGGCTGCTGGCCCCGCTGCTGGGCCAGGGCCTGCTGACCGCGTCCCGGCCGGTGCCGACCGCGGTGCTGGTGGCGGTCGACTCCGAGGAGACCCGGGAGGCCTCGATCGAGGTCGCGGAGCAGTTGCGGGCCCGGGGGATCTCCTGCGAGGTCGCCCCCAAGGCGGACAAGTTCGGCCGGCAGATCCGCTACGCCGATCGGCGGGGCATCCCGTACGTCTGGTTCGGTGCGGCCTCCGGCGGCGAGGTCAAGGACATCCGCTCGGGTGACCAGACGGCGGCCGACCCGGCCCACTGGTCACCGCCGGATGATGATCTTCATCCCCAGGTGCGGTCGAATCGCGACTGATGCTCACGCGCGACGCGGTGCTGGACACCCGGATCGCGACCCAGCGGCTGGCCGGCAACGGGCTGGCCCGGGCCGTCGACGTGGTGTCGCTGCTGGCCTGCGTGCAGTCCCAGGAGCAGGCGCACGCGTTCTGGTCGTTGGGCATGCGTACCGCAGGGCTGACGTACGCCGAGGTGCAGGGCGAGTTCGACGCCGGGGCCTTCCTGCGGACGCACATCCTGCGACCGACCTGGCACTTCGTCGCGGCAGCGGACCTGCGGTGGATCCAGGCGGTGACCGCCGCCCGGGTGCAGCAGCTCAACGGCACCATCTACCGCCAGCAGGGACTCGACCGGCGGAGCGCGACCGCGCCCTGAAGCTGATCATGAAAGAGCTGGCCGGCGGGGCGTATCTGACCCGGGCCGAGCTCGGCCGGGTGCTGGCGGCCGAGGGCCTGCGGCTGGCGTATCTGATCATGAACGCCGAGTTGGAGGGCGTGATCTGCAGTGGGCCGATGCGGGGGGCCCAGCACACCTACGCGCTGGTCTCGGAGCGGGTGGGTCACTCCGCGAACGGGGACGCGGGCGAGCTGGCGTACCGGTTCTTCGCCGGTCACGGTCCGGCCAGCGTCAAGGACTTCGCCCGTTGGTCCTCGCTGACGGTGGCCCAGAGCAATCAGGCCGTCGAAGCCGCCGCCGATCGGCTCGACAGCGAGACCGTCGAGGACAGCACGCTGTGGTTCGACCCGGCCGCCCCGGGACCGGCGACCAGCGACCGGGCGATGCTGCTGCCGCTGTACGACGAACTGACGCTCAGCTATCCCAAGATCAACTTCGGCCGCGCCCAGCAGCATCCGCAGCTGCCGGGCACGGATCGCTTCGTGGGCAGCGTGATCGTCGACAAGATCGATGTCGGGACCTGGCGGCGTACCGTCAAGGGTCAGAAGTTGATCATGGAACTCGCGCTCGCGCCGGGTGTCGACGCCGATCAGCGGGCGGCCGTCGAGGCCGAGGCGACCCGGCTGGCCGGGTTTCTCGGCAAGGAACTGCAGCTCGGCTGAGCGCCTCAGCTCGCGATCACCCGGCGGATGGTCCGATCGATCTTGTTCCAGGCGCGAACCGGTAGCTTGGCCGGCGGCTGGGGCGTCTTCTTGGACTTGGGCGGGAGCGCTTCGGCGGGCTGAGCGCGGGCCGCGGTCAGCTCGGCCACCGTGGTCTCGAACTCGGCCCCCAGGTCGATCATGGCCCGCTTCATGGCGTAGAGCTCCTCCGGCTCCAGCCCCATCAGCGTCTCCACCGGGGCCGGGCAGGTCGGTCGCCGCGAGCCGCTCGTCGAACGCTCGGCCACGATCCCCACCCTCGCCGTAGACGTGGTCGAGTTGATGCTCGGTCAGGAACGAGGCGAAGCGATCCCAGCGGAGCGGATGCCCGGTGTTCATCGCTTCCCAGTCACAGTCGGCGTAGAGCGCTGCGGGGTCGGCGTCAGCCGGCAGGCTGCCGATCTCCCGGTACGGGATCTCGTGGTAGTGCGCCAGTTCCAGGGTGCGGGAGTCGTGCGCGAGCAGCAGGGCCGGCGTGCCGGCCAGCAGCGCGGCGATGTTGCCGTGGATCCGGGTGCCGAAGGAGAAGTCGTAGTTCGACAGGTGCGCGAACCAGGCCTTCGGGTCGAGAAAGAACCGCACCCGGTTCTGCCGGATCAGCGGATGCTCGAGGGTGACCGGCACACCGGTACGGAGCATCGTGCCCTTCTTGCCCATCGGGTAGGTGCCGTGCAGCATCAACTCCAGGGTCTGGATGTTCTGCGCCATGTAGAGCAGATTCGGGTAGTGCTCAGCCCCGTAGAGGGAGATCGGGCCCATCTCGCGCACGTACGGCGAGATGTTGAGCGCGATCGGGGAGTCGCGGGTCAGCGCGTCGACCTTCTTCTGCACCGTGAAATCCGGCCCCCACATGAACATCGACGGGCAGCCGATCACCCGTACGTGCTCGTCCCCGAAGCCCAACTCCTCCAGGAACTCCGCGGTGAACTCACCGCGGACGCCGATCGAGGGTGAGCGGTCGAGCACCGCCCGGACGAACCGGCTGGTCGCGGTCCCGACGCTCTCGACGTTCTTGTAGTCGCCCTCGATCGAGGCCTGCGCTCCGACGCCGACCACCGTGACCGGGACGGTCAGCTCCTCGATCAGCGTGCTCAGGGCATCGAGGGTCTGCTCGTAGCCGGGCCGGAAGGCATTGGCCAGCGGGATCACCACGTGGTCGTAGCTGCCGTTGATCGACCTCGCCTTGGACTTCGCCAGCCCCGACGTCGACAGTTCGGCGTCTGCGGTGGACAGCAGCCGATAGACCGACTGGCTGAACACCAGATTGCCGGTGTTGTTGCCGATCAGGTTCTTGCTGTAGGTGGTCTCGGCATCGGCGACGTTGAACGGTGCCTTATGCGAGCGGATCAGGATTCGGGGCATGCGGAAACCGTCCTGGGGTAGCGGAGCGGGCTGGCGCTGGCGAGTCTAGTGGCTCAGCTTGTCCGGCCGTATTCGCTGTCCTGAGCCCGTCGAAGGCACGCCGTCCTTCGCATGCCCCTGAGCCTTATCCGACGGCCAGCCCGAACCGCACCCCGGTGCCACTGATGCCACCGGTGCCGGGCTTCCAGGAACGCGGCGCAGTTGGCTGCGTCATCGGAGATCACGTACACCGAGCCGCCATCCTGGAACGGACTGGCAGATCGCGAACACGGACTCGCCTTAGTCGGGTGGACCGGCGGATTGCCGTCGGAGTTCGCCGGAAGTCCGGCCACGGTGGAACCGAAGCGGCTGTTCGGCCTGGACCACGCCGGGAGTGCCGGTGGAGTCCTCGGTGATCGATGGATAGGGAGTCGAGATGTTCGACTTGCCGACCCGGACGATCTGAACGCTGCCGGCGTCGACCACCGAGCCGAGGTCCTCACCGGGGATGCCGATGGCCAAGGTCCGCCGTGTCGCCGGTAGGCGATCGCCTGGCCGAACCGGTCACCGGTCTCGACCGTGCCGGCGATCCCGGCGGTGGCCTGGGTCAGAACGATGGTCGGCAGGTACCTCAGACCCGACCGCTTCAGCACCGTGACGCTGCCGGCGTCGCGCGACCGAGCCCACATCCTCACCCGGTGCCCCGATGGCCAGCGTCCGCGGATCAGGGAGCGGCCCTTCGACTGTGGGCCAGGCTGGCGCCGAAGTGGTCGCCGGCCTCGGCCTTGCCCGGGATGCCGGCGCTGTCTTGGGTGTAGAGCTTCGACGTTTCCTGGTGCGAGATGGCGGTCACCGACCCGGCGCCCGCACGCCCGTTCACCACATCACCAGGAGCGCCGACGTAGAGCATCCAGTCCTCAGCATCGCTGACGGGCAGGAAGTGGTGGAAACCGATCACCTCGCCGAACCGGTCACCGGCGCGGAACTGGCCGGGGACGCCTCGCGAGTCCCTGCCTCTCCTGCTGCCCACTTTCCGGGCGTTCCGATGCTCCTGGTCCAATTGACCACACCGGCATCGTTGTTCTCACCTGGTGCGCTGAAGACGAGGGTGACCTCGTACTCGTCATTGCCACCGAGCGCCGCGCCCGAGTACCCGAACTCGTCGCCCGCCTCGACTGTGCCGCCCATGTCGCCCTGGTCGATGTTGTGGATCAACGGCGTCCGAACGGACCTTCCAGACCCGGATTGAACGTCACGACGTGACCCATTCCGGCACTGTCGTCGCCCCCGATGTCCTCACCCGGGGAGCCGATGATGATGCTGTTACAGCCGTCCATCTCGGTGTCGTGCAGTGCCACCGACCAACCGAAGTGGTCGCCGGCCTCGGGCGTCTCCCCGAGGTCGGCCTGGGTGAGTGTACGACGCACGCCCTCACCGATCCGGAGGTCGTCGTCGCCGAACAGCACCGTCACTGTTCCCGCCTCGAGGCTGACCGTTGACCGTCGCATAGGGGTCCCCCACGACGGCGTCCAAGAAGCCGTCCCCGTTCAGGTCCCGGTCATCGCGGCCGGTGTCGCACGGGATGTAGTCGGCGGCGCTCGCCGCCGGGGCTGTCGCCAGCGGGACCAGCAGTGCCCCGCAGAGCACCGACACCGCCCGTACCGCTATAGATCCCCGGCTGGCTTGGTATCTGGTCATCTCTATCTCCTTGTTGGGTACGCGACGTGCGGTGAACCGACTCACTGCCATCAACTGACTGATTGGCCGAAGCGCACCCCGGTGCCACTGATGCCACCGGTGCCGGGCTTCCAGGAACGCGGCGCGTTGGCTGCGTCATCGGAGACCACGTACACCGAGCCGCCGTCCTGGAACGGGCTCGAGATCGCGAACACGGCCTCTCCATAGTCGGGTGGGTTGTCGCGGTGGTAGACGTCGGTCGCGGGCAGGCCGGTCACGGTGCTGCCGAACCGGCTGCCGGTCTGCACCACACCCGGAGTGCCGGGTGAGTCCTCGGTCAGCGATGGGTACGGCGCGGAGATGTTCGACTTGCCGATCCGCAGGATCTGAGCGCTGCCGGCATCGACCACCGCGCCGAGGTCCTCCCCGGGCACGCCGATGATCATGGTGCGCCGGTCCCGGAAGCCGAGCGACTCGCCGAAGCGATCGCCGGCTTCGACGGCGCCGGCGATCCCCGCGGTGTTCTGGGTGAAGGTGAGCCGATTGACCAGCTTGGTCCCGGAGTTCCTCAGGACGGTGACACTGCCGGCGTCCGCGGCCGAGCCGACATTCTCACCGGGAGATCCGATCGCGATCAGAGCCTGATCCGCGAGAGGCAGGGCATTCCGGGTGTTGTGGGCCAGGCTGAAGCCGAAGGCGTCACCGGCCTCGGCCTTGCCGGGGATGCCGGCGGTGTCCTGGGTGATCAGCCGGGCCGGTCCGAGCACCGCTGTGTTCGTACTGATCCAGGTCGCCGACACCGAGCCGGCCCCGGCGTGGCCGGACACCTTGTCGCCGGGAGCGCTGATCATCAGGGGGATGCCCTCACCGTCCGCCGGCGGCCTCGTACCGATCGGCGCGAGGACGAATTCGATCGCGTGGCCGAACCGGTCGCCGCCTTGTGGCGTGCCCGGCAGTCCGCCGGAGCCCTGCCGCAGCTGGACGCCGCTGAGCGTCCAATCCCAGGAATTGGTCAGGTTGACCACCCCGGAGTCGTTGTTCTCACCCGGGGCGCCGACGGCGACGGGCACCGGCTCCTCACTCGCACCGCCGACTGCGGCGAGCGAGTAGCCGAACTCATCGCCCGCCTCGACGGTGCCGCCGGTGTCGCCCTGGTCGAAGTTCACCTTCCAGTCCTCCTCGGGACGGTCCTCGAAGACCGGGGCGAGGGTGAGCACGTGCGCCATTCCGGCGTCAGCCTGGCCGCCCACGTCCTCCCCGGGCGAACCGATGAAGATGCCGAAGCACCCGCCGCTGTCGGTCCGGTTCAGCTCGACCGCCCAGCCGAAGTGGTCGCCGGCCTCCGGCGTCTCCCCGAGGTCGGTCTGGGTCAGGGTGCGGCGGGGACCGCCCTCGCCGATCCGGCCGGCGGCGTCGCCGAAGAGCACGGTCACCGTGCCAGCTTCGGCCTGGCCGTTCACCGTCGCGTACGGATCGCCCACGACGGCATCCCTGAAGCCGTCGCCGTTCAGATCCCGATAAGGCCGGACCTGGGTGCAACGCTGGATCTCGGCGGCGACGGCGGGTTGTGGAACAAGCGCGAGTGGCAACAGCAGGACGCCGCACAGCGTCAGCCAGCTGGGCAATCGGGTCGAGCGGGTCATCGTTGACTCCTTGCGATCGGCTGCGCTTTGCCGCGCAGCTGGAAATTCACGCCGTCGATGAGATCGGGCGCGTCAAGTGGGATTGGTGAGCCAGCCCGAATTCCCCGTTCCGATTCGTGCGGCTTTTATCACGCTAGGCGCGAAATCGTCGGATGACACGCGGCCAGGGAGAGAGATCTCTGATCGTTGCCCCAACCGAGGAAAGGCAGGATACGAGGCAAGCGAATACCGTCCTGGGGTAGCGGGAGCGGGCTGGCGCTGGCGAGTCTAGTGTTTCGTGCCCTGAGCTGTTTCCCCCGTCAGCCCACTGACTGACCGAAGCGCACGCCGGTGCCAGTGATGCCACCGGTGCCGGGCTTCCAGGAACGCGGCGCGTTGGCTGGGTCATCCGAGACCACATACACCGAGCCGCCGGCCTGGAACGGGCTGGAGATGGCGAAGACGGCCTCACCGTAGGTGGGCGGCGGGTCGTTCCGGAACACGATGTCGGTCGCCGGGCAGCCCGGTCACGTGCTGCCGAATCGGCTGCCAGTCTGCACCACACCCGGAGTGCCCGGCGAGTCCTCGGTCAGCGACGGGTACGGCGCCGAGATGTTCGACTTGCCGACCCGCAGGATCTGCGCGCTGCCAGCATCGACCACCGTGCCGACGTCTTCGCCGGGCACGCCGATGATCATGGTGCGCCGGTCCCGGAAGCCGAGCGATGCGCCGAACCGGTCACCGGCCTCGACGGTGCCGGCGATCCCCGCGCTGTTCTGGGTGAACGTGAGCCGGTTGACCAGCTTGATCCCGTCGTTCTTCAGCACAGTGACGCTGCCGGCGTCGGCGGTCGATCCGACATTCTCACCGGGCGCGCCGATGGCGATCAGAGGCTGATCCGCCAGCGGCAGGGCATTGCGGGTGTTGTGGCCAGGCTGAAGCCGAAGGCGTCACCGGCCTCGGCCTTGCCGGGATGCCGGCGGTGTCCTGGGTGATCAGCCGGGCCGGTCCGAGCACGGCGTGTTCGAACTCACCCAGGTCGCCAGCACCGAGCCCGCTCCGGAGTGGCCAGAGACCCGTCACCGGGAGCGCTGATCATCAGCGGGAGCCCTCATCGTCCGTCGGGTGCGTACCGATCTGAGCGAGACGAATTCTACCGCGTAGCCGAACCGGTCGCCGCTTTGCGGCGTGCCCGGCAGTCCGCCGGACCCCTGCCGCAGCTGCACACCGCTGAGCGTCCAATCGAGGAATTGGTCAGGTTGACCACGCCGGAGTCGTTGTTCTCACCCGGGCGCCGACGGCGACGACAACCGGCTCCTCACTCGAGCCGCCGACTGCGGCCAGCGAATAGCCGAACTCATCGCCCGGCCTCCACGGTGCCGCCGGTGTCGCCCTGGTCGAAGTTCACCATCCAGTCCTCGTCGGGACGGTCCTCGAAGACCGGAGCGAGGGTGAGAACGTGCGCCATTCCGGCGTCAGCCTGTCCGCCCACGTCCTCCCCGGCGAGCCGATCAGGATGCCGAAGCAGCCACCGCTGTCGGTCCGGTTCAATTCAACCGCCCAGCCGAAATGGTCGCCGGCCTCCGGCGTCTCGTCGAGGTCGGTCTGGGTCAGGGTGCGGCGGGCACCGCCCTCGCCGATCCGGCCGGCCGCGTCGCCGAAGAGCACAGTGACGTGCCCGCCTCGGCCTGACCGTTCACCGTCGCGTAGGGATCGCCGACGACGGCGTCCTCGTAGCCGTCGCCGTTCAGATCCCGGTACGGGCGGACCTGGGTGCAGCGCTGGATCTCGGCGGCCGTGCTGGTCGCCGGGATTATCGCCAGTGGAAGGATCAACGCCCCGCACAGCACTGACGCCATCCGTAGAGCCTGGTTTCTGGTCATCTTTCTCCTCATTGAGTTGATCAAGATCGGGCTACTCGACGTCACGATCAGCCCACTGACTGACCGAAGCGCACGCCGGTGCCAGTGATGCCACCGGTGCCGGGCTTCCAGGAACGCGGCGCGATGGCCGCGTCATCGGAGACCACGTACACCGAGCCACCGCCCTGGAACGGGCTGGAGATCGGCGAAGACGGCCTCACCGTAGGTGGGCGGCGGATCGTTCCGGAACACGATGTCGGTCGCCGGCAGTCCGGTCACGGTGCTGCCGAACCGGCTGCCGGTCTGCACCACACCCGGAGTGCCCGGCGAGTCCTCGGTCAGCGACGGGTACGGCGCCGAGATGTTCGACTTGCCGATCCGCAGGATCTGCGCGCTGCCGGCATCGACGACCGTGCCGACGTCCTCCCCGGGCACGCCGATCATCATGGTGCGCTTGTCCCGGAAAGCCAGCGACTGCGCCGAACCGGTCGCCGGCTTCGACGGTGCCGGCGATCCCCGCGGTGTTCTGGCTGAAGGTGAGCCGATTGACCAGCTTGATCCCGGAATTTCTCAAGACCGTGACGCTGCCGGCGTCCGCCGCCGAGCCGACGTTCTCGCCCGGAGAGCCGATCGCGATCAGATATTGATCCGCAAGAGGTAGCGGACTCCGGGTGTTGTGAGCCAGGCTGAAGCCGAAGGCGTCACCCGCCTCGGCCTTGCCGGGGATGCCGGCGGTGTCCTGAGTGATCAACCGGGACGGTCCGAGCACGGCTGGGTTCGAACTGACCCAGGTCGCCAGCACCGAGCCCGCCCCGGCGTGGCCGGAAACCTTGTCGCCGGGCGCGCTGATCAGCAGCGGGATCGCTTCACCGTCCACCGGGACGGTCCCGATCTGGGCGAGGACGAACTCGATCAGGTGCCCGAATCGGTCGCCGCTCTGTGCCGTGCCCGGCAGTCCGCCGGAGCCCTGTCGCAGTTGGATGCCCGACTCGGCGATGTAGTAGGAATTGGTGACGTTCACCACCCCGGAGTCGTCGTTCTCCCCGGGGGCGCCGACGGCGAAGCGCACCGGCTCCTCGCTCGAACCGCCGAGGCGGCCAACGAGTAGCCGAACTCATCGCCGGCCTCCACAGTGCCGCCGGTGTCGCCCTGGTCGAAGTTCACCTTCCAGTCCTCGTCGGGATCGGCCTCGAAGACCGGGGCGAAAGTGAACATATGGGCCATGCCGGCGTCCGCTTGGCCGTCCACGTCCTCGCCGGGCGAGCCGATCAGGATGCCGAAGCACCCGCCGATGTCGGTCCGGTTCAATTCAACCGCCCAGCCGAAGTGGTCACCGGCCTCCGGTGTCTCGCCGAGATCGGTCTGATTCGAGCGTCCGGCGAGATCGCCTTCGCCGGTCCGGCCGTCCGCATCACCGAACAGCACGGTGACCGTGCCCGCCTCGGCCTGGCCGTTCACTGTCGCGTACGGATCGCCCGACAACAGCATCATCGAAACCATCGCCGTTCAGATCCCGATACGGCCGCGCCTGATCGCAGCGCTGGATCTCGACGGCGGCTGCGGATTGTGGGCGAGCGCGAGCGGCAGCAGCAGCGACTCCGCATAGCGCCAGCCAGCTCGGATATCGGTTCCATCGGGTCATCGGTGACTCCTTGCGATCTGCTGCTTTCTTGCCGCGCAGCCGGAAATCGACGCCGATCGATCGAGATCGGCGCGTCAAGTTGGGATTGGAGAGCCAGCCCGAATTCCCCCGTGCCGTTTCGTGCGGCTTTTATCACGCTAGGCGCGAAATCGATCGGATGACACGCGGCCTGGGCGAGCGATCTCGGATCGTTGCCCCGCCCGAGGAAATGGCACCTCCTTCGATCACGCCCAGGTCACGGAATGCTTGATCGACCCGCCCCGCCCTGGCTGCGGACCGACCGGAGGCGTGTCGATTAGGGTGACAGCACAGGTCGGCGAGGAGGGATCGTGAGCGTTCGAGACACTGTCGGTCACACCGTCCTGGCGACGGCCGACAGCGAGATGTTCACCTCGCTGCGCCGGCGCCCGACGTCGCGACCCGAGCGCTATGCGATGGGCCGGGCCCTGCGTCGACAGGTGCCGCGCAAGTCTCTCGGCGCCTGGACGCCGCCGGCCGGGCGGCCCGATCCCGATCCAGTTGATCATGGAATCCCACGAGGGCCGGCTGGACTGGCTGATCCCGGTCCGCGTCGCCCGGATGGTCACCTCGCCGTACGGGTTCCTGCGCGGCACCGCGATCGTGATGGCCGCCGACGTCTCCGGGCTGCCGGCGACCGGCATCCTGCCGGTGATCTGCGGCGACGCGCACCTGGGCAACTTCGGTTTCTACGCCTCGCCGGAGGGCGAGCTGGTGATCGACCTGAACGACTTCGACGAGGCCCATCCCGGAAGCTGGGAGTGGGATCTGCGCCGGCTGGTCGCCAGCATCTGGGTGGCCGGCCGGGAGAACGGGTCGACCGAGGCGCAGTGTCACGACTCGGTGCTGGCCTGCGTCGCCGCGTACCGCAAAGAGGTGCGTTTCCTGGCCGAACAGCCGCTGCTGATGCGCAGCTACAACCGACTCGACGTCGGCCGGTTGCACGAGACGGCGACGGAGAAGTCGCTGCGGGAGGAGATCGAGCGGTCGGCCAAGCGGGCCCGGACCCGGACCAGCGATCGCGCGCTGCCACGGTTCACCGCCGAGCTCGAGGGCCGCCGGCACATCGTCGAGGAGCCGCCGCTGATCACCCGGCTGGACCCGGCGCGAGTACGAGGCGGTCGGCGAGGCGTTGGACGAGTACCTGGCCACCCTGGCCCCGCACTGGCGACGGGTGATCGGCGGCTACACGCTGGTCGACATCGCCCACAAGGTCGTCGGGGTCGGCAGCGTGGGGCTGCGGGCGTACGTGGTCCTGCTCGAGGGCAGCACGCCCGACGACGTGGTCTTCCTGCAGCTCAAGCAGGCACGGCGCTCCGTGCTCGCGCAGTACGTGCACGGCGACTCGGCCTGGCACGCGCACCAGGGGCAGCGCGTCGTGGAGTATCAGCAGGCGCTGCAGACCGTGAGCGACCCGCTGCTCGGCTGGGCCACCGTCAGCGGGCTGCAGTACTACGTCCGGCAGTTCCGCAACATGAAGGGCACCATCCCCCTCGATGCGATCGACGCCGCCGCGCTGACCGACTACGCGGGCATCGTGGGACACCTGCTGGCCAAAGGACATGCCCGGACCAGTGGTGCGTCGATGATCGCCGGCTACGCCGGCGCCTCGGACAAGCTCGATCAGGCGATGGCCGCCTTCGCCCGGGCGTACGCGGACCAGACCGAGTCCGACCACGGCGATCTGGTCAAGGCCGTCCGCCGCGGCCGGCTCCCGGTGACCGATGGAGCCCTGGAGCAGACCGGCTCGGCGTTCCGGCCCGGCTAGGGATGACCGCTACGGCTGTTCGGGGTTGCGGCGCCGGGCCGCGCGGCGATTGATCATGATCGCGGCCACGATGGTCAGCAGCACCGCCGACGATCCACAGCTTGCCGGTGAACCGCGACGTCACGCTGTGCGACGACCCGAGGGCCGGTTCCTGACCCGGACCGAGCGTGCCGGGGACGGCATCGGCCTCGGTGACCAGGCGGGTGCCGCTGCAGCCGTTGCTGATCAGCCGGGTGACCGGCCCTTCGGTTTCTCCGGAGTTGAAGTTGGCCTGCACCAGGAAGGTGCCCGGCCCTTCGATGTCCAGCGCCTCGCTGCTGCGGTTGTCGGTGGCGACCAGTTGCTCGGAGTACGCCGCACCCTTGAAGACCTTCGCGACCCGGAAGGTGTACTCGCGCTCCCGGCCGAGTTTGGCGGTCTGGTTGCCGACGATCTCCCCGGTGAAGATCACGTCGGCGGACTTGGTCAGCTCCGGATCGTCGGCGTTGTAGACACACGACGCCGCGGCCCGCGGCACGCCTGCGCCGAGACGCCGAAGGCGCCGATCATGATCATCAGCGGCACCGCGAGCAGCACGGCCAGCAGTCGGCGTCTCACCGTGATCGACCCGGTCGCCAGAGCACGGCGAGTCCCATCACGGCCAGCGCGCCGACGAACAGCAGTCCGATTCCGCCGATCGCCAGGCCGCGGGTGATCCGCCGGTCGGCCTGGGTCGACTTCTCCTCCCGGTCGGAGGCCCCGTCGAGCGGGCCGCGCGGCTCTCCGAGCACGGCGGGAGCGCTCGCGGTCGGGAGGTTTCCGCTGCACAGCGTGGTGACGAGCCGGCTGACGGCATCATTCCCAGAACCCTCCACGCCCTCGACGGCGAAGATGATCCAGGTGGTGCCGGTCTCGGGATCCAGACCGCAGGCGGCGCTGTCCCGGGGTGAGGCCACGACCTGATCGTGATAGACGGTGCCCTTGTAGACGGCGTCCACCTCGAAGCGCAGATCGATCCGTTGCTCGTCCCGCCGCGCCGACCGACTCCTTGTCGGTGACCTGGCCGCGGAACACGGCGTCCGCGTTCCGCAGCGCGCGGCTGGTCGAGATGCCCGCACAGCTGCACGCGTAGGCAGGCTGAGGGCTGACGACGACTCCGAGGGCGCCGAACAGCAGGGCCGCCAGTACGAGGCACACCCGGGTCATCTGGCCAGATTACTTGTCGGACTCATCTGTAGGACTGAGCCTGGATCCGGTACAGCTCGGCGTAGCTCCCGTTCCGTCGCAGCAGATCGTCATGGCTGCCGACCTCCGCCAGCCGGGAGCCGTCGAGAACCACGATCAGGTCGGCCATCCGGACCGTGCTGAACCGGTGCGACACGAGCACGGTGATGCCGCCGTTGCGACTGGCACGGGCGGCGTCGGCGTACCGCTCGAAGAGCTCGTGCTCGGTCTCGGCGTCCAGGGCGGCGGTCGGCTCGTCCAAGATCATCAGCAGCGGCCCGTCGCGCATGTAGCCGCGGGACAGGGCGACCTTCTGCCACTGGCCGAAGCTCAGCTCGTGACCGTCCGGCCAGGTCGGACCGAGCTGACTGCTCAGGCCGTCCGGCAGTCGCTCGAGCACGTCCGTCGCCCCCGCCCGGACGACCGCTCCGCCGGCCGCCTCCGCGTCGTCGAGTCGCGGCAGCTCGCCGACTCCGACGCTGCGCTGGGCGGTGAACTCGAACCGGAAGAAGTCCTGGAACGCCCCGGTGACCCGTTCCCGCCAGCCGGCCGCCGGCATTCGGGCCAGCGGTCGGTCATCGATCAGGATCCGACCCTCCGTCGGCTCGTACAGCTTGGCCAGCAGCTTGACCAGGGTCGACTTCCCGGCCCCGTTCTCCCCGACGATCGCCACCACCGCGCCGGCCGGCAGGGTGAGGTCGATGCCGTCCAGGGCGTTGCGGCTGGCGCCCGGATAGGCGAACGTCACCCCCTCGAGCCGGATCCCTTCGGCGATCCGATCGGGCACGTCGAGGTCGGCCCGGGCATCGACCGCCGCGACGTAGTCCTCGAGCCAGACCAGCCGCCGCGAGCCGTCCAGCCAGACCCCGCGCAGGAATCCGATCTCGCCGATGGTGCCGGCGACGTAGGACGCGAGGCGGGCACCGGCCGCCAGGATCAGCAGCACCGAGCCGACGCCGGCCTGCAGGCCGACGGCGACGAAGACGACCGCGCCGACGTAGCCGAGCCCGAAGAAGGCCCAGGCCACCGAATGCGACACGGCGGTGATCCAGCGTGCTCGGGCGACCGGGGCGAACCAGCGCTGCCACTCGGTCCGCCGCCGGGCCGCCAGCTCCGGCCCGATGCCGGTGACCCGGATCTCCTTCGCCGGAGCGGCCGTGGTCGCCGTCGCGAACAGGTGGTCGGCCAGCCGGCTGTGCGCGGCGTAGGACTCCTCGACCTGCCGTTCCACCGCGGGACGCCACGACGAGGTGATCACCGTCGGCACGGCGAAGACGGCCAGCAACAGCAGCAGTGGATGGATCGATGCGAGCAGAGCGAGGGTGATCCCGACCCGGACGAGCCAGCCGATCGTGCCGAGCAGCGACAGGTACATGTGGTCCAGCACGAAGACCTGGTTACGCAGCACCGACAGCCGGTCGAGGTAGTCCGACCTCTCGTGCAGCTCCAGGCTCGGCACCGCGGCCTGCAGGGTGGCCACATGGGTCTCCAGCGCGATCGTCACCCGATCGCGGAACCGCCGGGTGAGTCGGGTGGTGACCACCTGCAGCAACCAGGTCAGAGTCGCCGAGGCCGCCATCGCGGCGACGATGGCGTAGATCTGCCGGGTGTCGTGATCGAGGATCGCGGCGGGGAGCAGCGCCAGCCACAGGGCGAACAGCGCATCCGGCACCGCCTGCAGGAAGGTCAGCGCGACGACGACGACCACCAGCCGCGGCTCGTGGGTGTAGCCGAGCTTGCACAGCCGCCACATCGAGCGAAGAGCGGGCGGAAGGTCGGTCTCGAGTATTCAGAGGACATCGAAGGCCACCCCCTCGTCGTCCATCGTGGCCTCGAACCGCTTCGCCTGCAGCTCGAACATGGTCCGGTAACGACCGCCGAGCAGCATCAACTGGTCGTGGCTGCCGAGCTCGATCACCCGGCCGTGTTCGAGCACGCAGATCCGGTCGGCCTGCCGGACGGTCGAGAAGCGGTGCGAGATCAGGATCGTGGTGACGTCGCGGGTCGCGGCGAGCACCTGCTCGAAGACGGCAGCCTCGCCGCGTACGTCCAGTTGAGCGGTCGGCTCGTCCAGCAGCACCAGACCGGCGCCCCGGCGTACGGCGCACAGCGCCCGGGCCAGGGCCACCCGTTGCCACTGGCCTCCGGAGAGGTCGGTGCCGCCCGGATAACCCTTGGCCAGGGGCGTCTCGAGGTCGGCCAGGTCGCTCGCACCGGCGTCGGCGAGTGCGGCCCGGACGTCGTCGTCGCTCGCCTGCCCGGTCGGATCGACGTTGGCCCGCAGCGAGAGCTCGAAGCGGACGAAGTCCTGGAAGACCGCCGCCACCCGACTGCGCCAGCCGGGGAGATCGATCCGGCGCAGATCGATGCCGTCGACCTCGATCGCCCCCGTGTCCGGGTCGTACAGCCGGCACAGGAGCTTGGCCAGGGTGGTCTTGCCGGCCCCGTTCTGTCCGACGATCGCCAGCGAGGATCCGGCCGGCACCGTCAGGGTCAGCCCGGAGAACACCTCGCGGTCGGTACCCGGATAGCCGAACGAGACGTCACGGAGCGCGACCTCGCTGGCCGGATGGTCGGCCGCCGGCTCCGAGCCGAGCCGCAGCGCGCCCAGCGGGGCCATCGCCGGACCCAGCCTGGCGACCGCGGCGACCGGGGCGGACGCGCCGTCCAGCGCCCAGTTCAGCCCGCCGAAGGCGATCAGGCTGACGCCGAGTGCGACCTGCGCGAACACCACGAAGCGGTCCAGCGACAGCGTGCCCGAGACGACCTGGTACCCGAGAGCACCGAAGACGGCCACGTTCGCGACCACCACGATGATCATGCAGAGCGCCACCGACTTCTCCCGCAGCCGGGTCGCCCGCTGCTGCAGTTCGAAGAGCCGCTTCCGTCGCTCGATGAACCGGGCCACCGTCCACCCCGCCAGCCCGAACAGCCGCAGTTCCTTGGCCGGCTGCGGATCCACGGCGAGCCGGTACGCGTAGTCGGCATGCCGCTGGGCCGAGCGGACCTCGGGGGTGTTGCGGTCCTTCCAGACCCCGCTCTCCCGCAACAACCAATGCGTCGACGCCCAGGCCAGCACCAGCACGATGGGCGCCCACCAGGTGAAGCCGGCCAGCACGACGGCCGAGGCCACCCCGCCCACGGTGCCGACCAGGCTGCTCGCGATGAAGTCGAGGTTCAGATACATCGGAGGTCCGGTCATCCCGCGGTCGAACTCACGCGAGGTGGTCAGGTCGTCGGCCAGCTCGGGGTCCTCCAGGTGGCCGATGCCCGGCGGGTCGACACAGCTGTTGATCAGGCGTTCGTTCAGCCAGGCCGACAGCAGGTTGCCGAGATTCATGCTGACCGCGGTCAGGATCGGGCCGACGATCAGCATCAGCACGAAGACCACGCCGACGAAGGCCAGGGCCGGGCCGAGTGGGTCGGACCTCTCGACCGCGCGGATCGTCACGCCCGTCGCCACCGCGAAGACGGCGGGCAGCGCGCCGCTGAGCACCAGCAGAATCCACCAGGCGGCGGCGAGCCCGGCGTGAGCCCGGGGCAGGGCGGCGAAGAACTGCCACTCCTGCCGGGCCCGCAGCCGTTCGACCATGCACTGGACTCTGCCACGGACTGCCGACAGTCAGGCGGATGTAAGCGCGTTGCGCGAGCAGAAGGATCGAAAATGGACTCGGACGCCGCCGCGATCCCCGTAGGATCAGGTGTTCGATCGACCCTCCCGAACAGAGAAAGGAAGCAGTTCGTGATGCGCACCCACGGTGCCGGCACCCTCCGGGCCGAGCACGCTGGAACCACCGTGACCCTCGCCGGATGGGTCGCCCGCCGCCGTGATCATGGAGGCGTCGCCTTCGTCGATCTCCGTGACGCCTCCGGTATCGTCCAGGTGGTGGTGCGAGACGAGATGCTGGCCGCGTCCGGCGCGCACGACCTGCGCAACGAGTACTGCATCAAGATCACCGGCGAGGTGTCGCCTCGGCCGCCCGGCAACGCCAACGCGGACCTGCCCACCGGCGAGATCGAGGTGGTCACCTCCGCGCTCGAGGTGCTGAGCGAGGCCGCTCCGCTGCCGTTCCAGATCGATGAGCGGGTCACGGTCGGTGAGGAGGCGCGGCTGAAGTATCGCTATCTGGACCTGCGCCGGCCGGCGCCCGCGGCGGCGATCAGGCTCCGCAGCGAGGTCAGCCGGGTGGCGCGCGACGTGCTGGGCGAGCGGGGGTTCGTCGAGATCGAGACGCCGACCCTGACCCGGTCGACGCCTGAGGGTGCCCGCGACTTCCTGGTCCCGGCCCGGCTCAAGCCCGGGAGCTGGTACGCGTTGCCGCAGAGCCCGCAGCTGTTCAAGCAGTTGTTGATGGTGGCCGGCATGGAGCGCTACTACCAGATCGCCCGCTGCTACCGCGACGAGGACTTCCGGGCCGACCGGCAGCCGGAGTTCACCCAGCTGGACATCGAGATGAGCTTCGTCGAGCAGGACGACGTGATCGAGCTCACCGAGACGCTGCTGACCGCGATCTGGGACCTGATCGGGGTGCGGATCGAGACGCCCTTCCTGCGGCTCACCTACGCCGACGCGATGAACCGCTACGGCACGGACAAGCCCGACCTGCGGTTCGAGCTGGAACTGACCGAGCTGACGAGCTACTTCGCCGAGACGCCGTTCCGGGTCTTCCAGGCCGACTACGTCGGTGCCGTGGTGATGCCCGGTGGCGGCGGCCAGCCGCGCCGGCAGCTCGACGCGTGGCAGGAGTTCGCCAAGCAGCGCGGGCATCGCGGCCTCGCGTACGTGCTGATCGGCGAGGACGGCGAACTCGGCGGGCCGGTCGCCAAGAATCTCTCCGAGTCCGAGCGCGAAGGGCTCGCGGCGGCCACCGGCGCCAAGCCGGGGGACTGCGTGTTCTTCGCCGCCGGGCTCCGGTCGCAGGCCCAGTCGCTGCTCGGCGCGACCCGGCTGGAGATCGGGCGTCGGGTCGGACTTGATCGACGAGAAGCGGCTGGGCCTTCTGCTGGGTGCTCGACGCGCCGCTCTTCGAACCGGCCGACAAAGCGGTCGCGGCCGGCGACGTCGCCGTCGGGTCGGGGGCCTGGACCGCCGTGCACCACGCCTTCACCTCGCCGAAGCCGGAGTCCATCGAGACCTTCGACACCGACCCCGGATCGGCGCTGGCCTACGCGTACGACGTGGTCTGCAACGGCAACGAGCTCGGCGGCGGCTCGATCCGTATCCATCGCCGCGACATCCAGGAGCGGGTGTTCGCCGTGATGGGCCTCGGCCAGGAGGAGGCCCAGGCGAAGTTCGGCTTCCTGCTCGATGCCTTCAACTACGGTCCGCCGCCGCACGGTGGCATCGCCATCGGCTGGGACCGGACCTGTGCGCTGCTGTCGGGCACCGACTCGATCCGCGACGTGATCGCGTTCCCCAAGTCCGGCGGCGGTGTCGACCCGCTCACCGACGCGCCCGCGCCGATCACCGCCCAGCAGCGGAAGGAAGCCGGAGTGGACGCCGGCGCGGAGGGGATCATCGCGGCCACCCGCGATCAGGCGAAGGGGCTGATCAGGAATCAGCTGCAGGAGGGCGGCAGTGTGGTGGAGGAGCTCGCGGCGGAGCGTCGCCGTGCAGCAGAGGCCGAGAGCCGCGAGTGACTCTGTTCGGGAGATCTCGACATGACTGAAGACCTGTTCGGCGACCTGGTCGGTGCGCCGGCGCCCGGCACCAGCGGCAGCCTGGCCGACGGCGACCGGCCGGGCCTGCCGCTGGCCGTGCGGATGCGGCCGCGGACGCTGGACGAGATCGTCGGGCAGCAGCACCTGCTCGCGCCGGGGTCGCCGCTGCGCCGGCTGGCGGCGGGGGAGCCGATGTCGGTCTTCCTCTGGGGTCCGCCGGGCGTCGGCAAGACCACCATCGCCTCGGTGGTGTCGCGGCAGACCGACTCGAAGTTCGTCGAGATCTCCGCGGTCACCGCCGGGGTCAAGGAGGTCCGGGCCGTGCTCGACCAGGCCCGCCGCGATCTGCGGACGGGCCGGCAGACCGTGCTCTTCGTCGACGAGGTGCACCGCTTCTCCAAGACCCAGCAGGACGTGCTGCTGCCGGCGGTGGAGAACCGGCTGGTGACCCTGATCGCCGCCACCACCGAGAATCCGAGCTTCTCGGTGATCTCGCCGTTGCTCTCCCGGTCGCTGCTGCTGACCCTGAAGCCGCTGACCGATGACGACATCTCCGGACTGCTCGACCGGGCCCTCACCGAGGAGCGCGGCCTGCGGACCGCGGCCGGCACCGAGTTGATCTTGGAACCGGAGGCGCGGGCGATGATCTTGAGACTGGCCGGAGGTGATGCCCGGCGAGCCCTCACCTACCTGGAGGAGTCCGCCTCCGGAGCGGACGCGGTCGCCCTCCAGCAGGAGGCCGGTGAAGATCAGTTGGTGATCACCACCCAGATCCTCGAGCAGGCGGTGGACAAGGCGGCCATCCGCTACGACCGCGACGGTGATCAGCACTACGACGTGATCAGCGCGTTCATCAAGTCGATCCGCGGCTCGGATGTCCAAGCAGCACTGCACTATCTGGCCCGGATGATCGCGGCGGGGGAGGACCCGCGGTTCATCGCCCGCCGGTTGGTGATCTTGGCTTCCGAGGACATCGGCCTGGCCGATCCGACGGCCCTGACCACCGCCGTGGCGGCCGCCGACGCGGTGGCCTTCATCGGCATGCCGGAAGGTCGGATCAACCTGGCCCAGGCGGTGATCGCGCTGACTCTGGCGCCGAAGTCCAACGCGGTGATCATGGCGATCGACGCGGCCCTGGCCGATGTCGACGCGGGCAAGATCGGCCTGGTGCCGGCGCACCTGCGCGATGCCCACTACGCCGGCGCCAAGAAGATCGGGCACGGCAAGGGCTATCAGTACGCGCATGATCATCCGCACGGGATCGCCGCCCAGCAGTACCTGCCCGATGAACTGGTCGACGTCCGCTACTACGCGCCCACCGATCATGGCGCCGAGGCCGCGGTCGCCGCGCGGCTGACCAAGATCAACGAACTGCTGGGCCGGGACACCCCGTGACCGCCGGCTCCGCGGTGGCCGGCGATCTGCTGGTGCACCTCCGTCGAGCCCGCGACCTGATCGACCGCGACTACGCCCAGCCCCTCGACCTGACGAAGCTGGCGTCGGCCGCGGGGATGTCGAAGTTCCACTTCCTGCGCTGCTTCGCGTCCGACGTACGGGGTGACACCGGCGGCGTACCTGACCGAACGCAGGATCGAACGAGCCCAGGACCTGCTCCGGGCCACCAACCTGACGGTGACCGAGGTCTGCGGGCTCGTCGGCTACGCCAGTCTCGGGTCGTTCAGCAGCCGATTCGCCCAGTTGGTCGGGATGAGCCCGTCGGCGTATCAGGCGCGCTGGGCGAGCACCGGCGGCCCGCGGATCCCCGGCTGCTTCATCTTCATGCACGGGCTGAGCGACCGGGCACCAGCCACCCGGAATGCCGCAAGATCGGAGAAGGCACCAATCGCCCGACCCTGGCTAGATTCGATTTCATGATCACGCACATCTCCCTGACCACGCTGTGGGTCACCGATCAGGATGCGGCCAAGGCGTTCTACATCGACAAGCTCGGATTCGTCGAGAAGACCGACCTGACGATGGGCGAGGGCTTTCGCTGGGTCACCATCGTCCAGCCCGACCACCCCGAGCTGGAGGTCACCTTGATGGTTCCCGGTCCGCCGCTGGACGACCAGATGGCCGAAGCCATCCGGCGCTCGCTGGCCAACGGGACCATGGGCGGTTTCGGGCTCGCCACCGACGACTGCCGCAAGGCCTACACCGAGCTCAGCGCGCAGGGGGTCGAGTTCACCCAGCCGCCGTCGGACCGGCCGTACGGCGTCGAGGCGGTGATGCGGGACAACTCGGGCAACTGGCTGGTGCTGGTCGAGCCGAAGGATTTCCGTCCCGAGGACTTCGGAGTAGGCCGATCCGTGAACCCAGGGGCCATGGGCGAGGTCGCGCGGTAAGGTCTCCTAGCGCGCCGCCCGGAGGCGGCGCAGACACCACTCGACCGTAAGGAAAGCCCCCCATGACCGCAGGTGAAATCGCCGGCCTGATCGCGGCCATCGCGTTCGTCGCCCTGGTGGCCCTGACGGCCGTTCCGTTGCTCAAGCTGGGCCGGGTGCTGGAAGAAGTGCGGTTGGCCGTACGCGACATCGGCCACGAGTCGGTGCCGATCCTGACCGAGCTGCGCGGCACCGTACGGGCCACGAACGACGAGCTCGGCAAGCTCAGCCTGGTCACCGACGACGTGGCGAAAGTCAGTGCGAACGCCACCGTGGTGAGCGAGAACGCGGCCCAGATGACCAGCCTGTTCTCCGCCACGTTGGGCGGGCCGCTGGTCAAGACCGCGGCCTTCAGCTACGGCGTACGCAAAGCCCTCCGGGGCGACGGCAGCCGCCGGGCGAAGCGAGGCTGGACATGATCCGCCGCCTCTTCTGGTTCCTCCTCGGCGCGGGTCTGGCGATCTTCGTCTACCGCAAGATCCGCGAATCGTTGAAGAAGGCCACTCCCGAGGCGCTCGGTCACCGGGTCGCCGAGTCGGCCAGTGGCGTCGGCGAGCGGGCGCAGGACTTCGCCGCCCGGGTACGAGCCGGTATGGCCGAGCGCGAGACGGAACTCCGCGAGACGCTCGGTCTGCCCGAATAAGCCGTGCTCGACACCTTCGCAAGGACGATCTGATCATGAAAACCGCCGAGATCCGGCGCCGCTTCCTGGACTTCTTCGCCACCCGTGGCCACGAAGTGGTGCCGTCTGCACCGCTGCTCTACAACGACCCCACCCTGCTGTTCGTGAACGCCGGCATGGTCCCCTTCAAGCCGTACTTCACCGGCGCCGAGACCGCGCCGTACGACCGGGCGGCGAGTGTCCAGAAGTGCGTCCGCACGCTCGACATCGAAGAGGTCGGCAAGACCACCCGGCATGGCACGTTCTTCCAGATGAACGGCAACTTCTCCTTCGGCGACTACTTCAAGGCCGAGGCGATCCGGTACGCCTGGGAGCTGGTCACCGGCTCGCAGGACGACGGCGGCTACGGTTTCGACCCGAGCAAGGTCTGGGTCACCGTGCTGCACTCCGACGACGAGGCGGCGGCGCTGTGGGAGAGCATCGCCGGCCTGCCGGTCAAGCGGATCCAGCGCCGCGGGCTGCTCGACAACTACTGGCACATGGGCATTCCCGGCCCGGGCGGCCCGTGCAGCGAGATCTACATCGACCGCGGCCCGGCGTACGGCCCCGACGGCGGCCCGATCGTCGACGAGGACCGGTTCCTGGAGATCTGGAACCTGGTCTTCATGCAGGAGGAGCTCGCGGCCGTCCGCAAGAAGGACGACTTCGACATCGCTCGCCCGCTGCCGCGGAAGAACATCGACACCGGCATGGGCCTGGAGCGCGTCGCGTACCTGCTGCAGGACGTCGACAACCTGTACGAGATCGACCAGGTGTATCCGGTGCTCCAGCACGCCGCTCAACTGTCGGGCAAGCGCTACGGCGACGATCACGGCGACGACGTGCGGATGCGCGTGGTGGCCGACCACGTCCGCTCCGGCCTGATGCTGATCGCCGACGGGGTGACCCCGGGCAACGAGGCGCGCGGGTACGTGCTGCGCCGGCTGCTGCGGCGGGTCATCCGGTCGATGCGGCTGCTCGGCGTCGCCGAGCCGGTGCTGCCGGAACTGCTCCCGGTCAGCCGGGACCTGATGAGTGAGTCCTACCCCGAGGTGGAGAGCGACTGGGCCCGGATCTCGCAGATCGCGTACGGCGAGGAGGACGCGTTCCGGCGCACCCTGACCACCGGCACCCAGATCTTCGACCTGGCGGTGGCGGACGCGAAGCAGCGGCATCAGACCGACGCTGACCGGGGATCGCGCCTTCCAGCTCCACGACACGTACGGCTTCCCCATCGATCTGACCCTGGAGATGGCCTCCGAACAGGGCCTGAGCGTCGACGAGCCGGGCTTCCGGCGGCTGATGCAGGAGCAGAAGGACCGGGCCAAGGCGGACGCGAAGTCCAAGAAGGCCGGGGCGCAGGCGGTCGACGTCTATCGCGACCTGCGGGCCCTCGGCGCGACGCCGTTCACCGGATACACCGAGCTGACGACCGAGTCCAAGGTCCGCGGCATCGTGGTCGACGGTGAGGTCGTCGAGGCGGCGGAGGAGGGCGACACGGTCGAGGTCGTGCTCGAGCGGACACCGTTCTACGCCGAATCCGGCGGCCAGGACTCCGACGCGGGCCGGATCACCGGAGCCGGCGTCGAGCTCGAGGTGGTGGACGTGCAGCGGCCGGTCAAGGGGCTGATCGTGCACCGCGTCCGGGTGACCAAGGGCGAGTTGCTGCGCGGCACCGACGTGCTGGCCGCGGTCGACGGCGAGTGGCGGCTCGGCGCCTGCCAGGCGCACTCGGGCACCCACGTGATGCATGCGGCGTTGCGGCAGATCCTCGGCCCGACCGCCCTGCAGAGCGGCTCGTACAACAAGCCCGGCTACCTCCGGCTCGACTTCGCCTGGCAGAGCGGGCTCAGCCAGCGCGTTCGCGCCGATGTCGAGGAGGCGGCCAACCAGGCGATTCGCAAGGACCTGAACGTGTCGGCGAACTACATGCCGCTGGCCACCGCGCGCGAGATCGGCGCGCTCGCGCTGTTCGGCGAGACCTACGACGAGGAGGTGCGCGTGGTGGAGATGGGCGGCCGCTGGTCGCGCGAGCTCTGTGGTGGCACCCACGTGCAGCACTCGTCGCAGATCGGTCTGGTCACCCTCACCGGCGAGCAGTCGGTGGGTTCGGGCGTACGCCGGGTCGAGGCCTTCGTCGGTATCGAGGCGTTCCGCTACCTGGCCAAGGAGCGCGCGCTGGTGCTCGGCCTGACCGAGACGCTGAAGGTGCAGCCGGACCAGTTGGCCGATCGCGTCAGCAAGCTGGTCGCGCAGCTCAAGGCCGCGGAGAAGCAGATCGCCGACCTCAAGAGCCGGAACGTGCTGGCCGACGTCGGCAGCATCGTGGCCACCAGCCACGACATGTGGGGGGTCGGCTACATCGCCCACCGCGCCGACGGGGTCGCCGGCAACGACCTGCGCTCCCTCGCGCTGGAGATCCGCAACCGGGTCGCCGACCGCCCGTCGGTGATCGCCGTGATCGGCGGCACCGCGGAGAAGCCGAGCGTGGTCATCGTCACCACCCAGGGCGCCCGGGACCTCAAGCTGAACGCCGGCGAGCTGGTCCAGGTGGCCAGCGAGACCCTCGGCGGTCGCGGCGGCGGCAAGGACGACATCGCCCAGGGCGGCGGCACCGACGGCAAGCCGGGCCGACGACGCGCTCAAGGCCGTCGAGTACGCCATCGGCCGCACCCTGCAGAGCTGACTCTCGCGTGCTCCGCGTTTGCCGTCGAGTGACGGGAAACCTGGGTCAGACGTCGCCTGACGGCCCATGTTTGCCGCGCACTCGACGGCAAACTGCAGCGCGGGGCAGCTCTGCGAGGGCGCGCACCGCGCGTTCGATGGCGGGGCGCAGGTCAAGATCGGGGTCGACGGTGAGCCGGTGCAGCATCAGTCCGTCGCCGAGCGCCATGAGGGCCCGGGTCGCCGGCACGGGATCGGCGATGCCGACGGCGATCACGATCCGCTCGGTCCACCGCTCGAACTCGCGGCGTTGCCGCCGCATCGGCTCGCCCAGCTCAGGGTCGCCCGAAAGTTCGAGGAAGAGGGCGTAGCGTGCCCGGGTGCGCGCGGCGAATGGCCCGGTCTGCAGTTCGGTCATGGCGCACAAGCCCTCGACCAGCTCATCGACTCCCGAGATCGTCGGCATCGCGGCCGGCTCGAAGTCGGCGCGCTCGCGCTCGGCGATCCAGTCGACGATTCCGCGGAGTAGCGCCCGACGGGTGCGGAACCAGTTCGAGGTCGACCCGGGCGGGAGGCCTGCTCGTTCATCAACCCGCGCATGGGACAACGCGCGTACGCCTTCCGCGCCGAGCAACTCCACGGCCGCCTCCAGTCCGCGCTCCCGGGTAGCCGCCGGCATGGACACCCCCTTCCGACGAGGTCTACTATGAACATAGTAGTCCACCGCACGAAGGAGGTCGCCATGCCCACGCCCGAGCCCCGCATCACCCGTTCCGTCGATGGCTCGGCCTGGTCGCCGCCGTTGCCAGAGGCCTCCGGCTTCGACCATCTCGTCGTCGAGACGCCGGGCCTGCATACTCACGTCGCCGCCATCGGCGAGGGTGAGCCGGTCGTGCTGTTGCACGGATTTCCCCAGCACTGGTGGCAGTGGCACGCCATAGCTCCGGTCATCGCCGCACGCGGCTACCGCGTCATCTGCCCCGACCTGCGCGGGGCCGGCTGGACCGTGGCCGACGATCCGCGGATCGAACGCGAGACCCGGCTCCGCGACCTGCTCGCCCTCTTCGACGCCCTCCGCATCGAGCGCCCCCACCTCGTCTCCCACGACATGGGCGCCATCACCGCGATGCAGCTGACCTACGACCACCCCGAGCGGGTTCGAACGGCCGTGCAACTCGCGGTGCCGCCGGGCTTCTTCACGTTCAGCCCGAGGATCATCCCTGGTTTCCGGCACCTGCCCCCGTTCATCTGGCACCGCCCGGGCGCCTCACTGCGCGGAGTCTTCTCCGAGGCGTACGTCGCCCACCCGATGTCGGAGGCAACCGTCGAAGCCCACCTCGCCCCGATGCGCCGTCCCGACATCGACGGCGCGGTGCGTCCGCTCACCCGCGGCATGATCCTGCCCGAAGCCATGCGCTTGATGCGCGGCGTCTACCGCCGCCGGCGGCTCGCGGTGCCGACTCTTGTCGTCTACGGCCGCCGCGACCACCCCTGGACCGAGCAGATCCTGGGGCGTATCTGCCGCAATCCCGAGCGGTACGCCGATCGCGTCGAGTTCGCCTACGTCGACGACGCAGCGCATTACATCACCGACGACGCCCCCGCCGCGGTCGCCGACCTGTCGCTCGACTGGTTCGAACGAGCCGCATGACGGCACGAAGCGGTACGACCTAAGTGTGGTGTCGAGCAGCGCGAGAGGACGATGACCTGACCAGTGCAGAGGCATTCCGCACCGGCGTACGCCTGGCGATCGACTGGGGCGATGCCCGGATCGGGGTCGCCGCCTGCGATCGCGATGGCGTGCTCGCGTACCCGCTGGACACGGTGCCGGCCGGGGCCACCGAGCTGACGCGACTGGCCGAACTGGTGGCCGAGCACGAGCCGATCGAGGTGCTCGTCGGACTCCCGCGGTCGCTCAGCGGCGGCGAGGGACCGGCGGCGCTGAAAGCCCGGGAACGGGCCGCGCGGCTGGCCGCCGGACTCGGCGTTCCGGTCCGATTGGTGGACGAGCGGCTGACCACCGTGACCGCGAGCCAGCGGCTCCGCGCCAGCGGCAAGCGGGCCAAGCAACAGCGGCCGCTGATCGACGCCGCCGCGGCCGCGGCCATCCTCGAGCACGCGCTGGCGATCGAACGTTCCGGAGGAATCCCGCCGGGAGAGCTAGTATCGGGCGGTCCCGACTGACGAAGGGACAGCCGGACGACGAGGGGAGATGAGCCAGCGTGTCGTCGATTCTCGACCCCGAGGTCAAGCCGAGCCCGGCCAAGGAGATCATGCACAAGGGCAAGGGCTGCCTCGCGGTGATCGTGGCCGCGTCGGTGCTCATCTTCGGCGGGTACTTCGTCTGGAACAAGGCCACCAACTTCATCGAGACGTTCGGCGAGATCCCGGACTACCCCGGTCCCGGCAAGGCCAAGATCATCGTGACGATTCCCGAAGGATCCTCGCTCGACACCATCGGCGGGATCCTGGTCAGCAACGACGTGATCAGGTCGCACCGCGCCTGGGACCAGGCGGTCAACTCCGAAGAGCGCGCGACGACCGTGCAGGCCGGCAGCTATGCGATGAAGCTCCAGATGACGGCGATCGACGCCCTGCGGCTGCTGATCAACCCGGGCAGTTCGAAGATCCGGGCGCAGTTCACCATCCCGGAGGGCCTCAGGCTGTCCGCGCAGATCGACGCGCTGGTCAAGGAGACCAAGATCAGGAAGGTCGCATACCAGGCGGCCCTGAAGAAGCCGAAGTCGCTCGGCCTGCCCTCGTACGCGAAGAACCGTCCTGAGGGCTATCTGTTCCCCGAGACCTACGAGCTGACCGCGGACTCGACCGCCACCTCGACCATGCGCCAGATGGTCACCCAGTACAAGTCGGTCAGTCGCGACATCGGGCTCGAGAGCTCCGCGAAGAAGCTCAAGCTGTCGCCGCACGAGGTGGTCACCGTGGCCAGCATCGTCGAGCGCGAGGTGAACAAGGACCAGTACCGGGCGAAGGTCGCCCAGGTGCTGTACAACCGGCTCGACAAGGGCATGAAGCTCGGCCTGGACTCGACCGTCATCTACGCCGAGAAGCTGACGACGAACACGACCACGCCGAAGGACCGGCGGAGCAGGTCGAGGTACAACACCTACCGGTACAAGGGCCTGCCACCCGGACCGATCGCCGCGCCGGGCAAGGCCGCGCTGCAGGCGGCCGCCAATCCGGAGAAGGGCAAGTGGCTGTACTTCGTCACCGTCGACTTCGACACCGGCGAGACGAAGTTCGCCCGGACCGAGGCCGGATTCCTCAGGATCCAGAAGGAGTTCCAGACCTGGTGTCAGTCCAATCCCGGTCGCTGTGACACCTGAGCCCTCCTCGCCGGAGTCCATGCGCTGCGCGGTCCTCGGTTCGCCGATCGGGCACTCGCTGTCGCCCACCCTGCACCGGGCCGCGTACGCCGAGCTCGGCCTCGACTGGACCTACGACCGGTTCGAGGTGACCGAGGACGAACTGGCTGGATTCGTGGCCGGGCTGGACGGTCGCTGGCGTGGCCTCAGCGTCACCATGCCGCTCAAGGTCGCCGTGCTCGACCTCGGACTGGTGGACGAGGTGGCGCGCCTGGCCGGCGCCGGCAACACGCTGATCTTCGACGGTGACGTGCGCCGGGTCCACAACACCGACGTCGGCGGCCTGGTCTCGGCGGTCCGCCGGGTCAGCGCGGCACCCGCGCGTCGGGTCACCATTCTCGGCACCGGCGCGACGGCCCGTTCCGCCCTGCTCTCCGCCGCGCAACTGGGCGCCGAAGCAGGTCACCGTGGTCGGGCGCAGCCCGGCGAAGAGCCGCTCCGCTGCAGGGCGCTGGGCGCCCGGCTCGGACCTCGGACGTACGCGTCCAGGACTGGGTCGTCGCCGCTGCCCGACGCCGATCTGGTCATCGCCACCGCCGTCGCCGGTGCCGCCGACGCCATCGCGCCGGCGGTCGCCGCGAGCGCACCGCTGATCTTCGACGCCATCTACGATCCGTGGCCGACCGAGCTGGCCTCGGTCGCCGCGCCGAGCCGGCTGCACGGTGATCAACGGCCTCGACCTGCTGATCGGCCAGGCCCTGCTGCAGATCGAGCTGATGACCGGCCGCACCGTCCCCGCCGCCACCCTCTACGCCGCCCTCCCGGCCCACCTGCCGATGCACAGAGCGGGTGAATCGCGGTCAAGCCCGCTGAGATTCTGACCAGTCGGTGAGCAGGGGCGTGGAAGACTGCGGATCATGCTCAGATGGCTCACGGCCGGGGAGTCGCACGGCCAGGCGCTGGTGGCGATCCTCGAAGGACTGCCGGCCCACGTGCAGGTGACGAGCTCCGACATCGCCGAGGCGCTGGCCCGGCGTCGGCTCGGTTTCGGCCGCGGCGCCCGGATGAAGTTCGAGGCGGACGCGGTGACGCTCCTCGGCGGCATCCGGCACGGGGAGAGTCAGGGCGGTCCGGTCGCGATCCAGATCGGCAACAGCGAGTGGCCCAAGTGGCAGACGGTGATGGCGGCCGACCCGGTCGACGCCGCCGAGCTCGAGGGCCAGGCGCGGAACGCCGCGCTGACCCGTCCACGGCCCGGGCACGCCGACCTGGTGGGCATGCAGAAGTACGACTTCGCCGAATCCCGGCCGATCCTGGAACGCGCGAGTGCCCGGGAGACCGCCGCCCGGGTGGCGCTCGGCCGGGTGGCCAGCAGCTTCCTCCACCAGGCGTTCGGGGTACGCGTGCTCAGCCATGTCGTCGAGCTGGGAACCGTCTCGGCGCCCGCCGGGCTGATCCCGACCTTCGACGACCTTCCCGGCATCGACGACGACCCGGTCCGCTGCTTCGACCGCGACGCCAGCGCCGCGATGATCGCCGAGGTCGAAGCGGCGCAGAAGGACGGCGACACCCTCGGCGGCGTGGTCGAGGTCGTGGTCTGGGGCCTGCCGCCCGGGTCTGGGTTCGCACGTGCACTGGGACCGCCGCCTGGACGCGCAGCTGGCCGGCGCGCTGATGGGCATCCAGGCGATCAAGGGCGTCGAGGTCGGCGACGGCTTCGAGCTCGCACGGACCCGCGGCAGCCTCGCCCATGACGAGATCGTGAGTGAGGACGGCCGGATCGCGCGGGCGTCGCACCGGTCCGGCGGCACCGAGGGCGGCATGAGCACCGGCGAGGTGCTGCGGGTCCGGGCGGCGATGAAGCCGATCTCCACGGTGCCGCGGGCGTTGCGCACCATCGACGTCGCGACCGGTGAGGCGGCGGTGGCCCACCACCAGCGCTCCGACGTCTGTGCGGTGCCGGCCGCCGGCGTGGTGGCCGAGGCCATGGTCGCGTTGGTGCTGGCCAATGCCGCACTGGAGAAGTTCGGCGGGGACTCGGTCGGCGAGACCCGGCGCAACGTCGAGGCGTACCTGGCCGACATCGCCGAACGCGGCTTGCAGGTGCGCGGATGACCGTGACGTCGGCGGTGGTGGTGATGGGCGCGCCCGGCTCGGGCAAGTCGACCATCGGACCGCGGCTCGCCGAGCAACTGGCGCTGCCGTTCGTGGACGCCGACGCGGTGATCGAGCAGCGCGAGGGCCGGCCCATCACCCAGATCTTCGTCGAGGACGGCGAGCCGGCGTTCCGCGCCCTGGAGGAGCAGGTGACCGCGGAACTGCTCGGCGAGCCGGTCGTGCTGGCGCTGGGCGGGGGAGCGATCCTGTCCGCGGCCACCCGGGCCGCACTGCGCGGCCACCGGGTGATCTGGCTCAAGGTCGGGGTGCCCGCCGCCGTCCAGCGGATCGGACTGAACGCCGCCCGCCCGCTGCTGCTGGGCAACGTCCGCGGCCGGCTGGTCAAGCTGCTGGCCGACCGGTTGCCGCTGTACGCCGAGTGCGCGACCGAGTCGGTCGAGACCGATCGACTCACCCCGGACGAGGTGCTGGACCAGATCATCAGCCGGACCCGTGTCTGACCCGACCCGGATCCAGGTCATCGGCCGAGCGCCCGTACGAGGTGCTGGTCGGCCACGGCCTGCTGGGCGAACTGCCCGCTCTGCTGGGCGAGGGCGTCCAGCGGGTGGCCGTCATCCATCCGCCGACCATGATCGGCATCGCGGAGCGGATCAGCCACCTGCTCGGCGAGTCCGGACTCGAGCCGGTGCGGATCGACGTGCCCGACGCGGAAGCGGCCAAGACCGCCGAGGTGGCGGCACGCTGCTGGGCGGTGCTGGGCAATGCCGGCTTCACCCGGTCGGATGCGGTGATCGGCGTCGGCGGTGGCGCGACCACCGACCTCGCCGGCTTCGTCGCGGCGACCTGGCTGCGCGGCGTGCGGTTGATCACCGTGCCGACGTCGGTGCTGGCCATGGTCGACGCCGCGGTCGGCGGCAAGACCGGCATCAACACCGCCGAGGGCAAGAACCTGGTCGGCAGCTTCTACGAGCCGGCCGGGGTGGTCTGCGATCTCGACGTGCTCGCCACCTTGTCCGGTGACGACCTGGTCGGCGGCCTGGCCGAGGTGATCAAGTGCGGCTTCATCGCCGACCCGCAGATCCTGACCATGATCGAAGCCGATCCGGCGGCGGCGACCGAGGCCGACTCGGCGGTGCTGCGTGAGCTGATCGAGCGGTCCATCGCGGTCAAAGCGCGCGTGGTCTCGGCCGATCTGCGCGAGGCGACCTCGGTCGGGTCCGAGGTCGGCCGGGAACTGCTCAACTACGGCCACACCCTCGGTCACGCCATCGAGCGCCGGGAACACTACCGCTGGCGGCACGGCGAGGCGATCAGCGTCGGGATGATCTTCGCCGCCGAGCTGGCCCGGTTGGCGGGCCGTCTTGATCATCAGACGGCCGGCCGGCACAAGTTGATCTTGAGCTCGGTCGGCCTGCCGACTCGGCTACCAGCCGGAGGCCTTCGACGAACTGCTGGCCACGATGGCCCTGGACAAGAAGACCCGCGGGTCGACCCTGCGCTTCGTGATCTTGAACGGTCTGGCCAGCGCCGAGATCCTGGCCGGGCCGGACGAGCAACTGCTGCGGGCCGCGTACGCGGCGGTCGACGGCCTGCCATCTCCCTGACGCCCGGCGGGGGCGATGATGGCAGGCATGATCGAGGCCTGGGGTGAGCTGACCGTACGCGAAGCCTTCGGCGAGGCCGCCCGCGCGTTCGCCGAACTGGTCCGGTCGCTGCCGGCCGACAGCTGGGACCGGCCGGGGCTCGGCGAGTGGAGCGTCCGCGACCTGGTCGGGCACACGAGTCGCGCCCTGATCACCGTCGAGACCTACCTCAAGCAGCCGGCCGAGACCGAGGACGTGTCGACCCCGGCCGGCTATCTGGCCGCACTCGGTGCGGTCGACGCGGCCGCCGTCGCCGCCCGGGGGCGCGAAGCCGGCCGGGCGCTGGGCGCGGACCCGACGGCCACGATCGATGCGCTGATCGAGCGCGTGCTGCCGCTGGTCGACCGCGACGACAACCCGCTGATCAGCACCGCCGCCGGCGGCATGCGGCTCGAGGCGTATCTGCCGACCCGGACCTTCGAGCTCGTCGTCCACACCCTCGACATCGCCGCCGCGGCCTCGATCGAGCCGCCGGGCTACAGCGATCAGTTGCTCAGCGAGGTCGCCGCCATCGCCGCCACGGCCGCGGTGATCCGCGGCTTCGGTCCGGAGCTCCTCCGCGCGCTCACCGGTCGCCAGCCCCTGCGGCCCGATTTCTCGGTGGTCTGAGCCATGGGCCGCGGGAAGTCGATGCGCGCCTATCTCTCAAGGGTGCTCAAGCGGAGAGCGCAAGGTGAACCGCAAACGAAGGCCGATTCGACAAGTTGGCCGCCATCGGGCAACGACGCCGGTGGCGTCGGAAATCATCGACATCATCCGGGAGGGCCGAGACAGCGGCTTCGACGTCGACCGCGGGCGGTGATCGTCATCGGATCGGACCAGCGGATCGCCCACCGCGGCATTGCCGTCTAGACTGAGCCGCTGCCCTGGCCGGGCGGCTCAACGAGCAGAAGCGGAAGGTACGTAGGCGTGGCGTCGACGAACGATCTCAAGAACGGCATGGTGCTGGACCTCGACGGTCAGCTGTGGTCGGTGGTCTGGTTCCAGCATCACAAGCCCGGTAAGGGCAACACGGTGGTGCGGACCAAGCTCAAGCACGTGCTGTCGGGCAAGGTCGTCGACCGGACGTTCAACTCCGACACCAAGGTCGACACCGCGAACGTCGACAAGCGGGACATGCAGTACCTCTACCACGACGGCTCCGGCTTCGTCTTCATGGACACCTCGACCTACGACCAGTTGACGATCAGCGACGAGACGGTCGGCGACGCCAAGAACTACCTGCTCGAGGAGCAGATCGCCACGGTCGCGATCCATGAGAGCACCCCGCTCTACATCGAGCTGCCCGCCTCCGTCGAGCTCGAGGTCACCTACACCGAGCCGGGCCTGCAGGGCGACCGGAGCACCGGCGGCACCAAGCCGGCGACGGTGCAGACCGGTCTGCAGGTCCAGGTCCCGCTGTTCCTGACCACGGGCGAGAAGGTCAGGGTCGACACCCGTACGGGTGAGTATCTCGGTCGTGTCTGAGGCTCCGCCGGCCCGGCCGGAACGGGTCGGCTCGACCCGAAGCAAGGCTCGCAAGCGCGCCCTGGACATCTTGTTCGAGTCCGAGCTGCGCGGGGCCGACCTGCTCGACACGCTGGCGGAGCGGACGGCCGATGCGGATCCGCCGGTCCGGGACTACACGAAGACCCTGGTCGAAGGAGTCTCCGCCCACGCCGCGGCCATCGATGAGCGGATCTCCGGCTCGCTGGCCAGCGGCTGGAGCCTGGCGCGTACGCCGCGGGTCGACCGCAACACGTTGCGGATCGCGGTCTTCGAACTGGACTATCTCGACCTGCCGGATGCCGTCGTCGTCTCCGAGGCGGTGCACCTCGTCTCGGACCTGTCGACCGACGACTCGCCGGCCTTCGTGAACGGCGTGCTTCGCGGGCTGATCGCGACCCGGACGCCCTGACGAGGATCCGATGACCGCACCGGCCACCGAGATCGCCGTCGTCGACGGCGCACGGATCGAGTACCGGCGCGAGGGGAGTGGCGACCGCACGGCCGTGATCCTGCACGGCGGGCACATGTCCGCGAGCTGCCGGTTCGGCGAGGAGAGCTTCCTCCAGGCGGGGTGCTCGGTGCTCGCCGTCTCCCGGCCGGGGTACGGGCGGACGGATCCCGGAGCCGGACCCTCCGCGCCGGAGTTCGTCGTCCGGCTGGCCGCGCTGTGTGCGTCACTCGGCATCGCCGACGCGACCGCCGTCGGCATCTCGCTCGGTGCCCGCTCGGCGCTGACCCTCGCCGCGTACGCGCCGGACCTCGTCCGGGACGTCATCTTGATCTGCCCGACGAGCTTCCGGCCCTGGCCGGGTCCGCGGACCCGGCGGGTCGCCCGAGGGGCGTTCAACCCGGTCGCCGAGCACCTGACCTGGGGAACGGTGCACGCCCTGCTCCGCCGCGATCCCGGGCGTTACCTGCCGCGAGTGGTGGCCGATCTCTCCACCCTGCCCGGCGACGAGGTGGTCCGCCGGCTCGGGGCCGATCGGCAACGGGTGGTGGAGTTCCTGCTCACCTGCCGGTCGGGGAGCGGGTTCATGATCGACCTGCGCCCGCCGACCGACGTCACGTCCCGGGTCGCCGGGCCGGTGCTGATTCTGGCCACCCGCAACGACGGCTCGGTGAGCTGGGAGCATCCCGCGCACCTGGCGGCGACGCTGCCGCAGGCCCAGCTGACCGAGGTGGACACGCCGAGCCATCTGCTGTGGCTGGGCGAGGGGTCGGACCAGACTGCGGTCGCGATCGGGCAGTTTCTCGGATCCGGCTGATACCCTCTCAAGCGACCGGTCGGGCCTGAGCACCACATCGGATCCGATCACGGTCAGCCAACCTTTAAGACCTGTCCTGTGAGGCAGGAAAGGACGGTCATGTTCGCAGCCGATTCGAGTGCGCCCCCCGATCCCTCGATCGATCCCACACCATCCGCCGCTTCACCGCCGCCGCGCAGCGCCCTGTTGGTGCTCGAAGACGGGCGAACCTTCCGTGGCCATGCCTTCGGGGCGGTCGGCGAGACGTTCGGCGAGGCGGTCTTCGCGACGGCGATGTCCGGCTATCAGGAACTGCTGACCGACCCGAGCTATCACCGGCAGGTGGTGATCGCGACGGCGCCGCACATCGGCAACACCGGCTGGAACGACGAGGACGACGAGTCCGGGCAGATCTGGGTCGCCGGGTACGTGGTCCGCGATCCCGCCCGGGTGTCCTCCAACTGGCGCTCCCGGCGCAGTCTGGACGACGAACTCAAGGCCCAGGGCGTGGTCGGCATGTGCGACGTGGACACCCGGGCGCTGACCCGGCATCTGCGCGAGCGCGGCGCGATGCGGGTGGGGGTCTCCAGCGTGGAGACCGACGCCGGAGCCCTGCTCGAGCGGGTCAAGGCGCAGCCCGCGATGAGTGGTGCCCACCTGGCCGACGAGGTCTCGACCAGCGAGCGGTACGTGGTGCGACCGGACGGCGAGGCGTCGTTCCGGGTGGTCGCGGTGGATCTCGGCATCAAGTCGATGACGCCGGTGCGGATGGCTGAGCGCGGCATCGAGGTGCACGTGGTGCCGTCGACGGCGACCTTCGCCGAGATCTCCGCCCTCCAGCCGGACGGGGTCTTCTTCTCCAACGGGCCCGGCGATCCGGCGGCGGCCGACGGCCCGGTCGAGGTGCTGAGATCGGTCCTGAGCGCCGGCATCCCGTACTTCGGCATCTGCTTCGGCAACCAGTTGTTCGGTCGCGCGCTGGGCCTGGGCACCTTCAAGCTCGGCTACGGTCACCGCGGCATCAACCAGCCGGTGATGGACCTGACCACCCGCAAGGTCGAGGTCACCGCGCACAATCACGGGTTCGCGGTGGACGCCGAGCCGGGGGAGCAGATCCCCACCGCGTACGGCACCGCCGAGGTCAGCCACGTCTGCCTGAACGACGACGTCGTCGAAGGCCTGCAACTCAAAGACGCCGGACGGCCGGCTGACCGCCTTCTCGGTGCAGTACCACCCCGAAGCCGCCGCCGGCCCCCACGATGCGGCCTACCTGTTCGACCGCTTCATCGACATGATGCGCGATCCGCAAACCCGAGCCCTGAGCCCGCAAACCCGAGCCCTGAGCCTGTCGAAGGGCGCGATGACGGTCCTTCGACAAGCTCAGGACACGATGAGACAAGCTCAGGACACGTGAGCCAGTCGAAGGGCGGGAGCTGTAGTGCCGAAACGTACCGATATCTCCTCGATCATGGTGATCGGCTCGGGCCCCATCGTCATCGGCCAGGCCTGCGAGTTCGACTACTCCGGCACCCAGGCCTGCCGGATCCTCCGGGACGAGGGGTTCCGGGTGATCCTGGTCAACTCCAACCCGGCGACGATCATGACCGATCCGGAGTTCGCCGACGCGACCTACATCGAGCCGATCACCCCGGAGTTCGTCGAGATGGTGATCGCCAAGGAGCGGCCGGACGCGCTGCTGGCCACCCTGGGCGGACAGACGGCGCTGAACGCCGCCGTCGCGCTGCACGAGAACGGCGCCCTGGAGCGGTACGGCGTCGAACTGATCGGTGCCTCCATCGAGGCCATCCAGCGCGGCGAGAACCGGGAGCAGTTCAAGGCCATCGTCGAGGGACTGGAGGGCATCGCCGGCGGCCCGGCCGAGGTGGCCCGGAGTGTCGTCTGCCACTCCATCGACGACGTGCTGGCCGCGGCCGATGATCTTGGTTACCCCCTGGTCGTCCGGCCCAGCTTCACCATGGGCGGCGTCGGCTCGGGCTTCGCCCATGACGAAGCCGACCTGCGCCGGATCGCCGGCGCGGGACTTTCGGCCAGCCCGACCACCGAGGTGTTGATCGAGGAATCGATCCTCGGCTGGAAGGAGTACGAGCTGGAGGTGATGCGCGACAAGGCCGACAACGTGGTGATCGTCTGCTCGATCGAGAACCTCGACCCGATGGGCGTGCACACCGGCGACTCGATCACCGTCGCCCCGGCCATGACCTTGACCGACCGCGAGTTCCAGCGGATGCGCGACGTGGCGATCGGCATCATCCGCGCCGTCGGCGTCGACACCGGCGGCTGCAACATCCAGTTCGCGATCGACCCGGCCGACGGTCGGATGATCGTGATCGAGATGAACCCCCGGGTGTCCCGGTCCTCGGCGCTGGCCTCCAAGGCCACCGGCTTCCCGATCGCCAAGATCGCCGCCAAGGTGGCCATCGGCTACACCCTGGACGAGATTCCCAACGACATCACCCAGCAGACGCCCGCCTCCTTCGAGCCGACGCTGGACTACGTGGTCGTCAAGGTGCCGCGGTTCGCCTTCGAGAAGTTCCCCTCGGCGGACTCCACCCTGACCACCCACATGAAGAGCGTCGGCGAGGCCATGGCCATCGGCCGCAACTTCACCGAAGCGCTCGGCAAGGCGCTGCGCAGCCTCGAGGACCCCAAGGCGCCGTTCGTCTTCACCGGCGAGATCGACGAGACGGTGGAGGATCTGCTCAGCCAGGCGAGCCGGCCGCACGACGGGCGGCTCGGCCTGGTGATGCGCGCGCTGCGCGCCGGGGCGACGCCCGAGCAGGTCTTCGACGCGACCAAGATCGACCCCTGGTTCGTCGACCAGCTGGTGCTGATCCTGGAGATCGCGACCATGATCAAGAACTCCCCGGAGCTGACCGCGGACGTGCTGCGGACGGCGAAGCGGCACGGCTTCTCCGACGCCCAGATCGCCTCGTTGCGCGACCTCAGCGAGGATGTGGTCCGCGGTGTCCGCTGGGCCCTCGGCATCCGCCCGGTCTTCAAGACCGTCGACACCTGCGCGGCGGAGTTCGCGGCCCGGACGCCCTACCACTACAGCTCCTACGACGAGGAGAACGAGGTCGCGCCGCGGACCAAGCCGGCGGTGTTGATCTTGGGCAGCGGTCCCAACCGGATCGGCCAGGGCATCGAGTTCGACTACTCCTGCGTGCACGCGGCGATGTCGCTGTCCGAAGCCGGCTACGAAACGATCATGGTCAACTGCAACCCGGAGACCGTCTCGACCGACTACGACACGGCCGACCGGCTCTACTTCGAGCCGCTCACCCTGGAGGACGTGCTGGAGGTGGTGCACGCCGAACGGGCCGCGGGCCCGGTCGTCGGGGTGATCGTCCAGCTCGGTGGTCAGACCCCGCTCCGGCTGGCCCAGGCCCTCAAGGATGCCGGCGTGCCGATCGTCGGCACGAGCCCGGAGGCCATCCATCTGGCCGAGGAGCGCGGCGCGTTCGGACAGGTGCTGGCCGAGGCCAACCTGCCGGCACCCAAGCACGGCCTGGCCCGCTCGTTCAGCGAGGCCAAGAAGATCGCCGACGAGATCGGCTACCCGGTGCTGGTGCGCCCGTCCTACGTGCTGGGCGGGCGGGGCATGGAGATCGTCTACGACGAGGGCACCCTGTCGTCCTACATCGGGCGGGCCACCGAAGTCTCGCCGGCCCATCCGGTGCTGGTCGACCGGTTCCTCGACGATGCGGTGGAGATCGACGTCGACGCCCTCTACGACGGCATCGAGGTGTACGTGGGCGGCGTGATGGAGCACATCGAGGAGGCCGGCATCCATTCCGGCGACTCGGCCTGCGCGCTGCCGCCGATCACCCTCGGCGCCGAGGTGGTGGACCGGATCCGCGCCTCCACCGAGGCGATCGCCAAGGGCGTGGGCGTCCGGGGCTTGATCAACATCCAGTTCGCCCTGGCCGGGGACACGCTGTACGTGCTGGAGGCCAACCCGCGCGCCTCGCGTACGGTGCCCTTCGTCTCCAAGGCGACCGCGACGCCACTGGCCAAGGCCGCCGCCCGGGTGATGCTCGGCGCGACCGTCGCGCAACTGCGGGTCGAGGGTCTGCTGCGCGCGACCGGCGACGGCTCCACCGAGGACAGCACGTCGCCGATCGCGGTCAAGGAAGCGGTGATGCCGTTCAACCGGTTCCGCACGGTGGACGGGATCTCGGTCGACACCATCCTCGGACCGGAGATGAAGTCCACCGGCGAGGTGATGGGGCTGGACATGGGCTTCGGCACCGCGTTCGCGAAGAGCCAGGTCGCCGGCTTCGGTCCGCTGCCGACCAAGGGCACGGTCTTCATCTCGGTGGCCAACCGGGACAAGCGGTTCGTGATCTTCCCGGTGAAGCGACTTGCTGATCTTGGTTTCCAGATCCTGGCCACCGCGGGCACCGCCTCGATGCTGCGGCGGCACGGCGTGCACGTCACCGCGGTGCGCAAGTACAGCCAGGGTCCCGGACCGGACGGCGAGAAGACCGTCGTGCAGGCGATCTTGGACAACGAGGTGGATCTGATCTTCAACACCCCGCACGGCCTCAGCCCGGACGGCCGGCCGCGCTTCGACGGCTACGAGATCCGCACCGCCGCGGTGATGCGCAACATTCCTTGCGTCACGACCGTGCAGGGCCTGGCCGCCGCGGTCCAGGGGATCGAGGCGATCATGGCCGGCAACGTCGGCGTCCGGTCCCTGCAGTCGTGGAGCATGGGTCGTTGATCATCGACCTCGGCTACCGCAAGGTGGTCCGGCCGATCATGTTCCGGGCGTACGCCGGCGATGCCGAGCAGATCCATGAGCAGACCCTGACCATGATCAACACCCTCGGCCGCAACCGCGCGGCACTGGCGGGGATCGCCGCCCTCTGCGCCCGGCACCGCAGATCGCGGGTGGTGGCGGGCATCCAGTTCCCGGGACTGGTCGGGCTCGCGGCCGGCATGGACAAGAACGGCGATCGGGGTAGGTGCGTGGGGCTCGCTCGGGTTCGGGCACGCCGAACTGGGCACCGTGACCGCGCAACCGCAACCCGGCAACGACAAACCGCGGCTCTTCCGACTGCCCGCCAGCGAGGCCGTGATCAACCGGATGGGGTTCAACAATCTCGGTGCCCGGGCGCTGGCCGATCGGCTGGCGGCGGCCGGCGTGGCCCGCGGCAACCAGGCGGCCGGGATCCCGCTCGGCATCTCCATCGGCAAGACCAAGATCATTCCGCTGGCCGAGGCGGCTGAGGACTACCTGACGTCGCTGCGCATCCTCGCGCCGTACGCCGACTACCTGGCGATCAACGTCTCCAGCCCCAACACCCCCGGCCTGCGTTCGCTGCAGGACGCGGACACGCTGCGCGAGTTGATCAAGGTCCTGGTCGGCGAGGCCTGGCGGCTCGCGGCCGGGCGCAACCCGGTGCCGATCTTCGTCAAACTGGCACCCGATCTCTCCGACGACGCCCTGGAGCAGGCGCTGGACGTCTGCACCGACGCCGGCGCCGAGGGCATCATCGCCACCAACACCACCCTGGCGCGCGACGGCCTGGCCCCCGCCGATCAGCCGCGGGCGGCCGAGGCCGGCGGTCTCTCCGGTGCGCCGCTCACCATCCGGGCGCGTGAGGTGGTGGCCTTTCTCGCCGCGCGCACCGCCCTGCCGATCATCGGTGTCGGCGGCATCACCAGCGCCGACGACGGTCAGGCGATGCTCGACGCGGGCGCCAGCCTGCTGCAGGTCTACACCGGCTTCATCTTCCACGGACCGGCGCTCGTCGCCGATCTCAACCGCCGCACCACGTACCGGACGCCTGAGGAGGCCGCATGACTCACCTCGTACGGCGAACGGCTGACCGCGGCGATCGCCGACCGCGGCCGGCTCTGCGTCGGGATCGATCCCCATCCCGCCGTGCTGCGTCGCTGGCGGCTGCCCGAGGACGTCAGCGGCCTGGAACGCTGCGCCCGCGGGATGGTCGAGGCCCTCGGCGAGACGATCGCCGTCTTCAAGCCGCAGTCGGCCTTCTTCGAGGCCTACGGATCCCGCGGCGTCGCCGTCCTGGAGCGGACCCTGGCCGACATCAAGGCCGCCGGTGCGCTGTCGCTGCTCGACGTCAAGCGCGGGGACATCGGCTCGACCATGGACGCGTACGCGGCCGCGTACCTGACCGACGGCTCCGATCTCGCCGCTGATGCCATCACCCTCAGCCCCTACCTGGGCTTCGGCTCGCTGGCCGGCGCGATCGCCCTGGCCCAGGCCCAGGGCCGCGGCGTCTACGTGCTGGCCCTGACCAGCAATCCCGAGGGACCGCAGTTCCAGCAGGCGATGACCACCGCCGGCCGTTCCGTCGGCCAGACCGTGGTCGACGAGGCCGCCGCGCTCAACACCGGCTCCGGACTCGGTCACGTGGGCATCGTGGTCGGTGCGACCATCGGGCGCACCGGAGTCGACTTCGCCGCGCTCAACGGCTCGATCCTGGCGCCGGGCCTGGGCGCCCAGGGTGCCGGTGCGGCGGACCTCGCCGACGTCTTCGGAGCCGCGGTGCCACTGGTGCTGCCGGCGATGAGTCGCGAGGTGCTGAGCGCCGGACCTGAGGCAACTGCGCTACGACAAGCGGCGACACGGGCGCTGGGCGAGATGGAAGCCGTCATCGGCTTGGGGTAAGTTCCTAAGCCTTCCACCGATTCGAGGACGACCGCTGTGACGATTCCCCCGCTGAGCGACGAGCAACGCCAGCAGGCTCGGAGTGCCGCGACCGAGGCTCGACGCCGTCGCGCCGACATCAAGCAGGCCCTGCGTTCGGGGGAACGCAGCCTGGCCGAAGTGCTCGAACTGGCCGAACACGATGACGTGATCGCCCACACCAAGGTGATCGACGTGTTGCGCGCCCTCCCGCGGGTCGGGGCGGTGCGAGCCGGCAAGGTGATGGAACGGCTCGACATCGCCGCCAACCGGCGGCTGCGCGGCCTCGGGCGACACCAGAGCGCCGCACTGATCGCGGAGTTCTCGAGCCGTCCGGGTGCGCCCCCGCCGCAGTCGTGAGCCCCGCCCGGCTCACCGTGGTGTCGGGCCCGACCGCGGTCGGCAAGGGAACTGTCGTCGCCCGGCTCTCGGCCGAGCACCCGGAGATCTTCGTCTCGGTCTCGGCGACCACGCGTCCGCCGCGACCCGGGGAGATCCACGGCCGGCACTACCTGTTCGTCTCCGAGGCCGAGTTCGACGCGCTGATCGCCGAGGACGCGCTGCTGGAGTGGGCGGTGGTGCACGGCCGGCACCGCTACGGCACGCCGCGGGCCCCGGTACTCGCCGCGCTCGCCGAGGGCCGGCCCGCTCTGTTGGAGATCGATCTGCAGGGCGCCAGGCAGGTCCGCGTCCGCTGCCCGGATGCGCAGTTCGTCTTCCTGGCCCCGCCGTCCTGGGATGAACTCGTCCGCCGACTGGTCGGTCGGGGCACCGAGACTGCCGGCCCAGCGGCGCAGCGACTGCGAGACGGCCCGGGCCGAGATGGCGGCGCAGTCCGAATTCGACCACGTCGTCGTGAATGGCGAAGTTGCGCCCGCGGCATGGTCGAGGCCCTCGGCGAGACGATTGCGATCTTCAAGCCGCAGTCGGCCTTCTTCGAGGCCTACGGATCCCGCGGCATCGCCGTCCTGGAGCGGACCCTCGCCGACATCAAGGCCGCCGGTGCGCTGTCGCTGCTCGACGTCAAGCGCGGGGACATCGGCTCGACCATGGACGCGTACGCGGCCGCGTACCTGACCGACGGCTCCGATCTCGCCGCCGATGCCATCACCCTCAGCCCCTACCTGGGCTTCGGCTCGCTGGCCGGCGCGATCGCCCTGGCCCAGGCCCAGGGCCGCGGCGTCTACGTGCTGGCCCTGACCAGCAATCCCGAGGGACCGCAGTTCCAGCAGGCGATGACCACCGCCGGCCGTTCCGTCGGCCAGACCGTGGTCGACGAGGCCGGCGCGCTCAACGCCGGCTCCGGACTCGGTCACGTGGGCATCGTGGTCGGTGCGACCATCGGGCGCACCGGAGTCGACTTCTCCGCGCTCAACGGCTCGATCCTGGCGCCGGGCCTGGGCGCCCAGGGTGCCGGTGCGGCGGACCTCGCCGACGTCTTCGGAGCCGCGTTGCCACTGGTGCTGCCGGCGATGAGTCGCGAGGTGCTGCGCGCCGGGCCCGAGGCAACTGCGCTACGACAAGCGGCGACACGGGCGCTGGGCGAGATGGAAGCCGTCATCGGCTTGGGGTAAGTTCCTAAGCCTTCCACCGATTCGAGGACGACCGCTGTGACGATTCCCCCGCTGAGCGACGAGCAACGCCAGCAGGCTCGGAGTGCCGCGACCGAGGCTCGACGCCGTCGCGCCGACATCAAGCAGGCCCTGCGTTCGGGGGAACGCAGCCTGGCCGAAGTGCTCGAACTGGCCGAACACGATGACGTGATCGCCCACACCAAGGTGATCGACGTGTTGCGCGCCCTCCCGCGGGTCGGGGCGGTGCGAGCCGGCAAGGTGATGGAGCGGCTCGACATCGCCGCCAACCGGCGGCTGCGCGGCCTCGGGCGACACCAGAGCGCCGCCCTGATCGCGGAGTTCTCGAGCCGTCCGGGTGCGCCCGCCGCCGCAGCCGTGAGCCCGGCCCGACTCACCGTGGTGTCGGGCCCGACCGCGGTCGGCAAGGGCACTGTCGTCGCCCGGCTCTCGGCCGAGCACCCGGAGATCTTCGTCTCGGTCTCGGCGACCACGCGTCCGCCGCGGCCCGGGGAGATCGACGGCCGGCACTACCTGTTCGTCTCCGAGGCCGAGTTCGACGCGCTGATCGCCTCCGACGCGCTGCTGGAGTGGGCGGTGGTGCACGGCCGGCACCGCTACGGCACGCCGCGGACCCCGGTGCTCGCCGCGCTCGCCGAGGGCCGGCCCGCTCTGCTGGAGATCGATCTGCAGGGCGCCAGGCAGGTCCGCGTCCGCTGCCCGGATGCGCAGTTCGTCTTCCTGGCCCCGCCGTCCTGGGACGAACTCGTCCGCCGGCTGGTCGGTCGGGGCACCGAAACTGCGGCCCAGCGCGCGCAGCGACTCGAGACGGCCCGAGCCGAGATGGCGGCGCAGTCCGAATTCGACCACGTGGTCGTGAATGGCGAAGTAGGTCAAGCCGTCGATGACTTGGTAGCCTTGGTCCGTCTGTAGTTCTGCAGCTCTGTTCGCCGTGCCCGAATCCGGGCGCCGAGGCTGCATTCATCTCAAACCGAAGGTTCACCTTGTCTGGAAATCATGTGGTCGCTGAAGGCATTACCAACCCCCCGATCGACGAGCTGCTGACGCGGTCGGATTCGAAGTACAAGCTGGTGCTGTTCGCCGCCAAGCGGGCCCGGCAGATCAACGCCTACTACTCCCAGCTCGGCGAGGGCCTGCTCGACCACGTCGGCCCGCTGGTCGAGACCACGGTCCAGGAGAAGCCGCTCTCCATCGCCCTGCGCGAGGTCAACGCCGGCAAGCTGAACTGCATCGACATCGACCCGGACTCCCCCGAGACCGACGAGAACGGCGCGTTCCGGCCCGAGACCGCCTGAGTTGAGCCGCGTCGTCCTGGGGGTGGCGGGCGGCATCGCCGCGTACAAGGCCTGCGAACTGCTCCGGCGACTGCTGGGTGCCGGGCACCAGGTCACCGTCGTACCCACCGCCGCTGCGCTGGAGTTCGTCGGCGCCACCACCTGGGCGGCCCTGTCGGGCCAGCCGGTGCACACCTCGGTCTTCGACGACGCCGAGCTCGTCCCGCACGTGAAGCTGGGCCAGCAGGCCGACCTGGTCTTCGTCGCCCCGGCCACCGCCGACCTGCTGGCCCGGGCCGCGTCGGGCCGGGCCGACGATCTGCTGACCAATGTGCTGCTCACCGCCCACTGCCCGGTGGTCTTCGCCCCGGCCATGCACACCGAGATGTGGCTGCACCCCGCCACCCAGGCCAATGTCGCGACGCTCCGCGAGCGCGGCGCCGTCGTGCTGGCTCCCGATTCCGGCCGGTTGACCGGCCCGGACTCCGGCCCCGGACGGCTCCCCGAACCCGCCGAACTGCTGGCCGTGGCGGCCGCGATCCTCGCCGATCCGGGCGTGGCCGCGACTGCGGCCGACCGCGATCTCGACGGGCTGCGGGTCGCGATCAGTGCCGGCGGGACGCGCGAACACCTCGACCCGGTCCGGTTTCTGGGCAACTCCTCGTCCGGCCTGATGGGCTGGGCGCTCGCCCGCGCCGCCGCCCTGCGGGGCGCCGACGTCACCCTGGTCGCGGCGAACGTCGAACTGGCCGCCCCGCCGGGCACCGAGGTCCGGCCCGTCACGTCGACGTCCGATCTCGCCGAGGCGATGACCAAGGCCGCGGCCGACGCCGACATCGTCGTGATGGCCGCGGCGCCCGCCGATTTCACCCCGGCCACGTCCAGCGACCACAAGATCAAGAAGTCCGGCCAGGCCGGCCTCGAACTGACGCTCGTCCAGACCACCGACGTGCTGGCCGGTCTGGTGGCGGCGCGGACCGATCCCGCTCAGGTGATCGTCGGGTTCGCCGCGGAGACGCCCACCGCCGAGCAGTCCCTGGTCGAGCTGGGTCGGGCCAAGCTGGCCCGCAAGGGCTGCGACCTGCTGGTGCTCAACCAGGTCGGCCGCGGTCTGGTGTTCGGCCAGCCCGACAGCGAGATCATCCTGCTCACCGCCGACGGCGCCGGTGAGCCGATCGGCGGCAGCAAAGACGTCCTGGCGCACCGCATTCTGAGCGCGGCGCTCGATCGACGCAACGAAGCGAAAGACTAGGGCCATGGCACGCAGACTCTTCACGTCCGAATCGGTGACCGAGGGACATCCGGACAAGATCGCTGACCAGATCAGCGACACCGTGCTGGACGAACTGCTCCGGCAGGACCCGAACAGCCGGGTCGCCGTCGAGTGCCTGGTCACCACCGGTCTCGTCGTGGTGGCCGGCGAGGTGACCACCGAGTCGTACGTGGAGATCCCGCGGATCGTCCGGCAGCGGATCATCGACATCGGCTACGACTCCTCGACCAAGGGCTTCGACGGCGGCTCGTGCGGCGTGACCATCGCCATCGGTCAGCAGTCGCCCGACATCGCCCAGGGGGTCGACACCGCCTTCGAGAGCCGGACGGGCGAGTCGACCGACGCGCTGGACCTGCAGGGCGCGGGCGACCAGGGACTGATGTTCGGCTACGCCTGCAGTGAGACCCCGAGCCTGATGCCGCTGCCGATCGAACTCGCGCACCGGCTGGCCGAGCGGCTGTCGCTGGTCCGCAAGGACGGCACCATGCCGTACCTGCGGCCGGACGGCAAGACCCAGGTGACCGTGGAGTACGACGGCGATCAGCCGGTCCGGCTGGACACCGTGGTGCTGTCCAGCCAGCACGCCTCCGACATCGATCTCGATGCGCTGCTGGCGCCGGACGTCCGCAAGCACGTGGTCGACCGGGTGCTGGAGGGCTACGAGATCGACACGTCGGACTACCGGCTGCTGGTGAACCCGACCGGACGGTTCGAGATCGGCGGCCCGATGGGCGACGCCGGGCTGACCGGCCGCAAGATCATCGTGGACACCTACGGCGGCATGGCCCGGCACGGCGGCGGCGCCTTCTCCGGCAAGGATCCCTCCAAGGTGGACCGGTCCGCGGCGTACGCGATGCGCTGGGTCGCGAAGACCGTGGTCGCCGCCGGCCTGGCCAGGCGCTGCGAGGTCCAGGTCGCGTACGCGATCGGCAAGGCTCATCCGGTCGGCTTCTACGTCGAGACCTTCGGCACCGAGACTGTGCCCGTCGAGCAGATCCAGAGCGCGGTGCTGGAGGTCTTCGACCTGCGCCCCGCGGCGATCATCCGAGACCTCGATCTGAAGCGCGCGATCTACGCCCAGACCGCGGCGTACGGCCACTTCGGCCGGCAACTTCCCGGCCTGACCTGGGAGACCCCCGACCGGGCCGACGCGCTCGCCGCCGCCGTCAGAGGCTGACACGGACCGACTTCCATTGGACCGTTTGCGCGCACAACGGACCATACCGCCCTGATTTCGGCGATTTCCGGGCTGTTTGCGCGCACAACGGACCGACACGGCCTAATGCCGTGATCGCGCGATCCGGGACGGCCTAGTACCTGGCTCTCCGTGTCGCGCGGAGCACACCCCGGACTGACTGCGCCACGGCGGCGCCGACCAGCAGGCCGAGGGCCAGCGCCGAGATGACGGCGGCCGCCTGCACGGCACTGGAGATCGAGGGTGACTGGTCGACGGCCAGTTGGGTGGTGGACAACAGCCCGAGACTGCCCGGGCACCAGCAGCCAGAACGCGGGCAGGAAGACCACCAGCCGCGGCAGGGACGGCCTGATCGCCTCGACCAGGTACGCGCCGAGGCTCGCCGCCAGCGCGCCGAGAAAGCTGCCGAGCGGCGCCGACACCTGCTGGCCGAGCGTCTGAGCGGTCAGCGCCACCGCCAGCACCGCGACGATCCAGGGCAGCAGCCGCAACGGCGGCGACTCCATCAAGGTGATCCCGACGCTGATGATGACCAGCCCCACCGGCGCCGTCCACCAGCCCAGTCCCGTGCACCCGGACGTTGGCCAGCAGTTCCGGCGCGACCTGCAGCAACTGGCTCGCGGCGACCAGCCCCAAGGTGAACAGCATCAGTTGCACGATGCCGAAGATCAGCCGGGCGGACCCGGCCATCATGTCGCCCGCCGCCAGCTCCGACATGGCCGTGACGATCAACGCGCCCGGCAGCAGCACGGCGAGCGAGGCCAGGGCTGTGCGCAGCGGCCCCTCGAGCAGTCCGGCGTCGGCGGCGGCGAACAGCCCGCAGCCGATGATGAACGCCGCCAGCGCCGGCACCAGGGTGGCGATCAGCGTGAACCGCCCGGCCAGCCGCAACAGCCCGGCCACGACGACGCCGGCCAGCGTCGCGAACAGCACGTTGGCCGCACCCGGCTGCAGGATCAGGCAGATCCCGGCCGACGCGACCACCAGCCCGATGTCGGCGGCCCAGGCCGGGTACCGCCGCGGACGGCTGCGCAGCGCGAGCAGCTGATCGATCGCCTCGGCCACCGACAAGGAGCCGTCCAGCAGCAGATGCCGGATCGCCCGGACCTCCACCGCCTGGTCGAGCCGCAACGGTGCGTTCACCGACTCGAAGGTCGCCGGTTCACCGCTGGCCAGATTGAGGGTGATCCCCGTCGGCGAGCCGGCGATCTGCACATCGGGATGACCCAGGCGGACGCTGACCTCGGCCAGCTCGTCCTCCACCTCGCCGACCGGCTGCCCGGTGGCGATCATCGCCGTGCCGAGGTACGCCAGCAGCGTGCGCACCTGCTGGCCGGTCGCGCTCATGTGCTCACTGTGTCAGAGGTCCCTGCCTATCATCTGGTGTGCCTGAGGACCCGATCGCGCCGATGCATCGCCCGTGTCGCGGTCGACGTCCCCCTCAGCCATCTGGACCGGCCGTTCGACTACGCGGTGCTGCCGGCCCAGGAAGCCGATGCCCAGCCGGGTGCGCGGGTGCGGGTCCGGTTCGCCGGCCGGCTGCGCGACGGGGTCATCCTCGATCGCGTCACCGAGACTGATCATGAGGGCGCCCTCACGCCGCTGCACAAGATCATCTCCGCCGAGCCGGTGCTGACCGGTGAGATCGCGACCTTGATCAGGAAGGTCGCCGATCACTACGCCGGCACCTTCGCCGACGTGCTCCGGCTGGCGGTGCCGCCGCGGCACGCGGCCACCGAGCAGGCGGAGCGGACGGCTCCGGATCATTCGCTTCCCGAAGATCAACTTCCCGGACCGCTGCCCGGATATCCCACCGGGCAAGGGTTTCTGGACGCGCTCCGCGCCGGCCGCTCGCCCCGCGCGCTGTGGCAGGTGACGCCGAGCGCGGCGCCGAGCGGCGACTGGGCGGCCGGCCTGGCGAGCGCGGCCCGGGCCTGCGCCGAGAGTGGGCGCGGCGCGGTGATCGTGGTCCCGGACCAGCGCGATCTCGAGCGGCTGCGGGTGGCGTGCCAGGCCCACCTCGGCCCGACCGGGTTCGCCGTGCTGGTCGCCGAAGCCGGCCCGGCCGCCCGTTACCGGGCGTTCCTGGCGGCGCGGCGCGGTGACGTGCGGGTGGTGATCGGCAATCGCGCGGCGGCGTACGCGCCGGTTGATGATCTTGGTCTGGTGGCGCTGTGGGACGACGGTGACGATCTGCTGGTCGAGCAGCGGGCCCCGTATCCGCACACCCGGGAGGTGCTGGCCCTCCGCGCCGCCCAGGCCCGCGCCGGCGCGTTGTTCGCCGGCTACGCGCGGACCGCGGAGCTGCAGAGCTGGCTCGAACGGGGCTGGCTGACCGAACTGGCCGAGGACCGACCCGCGGTTCGGCACACCGCCCCTCGGGTGAAGGTGACCGCCGACTCCGACTTCGCCCTGGAGCGTGACTCGGCGGCCCGGACGGCCCGGCTGCCGCACGAGGTCTTCGAACTGATCCGGGCTTCCCTGCCGCAGGGGCCGGTGCTGGTCCAGGCGCCGCGGGCGGGCTATCTGGTCGCGCTGGTCTGCCACAGCTGCCGGGAGCCGGCCCGATGCGGATTCTGCGGCGGCCCCACCCGGTCGGGCTCGCACGACCAGCAGACCGGTACGCCGGGGAGTTGCGGCTGGTGCGGCCGGCCGCAGGTCGACTGGGAGTGCCCGATCTGCGGATCCCGCCGCGTCCGCGCGCCGATCGTCGGGGCCGAGCGGACGGCGGAGGAGCTCGGCAAGGCGTTTCCGCAGACACCCGTGCGGCAGTCGGTCGGCGGGAAGGTGGCGGCGCGGGTGCCGGACACGGCGACGATCGTGGTGGCCACCCCCGGGGCCGAGCCGCCGGCGGAGTTCGGGTACGCCGGAGCGGTCCTGCTGGACACCCCGCTGCTGCTCCTGCGGCCCGATCTGCGGGCCGCGGAGGAGTCCCTGCGCCGCTGGCTGAACGTCGTCGCGCTGGTCCGCAGCGGGGCCGACGGCGGCTCGGTGATCGCGGTGGGGGAGAGCTCGGGGCGGGCGCTGCAGGCCCTGGTCCGGGTCGATCCGGCCGGCTTCGCCGCCCGTGAGCTGGCCGAGCGCCGGGACGCGCACTTCCCGCCGGCGGCCGCGTTGCTGGTCGTCGACGGCCGCCAGCAGGGGCTGGACGAGTTCGTGTCGCTGGCCCGGCTGCCCGAGCACGCCGAACTGCTCGGACCGGTCGACCTGCCCGGCGCGCACGACAGCGATGCCGACCTGCTGCGGCTGACCATCCGGGCACCGCGCACGGCCGCTGCCGAACTGGCCCGCGCGGCCAAGGAGGTCAGCTCGATCCGCAGTGCCCGCAAGAGCGACGGCGCCCTGCGGGTCATCGTCGACCCGGTCTCCCTCGCCTGATCTAGTGCCTGTCGCCACTAGACTCCTGCGGTGCGAATCGTCTTTGCCGGCACCCCGGACGTGGCCGTCCCCTCGTTGACCGCGTTGCTCGCCTCCCGTCACGAGGTGCTGGCCGTGGTCACCCGTCCCGACGCCCCGAGCGGCCGCGGGAAGAAGCTGACCGCCAGTCCGGTCGCCGAGCGGGCGGAGGCCGCCGGGATCGAGGTGCTCAAGCCGAAGCGGCCCAAGGACGAGGACTTCGTGGCCCGGCTGACCGAACTGGCGCCCGACTGCTGCCCGGTGGTGGCGTACGGGGCCCTGTTGCCGCAGCGGCGTCCTCGACATCCCGGCGCACGGCTGGGTCAACCTGCACTTCTCGCTGCTGCCGGCCTGGCGCGGTGCCGCCCCGGTGCAGCGGGCCATCCTGGCCGGCGATCAGGTCACCGGGGCGACCACCTTCCGGATCGTGCTGGAGCTCGACGCCGGCCCGACGTACGCGACGGTCACCGAGCCCATCCGGCCCGACGACACCTCCGGCGACCTGCTCCATCGGCTCTCGCTGAGTGGTGCCACGTTGCTGGTCGAGACGCTCGACGCGATCGAAGCCGGGGCCGAACCGCAGCCCCAGCCCGATGCCGAAACGCAGCTATGCGTCCAAGATCAACGTCGAGGACGCCATGATCAACTGGGACCGGCCGGCCGACGAGCTCGATCGGCTGATCCGCGGCAGCGCCCCGGCCCCGGGTGCCTGGACCACGTTCCGCGGTGAGCGGTTCAAGATCAACAGTGCCCGGATCGCGGCCAACAACCTGCCGCCGGGTGCGCTGGAGATCACCAAGAGGTCGGTTCAGGTCGGCACCGGCGACCCGGGCGCTCGAGCTCGGACAGGTCCAGGCGCAGGGCAAGAAGCCGATGGCCGCCGCCGACTGGGCCCGCGGCATCTCCTTCGACGAGAAGCCGGCCCTCGGTGGCTGAGTGATTCGGCGCGGAAAGCCCGACCGGGCCCGACGAGCGGCGTTCGACGCGTTGCGCGCGGTCAACTCCCAGGGCGCGTACGCGAACTTGATCATGCCCACGCTGCTCGGGGAGCGCAAGATCAGCGGGCGCGATGCCGCGTTCGCCACCGAGCTGTTGGCCGGCACCTGCCGCGGCCAGGGCACCTATGACCTGATCATCGCCGCGGCCGCCGGTCGCGAGCTCAAGACCCTGCAGCCCGCCGTCCTCGACCTGCTCCGGCTCGGCGCGCATCAGCTGCTGGCCATGCGGGTGCCGCAGCACGCCGCCGTCGCGGCGATGGTCGACCTGGCCGCGGCCACCGTGGGCGAGCGGGTCACCGGGGTGATCAATGCCGTGCTCCGCCGGGTCGCCGCAGCTGATCATGAAGGCTGGCTGGCCCGGCTCGAGCCAGGGCTCGATGATCATGATCGGCTCGCCCTGCGCACCTCGCATCCGCGGTGGATCGTCGACGCGTACGCCGATCTGCTCCCGGCCGCCGAGCTCGAGGCTGCGCTGGCGGCCAACAACCTCAGCCCGCAGGTCAGCCTGGCGATCCGGCCGGGACTTGCCGGCGTCGAGGAGCTGATCGCGGCCGGGGCCGAGCCGGGACTCCACTCGCCGTTCGCCGCTCGCTGGTCCGGCAATCCCGCCGACCTTCCGGCGGTGCGCGAGGGCCGGGCCGGGGTGCAGGACGAGGGTTCCCAGCTCGTCACCTGGGGACTGGCCCGCGCCGACGCACCGGCCGGTCCGTGGCTCGATCTCTGCGCCGGGCCCGGAGGCAAGACCGCGCTGCTCGCCGGACTGGTCCGGGCGGGCGGCGGCACCCTCGTCGCGGCGGAGATCGCGCCGCATCGAGCCGTCCTGGTCGAGCAGGCGGTCCGGGCCTACGGGGGAGAGGCGCCGACCGTGATCGTCGCCGACGGCACCCGCCCGGCCTGGCGCCCCGGCTCGTTCAGCCGGGTGCTCGCCGACGTGCCCTGCACCGGGCTCGGCGCGCTGCGCCGCCGGCCGGAGGTGCGATGGCGGCGCAACGCCGACGACGTCGAGCAACTGCATCCGCTGCAGCTCGCGCTGCTGACCTCGGCGATCGAGAGCGCGGCCGACGGCGGCGTCGTCGCCTACGTCACCTGCTCACCGCACCGCCGGGAGACCGCCGACGTCGTCGCCGAGACGCTGGCCGCCCGGTCGGACCTCGAAGTGCTCGACGCGGCCGCGCTGCTGCCCGAGCTCAGCGCAGCGACCGTCGGGCCCGTACCTGCAGCTGTGGCCGCACCGGCACGGCACCGATGCGATGTTCGCGGCCTATCTCCGCAAGCGAGCCAGGGTCTGAGGCCGGGCGGGCGCGTCGATGGCTACAGTCTTCCCGTGGCCATCAGAATCATGCCCAGCCTGCTCTCGGCCGACTTCGCCAACCTGCAGAGCGCGATCGAGTCGGTGCCGAGTTCGGACGCCCTGCACGTCGATGTGATGGACAACCACTTCGTGCCCAACCTCACCCTGGGCCTGCCGGTGGTCGAGTCCATCCGCAAGGTCACCGACCAGATGCTCGACATCCACCTGATGATCGAAGAGCCCGATCGCTGGGCGCCCGCGTACGCCGAAGCCGGTGCCGAGTCGGTCACCTTCCACGTCGAGGCCGCCGCCGCACCGGTGCGGCTCGCCCGCGAGCTGCGAGCCCGCGGGGCCCGGGCCTCGATGGCGCTCAAGCCCGCGACCCCGATCGAGCCCTACGAGGACCTGCTGCCCGAGCTGGACATGGTGTTGATCATGACGGTGGAGCCGGGTTTCGGCGGGCAGCAGTTCCTGGACATGTGCCTGCCCAAGATCGCCCGGACCCGGGCCCTGCTGGAGAAGGCCGGCGGCGACATCTGGTTGCAGATCGACGGTGGTGTCTCGGTGGAGACGATCGAGCGCTGCGCGGCGGCCGGGGTGGACGCGTTCGTGGCCGGCTCGTCGGTCTTCGGCGCCGACCACCCGGACGAGATGGTCACCGAGCTCCGCCGGCTGGCCACCGAGAGCCGTCTGACCCGACCTGCGGCAGGTCGCGGGCCGTTCGACACGCTCAGGCCGCCGGATCGTGCGGCGGAGGTCCGGTCAGCCCTGGCGTCGACGCAGGTACCGCTCGAACTCGGCCGCGATCGCGTCCCCACTGGCCTCCGGGAGCTCGGCCGCATCCTGCTGCTGCTCGAGGGAGGAGACGTACTCCGCGACCTCGGTGTCCTCGGCGGCCAGCTCGTCGACCCCACGCTCCCAGGCCCGCGCCAGCTCCGGCAGCTCACCGAAGTCGAGCGAGTAGTCCAGCACCTGCTCGAGCTGGGACAGCAACGCGAGCGTGCCCTTGGGGCACGGCGGATGGGACACGTAGTGCGGCACCGCCGCCCACAGCATCAGCACCTCGATCCCGGCCCGCTGCAGGGAGTCGGCGAGGACGCCGACGATGCCGGTCGGACCCTCGTACGTGGAGGGGGCGAGGCCCAGTTGCTTCATCAGCTCGCGATCGCCGGTGGACACCGACACCGGCACCGGCCGGGTGTGCGGGGTATCGGCCAGCAGCGCGCCGAGCAGGTGGACGCGGTTCACGTTGGCCGACCGCAGCGCCGAGACGATCACCGTGCTGAACTGGCGCCATCGGAGATTGGGTTCGAGCCCCAGCACCAGGATCAGGTCGCGCCCGTCGGGCAGCTCGGCGAGCTTGAACTCGGTGGTCGGCCAGCTGATCAGCCGCTCGTCCTCGTCGTTCAGCTCGACCTGCGGACGGTTGACCTGGAAGTCGTAGTAGTCGTCGGGGTCGAGGGCGAAGACCGGCTCGGCGTCGTACGCGTCATCGAGATGCTCGACCGCGCCGGTCGCCGCATTGCCGGCGTCGTTCCAGCCGCCGAACGCCAGCACGACCACCGGGTCGACAAGATCACGAAGATCGCGAAGATCTGCATCACTGGAGTCGGGCATGGGCCTCACTGTAGCCGCCGAATCGGCGATCGATCCGGACCTCTCAAAGCCGCTCCGGATGGTGATAAGGCCGTCGGGTCCGGGACGGCCGGCCTTATCCTCGGCCCATGCCTGACGATCTTCGGTCCACCCTCGCTCGCCGCGTCGTGATCGCGGACGGGGCGATGGGGACGATGCTTCAGAGCTACGACCTGACGATGGCCGACTTCGACCAGCTCGAGGGCTGCAACGAGGTCTTGAACCGGACCCGGCCCGACATCGTCCGGGCCATCCACGACGCCTACTTCGAGGTCGGCGTCGACGCGGTCGAGACCAACACCTTCGGCACCAACCTGTCCGCGCTCGGCGAGTACGGGATCTCCGAGGAGATCTTCGACCTGTCCGAGCGCGCGGCCCGGATCGCGCGGGAATCCGCCGACGCGTACAGCACGGCCGATCGGGCCCGCTGGGTGCTCGGCAGCGTCGGACCCGGGACGAAGCTGCCGACCCTGGGTCACGTGGCCTACCGCCAACTGCGTGACGCGTACCAGACCCAGGTCGAGGGGATGCTGGCCGGCGGCATCGACGCGGTCCTGATCGAGACGTCGCAGGATCTGCTGCAGACCAAGGCCGCCACCCTCGGCGCCAAACGGGCCCTGGCCCACGCCGGGCGCGACCTGCCGGTCATCGTGCACGTCACGGTCGAGACCACGGGCACCATGCTGCTCGGCTCGGAGATCGGCGCCGCCCTCACCGCGCTGGAGCCGCTCGGGATCGACTTCATCGGGCTCAACTGCGCGACCGGACCGGCCGAGATGAGCGAACACCTCCGGCATCTGTCCCGGTACGCGCAGATCGGGGTCAGTTGCATGCCCAATGCCGGGCTCCCGCAACTGACGGCCGACGGAGCGCACTACCCGCTGAAGCCGGTCGAACTGGCCGACGCGCTGGAGCAGTTCGTCGCCGAGTTCGGCCTCGGGCTGGTCGGCGGCTGTTGCGGCACCGGGCCCGAGCATCTGCGCCAGGTCGTCGACCGGCTGACGGATCGTCCGGTGTCGCCGCGGCGGCCCGCGCACCTCGCCGCTGCCGCGTCGCTGTATGCCGAGGTGCCGTTCCGGCAGGACACCAGCTACCTGTCGATCGGCGAGCGGACCAACGCCAACGGGTCCAGGGCCTTCCGCGACGCGCTGCTGGAAGAGCGCTGGGACGACTGCGTGGACATCGCCCGCGCCCAGATCCGCGACGGCGCCCACCTGCTCGATCTCAACATCGACTACGTGGGCCGAGACGGTGCCGCCGACATGCGCGAACTGGCCTTCCGGCTGGCCACCGCGTCGACCCTGCCGCTGGTGCTGGACTCCACCGAACCGGCGGTGCTGCAGGCCGGACTGGAATGTCTCGGTGGCCGCGCGGTGATCAACTCGGTCAACTACGAGGACGGCGACGGTCCGGACTCCCGGTTCACCAAGATCATGAGTCTGGTCCGCGAGCATGGCGCGGCGGTCATCGCGCTGACGATCGACGAGCAGGGACAGGCGCGTACGGCCGACTGGAAGGTGCAGGTCGCCGACCGGATCATCACCGACATCACCCAGAACTGGGGGCTCCGCGAGAGCGACATCATCATCGACTGCCTCACCTTCCCGATCGCCACCGGACAAGAGGAGACCCGACGGGACGGCATCGAGACGATCGAGGCGATCCGCGAGGTCAAGCGCCGGTTCCCCGACGTGCAGACGACCCTCGGGTTGTCGAACATCTCCTTCGGTCTCAACCCGGCGGCCCGGGTCGTGCTCAACTCGGTGTTCCTCAACGAGTGCATCGACGCCGGTCTCGACTCGGCCATCGTGCATGCCGCCAAGATCATTCCGATGGCCCGGATCCCCGAAGAACAACGGGAAGTCGCGCTCGACATGGTCTACGACCGGCGGCGCCCGGCGACCGACACCGAGCCGGGCGTACGACCCGCTGCAGGTCTTCCTCGAGCTCTTCGAAGGCGTGACCACCGCGGACACCAAGGCCGAGCGGGCGGCTGAACTGCTCAAGCTGCCGGTCGCCGAACGGCTGCAGCGGCGGATCATCGACGGCGAGAGCAAGGGCCTGCCCGACGACCTTGATCTGGCGTTGGCCGAGCGGCCGGCGCTGGACATCATCAACACCGACCTGCTGGCCGGGATGAAGGTGGTCGGCGAGCTGTTCGGCTCCGGCCAGATGCAGTTGCCGTTCGTGCTGCAGTCGGCCGAGGTGATGAAGAGCGCGGTCGCGTACCTCGAACCGCACCTGGAGAAGGCCGACTCCCGCGGCAAGGGCACCATCGTGCTCGCCACCGTCAAGGGCGATGTGCACGACATCGGCAAGAACCTGGTCGACATCATCTTGACCAACAACGGCTACACGGTGGTCAATCTCGGCATCAAGCAGCCCATCGGCACGATCATCGAGGCGGCCGAGGAGAACGCCGCCGACGCCATCGGCATGTCCGGGCTGCTGGTGAAGTCGACGGTGATCATGAAGGAGAACCTCCAGGAGCTCAACGCGCGCGGCATCGCCACCGCGTATCCGGTCTTCCTCGGCGGCGCCGCCCTGACCCGGGCCTACGTGGAGCAGGACCTGCGCGAGGTGTTCGCCGGCGAGGTGCGCTATGCCCGGGACGCCTTCGAGGGGCTGCGGTTGATGGACGCGCTGATGGCGGTCAAGCGGGGCGAGGAGGGGGCCGCGCTGCCGGCCCCGCGGGAGCGCCGGGTCAAGGCGCGGACCGGCACCCGCCCTGAGCTGGCCGAGGGGCAGGAGCCGGTCGAACTTCCGGCGCGCTCGGACGTGGCGGTCGATGTCGACGTGCCGACGCCGCCGTTCTGGGGCGACCGGATCGTCAAGGGCATCGCGCTGGCCGACGTCGCGTCCTACCTGGACGAGCGAGCGACCTTCATGGGCCAGTGGGGCCTGAAGGGCTCCCGCAGCGGACCCTCGTACGAGGAGTTGATCGAGACCGAGGGCCGGCCCCGGCTGCGCGCCTGGCTGAACCGGATCGCCACCGACGGCATCGGCGAGTTCGCCGTGGTGTACGGCTACTGGCCGTGCTACAGCCAAGGTGACGAGCTGATCGTGCTGCGGCCCGGGGGAGAGGTGAGCGACCCGGACGCCGAGCTGCACCGGTTCGCGTTCCCGCGGCAACGGCGGCCGCGCTACCTGTGCCTGGCCGACTTCTTCCGCGACCGCGAACTCGCCCTGGCCAAGGGCCCCGACGTGGTCGCCTTCCACCTGGTCACCATGGGCTCGGCGGTGGCGAAGGTGACGGGAGAACTGTTCGCCCGCAACGCGTACCGGGACTATCTGGAGCTGCACGGTCTGAGCGTCCAGCTCACCGAGGCGCTGGCCGAGATGTGGCACGCCCGGGTGCGTTCCGACCTCGGCTTCGCCCGCGACGACGGCGAGATGGACGACATGATCCGCGATCAGGCCTACCGCGGCTCGCGCTACTCCTTCGGCTACCCCGCCTGTCCGGACCTGGACGACCGGGTGAAGCTGGTCGATCTGCTCCGTCCCGAGCGGATCGGGGTCGAGCTGTCCGAGGAGCTGCAACTGCACCCCGAGCAGTCCACCGACGCCATGATCGTCCACCACCCCGAAGCGAAATACTTCAACGCCCGCTGACCATACCGTGTCCTGAGCCTGTCGTATTCGTGTCCTGAGCCTGTCGAAGGACCGCCATCCTGCCCTTCGACAAGCTCAGGGCGCGTTACGGACGCGAATCGTGTCCTGAGCCTGTCGAAGGACCGCGATGTCGGCCCGGCCTTTGAGAGCCCGGGGAGATCCGCGTACCGGCCCTCGATCAGCGCCAGCCGCTTGTCGCGTCGCCAGCCCTTGATCTGCCGCTCGAGTTCGAAGGCTTCGCCGATGTTCTCGCATTCTTGAGCCCAGACGAGTGTGAGCGGGCGGCGCCGTTTGGTGTACGCCTCGGCCTTACCGATGGCGTGCTGGTTGATGCGACCTTCCAGGTCGCGGGCGCTGCCGACGTAGTACGAGTCGTCGGCGCACCGAAGGATGTACACCCAGGGCATGATGCTCGATGATCGAGCCGATCACCCGCGACTTCGCCGTTATCCACAGACATTTTCGGTCCTTCGACAGGCTCAGGACACGATTGCGGTAGCGCGCAGTGGGCGTCGAAGGACACGATAACGTCGACTTCGAGAGCTCAGCGCGCATCGGATTCGCTCGCGTCAAGCTCGGTGGGGAACAATGGGCGGGCGATGATCACCCCCACGACCCCGACCCTGGCTGCCGCGCTGTGGGACTTCGACGGAACACTGGCCGATACCGAGCCATTGTGGATCGAGGCGGAGTTCGAGCTGATCGGCCGGCTCGGCGGCACCTGGTCGGAGGAGGAAGCTGACCAGTTGGTGGGCAATTCGCTGCTGGATTCGGGCTCCTACATCCTCAATGCGATCGGGCGTCACGACCTCAGTCCCGCCTGGGTCGTCGACCAGCTCATCACCTACGTGATCAGTCACCTGAAGGACGGCCCGATGCCGTGGCGACCGGGCGCGATCGATCTTCTCGACTCGTTCGCCAAGGCCGGCGTGCCGTGCGCGCTGGTCTCGGCGTCCTACCGGATCCTGCTGGACGCCGCTCTCACCCGGCTGCCGGCCGACACCTTCGCGGTCTCCGTGGCGGGCGACGAGGTCACGATGGGCAAGCCGCACCCCGAGCCGTACGAGCGGGCCTGCACCGCGCTCGGGGTGGACGCCCGCGACTGCGTGGTGTTCGAGGACTCCGAGACGGGCGCTCGCTCCGGAAACGCCGCCGGCGCCCTGGTCATCGCGGTGCCGAACCGGATCGACATCCCGTCCGCCCCGCGCCGCGTACACGTCGGATCACTCACCGAGCTCGACGCGACCTCGGTCGCCGCGCTGCTGGACGGCGCCGATGTCCCGCACTAGCCGGCTCCGCCGGATCGCCGTCCCCGGCCTCGTGGCGCTGGCCCTGGTCGGGTGCCGGACGACGGGTGAGGCCCCGACGCCGACGCCCGGTTCCACCCCGCGGCCGTTCACCGTCATGTCGACCGACCGGGTCCGGGTGACCGACCCGGCGGCGATCACCGACGCCGCGTCCGCGATGCTCTCGCTCAACGTCTTCCAGCGCCTGATGACCGCGGACCCGGGACAGTCGGTACTCAAGCCCGACGCCGCCCGCGACTGCCTGTTCACCTCCTCGACCAGCTACACCTGCACGCTGAACGAGGGTCTGGCCTTCCACAACGGGCATCCGCTCACCTCCAGCGACGTCAAGTTCAGCATCGAGCGGGCGGCCCGCCTCAACGTGCCCGGCTCGTCCACCTCGCTGATGTCCTCGCTGCGCCGGATCGAGACGCCCGACGACGTGACCATCCGGTTCGTGCTCAGTCGGGTCGACACCCAGTTCGGCTGGGCCCTGGCCTCGCCGACCGCCTCCATCGTCGACGAGGAGTCCTACGACGCCGACCAGATCCAGGCGGCCAAGGGTCCGATCGTCGGGCTCCGGCCCGTTCCAGGTGGTCAAGTTCGCCGACGACCAACTGCAGCTGAGCCGGTACGCGGACTACACCGGACGCAACCCGGCGCGGATCCCCGAACTCGTCTATCGCACCGCCGCCGATTCGGCGACGATCGAGGACGCGATGACCAAAGGTCTCGTCGACGTGGTCTGGCGCGGGCTGGACGCCGCCGCCGTCACCCGGTTGAGCCAGCAGGTGCAGCAGAGCCCGGAGGAACAGACCGCCAGCGGCTTCAACCAGACGGTGCTCAACGGCACCCGGATCCTCCAACTGAACTGGTCCCGCACCTCCCCGATGCGGGCGAACCGCGGCTTGCGGCAGGCGATCGCGACAGCCCTGCAGGGAGACCGCACCTCCGATTCGGTCGTGCCCGGCGGGGTGCCCGGGCACCTGGCGACCTTCCCGCTCGGCGGCAAGGTGAAGCCGAAGGTCACCTGGAAGAACCGCATCAACCTCACCCTCGGCTATGACCCGTCGATGCCCAACGGACAAGACATCGCCACCCAGATTCGGACCCGGCTGGAGAACACCGGCGGGCTGAGCGTCCAACTGCGGCCCGGCGAGCCGAACACCGATCTGACCGTGGTGGACCGCAAGGCGTGGACGGCGACCGCCCTGGCCTGGCTGCAGCCCTATCTCGACGCCCCGTTGCCCGGCGCCGCCTCGACGGTTCGCTCGATCGAGACCGTGTTCCGCAAGACCACCGACGACTCGGCGGCAAATCAGTTGCTCGGCGCGCTGCAGAAGCAGGCCGCCGTCGACCTGATCGTGCTGCCGATCAGCCAGTCCGACGAGCACGTCTACACCCGGGGAGCCGTGGAGATGTCTCCGACGTCCTACGGCCCGGGCTGGCAACTCGGGCTCTTCGGCATCAGCAATGGCTGACGCTCGCGAGCTCTCCGGGGTCCGGACGGGCGAGTTCGTCGCCGGCGAACGCATCACCTTGACCGATCACAAGGGGCGGCGGCATTCGATCGTGCTCGCCGAGGGTGCCCAGTTCCACACCACCAAGGGCGCGGTCGCGCACGACGATCTGATCGCCCGGCCCGAAGGCATCGTGGTCACGTCGGTGGGCGGGACGACGTTCCTCGCGATGCGCCCGCTGCTCAACGAGTTCACCGTGACCATGCCGCGCGGCGCGGCCGTCGTCTACCCCAAGGACGCCGCCCAGATCCTGATGTTCGCCGACATCTTTCCGGGGGCCCGGGTGATCGAGGCCGGTGCCGGTTCGGGTGCGCTCACCATCAACCTGCTGCGGGCGGTCGGATCCACCGGCCGGGTGACCTCGTACGAGCGGCGCGAGGACTTCGCCGCCATCGCCCAGCGCAACGTGGACAACTTCTTCGGCGCTCGCCATCCGGCCTGGGAGCTGCGGGTCGGCGATCTGGTGGAGACTCTCACCGGCGATCCCGTCGACCGGGTGATCCTCGACATGCTCGCGCCCTGGGAGTGCGTCGACGCGGTCAGCCGAGGTGCTGCTGCCCGGCGGCGTGATCTGCGCCTACGTCGCCACCACGACCCAGCTCGGCCGGATGGTCGAGACGCTGCGGGTGCACAGCGGCTACACCGAGCCGGAGGCGACCGAGTCCCTGATCCGCGCCTGGCACGCCGAAGGACTCGCCGTCCGCCCCCGGCACGACATGGTCGGCCACACCGGATTCCTGATCACGGCTCGGCGCTTGGCTCCAGGTGTCACGACACCGTTACGCAAACGTCGCCCAGCGCCCGGCGCGTATGGCGAAGATTACATCGGACCGCGTCACGAGCCCAGGTAGTGTTTTTCCAGGAGGTGCCGATGTCCGGAGCGTTCCACGATCGTGGTCCTCATGAGGATCGCGAGGCACTCATGGCCCAGATCAGCTCACTCAGCGACGAGCTCAGGCGGTTGCGCGAGCGGGTGTCGTCACATCCGCACGACATCGCCATGCTCGAACGCCGGCTCGCCGACGCTCGGGCCGACGCCAGGACGACCGCCGCGAACAACGAGCGGCTGGCGGCGACGTTGCGCGAGGCGCGCGACCAGATCATCTCGCTGAAGGGCGAGGTCGACCGTCTCGCCCAGCCGCCGGCCAGCTTCGGGGTCTTCCTGGAGGCGCAGGAGGATCACACCGCCGACATCTACACCTCCGGGCGCAAGATGCGGGTCAGCGTCAGTCCCGATGTCGACGTCGAGGCGCTCACCCCGGGCAAAGAGGTGATGATCAACGAGGCGATGAACGTCGTCGACGTGCTGGAGTTCGACGAGGTCGGCGAGGTCGTGCTGCTGAAGGAGGTGCTCGAGGGCGGTGATCGCGCCCTGGTCATCGGACACGGTGACGAGGAGAGCGTGGTCCGGCTCGCGTACCGGATCCGGAACAATCAACTGCGCTCCGGCGACTCCTTGCTGATCGACCGCCGGGTGCACTTCGCGTACGAGCGCATCCCCAAGCTGGACGTCGAGGAACTGGTGCTCGAGGAGGTGCCGGACATCGACTACTCGGTGATCGGCGGTCTCACCTCGCAGATCGAGGCCATCCGGGACGCCGTCGAGCTTCCCTTCCTGCACAAGGAGCTCTTCGCCGAGCACGAGCTCAAAGCGCCCAAGGGCATCCTGCTCTACGGTCCGCCCGGCTGCGGCAAGACGTTGATCGCCAAGGCGGTCGCCAATTCGCTGGCCAAGAAGGTCACCGAGAAGACCGGCGAGGAGGGACGCAGCTTCTTCCTCAACATCAAGGGCCCCGAGCTGCTGAACAAGTACGTGGGTGAGACCGAGCGGCACATCCGGCTCGTCTTCCAGCGGGCCCGGGACAAGGCCAGCGACGGCATGCCGGTGATCGTCTTCTTCGACGAGATGGACTCACTGTTCCGGACCCGCGGCTCGGGCGTGTCCTCCGACGTGGAGAACACCATCGTGCCGCAGTTGCTGAGCGAGATCGACGGCGTCGAGGGCCTGGACAACGTGATCATCATCGGTGCCTCCAACCGCGAGGACATGATCGATCCGGCGATCCTGCGACCGGGCCGGCTGGACGTCAAGATCAAGATCGAGCGTCCGGACGCCGAAGCCGCGCGGGAGATCTTCAGCAAGTACCTGACGCCGACCCTTCCCCTGCACGCAGAGGATCTGGGCGAATTCGATCAAGATCGGATGGCCACCATCCAGGGCATGATCGAGCGCACCGTGCTGCGGATGTACGAGGAGTCCGAGGAGAACCAGTTCCTCGAGGTGACCTACGCCGGTGGCGACAAGGAGGTCCTCTACTTCAAGGACTTCAACTCCGGGGCGATGATCCAGAACATCGTCGACCGGGCCAAGAAGATGGCGATCAAGGACCTGCTGGACACCGGCGTACGGGGCTTGCGGATCGGCCATCTGCTGCAGGCCTGCCTGGACGAGTTCGCCGAGAACGAGGATCTGCCCAACACCACCAATCCCGACGACTGGGCCAAGATCAGCGGCAAGAAGGGCGAGCGGATCGTCTTCATCCGCACCCTGATCAGCTCCAAGCAGGGCACCCAGCCCGGCCGCTCGATCGACACCGTGTCGAACACCGGCCAGTACCTGTAAGCCGAAGAAGGCCGGTCAGCCGTCAGCCGGCGGAGCTGGGGACGGCCCGGCGGATCAGCTTGAGGGCGGCTCGCCAGCCGATCAGGAACACGGCGAGCACGCAGCCGGCGACGATCACGAAGGACAGTTGGACGCCGCCGCCGGAGACGTAGCGCAGCGCCATGCCGATGATCAGGGCGCCGAGCCACACGATGACGCCGGTCGCCACCGCGGTCGGACGACGCCAGATGCGCCCGGCGACCATGCCGGCGGCGGCTCCGATCAGGAACGGCCACGTGGTGTGGACGATGCCCAGCAGATCGGTGGCTTCGCTGTGGCTGGAGCGTCCGACGATCGCGAAGACGAGGATGCAGATCACGTCGACGGCGATCGCGGACCAGACCTGCATGGAAGGTCACATTACGCTGAGGCCATGGCAACCGAGGCTGATCGCGAAAACTCGGCCGCGGACGCTGAACCGGGCCGGGACCGGCGTGAAACCCGCGTCCTCGGGATCGAGACGGAGTACGGCATCAGCGCGATGCAGCCGAGCTATCCGGGATCCCAAGGCGGATTCCATGCGATCCGGATCGAGGACGATCTCCATCCGATGCAGCTGTCCAACCACGTCGTCAAGGCGTACGGCGCTTCGACCGCCGGCCAGCCCGCGACCTGGGACTACGAGACCGAGACGCCGCTGCGGGACATCCGCGGCTACGAGATCTCCCGGGCGTCCGCCCATCCCGACCAGCTGACCGACAGCGATCTCGGCATGGCGAACGTGATCTTGACCAATGGCGCCCGGCTCTACGTGGACCACGCCCATCCCGAGTACTCCGGTCCGGAGGTGACCTCGGCGCTGGATGCGGTGCGCTACGACAAGGCCGGCGACGCGGTGATGGCGATCGCCGCGCAGCGGGCCTCCCAGGCCCTGGGCCGATCGGTCCGGCTGTACAAGAACAACACCGACGGCAAGGGCGCGTCGTACGGCACCCACGAGAACTACCTGATGCTGCGCAGTACCCCGTTCGACCGGATCGTCACCCAGTTCACCGCGTTCCTGGTCACCCGTCAGGTGATCACCGGCGCCGGCCGGGTCGGCATCGGCCAGTCGAGCCAGACCTCCGGGTTCCAGATCAGCCAGCGGGCGGACTTCTTCGAGGCCGAGGTCGGCTTGGAGACGACGCTCAACCGGCCGATCATCAACACCCGCGACGAACCTCATGCCGACGCCAGCCGCTACCGCCGGCTGCACGTGATCACCGGCGACGCCAACCTGTCGGAGATCTCGACCTACCTCAAGGTGGGCACCGCGTCCTGGGTGCTGCGGGTCATCGAAGCCGGAGAACTCGGCCACGATCTGCGACTCGACACGCCGGTGGCGGCGATGCGGGCGGTCAGCCACGACCTGAGCTGCGCGCAGCCGCTGTCGTTCGACCAGCGGGGGACCGCCTCGGCCGTCGAGGTGCAGGAGATCTACCTCCAGGCGTGCCGGCAGCACTACGAGCGGATTGCCGACGAGCTCACCGAATCGGCGCTGATCGAGGCGAAGGATCTCTTCACCCGGTGGCAGGAGTGCCTGGACGCGATCCGCACCGACCTCTTCAGCCTGGCCGACCAGCTCGACTGGGTGGCCAAGCTCAAGTTGATGGAGTCCTACCGCGACCGCGACGGCCTCGACTGGGACGCGCCGAAGCTGGCCATGATCGACCTGCAGTACGCCGACGTCGACCCGCGGCGCAGTCTGTACCAGGCCCTGCTGGCCAAGGGCAAGATGCGACGGCTGGTGACCGACGAGGAGGTCGAGCGGGCCCGGACCACGCCGCCGGAGGACACCCGCGCGTACTTCCGTGGCCGGGTGATGGAGAAGTTCGGCCGGTCGGTCGTGGCGGCGTCCTGGGACTCGGTGATCTTCGACGTCCAGGGTCGCCCGGCCCTGCAGCGGGTGCCGCTGCTCGACCCGCTGCGCGGGACCCGGGAGCAGGTCGGCCAGATGATCGACAGCTGCAACACGGTCGCCGACCTCTTCGCCATCCTCGGCCGGTGAGCTCGGTCTGCGCTGGGCGCTCGCGCCCGGGCGGGCGCTGGGCGACGCGCCCACTCCCCACACGACTGCCGCTTACCGCATCAAATTCGCGCGGTAGGCGACGGTTTTGCACGTACCGTGCAAATCCGACGCATCAGCGGGCAGGAAGGCCGGACCCGTGCACCCGACCCGAGCTCGCGCACGTGCGCGAGCGACGCAGGCGCCACTCCCCACACGATCTTGCCGCTTACCGCATCAAATTCGCTGCGGTAGGCGACGGTTTTGCAGCGAAGCGGACCCAGCGCCAGACCGGGCGCGAGCGCACACAACATCAGAGCGACTTGATGGCCATCGAGATGACTCGGGTGCCGTCCTTGCGGAGGCCGGTGCCGATCGTGAAGAGGCGGCTGTCGGGCTCTCCGGAGGCGGTGTAGGTGTTGTCATTGGCCAGGACGCAGATCTTGGTCAGCCCGGCGGTGTTCAGCGGCGACGGGTGTCCGGGCTGGCACTTGCCGAAGCTCTCCTGCAGGCTGCGCATGGCCGCGGCGGCGTGCGGCGCCGGCACTTCGAGCACCGCATCGAGCCGATAGTCGTGGGTCGCGCGGTAGGTGCCGCTGATGATCACGCTGTCATCGGGCAGGTTCGACGTCGCCGAAGAACTCGACGTCGGCCAGGGTCACCGGATCGCAGGTGTAGCCGGCGAAGTCGTTGGTGCAGCGGGAGCCGCGCTCGGAGGTGAAGGAGAAGTACGGCACGCCCCAGCCGCCGGCGTAGCGGGTCACCACAAAGAGCGCTGACGGTGACGAACAGACCCATCAAGACGATGCCGACCAGGATGCGAAGAGGCTTCATCCACCGGTTCGCCACAGGCCCAGGATGCCGGACCGGAGGTGCCGGGCGTCAGCACGGGGCGGCATCAATTCGGTCACGATGGCCGAGGCCGACCGCTATTTCTTGACCGCGATGATCACGGAAGTGTCGTCGGCCACCATCACGTCCACGCTGGTGAAGCGCTCGTCGGCCAGCCAGTCCAGTCGCAGGGTGTCCACCCGGCCGCGCACCAACGGGGGCCAGGTGGGGCAGGGGATGAAGTCGTCGAGCACGATCATCCCGCCGTTGTCGAGCAGTCCGGTGATCTCCTCCCGCGGCCAGTGCTTGGCGCTGGCGGCATCCATGAAGATCAACGAGAACGGCGCGTGTTCGGCCAGACTGCTCCAGTCGGCATGCATCACGTCGATGTCGTCGTCGGCGAACATGTCCATCACCCCGTGGGCGAGTTCGGGGTCGAGCTCCGCGGTGATCACCCGGGTGTCCTTCGGCGCTCCGCTGCGCAACCACGCCGCACCGACCCCGCAGCCGGTGCCGCATTCGGCGATGGTGCCGGTCCGGGTCGCCGCCAGGGTGGCGAGCAGCCGTCCGGTCTCGGTCCGAGAGGCCTGAACGTAACCGCGAACCAGTGACATGCGCAGCGCGCGTACGACCAGTTCGGGCAGTTCGGGAGGGGCGCTCACCTGAGCAGTGTCGGAAAGATTGTCCGGCGGCGCGGGTCGGTCCACCATGTGGAACAGATCCGGGAAAGAACTGGGCGATAAATAGTCGGATGTCCTACTATTTCCGAGGACAGTAGGATCGCCCTCGGGACGAGTTCCCGACCGACTTCAGGACAGCGCATGTACGAGATGTATCCGGACGCATGGCCGGTCGTTGACGACCGCCAGCCTCAGGCCGCCGGGGAAAAGCCCCGCCGCCGGGCCCGCAAGGAGCATTCGGTCGTACCTACCGTCCTTGTGGCCTCGAGCCCGAAGCCCGCCCCTACGAACTGACCGCTGCGCTGGTCGTTGACCGCTCCCGAACGCTGAGCAGCGGCGGCCGCTAGACCGCGCCGGCGATGGCGTCGCCGATCTGACTGGTCGTCCGCGACCTCGTCGTCTCCCGCGCCGCGATGTCAGCGATCACGGCCTTCTCGATCCGCGCAGCTTCCTCGGAGAGCCCAAGATGGTCAAGCAGCAGTCCCACCGACAGGATGGTCGCGGTGGGATCGGCGATGCCCTGGCCCGCGATGTCCGGTGCGGAGCCGTGCACCGGCTCGAACATCGAGGGATAGGTCTTGTCGGGGTTGATGTTGCCGCTCGCCGCCAGCCCGATGCCGCCGGTCACCGCCGCCGCCAGGTCGGTGAGGATGTCGCCGAACAGGTTGTCGGTGACGATCACGTCGAAGCGCGCCGGATCGGTGGCCAGGAAGATCGTCGCGGCGTCCACATGCAGGTAGTCGGTGCTCACCTGCGGATACTCGCCTGCGACCGCGGTGAAGATCCGGTTCCACAGACCGCCGGCGTTCACCAGCACGTTGTGCTTGTGCACCAGAGTGAGCTTGTTCCGGCGGCGCGCGGCGCGCTCGAAGGCGTCGCGGACCACCCGCTCCACGCCGTACGCGGTGTTCACGCTGACCTCGGTCGCGATCTCGTGCGGCGTACCGGATCGGACCACGCCGCCGTTGCCGCAGTAGAGCCCCTCGGTGCCTTCCCGAACGACGACGAAGTCGACCTCCTTGTCCGCGATCACCGAATCGGCCAGCGGGGTCGGCACGCCGGGGAACAGCCGGCTCGGACGCAGGTTGACGTAGTGATCGAAGGCGAAGCGCAGCTTGAGCAGCAGTCCGCGTTCCAGCAGCCCGCTCGGCACGTCCTTCGCGCCGGGCGCGGCGCCGACGGCGCCGAGCAGGATCACGTCGGCCTGGGCGAGCTCGGCCATCACCGAGTCCGGCAGCACCTCCCCGGTCCGCTGCCAGCGGCTCGCACCCAGGTCGTACGCGGTGGTGGCGAAGGCACCGCCACCGGTCACCGCGTCCAGCACCTTCAGACCCTCGGCCACCACCTCGGGACCGATGCCGTCACCGCCGATCACGGCCAGATTGAAACTCGCTGTGGGCTGCGGAGGCGTCGAAGGTCGCGTCGGTCACCGGCGCATCGTAACGGCTGCGCCACGGCGGCAGCGAGGCGATCTCAGGTCACCGGCTACGGTGACCTTTGCGGCCCGGCGGGCACGACATGTTCCACCCATCACCGATCGAAAGCGAGCATCGTGAGCCTTCAGTTCGAACTTCGTGCCAACCCGCGGCCGCATGCCGACGAGGAGCGTCGCGCGATCCTCGCCGACCCCGGGTTCGGGGTGCATTTCACCGACCACATGGCCGTCGCGACCTGGACGGCGAACGACGGCTGGCACGACTCGGCGATCGTCCCGTACGGGCCGTTCGCGCTCGATCCGGCGACGGCCGTCCTGCACTACGCCCAGGAGATCTTCGAGGGTCTGAAGGCCTACCAGCACGCCGACGGGGGAGTGTGGCTGTTCCGGCCGGACAAGAACGCCGAGCGGATGGCCCGTTCCGCGCACCGGCTGGCGTTGCCGGTCCTGCAGACCGAGGACTTCCTGGCCAGCATCGACGGGCTGATCGCCGCCGATCGCGCCTGGGTGCCGAGCGGCAGCGGGGGTGGCGCGGAGCAGAGCCTCTATCTGCGGCCGTTCATGTTCGCCTCCGAGGCGTTCCTCGGGGTGCGGCCGGCGAAGCGGGTCACCTACTGCTGCATCGCCAGCCCGGCCGGCCCGTACTTCGCCTCCGGGGTGCGTCCGGTCAACATCTGGATCTCCACGAACTACACCCGCGCGGCGCCCGGCGGCACCGGGGCGGCGAAGTGCGGCGGCAACTACGCCGCCAGCCTGATCGCCCAGCAGGAAGCGGCCGAGCAGGGGTGTGACCAGGTGATGTTCGCCGACGCGGCCGAGCATCGCTGGCTGGAGGAACTGGGCGGCATGAACGTCTATCTGGTGACCCGCGACCACCAGTTGATCACCCCCGAGCTGAACGGCTCGATCCTCGAGGGGGTCACCCGGGACTCGATCCTGACCCTGGCGGCTGAGTTCGGACTGACGCCGGTCGAGCGCCGGATCGGGATCCACGAACTCCTCGACGGCATCAGCGCCGGCCAGGTGACCGAGCTCTTCGCCTGCGGCACGGCGGCGGTGATCACCCCGATCGGCAGCCTGAGAGATGCTCGCGGAGGCTACGCCGTCGGCTCCGGCCAGACCGGCGAGACCACCGCGGCGCTCCGCAAGAACCTGCTGGACATCCAGTACGGCCGCGCCGAGGACACCCACCACTGGCTCCGCCGCGTCCTCTGACCCCGCGGATCTGCCGGCTCTGCCGGGTCGCCGCGGGCTGTCGGTTTCCCACGTATTACGTGGGAAACCCGCACTGTACCCAGGAAGTTGCCTGGGTACAGCGACAGAAAACTGGGTGAAGCGCCGAGCCGCTGCTGGTCAAATCGCCGAATCTGAGCCACACTGACGGCATGCAGTTCTTGGCGGTGATTATTTCCTAGCGCGCTGATGCCCTTCAGCGCGCCCAACCTCCCTGTCTCCACACGGGAGGTTTTTTCGTTGCCCGCCACCGACGATTCGAGGAAATCGATGCTCTCCACTTCAAGGCCGAAGCCGGCTGAGTTCCACGTTTTCGACACGACGCTGCGCGACGGATCCCAACAGGAGGGCCTCAGCCTCTCCGTCGCCGACAAGCTGGCCATCGCGGCCCTGATCGACGAGCTCGGAGTCGACTTCATCGAGGGCGGCTGGCCGGGCGCCAATCCCAACGACACGGCGTTCTTCGCCGCCATGGCCGACGGCGCCCAGACGCTCAAGCATGCCGAACTGGTGTCGTTCGGCTTCACCCGGCGGGTCGGCATGAAGGCCGCCGACGACCCGTTGACCGCGGCCCTGCGCGAGTCCCGCGCGCCGGTCGCCTGCATCGTCGCCAAGAGCCACGACCGCCATGTCGAACAGGCCCTGCGCACCACGCTGGCCGAGAACCTGGCCATGATCACCGACACCGTGCAGCATCTGCGGTCCGAGGGCCAGCGCGTCTTCGTGGACTGCGAGCACTTCTTCAACGGCTTTCAGGAGAACCCGGCGTACGCGCTGGAGGTGGTCCGGACCGCGGCCGAGGCCGGCGCGGAGGTCGTGATCCTCTGCGACACCAACGGCGGCATGCTGCCCCCGTGGGTCGGCGAGATCGTCACCGCCACCAGCGTGACCGGTGCCCAGCTGGGCATCCACGCCCACAACGACACCGGCTGCGCGGTCGCCAACACCCTGGCGGCGGTCGACGCCGGAGCCATGCACGTGCAAGGAACCGTGAACGGGTACGGGGAACGTACCGGCAACGCCGAGCTGATCTCGGTCGTCGCCAACCTGGAACTGAAGTACGGCTGGCCGCTGCTTCCGGCCGGTTCGTTGCGTGAGGCGACCCGCCTCTCGCATGAGATCGCAGAGGTGACGAACGCACCATCCAGCGCTCGTCAGCCCTATGTTGGTTTGTCGTCGTTCGCCCACAAGGCGGGCCTGCACGCCAGCGCGATCAAGGTTGATCCGAATCTCTACCAGCACATCGATCCGGCGCTGGTCGGCAACGACATGCGGATGCTCGTATCCGACATGGCGGGGCGGGCCAACATCCAGATCAAAGGTGAGGAACTGGGATTCGACCTGTCCGACCGTGAACTTGCGGCTCGGATCACCGACCGGGTGAAGGACGCGGAAGCAGCGGGTTACACCTACGAGGCGGCAGATGCGAGTTTCGAGCTGCTGCTGCGTCGCGAACTCGACCAGCTGCCCGAGTACTTCTCGGTGCAGTCCTGGCGCGTCTTCACCCAGTCGAACCAAGGCGAACCGACCGACACCGAATGCACGGTGCGGCTGACCGCCAAGGGCCGGAGCCAGCGGGTGGTCGGCGAGGGCAACGGTCCGGTCAACGCGCTGGACCACGCGGTGCGCAATGCGCTGACCCCGGCGTACCCGGTGGTGGAGAAGTTCGAGTTGATCGACTACCGGGTCCGGATCCTCGATCAGGGTCACGGGACCGACGCGACGGTACGGGTGCTCATCCAGACCACCGACGGGCTCCGCGCCTGGACCACCGTCGGGGTCGGTCAGAACATCGTCGAGGCCTCCTGGGAGGCGCTCTGCGACGGCTACCTCTACGGCCTCATCCACAGCAGCGCGTCAGGCAACCCCAAGGAACTGGCGTAGCGGTTCGGCGCCGGTGACCTCGATCGGCTCGCCGCGGACGAAGGCATCGGGGTCGAGCAGCAGACGACGGCTGTCGACCGGCGTGCCCTGCCGGTTCTTGCGCACCGTCCCGTCGCTGCGATAGCCGACCTTCCGGCTGACCGCGAGCGAGGCGGGATTGTCGACGAACGCGGCCGAGGAGATCTGGGTCGCGCCGAGCTCGTCGAACAAGAAGGCGCAGACGGCCTGCCGCATCCGGGTGCCGATCCCGCGTCCCTGGAATGCCGAACCCAGCCAGGATCCGGTTTCGGCGGTTCGCAGGACCGGGAAGTCCCGCGCGGCGAAGCCCTGGACGCCCACCAGTTGCCCGTCGCGGCGGACGGCGAAGTCCAGGGTGAAGTCCTCCGGTCGGAAGGCCGCCCGGACCTCCCAGTAGTGCTGGGCGTAGCGCCGCGGCAGCTCCGCCGGTGGCGCGAGCGTCCACGGCATGTCGAAGGGCATCCAGTCGGGATCATGGATCCCGGCCAGGGCGAGCTCGACCAGACCCGGCAGGTCGTCGTCGGCGACCGGGGTGAGCCGGAGATCGCCGGCCCGGATGATCAGCCCGAACGGCGGCCACAGGTCGCTGGCGTCGACCATGATCGGGTCAGGCGATCCGGTCGATGATCAGCGGCCTCTCCGGCCGGCGGCTCGTCACCGATCGCGTACGCCCCGGCGAGCGCGTCCCGCGCCCGGTCGAAGCGTTCCGGGGTGTCGGTGTGCAGGGTGAGCAACGGCTGACCGGCGCGGACCCGGTCGCCCGGCTTGGCGTGCAGCTCGATGCCGGCGCCGGCCTGTACCGCGTCCTCCTTGCGGGCCCGGCCCGCGCCCAGCCGCCAGGCGGCGACACCGACCGCCATGGCGTCCATCGAGATCAGCACTCCGTCGGTGTCCGCGGTGATCACTTCGCTCTCCCGAGCCGTCGGCAACTCGGCGTCCGGGTCCCCGCCCTGGGCGATGATCATGGAACGCCAGGAGTCCATCGCCCGTCCCGAGCTCAGCGCGTCGGCCGGATCATGATCATCGTGCCCGGCGGCGCTGAGCATCTCCCGGGCCAGCGCCAAGGTCAGTTCGACCACGTCGGACGGCCCGCCACCGGCCAGCACCTCGACCGATTCCCTGACCTCCAAGGCATTCCCGGCCGTCAGGCCCAGTGGGGTGGACATGTCGGTGAGCAGCGCAACCGTGGTGACGCCGGCATCCTGACCAAGATCAACCATGGTCTGGGCGAGCTCGCGCGCCGATTCCACGGTCTTCATGAAGGCACCGGTTCCGACCTTGACGTCGAGCACCAACGCGCCGGTGCCCTCGGCGATCTTCTTGCTCATGATCGACGACGCGATCAGCGGGATCGCCTCCACGGTGGAGGTCACGTCCCGCAGCGCGTACAGCTTGCGGTCGGCCGGTGCGAGTCCCGTGCCGGCCGCGCAGATCACCGCGCCGACCTGCTCGAGCTGGTCGAGCATCTCGGCGTTGCTGATCGACGCCCGCCAGCCGGGGATGGACTCCAGCTTGTCGAGCGTGCCGCCGGTGTGGCCGAGGCCGCGGCCCGACAGCTGCGGCACGGCGACGCCGCAGGCCGCGACCAGCGGCGCGAGCGGCAGGGTGATCTTGTCGCCGACGCCGCCGGTGGAGTGCTTGTCGGCGGTGGGCCGCGACAGCGAGGAGAAGTCCAGCCGTTCGCCGGAGTTGATCATGGCCCGGGTCCAGCGGCCCAGTTCGCGCCGGGTCAGCCCGCGGAAGAAGATCGCCATGGCCAGCGCCGACATCTGCTCCTCGGCGACGTCACCGGCGGTGTACGCGGCGATCACCCAGTCGATCTGGTCGTCGCTGAGCTCGGCCCCGTCACGTTTGGTGCGGATCACCTCGACGGCATCGAACGGTGCAGCAGTAGGGCTCATCCCGCCATTCTCACCTGTCCGGTCGCCTCGGCCGCCGCGGATAGGGTGAGCAGGTGCGTATAGCCCGTTTTGCTGCCGGCGGAGATCCCCAGTACGGAATCGTCGAGCTCGCCGAGGACGGCGGGCAACATCCCGACACCGTCTCCGTGCTCACCGGCGATCCGATCGCCATGCCCGTTCAGCTCACCGGCGAGCGGAAGGAACTCGACGGTGTCCGCCTGCTCGCGCCGGTGATCCCACGCAGCAAGATCGTCGCGGTCGGCCGCAACTACGCCGCCCACGCCGCCGAGCTCGGCAACGAGGTGCCCAAGACGCCGATGACCTTCTTCAAGCCGAACACCTCGGTGATCGGGCCGGGCGAGTCGATCATCTACCCGGCCGCCAGCAACAAGGTGAGCTTCGAGGGTGAGCTGGCGGTGGTCATCGGCCGGATCTGCAAGGAGGTGCCGATCGACCGCGTTCCGGAGGTGATCTTCGGCTACACGATCGCCAACGACGTCACCGCACGCGACCTGCAGAAGACCGACGGCCAATGGGCCCGGGCGAAGGGCTTCGACACCTTCTGCCCGCTGGGGCCCTGGATCACCACCCACCAGGGCCTGGACGAGGTGGCGGCGCTGCGGATCCGCAGTTCGCTGGACGGTGAGTTGCGGCAGGACGGCAACACCCGGGACATGATCCTCGGCATCGCCGAGCTGATCGTCTTCATCTCCTCCTACACCACCTTGCTGCCCGGCGACGTGATCTTGACCGGTACGCCCGAGGGCGTGGGGGAGATCCTGCCCGGGCAGGAGATCAGCATCGAGATCGAGGGCATCGGTACCCTCACCAACCCGGTGGCGGGCAGCGGCCCGTCGACGACAGACAGCGAGAAAGCAGAGCGGTGAGCGAGTCGCAGATCAGGACCCGGAACGATCGGAGCGTCCTCGGTGAGCTCCGGCCGGAGCAGGTCCGGGTGCGATTCCCACCCTCGCCGACCGGAAACCTGCACGTCGGAAACGTCCGAAGTGCCTTGTTCAACTGGGTCTTCGCCCGGCACTACGGCGGCACGTTCGTGCTCCGGGTCGAGGACACCGACACCGGTCGCAATCTCGAGGAGTCGTACCGCGTCCTCTACGATTCCCTCACCTGGCTGGGTCTCGACCTGGGACGAGGGCCCCGGCGTCGGCGGTCCGTACGGCCCCTACATCCAGTCCGAGCGCGGCGACATCTATCGCGGGATCGTGACCTCGCTGCTCGATGCCGGGCTGGCGTACCGCTGTTACTGCACGCGCGAGGAGATCGAGGCGCGGGAGGCCGCTCGGCCCAAGGGCGCACCCTCGGGCTACGACGGCTTCTGCCGCAACCTCAGCGAGCAGCGGGTGGCCGAACTCGAGGCGCTGTCGGTTCCGTTCGTGGTGCGGATGCGGGTGCCCGATGGCCCGATCACCTTCGACGATCTGGTCCGCGGCCCGGTCACCTTCGGTGCCGAGCACGTACCCGACTACGTGATCGTGCGCGGCAACGGCGAACCGCTCTACACCCTGGTCAACCCGGTCGACGACGCGCTGATGGAGATCACCCACGTGCTTCGCGGCGAGGATCTGCTGCCCTCGACGCCACGGCAGATCGTGCTCTACGAGGCGCTCAAGCAGATCGGGGTGGGCAGCGGCCGGACGCCGATCTTCGGCCACCTGCCGACCGTGCTGGGCGAGGGGAACCGGCGCCTTTCCAAGCGGGACAAGGGATCCGGGCTGGCCGAGTACCAGCAGAAGGGTTACCTGCCGGAGGCCCTGCTGAACTACCTGGCCCTGCTCGGCTGGGCGATCGCCGAGGACCGCGACATCTTCGGCGTCGACGAGATGGTCGAGGCCTTCGACATCCTCCGGGTGAACGCCAACCCGGCCCGGTTCGACGCGAAGAAGTGCGAGGCGATCAATGCCTCGCACATCCGGCTGCTCGAACCGGCCGAACTGACCGCCGCCCTCGTGCCGTTCCTGGTGCGGTCCGGCCTGGTCAGCGATCCACCGCTGCCGGACGAACAGCAACTGCTGGCTGCGGTGACCCCGCTGGTGCAGGAGCGGATCAACACCCTCTCGGAGGCGGTCGACCTGCTCGGCTTCTTGTTCACCGAGGACGACGCGTTGGAGATCGACCCGGCCGCAGCGCTGACGGCCGACGCCCTGCCGACGCTGACGGCGGCGTACGAGGCCCTCGAGCCGTTGGAGAGCTTCGACCACGCATCGATCGAATCCGCGCTCCGGGCCGCTCTGGTCGACGGCCTCGGGCTCAAGCCCCGGTTGGCCTTCGGCCCGGTCCGGACCGCGATCACCGGTCGCCGGATCTCGCCACCGCTGTTCGAGTCGATGGAACTGCTCGGACGCGAGTCCAGCCTGGCCCGGATCGCGGCGGCGCGAGCCGGCCTGAAGCCTGATCGCTGATGGCCGCGAGCAAGAAACGGACCCGCCGGCCGGGGGTCATCCCGCCGGCCGACCGCCGCAGCGTCGGACGACCGCCACCCCGCCCACGACGGCGACGGCGCGCGAGCCGCAGAAGGACACTCGGCCGGTCGCTCGGCCGAAATCCGAGGTGGGCGTACTGCCGCCCGACGGTGCTGAGTACCCGCTGATTCTGCGCGGCGAGACCTACCTGTGGTGGCGTTCGCTGCTCGGTGCCCTGTTCGGCTTGTCGCTGTTCTTGCTGCTGACGGCGGTGGTGAGCCAGGCGCTGGTCACGCTGTTCTGGGCGACGACCGCGAACGACCGGGTGTACCGGGACTACTTCACCGACGCCTTCGCGTTCCGGAGCCCGCTCGGCATGCTGGCGGTCAACCTCGGCATCGCCACGCTGATCCCGATCTCCTGGGGTCTGATGATGGTGGTGCATCAGGTCCGGCCGCGCTGGCTGTCCTCCGTCGGCCCGGGGATCCGCTGGCGCTACCTGCTCGGCTGCCTGGTGATCGCGCTGGTGACGCTGAACGGCGCGCTGCTGCTGTCGACGCTGGTTCAGGATGAGCCGTTGAAGTTCGGTGTCCAGCAGGGGTTCTGGGGTTTCTTGGTGGTGATCGTGCTGACGTCACCGATCCAGGCGCTGGCCGAGGAGATCTTCTTCCGGGGGTATCTGCTGCAGGCGCTGGGCAGCCTGGTGCGCACGCCGTGGTTCGGCGTGATCGTCTCCTCGGTGGTCTTCGCGCTGCTGCACGGGACGCAGAACCTGCCGCTCTTCGTGGATCGGCTGGCCTTCGGGCTGCTCGCGGCCATCCTGGTCTGGCGGACCGGCGGGCTCGAGGCCGGGATCGCCGCCCATGTGGTCAACAACGTCTGCGCGTACGTGATCGCGGGTCTGACCAGTTCGATCGCCGCCCTCAAGGCGATTCGGGAGATCGGCTGGGTCGATGCCGTCTTCGACGTCGGCGGCTTCGCCCTCTTCGCCCTCCTGGCCTACCTGTTCTGGACCCGGCTCAAGCTGCGGCGCCGGGTCGATCTGTCGGCCGTGAAGTAGTCCGGCGCCGGCGGGCTCGCGGGAGCGGTCAGGCCCGCGCCGGTTTGAGCCCCGGCCGCTCATTACAGTAAAGTCAATCCTCGTGCCCCGCGCGGGCGCGACCGCTCTCGGCGACTCCGAGGCGGCGGGAAGATGGGGTATAGGGTAATTGGCAGCCCGACTGATTCTGGTTCAGTTAGTCTAGGTTCGAGTCCTAGTACCCCAGCGACGCAGACGCTCCGATTCGCCGTCCGACTAGGGAATTGGTAGGCTTCCGCGGTCTGGTCAGCGGTCGTGAGGCCGATGATCAACAGCTAGGGGCCCCGTTGTGTAGCGGCCTAGCACGCCGCCCTCTCAAGGCGGTAGCGCGGGTTCGAATCCCGTCGGGGCTACAAGTCTGAAAGCGCTGTTGACTAGGTCGAACGTTGTCCGTAAGCATTGCTTAGCTATCCATTCCAAGCCTCAAGGGCGCACCAGGGGCGCATGAGCTTGACGACCGAGCAGGGTGTCGAGCCGATCGACTGCTGCATCGGTGTCATCTTCGAACAGTCCTCCATAGCGCGTCAGGGTGAACGCAACGCTGTTGTGCCCGGCCCACTCGGAGACTTCCCGGACGTTGCAGCCGGCGGCGACCAGGATGGCGACGAAGCTGTGGCGGAGCGTATGGAAGGTCACTCCGGAGAGCTTGGCCTTCTTCACCGCCGGCCGCCAGACGTCGCGGGAGAACGTGCTGCGGAACAGCGGCCCGCCATGTGGTGCGGTGAACACGAGCGCATCACCCTCTTTGCCGACGTGATCACTGAGATGGTCCTCGATCTGTCGCATCACGCTTCGCGCAACCGGGATAGATCGCTTTGAGCGCCGAGTCTTGGGCTCGTTGCCGAGAGTGATCTTGCCGCCTATCTCTACGGCGGTCGTGCTCACAATGATGCGGGATCGATGGGTGTCGACATTCGCGCGGGTGAGGCCCGCAGCCTCGCCCCACCGGAGCCCTCCGTATGCGCCCACCAGGATCAGCGCTTGGTATCGATTCGGCACGGCCTTGACGAGTCGCTCGACCTCGGCTGAGACAGGAAGCGCGGTGGCTTGGCGCGTTCGGACGGGAGGGGCACCTTGACTGCCGGATTGGTGAAGAGGCGACCGTCAGCAACCGCCGCCTCGAGGCAGTGGCGCAGCGCAAATACGGCCTTCCGGGAACTGGCGGGGGAGAGGTCGGCGTCGAGCATCTCTGCAACCCACGCACGCACATTGGCGTTGGTTATTCTGATCAGCGGAAGGTCACCGAACTTGGGAATGACCTGCATGCGCATCGTGGTCTCGAGGCGAGCGCGCGTCGTGGCCCTGAGGTCGTGGCGGGTCTGGATCCAGTCCGCCGCCCACTCCTTCAACCGGATCTCTCCGCGACGCGGGTCCCGCCACGTTCCGCTGGCCAGTTCGTTTTCGACCTGCGCCTTCCTGCGCTCGGCGTCTCCGGCGCGACGGAACGTCTCGCTCTGCAACCGCCCTGACCAATCTCGGTAGCGCACCCGATAAGTGGTGACCGTTCTTAGCCGGCCCGAAGGTGTTTTCTCCGGAATGCGGCGTCTCTGGATGTACGCCACGGCTTACCGCGTGAGGTGCTCATGGTCAGTCTGGGTCTCCAGCCAGGCATCAACTGCAGCTCGACGAAATCGGACATGTCGGCCGACCCGGTAGCCCGGTGGACCCGCACCACGGCAGCGCCAGCCGTAGATCGTGCTCACCGGGACGCCGAGCATCTCGGACAGCTCGGCCAGAGTCATCAGGCGCTCCGAGTTCTCCACCGTCATCACTGTCTCCGCTCAGTCGTCGGGTAGGTCGGTGGAGCGACCCGGACCTCTACGTTGGGCAGCGCGACTGCTTGGTGAGCAGCTGTCCAGATTTCAAAGGTGAGCTGATCGCTGGAGAACCCATCAGGATTGACTACAACCGTGTCGCCCCACCACGCATTCGCCGGATCAGGGTCGGTGACCATTTTGATGCCGGCAGTGAGGCCGCACTCTTGGCTGATGGCTTCGGCTGCGGCCGCGAAGCGCACAACGTAGCTTTCGTACTCCTTGGTGTAACGCGCTGAAAAGTTCGTCGATGTCGGCATCCCACGCGTCGTCGTTACTGTCGTCGCTGCACTTGTACCGACGACCAACCTCAGCGATCGCTTCTTCGAGGCCCGAGAAGGCCTGGATGCCGGTCGCCCCGCTTCGATCAGCTCTGCGACGTTCACAGGGATGACGAGCGGCTCCGTGCGATGTGAGGCCAAGCCCACGGGATCGTCGCCGACAGTGCCGTGCAGCAGTGCTTCCACGTAGCCGGCTTCCCACGAGTCAGGACGGCCGGCCAGATAACTTCTCGGGGCCGCCGACGTTGGCGGCTGTAGCGGCCAGCACGTAAGCGAGGAAGTCAGCGAAATCGAGCGGCCGTCCATCGAGCGTCCGAATGACGCGCAGCTCGGTGAGCACGCGAACAGCCTCACTCCGTCAGCTGCTCTCGGCAGGGCTTCGACCAGTCGTCAGTCATGGCCGCTCGCCGTTTCCAGCCGCCGGGATCGAGCTGGCGCGATCCGTTTCGTTTGACGATGCCGGTGACATCGAGCCGCATCAGTTCGAAATCCCGGACTTCACGATAGGTGCGTTCGAGGCCGGCCACAGGTGCTCGCGGTCAGCTCGGTTGAGCCCGCCCCGCCACTCTGCCCGATCATCGCTCGCGACGGCGGCCGCGAGACACTCCGCGACGACCGGGCAACGCCCGCACAGCTGCGCCTGTCGCCTCCTCCTGTCCGGCGCATGCCGCATGCTCCGTCCATTCCAGGACCCGCCACTCCGCGGTGACGCCGAGCCTGCGGATGACGAGCGAGCGGTACTCGAAGACGACGAGGTCGACCAGCCGTTGGCGATGACCGGCGCAGTATCGCTAGTCAGGTTCCTGATCCATGTGTACTCCTCTCTGTTGGCTGGTGATGGTCAGCGTGAGCCGCCTTGCTGACTGTTCGAGCGTCGACTGGTTCTGTGGACAACGCCACCGCATCTTGCGGACATCTGTGGACATCTACCGTGGATCAGTGTCGGATCATCGCAGCGATAACTTCAGTTATGACCAACCATCGGCTGCGTGGCGCGATGTTGAACGCCGGCATGACACCCGGCCGCCCTGGCCGCCGCGGTCGAGGTCGACGCCAAGAGCGTCACGCGGTGGATCTCCGAGGACCGGCTGCCCTACCCGGTGACCCGCGGGAAGGTCGCCCAGAGTCCTTGAACAGGAGGAGACGTTCCTCTGGCCGGCACTGCTCGATGCCGCCGAAGCATCTGCCGTTGCGGCGGCGAGATCGAACGAGTCTGGCCGACGCGAAGTGCGATCTCGAGCGAGACCTGGCACGCTTTGTTCTCGAGGCAACCGAGCAGCTCGACATCCTGGTGTACGCAGGCGCCTTCCTCATCGAGACTCTCGATCTTGCGGACGTGCTCGAATGGAAGGTGTCGGCAGGCACCAGGTTCGCGTGCTCGTCGGCGATCCCGAGAGTCTTGCGGTGCGGATGCGAGCAGCGGAGCTGTCGCTGGACTGGCTGCCGGAGCGGTGTAGAAGCGACGTTGGACTATCTTCAACGAGTCGCCGGCATCGCTGTGCGTTCGCACCAGGCCACTCACTACGCCAGTCTCTTCCGCTTCGACGACATCGTGCTCGCGAACGTCCACGCCTTCGGCGTTTGGTCCTGCCATTCGCCGGTCATTCAGCTGCGGCGAGTGTGCTCTGGGCGGCTCTTTGACTTTTACACACAATCGTTCGAGTGCGTCTGGGCTACGAATATGGTTGTTCAGCCGTCACTCCGATGATTTCCCTTGGTCAACGATGGCCAGAAGTCTGTGGAAGTCGCGGAGCTGGAGTGATGTGACCCCTGCTGGTTGGTCCGGGTCGGGTGAGACTTGCCGCCTACGTGTTGGGCAGGAGGCTTGATCACGATGACGACGAGGAAAACGGCACACACCCGAGCAGGTGGTTGCGTAAGCTCATTCAGGCCGATCGGCTGCTGGCCGAGGGCAAAGACGTCGCCGACGTCGCCGGGAGCTGAGTGTAGCGGAGCAGACCTATTACCGGTGGCGGAATCAGTTCGGCGGGTTGAAAGCCGACGACGCCAAGAGATTTATCACGACGCCCGCGGCGAGGGCTGGACGGTGAACGACAAGAAGATCCAACGGCTGTGGCGCGACGAGGGGCTGCGGGTCCGCAACACCGCCGGAGGAAGCGGCTGGGCACCACGACCGCGCCCGACACAGCGATCGCGGACGCGCCGAACCGGGGTGGGCGGTCGATTTCCAGTTCGAGTCCACGACCGACGGCCGGCCGGTCAAGATGGTCTCCATGGTGGACGAGCACACCCGCGAATGCCTCGGCGGACTCGTCGAACGCTCCATCACCGCCGACCTGCTCATCGACGAGCTCGACCGGCTCGCCGCCCACCGGCTACCCGGCCGTACTGCGCTGCGACAACGGACCCGAACTCGCCTGTACCGCGATGGCCGAGTGGGCCGGTGAACGCGTCGGGCTGGCGTTCGTCCCGCCCGGCCAACCCTGACGGAACGGCTGCATCGAATCCTTCAACGGCCAGCTCAGCGACGAATGCCTCAACCTCCACCTGTTCTGGTCACTCGCCCACACCCGGGTCGTGATCAGCGACTGGAAGGCCGAGTACAACCATACCCCGACGTTCTCTGGGGTCGGCTCGGCTGTTGCGTGACGTTGCGGAGGCCGGGACACGGACCGGTTCTGCAACGGATCTCCTGGGTTGTGGTGCTCGTGGCTGGTAGTTGTTCAGATGCCTGCCAGGAGAGAGGAGATCAGGGATGCGGGCTTTCCTGGTGAGGTTGCCGTCCGGGGTGCGGTATTGGACGGTGCTTGATGAGGAGCTTGGCGGTGGTGGCGAGGCGGACGCGTTCTTGCGGCATGTGCGGTTCGGCCGCGACGGCTCGGAGCTGACCACGCGGTCCTATGCGGGCGGCATCGCGCTGTTTCTGCGTTGGTGCGCGCGCACCGGCCGGCACTGGCACGCCGGGGTGGAGCAGTTGGGGTTGTTCATCACCTGGCTGCGGCATGCCGGCCCGCAGGCCAGCGGCGGCGACGTCGTCGGTGGGCGGTCAGTGCTGGCCGGGCCGGGTGCGGAGCCGGTGCGCGGCGCCCGGCGGATCAATGGTGTGTTGACGGCGGTGCGCGGGTTTGTCGCCCACGCGGTGACGTCGGGGCGGGCCCCGGCGCGGTCTGATGCCGTTGATCTACGAGCTGGCCGACGAGCGTGACCTGCCCGAGCAGGCGCGCGGCGAGGACGGCCGGATGGCGTGGCGGATGCGGGCCAGGCACCGGCTGCACGAGCCGGAGCCGATGGTGGACCGGGCCAGCGACGAGGAGATCGTCGCGCTGCTGCGGGCGTGCCGTTCGGCGCGGGACCGGCTGATCGTGTTGCTGATGGCTCGGGCCGGGTCTGCGCCGCGGAGAGCTGTGCGGGCTGCGGCGCAGCGACGTGCATCTGCTGCCGGACTCGCGGCTGCTGGGCTGCGAGGTGGAGCGGGCGCACCTGCATGTGGTGCGCCGGGACAACCCGAACGGTGCGTGGGCGAAGTCGCGCCGGCAACGCTGGGTGCCGCTGGACTTCCTGGTGGTGCAGGCCTTCGACGGCTACGAATTCGAGCGGCTGGGGGTGCCGCGGGCGGCGAGTCGGACTTCCTGCTGGTCAACCTGTTCCGGGAGCCGATCGGTGTCGCCGATGCGCCCGGACGCGATCAACGAGTTGATGACCGCGCTGCTCGCGGCGGGCGGGACTGGACCGGCGCGGTGCGCCCGCATCAGCTGCGGCACGCGTTCGGCAGCAACCTCGCCGACGCCGGCAGCGGCCTGGATGAGATCGCCGAGCTGCTCGGGCACGCGTCGATGAGTTCCTCGCAGGTGTATCTGCATCCCGACCCGGCCCGGCTGCGGGAGGCGGTCGACCGGGTGCCCAGCCCACGCGGCTGACCGGGACCGGCCGGTGAGCGCCGCCCGGGCGGTTGCCGCTGCGGGCACGGTCGGCGAGGCGAAGCATGTCTTCGCCGACGCTGCGATCGGCGGGCGCGCCGCGGAGATCGCCGCGGTGATCGATCCAGCGTTTCTCGCCGAGGCCGGATGGGATCCGGTGGCGCTGGTGCTCTACCGCCTGCTTCGCATCCGTTGCTGGGCCGTCCGGTCTGCCGGGCCGTGGGCTGCTCGACCACCGCAGCGGATCGGTCCCGGATCTGCGCCTCATGCCGCCGCCGGCTCGCCGAGCACGGGCTGAGCGACGGCGAGATCGTCGCGTTGCCAGCCCGCCCTCAATCTGACTCGACAACGAAGGTTGAGGTCGGGCACGCCTGCGCTGTCGCAGCCTGCACTCGCCCGGCCCGTCATCGCGACGGTGTCTACTGCGAGGCGCATCAGCAGCGGCTGCGGGCCATGCGAACGGGGCAACCCTGACCTGGTCGAGAAGCATTGGCTGGCGACCGAGCCGGCGATCGGCCAGGGCGGGGAGGTGAGTCTGCGGGGGCTGCCGCGGCTGCTCGTCACACAGGTGTTGTTGCGCTGCAGCTACGCCTGTCGGGTCAACGCCGTGAAGACCGACGAGGCGGTGCTGCGTGCGCTTTGCGATGATCTGCGCCGCCAGCAGGTGAGCTCGCTCGCCGACTACGTCGTGGCGGAGGGCCGCGGCCTGGAGTTCCCCGGGCTCGCGAACTGTCTGACCGGTCACGCCCGCCGGGCCCTGTCCACTCCAGAGACCGAAGTGGCCAAGGACGAGTGGGACCTGGTGGTGTTCGGCCACAGTGGCACGGTGTCGTTCACCGGCATCACCCAGTGGTGGCTCCGGGAGGCGGCCAAGC